>JBBDHV010000018.1:0-22143 GCA_040880725.1 Acidimicrobiia bacterium
GCGGCCGCCTCTTCGGCTTCGGCCCTGGTCTCACTCAGTGACCCATGACGGGATGCGGTCGACGCGGTCTGGGACGCTGTTTGATTTTGCGGGGGGTCGAACCCCCTGCGCCCCCCGGTTGGCGCGGCCGCCGTTTCGGGTTCGGTGGGGGTCTCACCCGATGGCCCATGACGGGGCGTGGGCGCGCGGAGGCTTGGGACGCGGCCACCTTGCTCCGGTGAACTCAAGACGGGTGTGGTCGCGGGTGAGCACCCGGGTGGGTGAAGCTCATGCGTTGAGTGATTGCGCGAGTCTGACGAGATCACCTGTCTGTCCCCCTGGGAGCGAAGCGACGTAGGGGGACCGCCGGCTGCTCTGAGCCGGCGAGGGGGTCGCGAGCGGAAGCGACCCCGTCTTCCACATCCACTCGCGGGCCGAGCCCGTCGAGGTGCTCGCGTGGTGGCCACCCCCATCCCGGCTTCGCCGTACTTCCCCCTGCTGGGGGAAGAAATCGCGACGTAGGGGGACCGCCGGCTGCTTTGAGCCGCGAGGGGAAGCGTCCCCGTCTCCCACATCCTTAGGCGGGCCCGAGCCCGGAGTGGTGCGAGGAACGGCGCCTCATCTACTTGCTGCCCTCGGACACGGTTTCATCCCCCCGATCGCGGGGTATTTCGCGATCATGTCCGTCCCGCCAAGCCCTGCCGAGATCTACGACCGCGCCGTCGAGGAGGGCCGGCGCCGGCTCTCGATGCCGCCTCTGGAGCAGGTAGCGACAGGCTTCATCGCCGGTGTGACCATCGTCTTCGGAATCGTGGCGTTGGGTGTCGTCGAAGCCTTGGTCAAGCCCGTGGCGGGGCCGGGCATCGCCCGGATCGCCGGTGCGTTGGCCTTCGCGATCGGGGTGGTGTTTCTCGTGGTCGGCAGGACCGAGTTGTTCAGCGAGAACTTCTTCGATCCGGTCGCCGCCGTCATCGGCGCCGGCCGGGCGGCGGCGTACGTCGCCTTGATCCGACTGTGGGGGACGATTCTCGTACTCAATTTGGTGGGCGGAGCGGTGCTCACCCTGGTCCTGACGATCGACGGCGCGCTCCCGGAGTCAGCACCCGAGACGCTCATCGGGGCCGCGGAGAGGATCGCAACGAAGCAGTGGGCGGCGACGTTGGCGCGAGCCGTCATGGCAGGGGCGCTGCTCACGATGCTGTCCTATCTCCTGGCGGCGACTGACAGCGTGACGGCCCGGGTGTCGGTCTCCTACATGGTCGGGTTTCTCCTCGCTCTCGGGCCGTTCGATCACGTGGTGGTATCGGCACTCCATCTCGTCTTCGGACTGTGGCTCGGCGGACCGATCGGATACGGCGACTTGCTTCAGAACCTGGGGCTGTCAACGGCAGGGAACCTGGCCGGCGGTCTGCTACTCATCACCCTCACCCATACCGCACAGGTCAAGGGGCGCTGACAGGTCAGCAGCGGACAGGCAGGCCGGCTTCGCCGACTGGGTTTTTTTCCGCCCGAAAAAGCTTCGCTTTCGGGCGGGAAGCCCACGGATGGGGCTCGCGAGCTCGCCCAATCCGCGGCTTCTGAGAACCGGATAGGAGCGAAGCGCTGGGTCCATGGTCCCCGCGAAGAGCGAGAACGCCGTCGAGTAGAACCCGGCCACAGTCGAGGGAACCGACCCCTCGCAGGGCTTGCCTTTATCCACAGGTTGTTGACAAGTCCTGGGTCGGGGGGGTAGCTTTCGCGACCTCGACGGAATGACATCTGGAGAATTACGATGGTGTGAGTGGCCTGGCCACTCGGAACCCGGGAGGATCGACGTGCCGAATCCGACGCCTCAACCGATCGGCCTTGCCAATGGCAACGCTGGAGTCGGCTATCGCGCTCCACAGGTGTGCCGACTCGTCGGCATCACCTACCGCCAACTGGACTACTGGGCGCGGACCGACCTGTTGCGGCCGTCCGCCAAGGAGGCGAGCGGCTCGGGTTCCCAGCGCCTGTATTCGTTCACCGATCTGATCCAACTGAAAGTCATCAAGAGGCTGCTCGACGCCGGTATGAGCCTCAAACGGATCCGATCCGCCGTCGAGATTCTGCGTGATCAGTTGGAGAGTGACATGCCGTTGGCCGATGTGACCTTGCTTTCCGACGGCACCACGATTTTCGCTGCCCATTCACCGGACGAGGTCGTCGACGTGTTTCGACGGGGGCAGGGGGTGTTCGGCATCGCAGTGGGTCCAGTCCACGACGAACTCGCCGGCGACCTGCACGATCTGACTCCGCATCCCGTCGACGAGCCCGAGACACTGGCGGAAGCCACCTGAACGCAGCCCCCATGACCGCGGGCGAGCCACGCTTCGCCCACAACAGCGAACGACAGTTCGCGCTGCTGCTCGATTTCTACGGCGTCGACTGGATGTATGAGCCGACATCGTTCCCGGTGAACTGGGATCGGGAAGGGGGCCCCAGCCAGTACTTCACTCCCGACTTCTATCTGCCCGACGACGACCTCTACATCGAGATCACCACGATGAGCCAGAAACTCGTGACCAAGAAGAACGCCAAGGCGCGGCGACTCCGCGAGTTGTACCCCGACATTCAGGTCAAGATCCTGTACCAGCGCGACTTCCTGAACCTCGTCGTCAAGTACGGCCTCGAGCAGCCCCCAAATGTGACCGAGATCGTTCCCACCCGGATACCCGGTCCTCCTCAGGTGACACGCCTCGACAGTCGCGGCGCTCGCACCTGATGTCACAGCAGTCGCCCCTCCACGAGTTGCACGCGTCCCTGGGAGCGCGCTTCGTCGACTTCGGTGGATGGTCGATGCCCGTGCAGTACACCTCCGTCCTCGCAGAACACCAGGCGGTCCGCGACAGCGTGGGCGTCTTCGACGTCTCACATCTCGGGCGGGCCGTCGTCCGGGGCGACGGTGCCGAAACCGCGCTCAGAGCACGGCTGTGCAACGACGTGGCGAAGCTCTCGGCAGGGCGGACGCAGTACACGATGATGCTCAACCCGACAGGGGGAGTCATCGACGACTTGATGGTCTGGCGCTGGGATGACGAGGTCTGGGTCATGCCGAACGGAGGGAACCACCTGCGGGTGCTCGACGGCCTCTCGTCAGCCGCTGAGGACACCGTCACCGAGGATCTCCGGCCTTCCACGGCGTCGATCGCCGTGCAGGGTCCGGATGCTCCGGAGATGTTGGATTCCCTCCTCGGCATCGAGGTGCGACGAGGTCGTTTGTTCGAGGCGAGTTTCGAGGGTGCACCGCTGCGGCTGGGTGGTACGGGGTATACGGGAGAAAAGGGTGGCGAACTCGTCGGTGACCCCGCCGTGATCGGTGCCGTCTTTGCGCGACTCGTCGAGGTCGGTGCCACTCCCTGCGGCCTCGGCTCCCGCGACACGCTGCGTTTGGAAGCAGGACTTCCGCTCTGGGGCCAGGACCTCACCGAAGATGTCACGCCTCTCGATGCGGGACTGGGCTTTGCCGTCGCATGGGACCACGAGTTCGTGGGGCGTGATGCGCTGATGGCGGCTCGGGACGATCCGGCGCGCCAACTCATCGCCTTCACGACGGACTCGCGGCAGATCCCGCGAACGGGGAATTCGTTGCGAGCGGGATCGGCGACAGGGTGGGTGACGAGTGGCAACTTCAGTCCTGCACTTGCGGCGGGCATCGGAATGGGCTATCTCGAACCGCCCACGGACGAGGACGTCGAAGTCGAGATCCGAGGGACATGGCATCCGCTGCGGCGAGTGAACCCGCCCTTCCACCGCTGATAGGCGACCGGCTGCAGATTGCGAGCCGCGTGGTCACGCTCTCCACTGCGTCCGCGCATGCCCTGGCCACTGCGCGGTTCGTGTCGGATCGATTCGGAGTTGACCTCATCGTCACCGCAGGAACCGACGGCATCCCCTGTGACCCGCCGCGCGAGGACGACTTCATGGTGCACGGTGTGCCTGATGTGTTCGGGCGGGTGTTGGACGCACCCGAGGGCTGGGAGGCGCTTGTCGTGGTGGATCGGATCTGTGGCACTGTTTGGGTGAACTCACCGTGGCGCATGGACGTGGGGGACGAACCGGCGCATGATCCCGAGCGCCTTTCGCTCGCGCTCGCCCAACTCGACAGGCACCTCCGCCAACAGCGCAGGGTGCGGCCGCTGTTCTCACCGCCACCGGCGCTGGGACTTCCCTACATCGCGCCGGACGGCATCACGCTTCCTGGCGCATTCGGGAGGATCGAGGCTCCGGCCGTTCCAGGGCTGCCTGACGTGGTGGTGGTGAGGCCCGATGGCGATCCGGCAACCGTGCGCTGACCGCATACGATGGACCGACCGAGATGACTGCTGGAGGACACGTGACGAGCACTTCCCATCCGTCCCAGACACCGGCGGGAACGCACGAACTGGTGCGACGGTGGGAGCCTGAACATGTCAGGGCCGAACTCGTGCTGTGCCACGGTCTTGCCGAGCACTCGGGCCGGTATGAGCATGTTGGCGCCCAGTTCGCGGCGGCAGGAATCGCTGTCACCGCCTACGACCAGGTCGGCTTCGGTGCGTCGGGTGGGCGGCGGGCGTGGGTGGACGCATGGTCCGACGTACTCGACCAGATCCAGGCGCATGTGGAACGATCCAGGGGGACCGGACTGCCCGTGATTCTGCTCGGTCATTCAGGCGGAGGTCTCTTCGCTCTCGAGTACGCCCTGTCGGAACGGCCGCCATCGGACCTCCTGGTACTCAGCGCGCCCGGGCTCGGAGGAGGCGCCAAATGGCAACGCGCCCTGGCGGCTGCCCTGACCCGAATCGTTCCCCGGTTGGAGGTCCCGAATGGCCTGGATGGGGCGCAACTGTCACGGGATCCCGCGGTTGGCGAAGCGTATTTCGCGGATCCACTGGTGTATCCCAAGTCGACGGTTCGTTATGGCGCTGAGATGTTCTCGGCGATGGCTCGTGTGCGAGGTGCGCTCGACCGACTGGACATCTCGACCCTGGTGGTCCACGGTGCCGCCGACTCGATCGTTCCACCTCAGTCCTCGGCGGCGCTCGCCGATCGTCCGGCAGTCCAGCGTGTCGTGTACCCCGCCCTGCGACACGAGATCTTCAACGAACCCGAAGGCCCTGAGGTCGTCGGCGAAGTGATCGACTGGATCGATTCCCAGCTCTCCTGAACGACCCGGACGCCGCGGCCGTCCGGTTCTCAAGGCCAGCCTCCCAACGACCGATGACACCTTGTGTTCCGCACAACATCGAGTCGGCCATGGAGAGTGCGACGACTGCTGTATTTGGCAGCGGGTGCACTGGTCGTTGTTGTCGCCGTGGTCGGGCGAAACCCACGGACGGCAGTCGTATTCTTGCTGGCGGTCGGTGGCGTCCTCACCTCTGTCGGAGCCAACACCGACGACGAGCCCTCCTCGCGGCGCCTGGCGGTCATGGGAGGCTACGACCTGACGACTGCGCTGGTACTGGCCGGTCTCGGGATGCAGTACAGCTCACTGCTGGTCCTCGTCGGTGCCATCGCGGCACTTTCCTTGCTCCGTCCCCGGTGGGGACGGACTTTCGCACCCGGCGCGGGGTTGATAGGCGCTACAGCTGCATACCTGTCCGTCAACGTCGCCGGCGTTCAGTTCATCATCTCCCCAGAGGTCGTGGGTCCGGCGTTCAGCCTGTTCGTGGCCATGGCGGTCTTCGCGGTGATCAGTGCAGGACTGGCCTGGATCTTTGGCTCGATCGGCGAACGGTTGGCCGATCTCGCCCTCGCCCAGCAGCAGATCCGCCAAGCAATCGACGAACAGTCCGTACCGGTGCTCATTGTCGACGGGGACGCCATCGTGTACGCCAACCCAGCCGCGATCGTCTTCGTCGGACAGGCCTTGGCGGGCGAGACGATGAGCGGCATCTTCGGTATACCTCGGCCGGTGACAGGGAATCCCGTCACCATGGAGTTGGAAACGTCGGGGGATGCATCAATGGTCGTGGATGTGTCCTCCCAACCAGTCACATTCGACGGGCGTCCGCTCACTCGAGTCAATCTCGAAGTGTCCGCAGCCGAGGGAAGACCGAACATTGTCCGGGGGAGCGCGCCCCGGCGGCTGGATCTCCTGTTCGACCGCATTCCGGTCGCGGTGTATCGATCAGCGGTGACCGGCGAGGTCCTCGCGGCGAACGCCGCGCTTGCCGACATGCTCGGCCTCGCCGACCCGACTGAGCTCCTGGGGACCATCGAACGCGCCCATGCGCACTACCGCGACCGGGCGAGCCGGGCGGAGTGGCTGGCCATGTTCGACGAGTCCGACGTGGTGATGGACTACGAGATCGAACTCACGAAGGCTGACGGATCGACCATCACCGTCACCGACAGCAGCCGCGCAATTCGCGATCGGGATGGCGAGATTCTCTTCTTCGAGGGGGTGCTGGTCGACGTGACCGAGCAGCGGCGCGTCGAAGAGGCTCGGCGGCGAACGTCGGAGATCTTGGAAGCAACCACGGACCTCGTGTGGCTCACCGACGAGGACGACCGAGTTGACCGGGTCAACGCCGCCATGCGATCGTTCCTGGCCGACGGTGAAGTCGACAGTCTCATTGGCGCCCCCGTTTCCGAATTCGTCGCCTCGGGGGCAGAGGCCGCCGCACTGAGGCACTGGCGGAACGCACCGGACGGTCCCGCGGAGTGGCGAGGTGAGGTGTCGCTCCGGTCGCGGACCGGCAAGGAAATTCTCACTTCTGCAGTCGCCCAGCGGCATCGGAACTTCATCTCCATCGTTGCCCGAGATATCACCGAGGAGCGTCAGACAGCTCGTCAGCTCGCAGAACTGGTCGCTGGAAAAGACGAGTTCATTGCGTCTGTGAGCCACGAACTCCGCACACCGTTGACCGCAGTGGTCGGGCTGGCCTCGGAGCTCGCCACGTTCTACGACGAGATCGACGAAGCGACCAAGAAGGACTTCATTCGCTTGGTGGCCGATCAGGCCTCGGAAGTCGCAGCCATCGTCGAGGATCTTCTCGTGGCTGCGAGAGCCGACACCGACTCGATCACCTTCATTCACGAAGAGGTCGACATGCGGAAGGCTGTGGACTCGGTGGTGGCGGCCATGCCACCATCCACCCGGGAGCGTTTCGACATCTCGGGAGGCGGAACGGCTTGCGGAGACGCCCAGCGCGTCCGCCAGATCATCCGCAACCTCGTCACCAACGCAATTCGGTATGGCGAGCTGCCCGGCACGATCAGCATCGTCGCCAACGCCGGGGAGGTGTCGGTCGCCGTCTCCGACAAGGGCGAGGGGATCGAGCCGGAGATGATCGATCGCGTGTTCCAGCCGTATCAGCGCGGCCATGCGTCAGTCACACAACCCAACTCGGTCGGACTCGGGCTCTCTGTGTCCCGCTGGCTCGCCGAGAAGATGGACGGCGCTCTGGTGTACGAGAATGAGGCCATGAGCACGTTCACGCTTCGCCTGCCGTCCAGCCGATGCGGCTGAGACCACCCCGCGCCGGATCACTCCTCGTCGCGACGCCGCTGCTGAATGATCCCAACTTCGCCCGTAGCGTCGTGTTGATCCTCCAACACGACGAAGACGGGACGCTGGGTGTCGTCCTCGACAGGCCCACGGCGATTCCGGTCGGTGAGTTTCTACCCGCCTGGGAAAGCGTCGCGGTGGAGCCGGCTGTCGTCTTTCACGGCGGCCCTGTCGAGCCGGAGGTGGGAATCGGCTTGTGTATCCGACTCGGTTCGCTCGAGGTCGTCGATCTGACCCAAACCCCGGACGATGACTCACCGGTTCGGGTCTTTGCGGGCTGTGCCGGTTGGGGCCCCGGCCAACTCGCCGACGAGTTGGCCGAGGAGGCGTGGTTCGTCGTCGAGTTCGATCCGGGCGACCTTCTCGCGGACTCGCCCGACGAGATGTGGAGTGCTGTGCTTCGTCGGCAGTCGTCCGAACTCTCGATCTTCGCGTCCTATCCGTCCGATCTGCAGATGAACTGAGCTTGCGGGGGCGGAGCACCGAGTGGGGGGTCGCCGAAACAATGAGGCGGTCTCTCCGGCCCATGACGCCCCTGGCAGCGTCCTCCTCCTCGCCGAACGGGCCAAGTGCGACTGCGTCGGAAGTCCTTGCCAGATGACGCCATGTGCTCGGAGACACCGCGCACCTCTTTCGGCGACCCACCACTAATCTCGTCGGCGTGGACACCGTTCCCCGACTGCGACCCGCTCTGCGGTCCAGTGCTCCCGGACTCATTCGAGAAAGAGAGCACTGGGCATCCGGCCAGGTCGTGGTGGGGATGGACGAAGTGGGAAGGGGCGCGTGGGCCGGCCCGTTGACGGTTGGTGCCGTGATCGTTCCGCGAGACCGCCGCGTCTACAAGATCCGGGATTCGAAGCTGCTTACCGAAGCCGAACGAGAAATGCTCTCGGGGCGGATCGCGGACTGGGTCGCCGCGTGGTCGGTGGGCCACGCCTCCCAGACGGAATGTGACGAGTTGGGGATGTCCGACGCGCAAAGACTGGCCGCACGACGGGCCTTGGAGGGTCTCGGGGTCATCCCCGACCGGGTCCTTTTAGACGGGAACTGGGACTTCGTGCAGAACGGGAAGGTCAGCACCATCGTGCGGGGCGATCGGACTTCGTTGTCGATCGCCGCCGCGTCGATCCTGGCGAAAGTGACTCGGGACCGTCTCCTCCGTGATGCTGCCGAGTCCTATCCGATGTACAACTTCGAGGCGAACAAGGGCTATCCGTGCCCCCGGCACAAGGCCGCCCTGCACGCGTACGGCCCATCGGCGATTCATCGTCGGAGCTGGGCGTTCATGGACGGGCTGCTGTGGACGGGGATTCCGCGCTTCGAACGACCCGACCCGCAGCTTCGTTTGGCGATTTGAGGTCTCAGCCGACCTGACCCGGCACGGAACCTGCGTTCTCGGCTCGGCGTTCCCATACGCTTCCAGTGTCACCACACCGGGGGGATCGGAGACCTCGTTCCACTCGGCGCCGGTGGCGGAGAGACCGGTCGGAGCCGGTGCGTCCGACAGGTCGTCACACCGGTAGGGTCGAGGAATGGCGACGATCTTTACTCGCATCATCGAAGGCGACATCCCGGGTACGTTCGTGTGGAAGGACGACGCCTGTGTCGGGTTCCTGAGTATCGAACCCCTCCGGACAGGGCACACACTCGTCGTTCCGCGCCAGGAGATCGACCACTGGCTCGACTGCCCGGCCGATCTGCGAGATCACCTGATGAAGGTGGCAGGAACGATCGGCAGGGCGATCGACGGCGAGTGGAACCCGGCGCGCGTCGCGTTGATGATCGTGGGGCTCGAGGTTCCGCACCTGCACTTGCACGTCGTGCCGATCTGGAACGAGGCATCCGACCTCGACTTCTCGAAGGCCGCACAGGCAAGTCGGGACGAACTGGAGAACGCGGCGGGCAGGATCCGCCGGGGGCTGGTCGCCGCCGGTCACGAGCCGGGCATCTGATGCGTGTGGTCGCGGTCGTCGGGAACCCCAATCGCGGGGGAAGGACGAGCGCCGTCGCCGAGAAGGTGGCGACGCGCGTGGCATCCCTCGGTGATGGCACCGTCGAAGTGGTCGAACTCGTCGACGTCGCGTCCGAGCTGTTCGACTGGGGGTCACAGGCCGTGAACGAGTTGACGGCTCGGGTCCGCTCCGCTGATGCGGCGGTCTTCGCCTCCCCGACCTACAAAGCGGGCATCACCGGGTTGCTCAAAGCCTTCCTCGATCGGTATGGCACCAACGGACTGGCTGGTCTCGTCGCGGTCCCGGTCATGTTGGGAGGGGCGGCCACCCATGTGCTCGCGGTCGAAACACAGCTTCGTCCCGTCCTGGTCGAGCTCGCGGCGATCACGCCAACGAAAGGGTTGTACGTGGTCGATTCCGAGCTCGATGGGTTCGACGTGGCGCTGGAGGAATGGTGGCAGTTGGCCGGTCCTCCGCTGCAGTCGTTGCTCCGGCGTGCACCAGTAGCCTGACACGATGAAGATCCTGGTCACGGGGGGTGCAGGTTTCATCGGGAGCCACACGGTCGTTGAGTTGGTTCTCGAGGGCCATGAACCGACCGTGTTCGACAGCTTCGTGAACGCCAAGCCCAGCGTGATCGACCGTGTGGAGACGATCACCGGATATCGCGTGCCGCTCGTGCGCGGGGATGTCAGAGACTCCGACGCGCTCGAAGCTGCCTTCCGTCACGGCGACTTCGAGGGCGTGATCCATTTCGCCGGGCTCAAAGCCGTCGGCGAGTCCGTTGCGCATCCACTCGACTACTTCGACAGCAACGTGGCGGGATCGGTGACGCTGCTCGAGGCCATGGGACGCCACGGTGTCGACACCTTCGTTTTCAGCTCCTCAGCCACCGTCTATGGCGAGCCGACAGTCCTTCCCACCCCGGAAGAGGCTGCGTTGCAACCGCCGACGAACCCGTACGGACGATCCAAGCTCATGGTCGAAGAGATCCTCCGGGATGTCTCGACCGCGACGCCCGCGATGAGAATCGGCATCCTTCGCTACTTCAACCCGGTCGGCGCCCACGAGAGTGGTCTCATCGGTGAGGACCCCGCCGATGTGCCGAACAACCTCATGCCGTACATCGCACAGGTCGCAACCGAGCGCCTGCCGCGGTTGGCGGTGTTCGGAGGGAACTACGACACACCCGATGGCTCGGGAGTGCGCGACTACATCCACGTTGTCGACCTGGCGAGGGGCCACATCGCGGCGATGCGTCATCTCGTCGACCACCCCGGATTGCATGTCTGGAACCTGGGAACCGGCCAAGGCACGTCGGTGTTGGACATGGTCGAGGCGTTCGAGCGGGCCTCGGGTGTCACGATTCCCTATGAGGTGACCGCCCGCCGGCCAGGAGATGTGGCGGCGACCTACGCCGACCCGTCGCGGGCACATCGCGAACTCGGATGGAAAGCCGAGTTCGGTATCGATCGCATGTGTGAGGACGCGTGGCGCTGGCAGCAGTACGCCGACACCCTGGAAGACTGAAGCGCTCAGCTGCGCCACTCGTCCAACGTCGAAGAGATGAATGCTTCGGCGTGGGCGAGCATCTCGTCGCCGTCGCCCGGTGTCCGGGCTATGGGCTCGCCGAACCGGACACGCACCGTCATACCCCACGGTACGGGCTTCATGTTGTGCTTCATGAGCTGCCACGCACCGTCGATCGCCATCGGGACCACGGGCAGCGCATCGGCATGCCGGAGGAGCGAGGTCGCTCCCGCCTTCTTGAATTCACCCAGTGAACCGTTGCGGGACCGGGTTCCCTCGGGGAAGATCGCAACGGACACACCTCGTTTTTGGGCAGTCACGGCCATGTCTCGGATCGCCCGAAGCGCTTGTCGGCGATCGTCCCGGTCGATCAGTGCGTTCCCGCCTCTCTTCAGGTTGAGGGAGATCGAGGGGATTCCCCTTCCCAACTCCCGTTTGGCGACATACTTCGGGAAGTTCGTGAAGAGCATTCCGCCGAGGATCGTGATGTCGAAGAGGCTCTGATGGTTGGAGATGACGACGTAGCCGGTGCGGGGGAGAAGCGACGATGGTCGTTCGATCTCCAACCGGGTCCCGCAGATCGCAAAGAGCGCCGTGAGCGTGCGTTGCAAACTCGCCATGACGTACTCGAAGCCGCGGAGCGAGAACGGCCGCACGACGCGTCCCACGACGTCGAACACGACGAGGGCGAGGCCGAAAGCCAACAGGAATGGGATGGTGGAAATCCAGGCCAACGCACGTCGCATTCGGCGAGATTATCCCGTTGGAAGGCGGTCGAAGGAGTCGACGATCGCATCGATGAGAAGCGGACGATGACGCCACAGCATCGTGCCGTGCCCCGCTCCGTGCACCGTACGGAGCTCGGCTCCCCAGTGCGCGGCCAGATCCCGGCTGAACTCGGGGAGCACGAACCCGTCCCGGGCTGCCGACATCAGGACGGCCGCGGGGTGGTGAGCCATCGGCGGGAGGTGAAGCACCGATGCCTTGGCGAGGGTTTCCTCGAGGCGGGGACGCGCCGCGTCCCGACCTCCCAAGGCGCGCCAGTCGATGGCCCGCCGAAGCGCACCGTCCAGGTACACCGGGGCGGGGCCGTGCGAGGCCGCGAGCGGGGCAGTGGCGATCGGACGGGCGACGGTGGCGGAGACCTGCGCGGCGAGGTTTCCGCCCATCGAGTAGCCCGCCACCCCACCCCGGCCCATCGCGGTCGCGGTCGCGACGAGTCCTCGGGCCTCCGCAACCGCGCTGTAACCCATCACGGCGAATTCGCCGACCGTGCGGACCGCGGGGGTGCTCGTCGGGTGGATCCTCCTGGCCCCGTAGAAGGCGACGTCGGCGATCATCGAGCTGATGCCCTTCGCTGCGAGCGCAGTTGCGAACTTGCGACGAACAGTGAAATGCTCGTCGTTCCACGCGGGCAGGAGAATGACGACTCGATCCGAGCCCTGCGAGGGCTCGATCCATTCGACTGTCATGGCGCGTGTGTTCGGTGGAAGAAGGCCCGCGACCGGGCTCGTCGCCGACGATCGGCGGATCCGAAAGCCTCGATGCTCCTCTTTCCTGCTCCACTCCAGGGCGAGGTCGGGCAGGGCGTCTGCGGCGGTCAGGCCGCGATCGAGGAGGTCGACCGACTCGGGATCACCCCAGCCTCCGACGAAGATTTTCGACCGCCGGTCGAGTCGAAACCCGACCGGCGCGAGAAGGTCGATCGGATGGATCATTGCCCGACGTCAGCCGAGGTCGGTGGTGAGGAGATCGTCATGGGTCTCGCGGCGAACCACCAGAGAAGCGTCGCCGTTCTCGACGAAGACCACGGCAGGTCGCAGAACCTTGTTGTAGTTGCTGCCCATGGAGTGACCGTACGCCCCGGTGACCGGTGTCGCGACGATGTCGCCGACCCCGACGTCCGCGGGGAGACGGCCTTCGCGCACCAGGAGGTCCCCGGACTCACAATGTTTCCCGACCAGCCTGATCGGAAAGTCCCTCTCTGCGTCGGCCGCGCGGGGGAGGAACGTCTCGTAGCCGCTTCCATACAACACCGGCCGCGGGTTGTCGCTCATCCCACCATCGACTGCCACATAGGTCCGCACCCCGGGAATCGTCTTGATCGTCCCGACCCGGTAGAGGGTCACCGCGGCGGCCGCAACGATGGCACGACCCGGTTCGGCGAAGATTCGGGACCGGACTCCGAGCTCCGCGGCACGTGCCAGCAGGGCTTTTCCCCACTCGGTGATACTCGGGGCGGTTTCGCCTTCGACATACGGAACGCCCAGACCTCCACCGATCGAAAGCTCGGGAAGCGAGAGCGGTTCGGAGAACGAGGAGATGACCTCGAGGGCGGCCGCGAACGAGTCTGCGCGAAAGACCTGGGAACCGATGTGGGCGTGGATACCGACGAGGTCGACGGCGGGGGAGTGGCGGGCGCGCTCCACGGCTCGGGCCGCAATCCCGGTCGAGACGGTGAATCCGAATTTCGAGTCGTCCTGGCCGGTCGAGATGTATTCGTGGGTGTGTGCTTCCACTCCCGGGGTGATTCGAATGAGCACCTTCGGTGGTGTTGCCCCGCCGGCGACGAGTCCTTCGATGCGGTCGAACTCATCGAAGTTGTCGATGACCACACGTCCGACACCGGCGTCGAGCGCCATCGCCAACTCTCGATCCGACTTGTTGTTGCCGTGGAGTACGAGCCGATCCGCCGGTACACCGGCAGCGAGAGCCACATGGAGTTCCCCCCCGGTGGCAACGTCGATTCCCATCCCCTCGGCGTGCACGAGGCGGGCCATCGCTTTGCACAGGAACGCCTTGGATGCGTAGATGGCACCCTCCCCGAACGCCGCGACCGCCTCGGCGGCACGCGCCCGCAGATGAGCGGTGTCGTAGACGAAGAGGGGAGTCCCGAACTCCTCGGCCAACTCGGTCAGAAGGCACCCGCCGATCGAGGCGGCGCCTTCCGGATCGATGGTCGTGGTGTCCGGGAGGAGATGTCGCGGTACTGCGCTCACCGGTTGTCGGAGGGCTGCCGGCGACGCCAGAGATACCACCAGCCGACGCCGTGCAGAGCCACGCCGAGCAGGAGCATCGTCGCCATGACCCATTCGCCGAGCACGAGGGCGGCGATCGCCGCAATGGCCGCGGCGATGACCAGGGCGGTTCTGACACCGTTGAGTGGACCGAACATCGCATCGAGTGTACGGAGTCGGCGCCGACAGGCGGAATGCGCCCGTGCGAGCGCAGGACGACACGCAGCCGCCCCGGGGCGGGCCGGGTGACAGAACCGTACGATCGTCACCAGACGATTGGAGGACGATGTTCGATCTGACAGGCCAGGTGGCAGTGGTGACCGGGGGCAACTCGGGAATCGGGTTGGGTATGGCCACCGCACTCGCGGCTGCGGGAGCCGAGATATGTGTCTGGGGGACGAACGAAGACAAGAACGCTGCCGCGATCGAGGAGCTTCGATCGGTCAGCCCCTCGGCGAGCGCGATGGAGTGCGACGTCGGGGACGAGGCCGCCGTGGAGGCGGCCATGGACGCGGTCGTCGAGCGCTACGGCGCCGTGACGACGCTCTTTGCCAATGCCGGTGTGCCCGCCGGGAGTGTCCGGTTCCCAGAAACCGCGTTCGACGACTGGAGAGCGACGCTGCGGGTGAACCTCGACGGGGCGTTTCTCACCTCTCGGGCGGCCATCCGTCACATGTTGGCGGCCGGAAACGGGGGCTCGCTGGTGGTGACTTCGAGTCTCAGTGCGAGGCTGGGAATGCCGCGGGGTCAGGCGTACTCGGCATCGAAAGGCGCGGTGCTGGCGCTGGTACAGAGCATCGCAGTCGAGCATGGCAAACATGGGATCCGAGCGAATGCGTTGATGCCCGGATGGGTCGAGACACCCATGACCGACACGCTGCTCGGGAGCGAACGTTTCGATGCGCGCAACCTCCCGCGAGTGCCCTTGGGCCGATATGGGAATCCCGGCGACTTCGGTGGGATCGCCGTCTACCTGGCGAGCGACGCCAGCAGGTACCACACCGGTGATGTGATCCGGATCGACGGGGGTTACGGGTTGACCTGATCGTTTGTCGGGTCGCCGGATGCGAGCTCGGTTGGTCTGGTCGGGCGGGGCCGGACCGGTGCCGTGAGATGGGCGATGGTGAGACCGACTGCCTTCGGAATACGCGAGAGCCTGATTCCACCGACGAATCCGCGCCACGCGAAATACAGCCACAGTCCGATGGCGACGGCCGCCATCCCCCCGCCAACGATGAGAAAGGCGTCGGGGGAGTCGTCGAACGGCAGATCGACGTTCATCCCCCAAATGCCGGCGAGGAGGGTGAGCGGGAGCATGATCGCCGAAAAGACCGTCAGGACCTTCATGACCTCGTTGGTGCGGGCGGCGATCGCCCCCCGGTGTGTCTCCTGGATGCTGCCGATCAACGCTCGAGCACTGTCGAGCGACTCGACGAAACGAAAGTGATGATCGAAGACGTCGGCGAAGGCGCGCCGGACTCGGGCGTCGAGCGACTCCTCCCAACTCAGACGCTGGAGTACATCGCGTTGGGGACCGAACACCCGGCGCAGCACGATGACGTCGCGGCGGAGCGCCTGCGCCGCTCCTATGACCGCGTTGTCAGCGCGCATCGCCCGATCCTCCAACTCCTCGATCCGCTCCTCGAGCGCGTCGATCAGGCCCGGAAAGCGGTGGCTTCCGATCTCGATGATCCGCGCGGCGAGTTCGGCGGGCCGGCGAGCGACCTCGGCGATCGCATCTCGATGCTCGTGCATCCATGTGATGCCGTGTACGTCGGCCGGACGGAACGTGACGAGCATCCGGTCGCCGATGAACATGTCGAACTCCACAGTGCCGATCCGCTGATCGGTGAACGCCAGACCGTGACAGACGAGGTAGAGGTAATCGTCGAAGGTGTCGAACTTCGGGAGCATGTCGGTGGCGACATCATCGATGCTGAGCGGGTCGAACCCGAGTGCCGTTCCGATGGCGAGGATCTCGTCGGGATCCTCGGTGAGCACATCGAGCCAGAACCATCCGGTCAGCGGCAGATCGTCGGTTCCGGTGTAGGGAATCTCGGTGAACCGGTCTCCGCCATGGTGTACGAGTGTGATCATCGTCCCGATGTTCGCATGCCGTCGGCGCCGGGAGCGGATCAACCTCGGTAGCGGCGCAGCACTTCGACCAGCACGTTCGAGCCGAACTCGAGCGCGCTCCCCGGGATGCGTTCGTCCGCGGCATGGACCGTTCGCTGGAAGTCGAAGCCATCAGGCAGCGTCAACGGGGTGTAGCCGTACGGCTGGATCCCGAGTTGGGCGAACCATCGCCCGTCGAGGGACAACGAGATGCTGGCCGGGATGTGGTCCCGGCCAAGATCAGGACGAGGCAGAATGCGGCGTATCGAGGTGCGAGCAACACCCGGAATGCGCGACGGTCGAACGTGTGCTCTGTCGTGCGCGTCGAGGACTCGCGGACACGATTGACGAACCAGAGCGGGACCAGCAGGAGCGCGGCGATGGCGAGGAAGATGAACCGGTATCCAGCGGCATCGGCCAGGAATCCGATACCGAGCAAGACGACCACCAGGCCCGGCGGCGCGCCCACCATTCATCCATGCCTGGACGACGCTGTGATCTTCCGCCGGGACGACGTCGACGGACAGCGCATCTGCGGTCGTGTCGGACAACGCCATGAAGAACGTGGCGGCGAGGACCATCGCCGCCAACACGCCGAAGCTCTCCGACGGGTGGGAAGGCGAACGGGCAGCCGTCAGGAGACGGGGAGCGACCTCCGATGGTGACGGTGCTGGTGGGGTTGGCCATCGTCGTCGGAATCGCAGGCACCCTGTTGCCGCTCGTGCCGGGAGTGGGTCTCATCTGGGCGGCCGCTCTCGCTTTCGGAGTCCTCGAAGGTTTCGGATTCGTCGGCTGGACCGCGATGGTGATCATTTCTGCGTTGGGTGTTGCCGCGATCGTCGCGGGTGTCAGGGTGCCGCAGCGAGCCGCCGCAGCCGGTGGCATCGGCTGGCGTGGCCAACTCATGGCGTTCGCGCTGGCGGTCGTCGGATTCTTCGTGATCCCGGTGGCGGGCGCACCGATCGGCTTCGTGGTGGGGATCTACCTCGTGGCGAGGCGTCGGTACGGAACGGAGGCGTGGCCGATCACCAAGCGAACGGTGCGTTCGCTTGTTTTCGCTGCCGGACTGCAGTTCGTGGCCGCGATCGCGATGGCCCTGACCTGGCTCGTGTGGGCCATCGTCGTCTGAGGAGGGGTCCTTCGAATGGGGCTCAACCCTCTACATGGGCTAACTTGACATAACGGAGATTATGGGCGTTCAGGTACAGCTCTCGCGTACCCTGGGTTCCCAGGGACACTCAGTGTCCCCGCCAGCCCACGGTTCGTCGAAACTTCATCCCGGGCTGGCTCTACCCGCCAGCGACACAAGAACCTCCCGCAGCCCTGGGTTCTCAGGTACATCCAGTGTCCCTGCGAACCCTGGGTACGCGCCGAGAAGCCGGCGCGGGTGATCGATCCCCTGCCCCTGTGGCCGGCGGGTAATTCGTCACTGTGACGCATCGGGGGGAGTTCCAGCCGGATCGTGGAATGGATGGGCGGTTGCGGCCGTTGGGAGGTAGCGTGATGGTTTCCATGTCAACTACTTCCGACCCGGTCCTCGAACTCGTCGAACTCGGCATGCCGTGGACCGGTCTCGACCCCTTCATCTTCACGGTGCATCACCTCGACCGCTATCCGGAGGGCAACGAGGCCCAGGGTCCGAACGCCAACCTGATGGGCCGCCAGATCGGCATGGACTTCTCCTACCAGGACGGCTGGAGCATGTATCACGGCGCCCGGGTCCCGGGATTCCCCCAGCACCCGCATCGTGGGTTCGAGACCGTGACCGTCGTGCGGCGCGGCTACGTGGACCATTCGGACTCGCTGGGAGCTACCGCCCGCTACGGCGAAGGCGATGTCCAGTGGCTGACGACCGGCTCGGGGATTCAGCACGCCGAGATGTTCCCGCTCATTCATCAGGACCGCGGCAACCCGCTCGAACTGTTCCAGATCTGGCTCAACCTCGCACCAGAGTCCAAGCTCGTCCCGGCCCACTTCCGGATGTTGTGGGGTGAGGACATTCCCGCCGTCCGTCCCGGCCTCGGAGTCGAGGTCGATGTGATGGCCGGTCGGCTGGCGGACCATCTCGCCCCGTCACCACCACCGGACTCGTGGGCTTCCAGCGATCCGACCTTTGCCATCTGGCTGATCCGACTCGACGCCGGGGCGACCTGGCAGCTGCCTGCGACCGAATCCGGTGTGAACCGCATGCTGCACTTCTTCGACGGCGAGACGGCACAGGTCGGCTCGACCGTTGTGGAGCGCGGAACCGGAATCCGGCTGCAGTCCGAGGTTCCGGCCGACCTCACGAGCACTGGCGGGCCGGTCGAGTTCCTTCTCCTGCAAGGTCGCCCGATCGGCGCCCCGGTGATCCAAATGGGCCCGTTCGTGATGAATACGCCCGAGGAGATCCAACAGGCTCTCTCGGACTATCGGGCGACGGGCTTCGGAGGGTGGCCGTGGTCGGGCCCCGATCCCGTGCATGCCCGCACCGAGGGCCGATTCGCCATACATGCCGATGGCCGAGTCGAGCACCGGGATCTGACCCCCAGCACTTCGCCCGACTGATAACCGGGGTGTGGGTACCGTCGGTGCGATGACACGGTCGCCGTATCTCTGGGTCGCACCCTCGGTTGACGAGGCGCTCGCCGCGGGTCGTCCCGTCGTGGCGCTGGAGTCCACCATCATCTCCCACGGGATGCCGCACCCCCACAACGTGGAGACGGCGCTCAGGGTGGAAGCAGACATCCTCGAGGCGGGTGCCGTACCCGCAACGGTTGCGGTGCTCGACGGAATGCTGCGCATCGGTATCGGACATGACGATATCGAGCGGCTCGGCTCCGACCGGACCGTGGTGAAGGTGTCCCGACGCGATCTGGGAGTCGCGATCGCCGGGAGGCTCCCCGGTGGGACCACGGTTGCTGCGACGATGATCGGGGCGGCCATGGCCGGCATCGAGGTGTTCGCCACCGGCGGCATCGGTGGGGTCCATCGGGGCGCCGCCGAGACCTTCGACATCTCCGCGGACCTCCAAGAGCTCGCGCGGACGAACGTGGCGGTCGTGTGTGCCGGGGTGAAGTCGATCCTCGACATTGGCCGGACGCTGGAGTACCTGGAGACCCAGGGGGTTCCGGTCATCGGCTACCGGACGTCGGAAATGCCTGCGTTCTATGCCGCGGCGAGCGGCTTTCCAGTGGCTCACCGACTCGACAGCGCGGCCGACATCGCCGCGGTCTTGGAGGTGCGGCGGGAGATGGGCCTCGTGGGCGGTGTCGTCATCGCCAACCCGATTCCCTCCGAGCACGCCATGGATCCTGACGTGATGGAGCGGGCGATCGCCGGCGCGCTCGACGATGCGGCCGCGCACGGCGTGATCGGCAAGGACACGACGCCATACCTGCTCGGGCGGATGGCGGAGTTGACCGGAGCAGACAGCCTGACTGCCAACATCGCGCTCGTCCGTTCGAACGCCCGCCTCGCTGCCGGGATCGCTGCCGCCGGCTAGACGACCGGGCCGAGGTCAACCCACCTCTGTCCCGACCGCCCGCGGCTCGATGGCCACCGCCCGTACTCCGGCAGCGGTGCGGTAGAGGTGCCAGAGTGCCTGGCGGTAGGCATCGGAGTCTGCTCCTTCGGCGATGTCGCCGTCGATGTCCTGGAGGGCAGCCTCGATGCGGTACAGCAGATCCCGTAGTTCGACGTACGAAGATCGCGAGACCAGCACATCGTCGGGACCGAGGCCGTGGGACTCGGCGAGCCGGCGCGACTCGTAGGCACGCTGCCGATGGCTCCGTCGACAGAAGCGGGGAGGTCTGCCCTGTCCCCCGCTCACCTCGAAGGAGGCCCCGCACCATGCGCACCGACGACGGTCTGGTTTCGGGAAGTATCCCTTGACTGTAGAAGACTCTTCGCTTATCATGAGGTTATGCCACCTGCCAATAGGAACAACCCGCATCGGGCCCCTTCGTCGGATTCACAGTATTCCCTCATGGAATTCATGCGTGACTTTCCGGACGATGCCGCCTGTCTGAACTGGCTGTGGCAGACCCGATACTCCGAAGACGGTGAGCATGCCTACTGTCCGAAGTGCGACGTCGACCGGACGTTCAAGCGGTATTCGACCTCACAACAACGCCAGTCTTGGACTTGCACGGCTTGTGGACACCACATTCATCCGACAGCCGGAACCATCTTTCACAAGTCGTCCACTTCGCTCACGCTGTGGTTCTACGCGATCTATCTGATGACGAGCACACGGTGCGGTATCTCCGCAAAGCAGCTCGAACGCGAGATCGGCGTCACCTATAAGACGGCGTGGCGGATGATGAAGCTGATCCGCACCGAACTCATGGAAGACGAGCCGGACATGATGGACGGTGAGGTCGAAGTCGATGAAACCTACGTGGGAGGCAAGCGATAGACCGCCAAAGGTCGCAAGCCCGCTCCCTCAACTCCGGTGATCGGGATGGTCCAGCGTGGCGGGAAGGTCCACGCCCAGCCCGTCAGGGACGCCTCAGCGTTCTCGCTTCAGCCCATCAAGTACGTGTTCCGGTACAACCATCGGGACGACGGGGCAGCCATGTTTCTGACTCTGTTGCTCAGGGCCGCGAGACCCTAGAACCGGGGCGGATCACCCGTACCCTGTTCAACTTGGAGGGTTGGCTGAGCGGTCGAAGGCAACGGTCTGAAAAACCGTCAAAGGCGTTGGGCGCGTCTTTCGTGGGTCCGAATCCCACACCCTCCGCACGCGGCCGACCCCCCATCGCTGGGGGGTCGATCCGCAAAGGCCTCAGAAATCCCCTGCTCACCTTGCGGCATCAGTATCAAGTGGCGCTTAGCCGCTAGCGCTTAGGGGTGATGCCCTTTCTGTCCCGCACTATA
Source organism: Acidimicrobiia bacterium (assembly GCA_040880725.1). Taxonomy (GTDB): domain Bacteria; phylum Actinomycetota; class Acidimicrobiia; order Spongiisociales; family ZC4RG35; genus DATHWB01. Next base: position 20,964 of record JBBDHV010000018.1, read on the forward strand.
TCGGAAACATCGTTCTACTTCTAGAACAGTTTCTTGATCCGACTATTCCTCGGGAGAATTCCGGGAATGGCGCTTGCGGGGGTTGGCGATCTTCCCCAGGTCGCGCAACACGTCCCGCTTCCGAGGGATCGGGATCTCCGCAGGCTTGCCCTTCTTAGGCGTCGTTTCCTGCGTCGGCTCGTCGTCATGGCGCTTCTTCGGCATCAGCGATCAAGGCTAGGGGTTCTCAGCCACCGTTCGCTATCGAATCGCGCAATGGTCGTAAGCCTTCGATCGCTACCGAGGCGACCTGGTTTCGTCACAGGTACGAAACTACTCCACGAGAGGTCCGATAGCGTGGACCCATGGAACTCACAGGTGTGCTCATTTCGACGACGGAGCTCCGACACGCGGCGATGCGCCAGTTCTATGTCGAGACCCTCGGTCTGGTGCCTCGCTCGGATCGGCCGGGTTTCGTCAACTTCGACTTCGGGCACTCGCGTCTGACCATCGCCACCCACGACGGCGTGTCGGGCATTGCCTGCGACCCGGCTCGTGTCATGGTCAACCTGCGGACCGCGGACATCGCAGCGGTCGTCGCCAGGTGCCACGCCGGCCAGGTGATTCGGTGGCCCGAGAGGGAGAAATGGGGCGGAATGGTCGCGACCGTCGCCGATCCCGACGGCAACTTCGTCCAGTTCCTCCAGATGGAATGAACACCCCTCCCCCACCGTTGACCACAATGTCAGGCAGACAAAGGAAAGATTTCATGTCCACAGTCGATCTCAATCTGGAGACCTTCGATGACACGATCCGCGACAACGAGATGGTGTTCGTCGACTTCTGGGCCGAGTGGTGCGGACCGTGCCGCGCGTTCGCTCCCACCTACTCGGCCGCAGCCGACGACAACCCCGACGTCGTCTTCGCCAAGGTCGATACCGAGGATCAGCAGCAGCTTGCCGGCGCGTTCGGAATCCGGTCGATTCCCACATTGATGGTGTTTCGCGACCAGGTGTTGCTGTACTCCCAGCCGGGTGCCCTGCCCCGCTCGGCTCTCGACGATCTGCTCGGACAGGTGAAGGAGCTGGACATGGATGACGTCCGGCGCCAGATCGCCGAACAGGAGCAACACGCGTCCGGCGAGTGAGCGTGCGATCCATCCAGACGAACCGAGGGGGGGGGGGGGGGGGGGGGGGGGGGG
>JBBDHV010000018.1:22153-35951 GCA_040880725.1 Acidimicrobiia bacterium
CGGCTCGATTGAGCCGGCCCCCTCGATTGGGAGGAACGGAGAGCACAACCCGGACAACTCTGGGCAGATGCCTTTGCCGGATCGTCACACCGTGTCATTTGGTATTGACCGATCGCCTCGGTCGGTTCCCGACTTTTTTGGCGAGGTGGTCAGGATTCGCTGACCCCTACGGGCAACGGCAGCGAATGTCGGGCGCTGCGCAGGATCGTCGCGGGCTCACTTTGTGTTGCGAGCACTGCGAGATATTCACCCACCAAATGGGCACTGTCGGCATCGAAGGTGTACATGAGCCGGAGGGGCCGGTCGCCGTCGATGCAGTCGATCGAAACCATCACATTGTGGTGAGTCGGCACGACCACGACCCCTGGAACGTCGGCGATCACCCGGAGGATCTTGGAGCGCATGCCCGGATCGTCGGCGTGCACCTGCATCAGTTCGGCGGTCAGTTGGAGAAGCCTCACTTCTTCCATCCGGCGTTCACCCAGCCCGGCAACTCGGCGGCGGAGTGTGCTCTCGAGGATCTCGGGCTCGGAGTCGGCGAGGGTGACCGCAAACCGATACTCGTCCGGGGAGGCCTGGGTCGTCACCTGGGTTCCAGGCCCGTAGATCGCGGACGGCCCGGCGGCGTGGAACGTGACCTCGTCCTCGGGCGAGAAGAACGTCGGAGTTCCGTGCGTCACGGTCCGCCGTGGGATGTCGCCGGCGTCGTGCCGGCGTTCGTCGACGGCGGGGAGGAGGAGGAACTCCAGGGTTCTGGCACCGTTCACGTCAACCGCCACAGACACCAGCTCGCGGGTTTCGGTGCGCGAATACCAGTGCCGATCGACGAGCTCGAACGTGTCGGGCGCGGACGCCACGGCGTCGGCCAACCCGATCAACGGTGCGGTGTGACCATCGAGGCCCGCAGGAGAGATTCCAATGACGAGCACCGTCGTTGCCAGCGACACGATCCAGCGACGTCGGCCTCTGCGGAGGCGAGCGCGCCGTGCCTCGTCGGCCATCGCTCGCCTCAGCCGTGCCATGGCGTACGGCCTTGCGGACGGGCGCGGTTCGGGGAATCGGTCAGTCACGGGATCCATGAATCTCCGCCCGAGTCGTCGAGGAAGTGGACCGGAGCTCAGCCCGCACGCGTCTCCTGGCGCGGGCGAGTCGGGATCGCACCGTCCCGACCGGTATGCCAAGCGTCTCGGCCATCTCTTCGTAGGTGAGGTCTGATTCCGTCGCGAGCATGAGCAGCGCGTACTCGTCGTCGGAGAGCGCACGAAGAGCACCGATCAGTTCAGGGAGGAGACGTTCTGCATCAATGCGCTCTGCCAGCGCGTTCTCGAACGGTTCGGTGATCATTTCCGCACGCACGGCCATTCGAGTGTTGGCGCGCACGCCGCGAGAAGCACGTCTGCCGCGCTCCCGGCAGACATTGACGGCGATCCCGAAAAGCCACGGCAGCGCCGACGGTTTGTCGAGGGCGAACCGGTGTCGCCGGTCGAACGCTCTGGCGAAGGTCTCCGCAACCACATCCGGGGCGTCCTGGGCTCCCACCCGTCCGACTGCAAAGCGGTGCACAGCTCCGAAATGGCGGTCGAAGATCGTCTCGAAGAAGCGCGGCTCCGTCAGGCTCGCCTCGATGACCTGGGCATCCGAGAAGGCACGGAACTCCACATCGGAAATGTACCCGCGCCGTCCGGGGGGTGCAGGGGGGTCGCCCCCCCGCATAATCAAACAGCCCTCCCAAACCTCCACGACCACTTCCCGTCATGAGTCATCGGGTGCAATCCCCGGTGAACTAACCAGGGGCAGCCGCGCCATGCGGGGGGTGCAGGGGGGTCGTCCCCTCGCATAATCAAACTGCCCTCCCAAACCTCCACGACCACTTCCCGTCATGAGCCCTCGGGTGCAACCGATGGCAAACCCGACCCCGGCAGCCGCGCCGTCCGGGGGGTGCAGGGGGGTCGTCCCCCCGCATAATCAAACAGTCCGGGGGGTGCAGGCGCCCCCGCGCCGAAAAAGCCAGACGCGTCCCAGGCCGCGTCGACCAGTTCCCGTCATGGGTCCTCGCGTGCAACCGATGGCAAACCCGACCCCGGCAGCCGCGCCGTCCGGGGGGGTGCAGGGGGGTCGTCCCCCCGCACAATCAACTTGACATCTGGTTGCTGGCGGCGATACTGCCCCGCGATTGACAATGCGCTCATCCAGAGCGGTGGAGGGACAGGCCCTGTGAAACCGCGGCAACCGTGCGATCGGTGACGATCCCCCGGTGCCAATGCCTGATCGATGAGATGTCTTCAGCGATGCAGCTGTAGGACGCTCAGAGCGCCTGAGACGGAATACAGCGGAGCCACATGGCACTTCAACTCATCGCCTCGTCTGACACCCGGTCGGTCGCTTCGTCGCGCCCGATGTGTTGTGGCATGTGTATGCCCCGCTCCCGGGTGGATCTTCTGCGTCTCCAGCGCTGACCCCGCCGACACCCGGGAGCGGACCCAACCACATCGGCGGGTTGCAAGAGCCACCAGCAGTACACAGGAGAAGCAACACATGCCCATCAACAATGTCGACCTCGATTCGGTCGTCGGTCTCGTCGGAGCAATCCAGTCCGAGCCCGCTCGCGCCGCAACGACCTGGTCCGCCTCGGTCCAGTGGAATGGCGGCTTCCGCGCCGAGACCCGGATCCGTGATTTCGCCCCCGTCCCTTCCGATGAGCCTCCCGGCCTTGGCGGCACCGACACCGCCCCGAACCCCGTCGAGCAGCTGCTCGGGGCGCTCGGGACCTGCCTGGCGGTTGGTTACGCCGCCAATGCAAGCGTGGCAGGCATCGAACTTTCGTCGTTGCAGATCGAACTCTCGGGTGAGCTCGACTTGCACACGTTTCTCGGTCTCGAATCCGGACATGCCGGGTTCTCGTCCATCCGTGCGAGCGTGGCGATCGAGTCAGACGCCACCCCGGAGGCCCTGGAAGCACTCCACGCCAAGGTGACGGCAACTTCGCCGGTCGGTCACACGCTGGAGCGCGCCATCCCGGTCTCGATCGACCTCGAAGACACCACGGCGGCCGAAGCGGTCGCCTGACCGACGCATTCGTCTCCCGGGGTCACGCGCCCCGGGAGTTTCCGCGACACGAAGGGGCGAGAGCCCCGGAAGGGAACATCACCAAGTGAGCTACCGATACGAAACCCTCCAGGTCCATGCCGGACAGGAGCCTGCTCCCGGAACCAACGCCCGAGCCGTCCCGATCTACCAGACGACCTCGTACACCTTCGACGACGCCGACCACGCGGCTCGACTCTTCGGTCTGCAGGAGTTCGGGAACATCTACACCCGGATCATGAACCCCACGACGGACGTGTTCGAGCAGCGGGTCGCAGCCCTGGAAGGGGGCCTGGCTGCCGTCGCGACGGCATCCGGCCAGTCCGCCCAGCTGTTGACGTTTACGACGCTCCTGCAGGCAGGCGATCACATCGTGTCGACCAGCTTTCTGTACGGAGGCACATACAACCAGTTCAAGGTCGCGCTCCCCCGTCAGGGCATCAACGTGTCCTTCGTCGACGGCGACAAGGTCGCCGATTTCGAAGCTGCGATCCAAGACAACACCAAGGCGATCTACCTCGAGTCCATCGGCAACCCGAAGTACAACGTGCCGGACTTCGAAGCGATCGCTGCGGTGGCGCACAAGCACGGCATTCCGCTCATCGTGGACAACACGTTCGGTGCGGCCGGCTATCTGTGCCGTCCGATCGAGCATGGCGCAGACATCGTGGTGCAGTCGGCGACGAAGTGGATCGGCGGTCACGGCACGTCCATCGGCGGGGTCATCGTCGATTCGGGAAACTTCGATTGGCGTAGCGGCAAGTTCCCGACTTTCACGAACCCCGCTCCGGGCTACCACGACCTCGTGTTCACCGATGTGTTCAATCCCGAGTCGGATTTCGGAAACATCGCGTTTGCGATCCGTGCCAGGGTCGAGGGTCTCCGTGACCTCGGCGCGGCGCTGTCCCCGTTCAACGCATTCCTGTTCCTGCAGGGTCTCGAAACGTTGAGCCTGCGTGTTCAGCGTCATGTCGACAACGCCCTCGAACTGGCGCGTTGGCTCGAGACCCATCCCAAGGTGGCATGGGTCTCGTACCCGGGTCTGGAGAGCCATCCGTACCACGAGAATGCCAAGAAGTATCTGCGCAACGGCTTTGGCGGGGTGCTTTCGTTCGGCCTCGAAGGCGGATTCGAAGCCGGCAAGCGCTTCATCGACCACACAGTGCTCGCAAGTCATCTCGCGAACGTGGGCGACGCGAAGACGCTCGTCATCCATCCCGCATCGACGACACATCAGCAGTTGCGTGAGGCCGAGCAGGTCGCCGCGGGAGTGCTCCCGGACCTCGTCCGGATCTCGGTGGGCATCGAGCACATCGACGACATCAAAGAGGACGTCGCGAGCGCCATCGACGCGGTCAGCTGAGGGCACGCGCCGGGGAGGGGCAGACCGGTGTCGTCCCTCCCCAGCGGTCTCAGTCGAGGGACTCGATCCGTTCGACGAGCAGACCGGTGAAGCGAGTCCCGTCAATCGCGGTCCCAACCTGTACGCATCCGTCGGTGGTCGCCCGGGGGCGCCTGTCGACGATGGTTCTCCCTCGCCCACCGTCGCCCAGGTCCACTTTCACGTCGCGTCGTTCGGTCGTCACCAGATCGGGCCAGATCAGGTGGGCGACGGCCACTGCATCATGGATCGGTGCCCCGCGACCCTCTCCGCCGGTCTCAGTGCGCGAGAAGTAGCCGAAGAGATCCGCCACGAAGCGCGAGACCGGGCCACCTGACGCGAGGCGTGCCGCGGCATCTGGTGTGAGCAGGGCCTGATGGGTGACGTCGAGGCCGATCATCGTGATGTCGAGGCCGGAGGTGAACACCCGATGGGCGGCCTCCGGATCCACGTAGATGTTGAATTCTGCAGAGGGGGTCACGTTCCCTTGTCCCATCGATCCGCCCATCAAGACGACCCGATCGATGTTGTCGGTGAGATGGGGGTGCACCGCCAGCAACAGTGCGATGTTGGTCAGTGGTCCCATGGGGACGAGTGTCACTGGTTCCTGCGAGGCTGCGATCGCGTCGGCGAGAAGCTCGATGGCGTGCCTGGGATCCGGTTGGCGACTCGGCGGACGGAGCGTGGGTCCGTCCATCCCGGACGGACCATGGACGTATTCGGCGACGACGAGGTCTCGTACGAGAGGCCGGTCGGCGCCGGCCGCGACCGGAGTATCCCGATCGAGGAGATCCAGAATGCGAATGGCGTTCGCGGTGGTCTTGTCGAGCGTGGTGTTCCCGGCGACGGTGGTGACCGCCCTGAGGTCGAGTTCGGGGGACGCGACCGCGAGCATCAACGCGATGGCGTCGTCGTGGCCCGGATCACAGTCGATGAGGATCGGCGCGCTCACCTGTCTTCCTCCTGCATCCTGGCTGTCACTTCGGCTCTGGTGGGGATGGCAGGTTGCGCTCCCGGACGGGTGGTCGCGACGGCACCGGCGGCGGCGGCCATGCCCATCGCGGTGTCGAGTGCGCGCCCTGACGCCAGTTCCACGGCGAGGGTGCCCACGAACGTGTCGCCGGCCCCGACCGTGTCGATCGCCTCGACACGTAACGACGGTACTCGGGCCACTTCGGTGCCTTTCCGGAACGCGGCGGCACCTTCAGCTCCGAGGGTCACGATCACGACGGCTGCGTCGTCCAGCGCGGCGCCGTAGAACGCACGCTCGGTCTCGTTGACCACCACGACGTCACAGTTGGCGAGCAGCCCTTCGGGGAGCGGTCGGGCGGGCGCACAATTCAGGACGCTGAACGGAGCCTGTTCGACTGCCCTGGCCACCACGTCCACGGGGATCTCCAGTTGACAGATCACCACATCGGTGTCGGACAGTTCGACGTCGTCAGGTGCCAAAGTCCTGTTGGCTCCCGGTGCCACCACGATCTGGTTCTGGCCGTCGGCATCGACCACGATCAGCGCGATGCCGGTGTGCGCATCAGGCACGGTCCGGGTTCGGGACAGGTCGACACCGGCGTCGCGTACGAGGCGGGTGGCGGCGATCGCCTCGGAGTCGTCGCCGATGCATCCGATGAGGCGGACCTCGGCGCCCATCCGGCGTGCAGCCAACGCCTGATTTGCGCCTTTGCCGCCCGGGTGACGTTCGAAGGTCGCGTCGGTGATCGTCTCGCCGGGCCGAGGCAGGACGGGGGCGCGTGCCACGAGATCGAGGTTGACCGAGCCCACAACGGTGATCAAAGTCATCGGCCAGGCACGATACCCTCGCCGCCGTTCGATCAATGGATGGTGGATGAGCGAACTTCATGCCGGCGTGGAACGACAACTCGGGGAGATCGGAGCGGTCTACGACGTCATGGCGTGTGATCCGGCGTTCGCGGACACGGCCGCGTTCTGTGAGCGGTACGGCGTGGCACCCGAGGACAGCGCCAACACGATCGTGGTCGCCTCTCGCCGTCCGCCGGACATCTTCGGTGTCTGTGTCGCGCTCGCCACGACTCGACTCGATGTCAATCGAGCGGTGCGCGATGCGCTCGATGTCAAGAAGCTGTCATTCGCGTCGGCGGACGTGACGCTCGAGCTGACCGCGATGGAGATCGGTGGGGTCACTCCGTTCGGGCTCCCGCCGGGGCTGGCTGTGTTGGTCGATGCTGCGGTGATGGAGCGCGACGAGATCATTCTCGGCGGCGGCAATCGCAGTTCGAAACTCCGCATCGCACCTGACGAATTGCTGCGCCTGCCGGAAGTACGGGTGCTCGAGCGGTTGGCCACCGACGGTTGATGTGCCTCACCCGCCGAGGAGAGCGAGTGCGAGGTCGAGCGCGGGGTCGTCTCCCGGCGCGGCGTCGTCGACGATGACATCGGGGATGAGTCCCCCGGTCCCGACATCGACTCCTCCGGGACCGGTCCACCGTGCGACGGTGATCCGATACTCGCCGCCTCCCGGCGCGGCGAACACCTCCTGGACCAGGTTCTTGCCGAACGTCCGCACGCCCACGATCTGTGCTCGGCCTTGGCCTTGCAGTGCGGCGGCGACGATCTCGGCTGCGGAGGCGGTGCCTCCGTTGACGATGGTGACAACTGCCATGTTCTCGGGGGCGAGGCCTCCCCCGATGACTGGGAGTTCGACGATCCCGCTCCTCGTCTCCTCTGTGCCGACGAGACCTTCCCGCAGGAACTGAGACGCCACCGCCCTGGCGCTCATGACGAGTCCACCCGGATTGTCCCGCAAGTCGAGCACGAGTCCGCCGGCGGACTGCATCTCGGGAAGCGACAGCACCTGGCCGACCGCCTGGGCGGCCTCCTGGGAGAAGTCGTTGATTCGTAGATAGCCGATGGCGTCGGTGATCATCCCGTACTCGACTGCTGCGAGAGGGATGTCTTCGTGGACGAGGGTCTTGTCGACCGAACCCGTCGACCGGGTCAGCGTGATCACCGTGGGTGTCCCGGCATCCGAATGCAGCGCGGCAACGGCCTCGGTTTCGGCGAGCCCCGCGGTCGGTGTTGCATCGATGGCGGTGATCACATCGCCGACGAGCACACCTTCTCGTGCGGACGGGGTGAAGTCGAACACTGCGAGGACCCGGAGCGTGCAGAGCTCGGAGATCGGACCACATGGGTGTCCGGCTTCGTCCTGTGCACCGACGATCATCCCGAGGCCGGCGACCTGGCCGGATCCGAGCGCATCAATCCGCTCTGCATAGTCGGGAGCGAGGTATGCCGAGAAGGGGTCGAGGCCGAATCGGAAGAGCCCTTGGACCGCAGCTTCCACGAGGCGTTCGATTCCGACACCGTCCAAGACGCGTTCGGCGATGGCCTCGCACAGCAGTATGTACGCAGAATCGGGGATCACACATACCCCCGTCCCGCGGTCCGCGGGCTCATTGGCCGCCGCGGATTCGGGTCTTGCGAGGCGCACCCCAGCGGTGGCGGCGGCCGCAAGTGAAGCGGGTTCGGGCACGTCCACGTAGTGCTCGGTCACGAGCTGGTGAGCACGGCAGAGCAGTGACCACGGCCGAGTCTGCGCCGAGCCGCAACCCTGGATCTCGATCGGGTCAGGGGCCGCCGGCAAGGGCGCGATCGTGGTGGTGGGTGACGAAGCCGGAGGGACGGTTGACTCGACTCGTGACCCTGTGTCCCCAACACACGCAGTCAACAGCACCATGAGGACAAGATGGACCGTTTTCATCGCGCGGTCCGCGCGGCACGACGAGCCAGCAGTCCGAACCCGCCCGCCGTGATGATGGCGAACGAGTACCACTGGAAGGCGTACGGGAGGTGCGGACCGGAGTCGTCCACTGCGGGAAGCGCGAGCCGAATCGGCAGCGTCTCTTCGGATGGGCTCGTGGCCTGGATCCACACTGGTGCGAGATCGTCGAACTGAGCGGCCAGGCGGGCGAGGTCGATGCGGGCGATGACGCTGAGTTCACCTTCCGGCTCGACCGGCCCGATCGAAGGCCGCAGCTGCGAGAGCCGGATGAGGCCGCTGACCGTGACCGTGCCGTCGGGCGGCGGGACGGCGCTCACTGGAGGCGTCTCGGCGGCGAGCGGCACCCAGCCACGGTTCACGAGGACCGTGCCGACTGCGGTGTCGAGCGGCGTGACCACATGGAACCCGGGGCGTTCGTTGGCGACCTGTGAGCGGACGAGCAGCTCGTCATCGGGGCGATAGCTGCCGCGGACTTCGACGGGTCGATATTCGAGACTGTCGAGGTCGTCGCCCGCGGCATCGAGCAGGACTTGCAGATCCGTCGATTCGGATGCGAGACGTGCGGCATTCACCGTGTTTTCCACTTGGCGTTCGCTGTGCCGACGGAGCTGCCATTGCCCGAGGGATGCGAAGACGGCGCAGACCGTCACGACGACCAGGGTTGCGATCGCCCACCGCGGAGTTCTGAGGATGGCCCACACGGACCTGATTCTGGTCGGATCAGAACGTTGTCACGCCGCGTCACACTCCGCGGGGTCGACACCTGCGAGACGCTTGGCGATCTCGAGGGCCTGGCTCTCATCGGCTGCAGCAATCGCGGCGGGGCGCGATGTGAGTTCGGACAGCGCCCGGCTGGAAATGCCTGAATCGATCAACAGGCGGGCGAGATCGTCTGTCCAGAACCATGCCACGAGCGAACCTCCGGGGGAGTCGGGAACTCCTCCGAACCTACCGAGTCAGGCCGTCGGATGCGAGCGATGATTTTCGCGTTCTGGGTCCGAATCGGGTCACGACGGGCGGGCGTACAATCCGCCCGCCGCGACGAGAGCTGTCTGCATGCCCAGCCAATCGAAACCCGAGTACGGCGTGGTGGTCGCCCGCGATCTCGGGATGCCGGCCCGAGACGGGGTACGTCTCGCCACCGACGTGTGGAGACCCGCCCGCGACGGCGAGCCGCTGGCTGGAGCATTTCCCGCACTCCTGGTCCGCACCCCGTACGACCGGACAATGGAGCGGTATGCCAAGCTGGGTGCCTTCTGGGCGCGCCATGGGTACGTCCTCGCGGTACAGGACGTACGCGGACGATTTGAATCGGAAGGCGAGTTCGTGCTGCTCGCAAACGAGGGTCCGGATGGGTACGACGCAGTCGAATGGCTGGCCGACCGGTCCTTCTGCGACGGGAATGTCGGAACTTTCGGAACGTCGTACTCAGCCTGGTTGCAGAGTGCACTGGCGATCGAACGGCCTCCTCACCTCCGGGCGATGTGGGTCAATCAGGGCGGATCGAACGGCAACACGAATGCACTGCGCCACAACGGTGCGCTGGAGCTGCGGTGGCTCACCTGGGCGGTGAGCCACGGTGCCGTCTCACGCGAGGCGCTGCGGGATCCGGGGTTGCAGCAACGACTCCTTCGGCACAGCGTCGACATGTACTCCTGGCTGCGTCGGCTCCCTTGGACCGAGGCGACCACGCCCCTGGGAGATATGGCCGGTTACGCCGCCTGGGCTCGTGACCTGTACGAACAGGCCGACGATGGTCCCTTCTGGCGTCAGCGGGGTCTCAACTTCGAGCCGTTCGATCACCTAACCGCAGATGTCCCCACGATGTATTCGGGAGGCTGGTACGACTCGTACACCCGCGCGACCACCGACCGCTATGTCTCACTCGCCGGCCGCCTGTCCCATCAGTACCTGCTGATGGGACCGTGGACCCATGGGGATGCGTCGTTGGAGCGTTCCTGGTCCGGCGAGGTGGACCTCGGTGACGAGGCACCGATCTCGTCGCTGCTCGACGAACGAGGGGCGGAGGACGGTGCCGCACGTGTGATGCTCCGGTGGTTCGACCACTGGTTGCGGGGGGTCGACAACGGAACGGATGCCGACGCCCCGGTGCGTCTGTTCGTGATGGGCGGAGGCAGCGGAACCCGCACGAAGGAGGATCGGCTCCTACACGGCGGGCAGTGGTCCGAGGCGACGGACTGGCCACCGGCAGACACCAACACCCGGCAGTTCTACTTTCACCCTGACGGCATCCTGGCCACGGCGACCCCGACCTCCCACGAGGCCACGTCGACGTTTCGGTTTGATCCCGAGAATCCGCTGCCGACCATCGCGGCGAGCACGTCGTCACTCAACGAGATCGTGCCGACGCCCGAACGCGTGAACCTTCCCACTCCCCTGGCGCTCGTTCGGGTGATGGTGATTCAGGGTGGTGCCGATCAGCGCACCCGGCCCGACATCCGGGGATGTCAGCCCCCGTACGGACCGCTCGAAACCCGCGAGGACGTGCTGGCTTTCACCACCCCGCCGCTCGAGACGGATCTGGCAGCGATCGGGCCGGTGGAGGCAGTTCTCCACATCTCCTCGGACGTCCCCGATACGGACTTCTTCGTCATGGTCCAGGACGTCTACCCCGAGACGGAGGAATGGCCCGAGGGCTACCGCCTCAACGTCGGGGACGGAATCATGCGCGCCCGGTATCGCCGGGGAATGGACCGGCCCCGTGACCTCGTGCCGGGCGAAGTGGTCGAGCTGCGTTTTCCTCTCTATCCGATCGCCAACCGTTTCGTGGCCGGGCACCGCATTCGGATTCTCGTCAGCTCGTCGTCGTTTCCCCGCTTCGACGTGAACCCCAACACGGGTGAACCGATGGGACGGCACACGCACTCCCGGGTGGCGACGAACACCGTTCATCACTCGGTCGAACACCCCTCCCACGTCATCCTGACGGTGGTGGACTGACGCCCGCTCAGCGGACGAGGGTGGCGCCGTTGCGGCGGGGATCGGTGGCCGCGACCATTGTGCCGTCGGGGGACTCGATGGCAAGGCCGACTCCCCCGAAATACATGTGCAACTCCTCGTACGCCTTCACAGTGTCGGCGATCTCGGGCATTTCCAGTCCCGGCTCGTACGCAACCACCGTCGAGCTGTCGATGTGCACGTGGACTCTCGGGGCGGAGACCGCCTCGGCCGCAGTCATCCCGCGGTCCAGGGAGAGCAACGCCTGGGCGATGGCACTCGTGATGCGGTCGGCTCCGGGCGAACCGATTGCCAACAGCCTCCCATCGACATGTCGCCCGACGGTGGGAGCCATGTTCGAGTTGAGGCGATCGCCGGGCCGCAGCGCATTTCGCTCCCCGACGAGTTCGACTTCTCCGAGACCGTTGTTCATCCACATCCGCGCCGTCTCGACGCCAACCGTAGATCCGTCGCTGGGCTTCGATCAGCTGTCCAGGTGTTCCATCCGGCGCCAGGGCGAGCAGCGCCGCGAGGGCCGCTCCTCCGACGGCAGGCGCCGGATTGGTGGCGAGAGACCAGCCACCGAGCGAGATCTCCAGTGGGGAGCGTCGTTCACGCGGAAGGCAGCGAGATCCTCGGGCGTGAGGTGCGATCCGCGGGCACGCAGGTCTTCGCCGAGTTTCTGTGCAAGTTCACCGCGATAGAAGGCGTCCGTGCCTGCGAGCGCCAAGTGTTCGAGCGTTTCCGCCAGCCCTTCGACCCGGACCCGCTCGCCGCCCTGCAACGGACGACCGTTGCGACGGAGAGCCCGCGAACCCGTCGGGTCGGCATCGAAAATCGACTCGAGGGCATACCCCAGATACAGCGCCGATGTCGCGCCGAGCGGTGTGCCGCGTCGTGCCAGATCCACCGATGGCGCCATGACTGCCGACCAGTCGATCTCGCCGTAGTCCTGCTGGGCGGCACCGAATGCGGCCCACGCACCCGGAACGGCGATGGAAGCCGGTCCGCCAAACCGGGCACCGCCATGTAGCCGTCGTAGACGACAGGATTGTCGTCTTGGGACCACACGGTGACGAAGGCGCCCGCTCCCGGTGCGACCACGCCCGGCTCGGTGACCATCGCCGCGATGGCCGCGGCGAGCGCGGCGTCCACGGCACCGCCACCCGCTCCAAGCGCCCGCTCGGCCGCAATCACGGCTGCGGGGCTGGGAGCGGCGACAGCGATGTGGGTCATGGTCAGGCGTGCGAGGCTAACGGGCCCGGGCCACGGTCTCGGAGTTGAGCACGGTCACCTGCTCCGCCATGACCTCGATTCGGCTCCGTCGACCCTCGGGCCCATCGTGTGCTCGACGCTGCACGACCCCGGTGACCCACACTCGGGCGTTCTGTTCCGGCGGATCGTCGGCGAGATGGGCGGGGGGATCCCAGAGGGTGACGGGTACCACGTCGATTCGGCGGCGCGGTCGCTCGACCGCAACCGTCACGAGGAACCGCATGCAGCGCGATCCCGTGTCGTAGACCCTCACTTCGGGTGCGGTCGCCAGCCGGCCGCACAACACAGCGAGATTGATGTCCATCGGGTTGTCTCCCGACCGTACGAGGAGGTGCGGGATCCACGCTATGGACCGAGACCGACAGTTTTCGGCTCGGGGCTAGGACTGTTCTAGGCGAGCAGGTCGTCGTACTGGCTGAGCCAGGGGATGTTCGGATCGGCGTCGCGGATTGCGAGGATCAGCGTGCGGGCCGTGTCGCGGTCCTTGTTGGCGTCGGCGACGCGCGCCGCGACCGCCCACCTGCGGAGCATGCCCTCGGACGGGTCAGCCACGAGTCGTCCCGGTTTGATCACTGTCCATGCCCGTTCTCGTTCGCCCTGTTCGAGCAGGGTGCTGGCATAGACGACGCGGATCTCGTCCTCGGCCTCGCGGCTTCCGCCGAGTTCGTTGAACAACTCCCACGTCTTGTCGATTCCGTCGACCTTGCCCAGCGCACGAAGGCAGTCCATCTCGACAGCCATGTGATCGGTCGTCCCGGTGAGTCGACGGTATGTCCGGAGTTCGCGCAACGCCTCCTGCCACTGTTCGAGCGCATATGCGGAGAGACCCAGCATCTCTCGAACGGTGGCGGCGCGGGGCGCCAGTTCCTTGGCACGTCGGAGAGCGCCTGCGGCCTTGCCGAATCGTTCGTCGGCGTACGCGGCGAGGCCGGCTTCGAGTTCGGCGATGGCTGCTTCGCGGCGCTCCTTCGGGGCAGAGTGCAGGATTTCGTCACGGATCCATTTCGGCAGTTGGCCGGTACCGGTCGTGATCTCCTTCTTGGCGGATCGGCCAGAACTCTGTTCCGGCCGATCCCGATCGCGACCGCCTTGACGCGGACCCGAGCTCCCCCGTCCGGATCGGTCGGAGGGTCCGCGGCGTCCCCCGTCGCCCTGGGGGCGTCGTTTCGGGTTGCGGCCCCCGCTGGGGCGAGAACGGTCAGTCATGACAGGATCCTCGATCGTGGTCGGAATAGAAAAAGGGCCATGGCGAATGGTGCCATGGCCCTCTCACATTTGATGTCCGGCGGTGACCTACTCTCCCAGGGGGTCGCCCCCCAAGTACCATCGGCGCTGGC
>JBBDHV010000019.1:0-5396 GCA_040880725.1 Acidimicrobiia bacterium
GTCATTGAGTGACACCCCCGCCGTACTCGTCGAGGCAGCCGCGCCGTCCGGGGGGTGCCGGGGGGTCGCCCCCCTGCACAATCAAACAGTCTTGATCAAGTAAATCTCGAGGTCGATGTTGCCGTCGACGCCTTTGCCGAGGGCGACAGCGACTTCGTTGTTCAGCCAGGCGAGGTCTTCGTTGCCGGTGTGGAAGGTGATGAGTTCTTTGGGATGGGCTTCGGTTTTCGACACGGAGATGCTGACCCCGGTGGCGGTGTAGCCGACCGACTCGCGCTTTTCGCCGATGACTCCATGAATGTCGAGCGACATGTTGCCGTCTGCTCGGAAGGTGACGTAGTCCACTCCCGTCACGGGCCGTTCACCGTCCCAGTGCGGGGAGGTAGCCGTACCTTCGAACGGGAAATCGACCCGCATACCGGACGGTCCGTTCCCCACGACGCGGGGTTGCATCGTCGCCTTGACGGTGCAGAAGTGTTCGAGTTCCGGCACGGTTCGCTCCTCTTCGCTGGCGTCCGGCGGACAGTACCTGCGACCTCCGTACGATGACCCCGATGGTGGTATTCGCCCACACGACTTGGTTCACCGACGAACGACCGGCATACGACTTCGGCTTCCTGTTCGAGGTCCGATCGCTGATGCTCGTCACCGGCGCCCTTGTGGTGGCGATCGGCTGGAGATGGGTGGCCACGAGGCTGCCTCGGCCCGAACTGTCGTTCTTGTCGAGGTTGAGTGGGTTGGTCCCCTGGATCCCGCGCATTCTCGGAATCCACGCCGGGGTCTCCCTCATCGCCCAGGCGTATGGCGGGACCTATCTGGCACCGGGTCTCGGCCTGCCGTTGACGACGGCCGGCACACTGCTCGCCATCGTCGAAGGAATTCTGGGTGTGTGGTTGGTCAGCGGCTGGAACATCCGATGGGCCGCAGCGGCACTCGTCGCGTCCGGGCCAATCGGAATCTTTGCATACGGGCCCGTGGCGATTCTCGAACGAGTCGACCTCCTCGGTATCGCACTGTTCCTCGTGTTCATCCCACCGGGTTCCGAGCGGTACGGCGCGGTGGAGGTGTCGAACCGGACGCTGCGTATGCCCCTTTTTCTCATGCGTCTTTCCGCCGGCGGTGCGCTGATCGTCTTGTCCGGAACCGAGAAGCTCGTCCGGCCGGAGATCGGCCTGGTGCTCATCGACCGTTATCCGATCCTCAACCTCGCACAAGCGGTCGGACTGGAGATCTCCAACCTCGAGTTCCTCAGGATCGCCGGGGCAATCGAGTTGCTATTCGGCCTGCTGATCATCAGCGGAGCGCTCCCACAGATCGCGGTCATCGTGGCCGGTATTCCGTTCAACGCGACCTTGTTCTTCTTCGGCGCGAGCGAACTCATCGGCCATCTCCCCATCTATGGGGTGATGTTGGCGCTCCTCGTGTACGGGTCGTCACAAACCCACGCCGCGGCGGTGCCGTGGATCCCACGATTCAGGTGGGGTTCACCGCAGAGCTGAGATCCTTCAGACCAGCGACTCGGTGGGCTGATCGACCGCGGCGGTACCTCGCGCCCGGTGCCAGCGTTCCCAGAGCGCCAGTAGCGACGGGAGCACGAGCACGGCTCCGATGAGCGACAGCCCGATCGCGTACACCGTGACCTGACCCATCTGCTGGAACGGCGTGAGCGTCGATGTCATGAGGATTCCGAATCCCGCCATCGTCGTGAACGCCGAGCCTGCCAGGGCGCCGCCCGTGTGCCGGGTGGTCGATCGGAGCGCATCTTCCAACGCGTCGAAACGCTGCCGGTCCTCTTCGAACCGTCGGGCGATGTGGATCGTGAACGGAACGCCGATCCCGACCGCGAGGGCGGCCAGAGTGGCGGTCACAGGGCCGAACGGAATGCCGGTGGCGTACATCATGCCGTAGGTCCAGAACACGACGAGTGCGACAGGCAACATCGTCAGCACGCCGAGCATGGGGCGGCGGTTCTCGAACCAGAAGCTGATCATCAACACGATCGTGGCGATGACGAGGGTGATCAGCAGCGACTGGGTCTGGCTGGAGGCCAGCGCGTCGATGATGACCTCGGAGATGATCTCTTGAGATGTGGCGATCGCCGTGACTCCGTCGATGTCCGACAGTGGCATGAACGCCGACGTGAGATCGTCTCTCAGCTGTCCGGCGCCTGCCTCACCTGCCTGGCTCTGGATGTCGACGAGGAGCGCGTCGTAGCTCCCGCTGTCGCTGCGATGCAGCACGGCGCCGGCCTGTTCCGGGACCACCTCATAGAGGGCGTCCCACAATGGCGTGACGTCCGTCCCGGGTGCCACCGTCAGGTCCTCGCCGAGCCCCACCTGCCCCGCCGCGGCGAGCACGGCGGGTGGCGCCACTTCAGGACCTCCCTGGAGTTGCCGGCGGAGCAGCGCCAAGGGTGAGTTTGCCGATGCGACGTTGCCTACGGGCGTGGAGAACGTCACGACATTCGGTATTCCGGCCAGCCGGCCGTCGATTTCGACGAGTGCGTTGTGGACTTCGGCGGTCGCCAGACCCCCGTCATTCTCGATGAGTACGGATGTCGACTCTCCGAGGCCCCCACCGAACTCGTCCTGCAGGATCCCCAGCGTTTCGACTGCCGGTGCGTCCTCGGGGAGGAAGTCGGTGAACGAGAATCGGGTCTCGAGCTGAGTGAGCCCGAAGATGCCGAGTCCACCGAGTATGAACGCGACGATGAGGGTCGGCACCGGGGCGCGCTCGGCGAGTATCGACGCTTTCTCGATGATCCTGGGCAGTATCCGTTCACTGGATGCACCCATGGCGTCGATGGGAAGGCGACCACCGGCCTGTGCCCGACGATCGAGCAGGCTCCGCGCGGCGGGAACGAAGGTCAGCATCAGCAGGAACGAGACGACGATCCCGACTGCCGACAGGACACCGAAGTCCTTCAGGGCAGGCACGGGGTTGAAGATGTTGGTCAGGAACCCGATGGCGGTCGTGACGGTGGCGAGGGCCAGCGCGACACCCACGGTGCCGATGGCTCTGCCGATGGCCCCATCGACATCGTGTCCGGTACCGATCTCCTCGCGATATCGGGAGGTCAAGTGGATTCCGTAGTCGACACCGAGTCCGATCAGGAGCACCGGGATGATCTGGGTGACCGGGTTGAAGGAGCCGATCAGTCCGGCCTCGATCAACAGCACTCCGATGCCCTGCATGAACGAGATGGCGGCGAAGATCGCGAAGAGTGTCAGCAGGGTGTCGGCGACGGTCCTGCGAATCGACTGGAGGCGAGTCGAGTTGCCTCGAGGAGCCAGCCAGAACACGAAGCCGAGAATCACCAGGATGATCAGCGCCGCGTAGGCGAAAAGACGTCCCACCTCGGAGGTGAAGTCGTCCTGTTCGGCGAAGAGGAGCGAGAAGCTGAATGCCAACACCTCGTAGCCCCCCGGAACCGTGACGGATTCGGCCGCGTCGGCAAGTGCCGACTCGGTCTCGATCATCGCGTCGAACGCCTCGTCGGGGTCCTCGACGTCCGGTGACTCGACGAACACCAGCAGCAACGCGGAAGAGGCCGATGCGGTCGACGCGTCGGCGTCCTGATTCAGGAGCGCGGTCACGAAGCCGAGCTGCGCTGCTGCCTCGGGATCACCCAGCGCGGAGGTGTATGCCTCCTTCACGGCGGCGTCGTCGGACATGGGCGCACCCTGGGCCGCGGCCTGTTGGACCGGAGCGAGAAACGACACCACTCCCGGTCGGTCCGGGGTGTCGGAGATCCCGTCTGCGCCGTCGCTGGCGCGGAGTGCCTCTTCGATGTCGGTGACAAGCGTCAAGGCATCCGTCGTGAACACGTCTCCGCCGTCGGATCGCACGATGATCTGCATCACCGACTCCTGGGCACTCGACCCGAACAGGTCCGAGATACGCTCCGAGGCAAGAAGTTCAGGGTTGTCCGGCGAGAACCCTTCGTTGCCCTGGCTGATCTCTGCCTGTCCGGCCAGGTAGCCGAATATTCCGAACAGGACGATGGTGACGACGACGACTGCGACGGGTGCTCGACGCACGGACGCGGCCAGGGCGCGGATGACGCTTCTCACGGGATCCTCGAGGTCTTGGAAGTGGGACGACAGCAAAACCTGTCGCAGAAAAGGTAGTGGCTCGAAGAGTCTTTGCGGAATCCGACGGGGCGTCGGATCAGCCGAAAATGCTCCGAGTCGCATCGAGAAACCGGTCGTTCTCAGCGCTCGAGCCCACTGTCACACGCAACCAGCCGCCGAAGACCCGCACGATGATCCCGTGCCCAAGGTACGCCCCGGCCGGATCGGACACCTTGGAGGCGTCCAGATAGACGAAGTTCGCCTGTGAGGGGACGTGGTCGACTCCCAGACCGGACAGCGCCGCCTCCAACCTCGAACGTTCCGACTCGTTGTGACGCCGCCGGGCGTCGATCTCGTCGCCGTGGCGCAGCGACTCCACCGCCGCAGCCTGTCCGAGCGTGGTGACGGTGAACGGCGCCTGGGCCTTCTTCAGTTCGGTGATCGTCTCGGCACGGGCGATCGCATAGCCCACCCGGAGTGCCGCCAGCCCGTGGATCTTCGAAAACGTACGTGTCACCACGACATTCGGGCGTTCCAGGGCAAGAGGGACGGCGCTGGCGTAGTCCCGAGCAGTCACATACTCGTGATAGGCCTCGTCGATCACCACGAGCACCGACTCCGACACGGACTCCACGAAGCGGCCCACTGCGTCGGCCGGCACGTGGCTGCCAGTGGGGTTGTTCGGGTTGCACACGTACACGACGGTCGTGTCTTCTCGTATGGCCGCACTCATCGCATCGAGATCGTGGAGGTGGTCCCGCAAAGGCACCTCGATCCGGTCGGCCATCATCAGGATGGACGCCAACCGGTAGATGATGAATGAGGGCCATCCGTAGACCGCCGACGTCCCGGGGCCGCCGACTGCCATGGCGATCACCCGCAGGAGCTCCGATGACCCTCCTCCGACCCAGACATTGGCGGCTTCGACTCCGACATCCGCTGCGATCGCCGCGCGGAGCGCGACGGCTTCATTGTCGGGGTAACGGAACACGCCTGCGGCGGCGTCCCGAATCGCCGCCTGGACGGCCTCCACGGGCGGGACCGGAGACTCGTTGGAAGCCAGCTTGACGATCTCGGCCGGATCGAAACCGTTCTCCCGTGCCACTTCCTCGATGCTGCGTCCCGGCGTGTAGGGAGAGATCTCGCGAATGTCAGCTCGAAACGTTGGCACGATCGGCAGGATAGAGGGCGCCGACACGTCACCGTCAGGGGTCTGGATTCTGTCGTGGGGCTCTGTTATGATCGAACGTATGTTCGACACGCTGACCGAGGCCGAACTCCAAGCAGAAGAGGATCTGGTCTTCGAGCTCGAAGCCGACCCCG
>JBBDHV010000020.1:0-138670 GCA_040880725.1 Acidimicrobiia bacterium
GGCTAGTAGCGGACCACTAGATCCGGCGGCGCGGTCGTGGCATCTGATCCTCAGAAGCCGGGCGGATTGGGCGAGCTGCGAGCCCCATCCGTGGGCTTCCCGCCCGAAAGCGAAGCTTTTTCGGGCGGAACAGAGAAACAGTCGGCGAAGCCGGCCTGCCTATCCGCTGACCCTGCGAGTGTCTGCCGCTGATACGGTTCTGCGATGACTCCAGTTCCCCCGGTCGATCGTGAACAGGCGATCGCCTACCTCGATGGGCGGCTCGACGCATCGCTCGTGTTCGCGTGGGCTGATCGACTCCGCCGGGAGGGTCATGGGAACGTCGTCACGTACAGTCGGAAAGTCTTCATCCCGCTGACCACCCTCTGCCGGGACGTCTGTACGTACTGCACGTTCGCGAAACCGCCCGGTGCCGGAGGTGTCTACCTCGAGCCCGATGAGGTCCTGGCCGTCGCCAGGGCAGGTGATGAGCGCGGTTGCACCGAGGCGCTCTTCACTCTCGGCGACCGACCCGAGCACCGATGGCCCCAGGCGCGGGCGTTCCTGGAGGCCAAAGGGCACACCTCGACGCTCGAATATGTCGAGGAGATGTCGCGCCTGGTCGTCGGTGAGACGAGCCTCTTCCCACACGCCAACCCCGGGGTGATGAACGCCGCAGAGATCCGCCTGCTCCGTCCCACCAATGTGTCGATGGGCATGATGCTCGAAAACGTGTCGCCGCGTCTGACCGAGCCCGGCATGCCGCACCATGCCAGCCCGGACAAGGACCCGGCCGTTCGGATCTCCACGATCCGCTCCGCCGGTGAGGAGCGGGTTCCGTTCACGACCGGGATCCTGGTGGGGATCGGAGAGACCAATGCCGAGATCGTCGACTCTCTGCTCGCAATCGTCGAGCTTCATCGCGACGGTGGCCACATCCAAGAGGTCATCATCCAGAACTTCCGAGCGAAGGCGAACACGCGAATGCGTCGCAGCGCCGAGCCGATTCCTGCCTGGTTCGGTCGGGTCGTGGCCGTCGCCAGATGGATCCTCGGAGCGGAGATGAACCTGCAGGTGCCTCCCAATCTGACCGACCGCTTCGAGTCGTATCTCAGCGCAGGCATCAACGACTGGGGCGGGGTGTCCCCGCTGACGATCGACTTCGTCAACCCGGAAGCGCCGTGGCCGCACCTGGACACCTTGGAGGAGAGGACCGCTGCTGCAGGCTTCCAACTCAAGGCTCGTCTGCCGGTGTATCCCGAGTACACCGGTGTCGACTGGATCGACCCGGGGCTGAGACCCAAGCTGGCAGTCTCGATGGATGACGAGGGGTTTGCAGAGATCTCCCGACTCGAGAGGACCACATCATGAGCCCGCCCATCACATTCGTTCGCGCGCGCCCCGCCGAAGAGCTCAGCACGATCTCGGCGGCGACACGGCGTCGGGAGGGGACGACGGTCGTCGAAATGGCCACGCCCTCCCCTGATGCGGTCGCGGTTGCCGCCGGCGAACGGGTCCTCGTTGCGAGCATGTCGATCGAGCACGACGCGGCGAGCTACGTGATCGGTCCTGAGGCGACATCGGCGGTGGAGCGAAGGGGTGTGAGCGGGTGGCGGATCACCGTCGTCGCCGGCGATGCGTGGGAGATCACCCTGGACGCCGTCGCCCGTCTGGGTGCCGGCTTCCTTCGAGTGGGTCGGTCCTCGGTGGCCGAATGGGTGCGTCGGATCGATCTTCCGGGGCTGGAAGTCACGGTGTCCGTCTTCGTCGACGACGTCGACCAGGCGGTGGCCGCGGTGGCCGCCGGCGCCGGGGACCTGATCCTGCGGGATTGGAGCGGAGAGCGCATCGGTGAGCTTCGGGATGCTCTGGAAGGGCGGATGCTCACCGAGCGCGGTGCGTTCCCTCCCGGCGTGGAGATCGACGACGCCAGGGACGAACTCCCCTCCGAGCTGTTCACGGCGTGGCTCGCACAGGTGGACGCCTCAGGTGCCGCCCGACCCCGATACTCATGGGCACCCGGCAAGGACGAGCGACCCCCCGTCCCCGCCGGCAGGCTCTCGGCGGAGTGGGCAGATTCCGCCTGGGCGGAGGGTTCGGCCCCTCCCCAGCTCGAGGGAGCCGGCGAGCTGCGCCCCATCCTCGAGCGTTCACTCGCAGGTTCACCTCCCACCGCCGCCGAGTTGGAGGCGCTCTTCGCCGCCCGGGGCGATCAGGTCGACGCGGTGGCGTGGGTTGCCGACGCCCTGCGTGCCAGGACCGTGGGCGACGACGTCAGCTACGTCGTGAATCGCAACATCAACTACACGAACATGTGCTACTTCCGCTGCGGATTCTGTGCCTTCTCGAAGGGTCCGCGCAGTCTGAACCTGCGCGGTGACCCTTATCTCATGGGAGTCGACGAGATCGTGCAGTGGTCCCAGGAGGCCTGGGACCGGGGGGCGACGGAGGTGACGCTACAGGGGGGAATACACCCCGAGTTCACGGGCGACTTCTACGTGGGTGTGGTCGAGGCGATCAAAGCGGTCCTTCCCGACATGCACATCCACGGGTTCACCCCGCTGGAGGTGTGGCAGGGCGCCGAGACGGCGGATCTCAGCGTCCGCGAGTTTCTCGTTCGCCTGCGGGATGCGGGGCTCGGGTCGTTGCCGGGCACGGCTGCCGAGATCCTCGACGACGACGTCCGGCGTCATCTCTGCCCTGACAAGATCAGGACCTCGCAGTGGGCGGACGTGATGATCAGCGCTCACGAGCTTGGTTTGCGTGCGACGGCAACGGTGATGTTCGGGCACATCGATCACCCGCGTTCGTGGGCAGCGCACTACGAGGTGATCCGCCGGATCCAGCGGCGCACGGGAGGGTTCACCGAGTTCGTCCCGCTCCCGTTCGTGCACATGGGCTCTCCGATCTTCCTTCGGGGGCGTGCCCGCCCGGGGCCGACCTGGGACGAGACCGTGCTGATTCACTCGGTTGCCCGACTCGCGTTCGACGGACTGATCGACAACATCCAGGCCTCGTGGGTGAAGCTGGGTCTCGACGGTGGTGCCCGTCTCTTGGACGCCGGATGCAATGACCTGGGCGGAACCCTGATGGGGGAGATCATCACCCGGTCCGCCGGCGCCGCCCACGGTCAGGAGATGACTCCCTCGGAGTTCGAGACCGCCATCCTGGAGGCGGGCAGGAACCCTGTTCGCAGGAACACGGTCTACTCGCGGCTCGGCTGACAACGGCTCTGACCGACCGGTCAATCTGTCGCGAGGGGATAGCCGGGCTTGCCCCGGGAGATCCAGTCGTCCCAGGCCGCATCGATGCCAACGTCGCGTCCGAAACCTTCGGACATGACGTAGCGGTGGAGCAGGAGATCGCAGTACGCCTGGATCGGATCCACGACACCGGGGAGCCGGCGGAGACGCTCGAGCATCGGTTCGAAATGCGACACGCGCCACTGGACGGCGGCGACGTTCTTGCCGGTGGCACTCGTCACCCCCTGATTCGCTTGGAAGTAGTAGAGATCTGCGAGCAATTGCTTGGCCTGCTGCTCGAGCGCCTCGATTCCGGTCAGTTCCTTCAGCCGGTTGGCGTGAAAGGTGCGGCCTCCCACCTTCAGCTTCAGCTTGAGACGCGATCCGCCTTCGTCCTGGGGGATCAGGTCGACCTCCTCGACGTTGAATCCGAGTTCGTTGAGTCGGTCGATCCGAGCCCCGATCTGGAAGCGTTCGTCGACGGCGATGGTCGGCTCGATGGTCAGCTCGGTCCACAATCCGTGATACCGCTCGGCGATGTCTTCGCCGAGGGTGAGGTCGGCGTCGTCGAGGTCGATCCCGTTCGATGCCGCGATGTCGGCCATGCCTCCCGCCACGTTGATGATCATGATCTCGATGTCCTCGTTGCGGCGACCGTCGGTCAGGGAACCCTCATCGAAGACGATGGCGGTTTCGGCATCGACCATCACCGTCTCGATCGCTTCGGCGTCGAAGCGGTACAGAACGTTCGACAGCGAGCAGTCACCCCAGAACACGCCTGCGAGGTGAAGCTCGACGAGAAGCCCGGCGAACGCGTCCAGCATCTGGGTGCGCCGTGCTCCGAAGCCGGGCCCTTGCACGAGCTCGCGGTAGGAGAACGAGAACGGCTCGTAGGCGGTGATGAGCGCTGCGGAGCGTTCCGAGTGCCGATCCGGATCGCGCCGTTCGACGAGCCCGACGGGGCGTACGGCCGGGCCACCGAAGGCCTCCAGGGATCGCAGCACCGTGTAGTCCTGGCGGGCGGCACGGGTCGGCAGTTCCTTGATTGCGTAGAGGCCTTCGGGATACTGCAGAAAGCGCACCTCGTGGCGTGAGATGCCTTTGGGAAGCTCGACGATGTTCCGAACCTGCCAGTCGGCGAGGGTGACGTCCCACGGGAGGTCGAGGAAGTCGGGATGTCCGGTGCGAATCGTCAGTTCTGGCGCCATGTTCGCCGGAACGCTACCTGCGAGGTCAGAGGGCGGCTCGGAGCGTCGAGTAGTCGTCGTCGTCAACGCCCGTCCATCCGCGCGAGATCGCCGCAGCACGAAGGAGATCCTCGAGCCCTGGGGCAGCGACCAGCGGCGGTGCCGGGTACGGACCGACCGACACCAACGTGCGAAGCTCGTGGGTTCCTGCCACGCCGTCGTCGATGAGCGTCGAATCGATGATGGCGCAGTCGGCTTCTCCGTCTGCCACGAGCCGCATCGACGCCGAGTGCGACCCGGAGGCGACTGTGGCGGAGAAGAACGACAGGTCGGTGTCCCCACTGCCGAGGTGGTCGATCATCATCCGGTATCCGGACAGCGAGGCCGTCTCGTTGTAGGCGAACGTCGACCCGCGCAGGTCGCGGAAGTCCTGGACGTCGCTGCGGCCGGACACCACCACATCGCCGAAGTACACGGGATCTCCCCGTGACCCGTTCCTGGTGGACCGTCGGGCCGCCACTGCGCGATATGGCCAGTCGCCATGACTGGAGAGCTCGACGTGCAGCAGGCCGCACAACCACCCAACTGGGGCGGATCCGTCGCGCATGGCGTCGAATCGGTCCTGCCAGGGTCCGTCGATGAACCCCGCGGCATGGCCGGCGGTCGCGAGCGCGTCGGTGAGCGTGCGCAACCGGTGGTCGGAAGCGGGGGAGAGCAACGACGTGACGCCGAGAGTCACGACGTGAGCTCGCGCATCGCCGTCCAGGTGGGATCATCCCGATAGTCCCAGTACTTCACCCTTTCGAGGACGACGGCGCCTTCGCGTGCGAGGTCGCGGGTGGCGACGGATCCGTGGTAGATCCGGACGAATGCGTAGTAGTCCTTGGAGAGGGATCCGGCCGCAGCAGGGTGAGGCTCGGTGTGCCGCCACGTCGAAATGGCCTCCGGTGAGTCGAGCAGGACGAGATTCGCGTAGTTGAGCTCATCCACGAGGAGGTGGGTCGTGTACGAGAGCACACTGGTGAAGGTCGGGATTCTCCGGTCCAAAAGGTCGCTCATGTCCTGAATGGCTCGGGCGACCTCGAGGGAGACGAGATCGCGTCTGCGGCCGAAGAACCCGACCACCGTCAGACGCTCGTGGTCGGCGAATGCTTCCGGGCGGGGAATGATGACATGGCGGAACCAGTCTTCGGCGGAGGGATCCCACGCCTCGACAGGCTCGTTCGTGCCGGCGATGCGACGGGCGATGTCGCGGACGAGAAGACACAGCGTGGACCGATCCGAGGAGACGTGGTCGGGATGGGCGAACATCCTTCGGGGCACCACCTCAGCGGGTTCGAGAACCATGGGTTGGGTGGTCATGCCGACGCCTCCCGCCGTGCACCCAGCTCGAAGGCGATCTCGGCGGCGGTCCGACGGAGGGCCGCGATCGCGGCCAGACGTTCGTCCGCTCCGAACCGCTCGACTGGCCCGCTGACCGAGACGGCTGCCACCACCGCACCGCCGGCGTCCTGGACGGGAACCGCGATCCCCGCACCTCCGGACTCGAATTCGTCGACCTCGGTGGCGAATCCCCGTCGGTGCACGACGCCAAGTTCCGAACGGAGCTCGGAACCGGCCACCAGGGGTGCGGAGCTTGCCGTCGGGAGGATCGGCGTGTCGGGGTCGACTGCGATCATCGCGGCGAGGAGCACCTTGCCGGGCGCGGTGGTCGGCAGCGGAATGCGCCGTCCGATCCAGGAGACATGTCGGACGGCGTGCTTGGAGGCGGCGTGGGCGACAGTGACGGCCTCGTGGCCGCCCACAACCGAGACCGTGACGGTCTCGCCGACCTCGGCGGCGAGGCGTTCGATGTGCGGCATCGCGGCCGCTCGTACGTCGATCTCCCCGAGCGCGACGCCGGCGAGTTCGACCAAGCCGAGTCCCAGTGCATAGTGGCCGCTTCCCGAGTTCTGCCAGACGATGCCTTCGTCGGCCAGGGTCGCGAGGATCCGCGAGACCGTGCTCTTGTGCAGGTCGAGCCGTCGGGCGATCTCCGAGACCGAGAGATGTGGTTCGGATTCCGAGAATACGCGGAGTATGGCGATGGCGCGTCTGAGTGACTGATGGGTTCCTGCCCCGTCCATCTTCGCTGGTCCCTCCCGGGGTTGTTGCATTAGCTGCAACGTCGACGCAGTCTCTGCACCACTACGCTACAGGTTCGGCGTTCTCGGTGCTTGACATACGGGACACCAGAAGGTCCGCCGTGGCGGGCTACCCATCTCGGCAACGCGGATCGGGCTTCGACAGCGACGACACCCGAGGCCCGCTCGCTGGTACACCCACCGCTCGCCCCCCGGGTTGGCCGCTCCAGTGGTGATCCGGCGGGAGCGGGTGGCGTTCGGTCCCATGAGCGCGATCGCCCGACGCGCCAGAGCCTCGATGTCAGCAGTGCTGAGCTGTTCCCAGCGGGTGAGTGGATCGAGTCGCTCGAGGAACAGGATCTCGTTCTTGTACTCGTTGCCGATTCCGGCGAGCACGCGCTGGTCGATGATGACGTCGGTGACCGGGCGGGCCGGATCCACCCGCTCGGCGCGTGCTGTGTACGAGTCCCAATCGAACGGGTCGGCGAGGACGTCGGTCCCCAGTGACTTCAACGAAGCGTCGATCACGCGGCGCCGCACGATCTCAACCGTTGGAGCAGCTTGCACCGTCACTGTGCCCTGGCTGGTTTCCAGGCGGAGACGGGTCGCTCCGGTCCGAAAGCTCTGGGTAGGCCCTCGCGGGCGCTCGCCGATGAATGACCGAGTCGAACCCTCGGCGACGGTGACGCGCCCCGGCATCCCGAGCCACACATGGATGGTCCATCCCGACGTGAGATCGATGAGGAGATGCTTTCCGATCGTTCGTATCTGGCAGACCACGTGGCCGATCACGCGGTCGGCGCGTCGACGGATGTCGGGCACTCCCGCAACGCCGAGGACCGTGTGACCCTCGAGGACGCGCCGCGCGACAGCTGCCGCTCGGGTGTAGGTGTCACCCTCGGGCATTGGGTCTTCCGCGGTAGGCCAGGCCGCGAGATGTCGCGGCGAAGCCCATCTCGGAAAGCACCGGGGCCCATGGGGAACCGTGCACACCCGCCCCGTCGACGCGGTCGACTCGGAAAGATCGGTGTCGCGAGGCCGTCGCAGCGACGGCCGCCCCGATCGGATGTCGGAGATCAGGGTCGTGGTCGAAGATCCGCAGGTTCGACCCGTCGACGAAGCCCACCAGTCTTCCCCCCGCGAGGATCACATGAGAACCTGCGAAACGGCCGATGCGGCCACCGTCCAGTTCGGGCCAGGCCAGAGCGGCTCCGTATGGGTTCGCAGGGTCGGAGGCGGCGAGGACAACGATGTCATCGCCGGCCGCGGAACGCAGTCTGTCCACTGCCCCCGAGGTGGCGAACTGGGCACCGCCCAGCCCTTCGACGAAATACCCTCGCCGGATCCGTCCGGTCTCCTCCATGCGTTGGAGGACGGGGTAGAGCGAGGAGAAACCGCCAGGAATTCCCTCGCTCAGAACCGCCGGCCGGGTGACGACTCCGTGTCTCCCGATGATCTGTTCGGCCCAGGCGGTGGCGCGTTCGGTGTCCGATGCCGCGGCTGCGTCCTCCAGCAGATGGCGCACCAGAGACCAGCGACCGCTGGCATGACGGGGGAACGATGACGACAACGAGGGCCGCCCCCGACGTTTCGATGTACCTCGACGACCCGCCACGAACGCCCGAAGGGGCTCGAGCGAATCGTTGCTGACTTCACCGCTCCACACGAGGTCCCACAGCGCATCGAGGACATTGCCGAGGTCTCCACCACCGCACGCCTGATAGATCGCGTTGAGAAAGCTTGCGCCTCGACGATCGAGATGAGCGCGGATGGCGTGATGGAGCTCACCCTCGGGGGCGTCGACAGATGGTGGCAACCACAGGAGTCCGAGGCGTTGACCGCTGTAGAGGGCGACGCGCCCGTCCCGGCTCCCGAGCGGCCCTCGGCCCACCCAGACGAGGTCTCCGCCGGTGGCGAGCCGGTCGAGTCCGGCCGACGCGTCGAAGCACCGCGCTGCCAGGACGTCGCGTTCGAGCGTCGACGCCGGCAAGGCGAAGCCCTCCAGCCTGCCGATGGCGTCGGCGAGGGCCGTTTGGCCATGGGCGGGTCCACCCACGACGCCGTGCCACTGTGGGAGGAATCGGCCGAGGGCGGCGGGTTCGACTGGTTCGATCTCGGAGCGAAGTGCGGCCAGCGATCGGCGCTTCAGCCGGCGCAGCACTTCGGTGTCGATCCACTCGCTCCCGGCTCCCCCCGGCCGAAAGGCTCCGCGATCTGTCCGCCCCGCCCGCTCGAGTTGTTCGAGGGCGGTGCGTACGACCCCGACAGGAAGCGACAGGGCTGTCGCGGCCTCCGTCTCGGAGAATGGTCCTCGGGTACGGGCGAAGCGTCCCACGACATCGCCAAGCGGATCCGCCACCGGTTCCAAGAAGCTGTACGGCACTCCCTGCGGTGGTTGGATCCCGAGGGCATCCCGCAGCCGCCCGGCGTCCTCGATTCCCGCCCACAGCCGGCGGCCTCCCCAATGAATCCGTATCACCCGTCTGCCGGCCTCCAACTCGGCCAGCGCCGAGTCGACATCGGGGACGAGGCTCCGAACGGAGATCTCGTGGGTGCTCAGCGGACCGAGATCCCGCAGCAAGTCCGCCAATGCGTCGACATGCCGCGCCTTGCGCTCCGCGGTGAGCCACTGCAATTCGAGTTCCAAGGCTGCGAGCTGGTCGGTGTCGAGCAACTCACGGAGCTCTCCTTCCCCGAGGAGTTCCCTGAGCAGGTCGCGGTCGAGTGTCAGGGCGGTGGCTCGTCGCTCCGCGAGTGGAGTGTCTCCCTCGTAGAGGTACGACGCCACGAAGGCGAACAACAGTGAGGAGGCGAACGGCGACGGACTGTGCGTGTCGACTTCGGCAACGCGGATCGTGCGGGAACGGATCGCGGAAAGGACTTCCTGGAGGGCCGGCAGGTCGAAGTCGTCCTGGAGGATCTCCCGGTATGCCTCGAGGATGATCGGGAACGTTCCGAAGTTCCTGGCCACGCCCAGGAGGTCGGCCGCCCGGCGTCGTTGCAGCCACAGCGGGGTGCGCTGACCAGGGCGACGCCGGGGGAGAAGGAGCGCCCGTCCGGCTGCTTCGCGGAAACGGGCGCCGAACAAGGCAGTGTCGGCGAGGTGGTCGGTCAGAAGGGATTCCACTTCTTCAGGCTCCGGCATGAGGTCGGCGGCCGATGGCGCCTCATCGGCATCGAGGAACCGGAACGCGATTCCGTCGTCGGACCAGATCACGTCGACGTCTGTTCCGTAGCGTGACCGCAGGCGCTGTGTCACCGCCATCGCCCAGGGAGCGTGCACTCGGGCGCCCAACGGCGACAGAATCACGACGCGCCAGTCACCGATCTCGTCGCGGAACCGCTCCACCACGATGGTTTGGTCGGTGGGGAGAACATCGGTCGCAGCTCGCTGCTCTGCGAGGTAGCCGAGCAAGTTCGTGGCCGCCCACTCGTCGAGGCGATAGCTCTCGGTGAGTCGGGATCGAGCCTCGTCGTGATTCAGGCCCGCCATCTCCCGGATGAAGGCACCGACGGCCCGGCCGGTCTCCAGGGGTCGCCCCGGACTGTCGCCATGCCAAAACGGCATCTTGGCCGATTGTTCGCCAGGTGCGGGAATCACTTCGACCCTGTCGGGGCCGATCTCGGTGATGCGCCACGCCGATGCTCCCAGGACGAAGACATCGCCGACCCGGGACTCGTAGACCATCTCTTCGTCGAGTTCCCCGACGCGGCTTCCGTCGGGGAGGGCGACCCGGAACAGGCCCCGATCGGGGATCGTTCCCGCATTCGCGACCGCGAGCTGGCGTGCCCCAGGACGCGCAGAGACCTCGCCGCCCAGTCGGTCCCAGTTGACTCGCGGCCGGAGCTCGGAGAACACATCGGAGGGGTATCGGCCCGCCAGCATGTCGAGCGTCGCGTCGAACACGGCGCGCGGCAATTCGGCGAACGGCGCAGCCCGGCGGACGATGTCGAAGAGGTCATCGGCATCTCGATCCTCCACGACGACGGATGCAACGAGCTGTTGGGAGAGGACATCCAGCGGATTCCGGGGGAGCACGGTCGGTTCGACGAGGGCCTTGATCATTCGGTCCACGAGGACGGTCGACAACAGCAGGTCGCCTCGGTACTTCGGAAAGACCTTCGCCACCGACACTGCGCCGACCTGGTGACCGGCGCGGCCCACTCGCTGCAGGCCCGATGCCACCGAGATCGGAGACTCGATCTGGATGACGAGATCGACGGCGCCCATGTCGATGCCGAGTTCGAGCGACGAGGTGGCCACCACGGCCCGCAGGTCTCCGCGTTTGAGCGCTTCTTCGATCTGCATCCGCTGCTCGCGGGAGACCGAGCCATGATGTGCTCGAGCGATCTCGGACCCGGCGAGTGCGTTGACCTCGCCGCAGATCCGCTCTGCGAGGCGCCGGGAGTTGGCAAAGACGATGGTCGACGAGTTCTGCTCGATGAGTTCGAGAATTCGTGGATACACGGCCGGCCAGATCGACCGGGTGCGGGTGGCATCAGGGTCGAGTGGATCGGGATCTGCGGGTTCGGTCATGTCCTCGACGGGAACCACGAGTTCGATGTCGAACTGGCGCGTCCCCGGAGCGTCGACGATGGTGACCGGCCGTTCGGTCCACGTGTCGTCGACGAGGGTGCCTCCGCCCAGAAACCTCGCTGTCGTCTCGAGGGGCCGCTGGGTGGCGGAGAGTCCGATTCTCTGGGGTGGCGTTGCCGTGAGCTCTTCGAGTCGCTCCAGTGACAGTGCGAGGTGGGCACCCCGCTTGGTGCCGGCCACGGCATGCACCTCGTCACAGATCACCCACCGGACCGAACGGAGGGCGTCCCTCGCCTGGCTGGTGAGCATCAGGTACAGCGATTCCGGCGTGGTGATGAGGATGTCCGGCGGGGTCCGCTGCATCCTCCGGCGGTCGGCCGCAGGTGTGTCCCCGGTCCGCAGAAACGTGTCGACAGGCGTGAGCGCCTCGAGTCCGAGGCGCTCGGACGCATGGCGGATGCCTGTGAGCGGTGCCCGCAGATTCCGGTCGATGTCGTGGGCGAGTGCTTTTAGCGGCGAGATGTAGAGAACCCTGCAGCGGTCCGCGGCGGCAGGCACGGGCTCATGCAGCAGCGTGTCGAGCATCGCCAGGAAGGCGGCCAGGGTCTTGCCGGACCCCGTCGGCGCATGGATGAGGGTGTGCGATCCTGATGCGATCGCCGGCCACCCCATCTGCTGGGCTTCGGTCGGCGCCGGGAACGAGGCCGCGAACCAGGCGCGGGTCGCCGGGGAGAACAGGTCGAGAACGTCGGAGCCGGCCACATCCCGACTGTATCGGGAGCGGGTGACGTAACGTTTTTCGGTTCAGACCTGAGTGGCGACTCGGGCGGTCCGGGAAACGATGCCGTGCAAGGTGCCCAATCCGGCGATCTCCGTGAACGCATCCACGACCAGTGGATCGAACTGGGTTCCCGCACAGCGGCGGATTTCCTGCAGGGCCCACTCGACGGGGAGCGCGGGCTGATAGCTGCGATGGCTGGTGATGGCGTCGAAGGCGTCAGCCACGAGAACGATCCGGGCGAGAAGCGGGATCTCCTCATTGGCGAGGCCGTACGGATATCCGTGGCCGTCGTAGCGCTCGTGGTGATGCAGGATCGCTTCGGAGACGTTTCTGTCGAAGAGGTCGACGGTCATGGCGAAACCGAACTCGGGGTGACGGCGCATGCGGACGAGTTCCTCGGCCTCGAGGGGGCCGGGCTTGGCGAGGATGACGGGATCCACATGGATCTTCCCGACGTCGTGCAGCACGCCGACGGTGGTCAGGCGATCGATGTCGAGTTCGTCGAGACCCATGTAGCGCCCGATCGCAGACGACGTCGCACTGACCCGATGGACGTGACCGTAGAGGTCTTCGACCACGCCTTCCATTGCTGCGAGTAGCGAGTCCATCGTGCCTTTCCGCCCTGTCCTGCTGATAGTCCCCGGCGAACATGGTGCGTTACGCCCTTGTGGATAACCATGGGGCCACCGACCCAAGTGTGGGCAGCCTCGGCGGCCGGGAATCCGGACGGAATCGCGGAACGTGCCGCGGTTCGACCACAATCGGGGCCATGGATGTCGCCGTGAACCTCGTCGAGTCGTATCTGCGGCTCAACGGATATCTGACGTTGTCAGAACTCGAAGTACAAGCCCGCAACGCCGATGGCACCTACGATACCCTCACCGATGTGGACATCGTCGCCCTGCGATTCCCGGGTGACACCTACGTCGCCGAGGCGCCGGCTGCGGACCAGGCACGCCTGCTGATGATCGCCGACGCGGAGCTCGACCTGTCCGAAGAGCGGGTCGATGTCATCGTCGGGGAGGTCAAACAGGGCGAAGCGGTCTTCAACCCCTCGCTGTCGCGTCCCAAGGTGCTGCAGTCGGTGCTGCGCCGCATGCAGTGGCTCTACCCCGAGGGGATCGATGGCGTCGTGGAGCGACTGTCCCAGGGCGGTATATCCTTCGACCCGGCCCGGGGTGGGGGCGAGATCCGAACCCGCATGGTGGCATTCGGTCAGAGCGCGTCGTCGGGTCCGCACACGATCGCCCTGGGACACGTGATCGAATCGCTCGTGCACTTCATGGAGCACTACGACGACGTCTTGCGGTCGGCCCAGTTCCGGGAGCCTGTGCCCGCGTTGCTGCGCCTGCTTGTGAAGGCGGGCTTCACCGTCGGCCGCTGATCAGGCGGAGACGGCTGATCGATTCTCCGCCGGTTGCGTGACCGCCGAAGCCTGCCACCGCAGGACGACCTGCGTCACGCCGTCCCGCCGACGCATGTCCAGCTGGATTCCCATGCCGTCGCACAACGCTTTGCACACGCTGAGACCCAGCCCCACGCTTCCCGTGATGAGGGCGTCCTCCCCGGAGTGGACGAACGACCGGAAGACGTCGCCCGTCGGAGGTCCATCCCCGTGATCTTCGATCCTCAGTTCGAACTCTGCGCCCCCGACTCCGACGATGCGGATCGGCGGTCTGCCATGACGGAGCGCGTTGTCGATGAGGTTGCGCAAGACATGACGTACCCGGAGGCGATCACCCGAAGCGGTCGCGGCGGGGCAATCGATTTCGATCGTGGCTCCGAGGCCCACGAACGGCTCCACCGCCGCCATGATCTCGGCGCGCAGATCGTACGGCGCGTGCCCGTAGGCGAGTTCGCCGGCCTGGGCGCGAGCGGTCACCAGGATGTCATCGACCATCGCCCGCAACCGGTTGGATTCACCCAGAATCGTCTGACCTGCCTCCCGGACGAACGACGCGTCGGGTGTCCCGGTGGCGCTGTCGGAGACGAGCGCCTCTGCGAAGCCATAAATGCCTGTCAGCGGGGTTCGAAGCTGATGTGACATACCCGAGATGAGGTCCTGTTGGGCTGCGGACAGGTCGCGCTGGCGCGCCAGTTCCGCTTCGGTCCTCTCCGATTCCAGTCGCCTTTGAGCAGATCGCCGGTAGGCCCACAGCGCAAGTACGGGAGCGATCAGCGCCACGATGAAGGAAGACATCCGGGCTGTCTGACCTGCCGAGGCGTGTTCTGCATCGATCCGAGACGACGCTTCTGCCGCGTGCGTGGCGAACGCCTCCTGGAGGCGACCGACCAGCGGCAGTGTCTCCTCTGTGGCGAGACGGTCGGCGCCGGCGACCTCGCCGGCGTGGAGTCGGGCGACAACCTGGTGGTGCGACGTCACGAGATCGTCCGCGGCCCGGGAGAGCGACGGATCGTCGATCGACTGCGAGGCCCCCACCGATCGATCGAGCGCCGACTGGGACGCTTCGATGGCCCGGACTGACGTGGACGAAGAGTCGGCTGCCGAGGCTACGACCGCGATCGCCAGGTTGGCGCGGTAGATGGACGTGGCGGCGCTGCCACGTTCGGCATGGCGGAGCACCATGGCGTCCTCGGCGACGCGCAACGACTGATCCGATCGGGCGAACGTGACGGCGGCGGCGAGGACCAAGAGCATCGCGAAGGCGGCCAGGAGCGTCGTGCCGCGTGCCTGGGTGGATGGTCGGAAGCGCACAGAGGACCATCGGCACTCGCCACACGGAGCTTGAGGTGGGGAGCCTCAAGATATCGGCGAGTGCTGCCGATGGTCATGGCATGTTTCGATCGGGCGGGGCGTTTCGGTTCGTGATGTGTTGTGTGGTGGCGACCGCGATGTTCGCTCCGATCGCCCCTGCGCATGCCGATCTCCTCGGGGGTCTCACGGATACCGTCGACGACACTGTCGAGTCCGGAGGCGATCTCATTGACGACACTGCCGCGTCGACTGATACGGCTCTCGATGAACCGGTGGAAGACGCCGTCGGATTCGTGGAGGAGACGTCGGACGATCTGACCGATGTGGTCGACGCCACCGCCGAGACGATCATTGACGAAGATGAGGCATCGACGACGGACCCCTCCACCGAGGACGTTTCGACCACGACCACGACCACGACCACGACCACGACCACGACCCCCAGCGCCGTCGGCACCAGCACGACGACCACCTCGGTGCCGGAGCAGAACACCGACGAGCCGGACCGAATGTTGGATGAGGACCACACCCTCCCTGTGGTGGACCGCGGCACGGGCGGAGTCTCAGGTGGGGGCGGGGAGTCGGTGGGATCCCGTTCGGCCGACCCGGATGCCCTCACGGTGCTGTCGGCGGTGGGCGGGCTCACCGATCCCGTTCACCTCGAACCGATCAGCCTCGATCCGATCACGGACACATCGCTCTATGGGCGCCTGCTGGGGTGGCTGGCCGCCGCCGGCACAGGGGTGCAGGCGTTGCTGGCCGGCCCACTACTGGCCCTCGAGATTTTGATCCGGGCGCTGGTCTCGGCCGGCTCCGGGCTGGTGGCGCCGATCTCGATGCTGGCGGCGTATCTGGGTCACATGACCTGGGAAACGCGGAACTCGAGGCGGGGACATTCCGTCACCTGAGCTGGGGACGAGTGCTGACCCGATGTGTCTCAGCGACCACCGAGACGTTCGATGTACTTCTGGACTGCCGTCTCGTGGGCGTCTGTGGTGTGGGCAACGGCCTGCAGCGCCGCCGTCAGATCGAGGAAACCTGCCAGATCCATCGTGCGCGCGTGACGGAACAACCGCTTCGTGAGGCGGATGGAGTGCGCGGGTTTGGCGGCGATGGTCGTCGCGAGCTCTTCGGCTCGTGCCGGCAGATCGGAGTCGGGGACCACCTCCAGCAGCACACCGAGTTCGCGCGCCTCGTCGGCGTCGATCATGCGGGCAGTGAACGCGAGTTCGGCTGCCCGCTGCCAGCCGACCACTCTGGGGAGCAGCCAGGCTCCGCCGTCTCCCGGGAGGATGCCGAGATCCACGAAGGTGTGCCCGAACCGTGCCGACGTACCTCCCAGCCGGAGATCACAGCCCAGGGCGAGATCGAAACCGGCCCCCACCGCGGGTCCGTTGACTGCGGCGATCGTCACGAGGTCGGTCGTCGCCAGGGTCGTGGTGAGGGTCTGAATCGTGCGGCGGTAGGACTCGACGAGCTGTTCGGGGTCGCCTTCGAACATCCCCGCGCGCTGGGCCATGTCCTTGACGTTGCCGCCTGCGGAGAACGCTGATCCTTCGGCATCGACGACCAGGACTGTCACCCGGGGGTCGGCGTCGGCCTCGTCGAACGCGGAGCGAATCTCGTAGAGGATCCGCTCGTCGGTCAGGGCGTTGCGAATCTCCGGGCGGGCGAGGGTGAGGCGGGCGATCGGCCCGTCGATGCGGAAGCGGGTGTCTCGGCGCGGTGCCGCGGGATCAGATATATGCCTTGACCAGTTCGAGTGCCCGCTCGGCGGCGTCGCCGGTCGCCTTCAGCCGGGTCTTGTTCGGAGTGGTGCGGCGGACCGCCAGCCGTGCCCAATCCGATGCGTTGCCCTTGATGAGGTTCTCGGCATCGGGAGATCCATAGACCCACTTGACGTAGCCCGGCCCGATGACCTCGATGCGGACGGGAGCGAAGTCCTCGCCCGCGGCCTTGAACGCATACGGGAGCGTCTTCCACCCGAGAAAGCACACGTGGCGGATGCGGGGAGTGTCGATGACTTCCTCGCCGATCGTGGCGTAGATGTCGAGGCCGTGCGCCCAGGTCTCCATGAGTCGCAGCGTGGCGAGTGTCTTGGCGCTCATGTCGCCTTGGATCCACTCCACCCTGTCGGTTTCCTTCATGTGCGAGAGCGGCTCGACGACGGTGGCCCGGCCACCCCGCCACCATTCGATGACGTCCTGGGGTCGCATGTGCCGGCCCCGCTCCACCGCCTCCTGGCGGAGGGCGTCGAGATCGGGGGCCGACTTGTAGCGGGACAGGTCTGCGGTGCCGGCGATGACCTGGCTCGCGAGCTCTTCGTAGTCGGCGAGGTGCGAGATCGTGTCGCGGATCGTCCACTTCTTCGCGGCCGTGGCGCGATCCCAGTCCTTCAGCGATATCCGTTGCAGGTACTGATCGAGGAACTGCTGCTCGGCTACGAGGTCGGAGAGGATTTCACGCACGGTTTCACGATTTTAGTGCGAGATTCGAGCTCTACGTCCATCCGGACGCGATTCCTGCCGATTCGGTCACCATTCCCGGTCGGCTTGCTCGTCGGTGAAAGGCGACGGAGGGTGGACTTCGTCAGGCGTGGCGGCCTGTTCGTTCAGGATGTCGAGCAGGCGTCGCAGGGAACCGAATTGGCGGCGGTCGAAGTGAAAACCGATGCGCGCCTTGTCGAGGGCGTCGTTGTCGCGGACCTCGGCGGGAGTCGGTTCGATGGTTTCGATCTGTCCTGTCACGACGATGTCGGCGAACTCGTCATTCAGTCGCTCGAGCAATTCGGGACTCGGCGGCACCGCGAGACGTAGCACCAGTCGGCCGTCCACGTAGCGCTGGGAGTGGTAGTTGGCGTAGAAGCGGCAGATCTCGTCGGCGGCCTCGACCGGATCAGATGTGAAGGAGAAGAGGTCGAGGTCGCGTTCGGAGATGAGGCCCTTGGCGACGAGCACGTCGGTCGCGAAGTCGATGAGGGGCTGCCAGTATCCGGTCCCCTCCGATTCGAGCATGACGATGGGGTGCAGGTCGCTCTTGCCGGTCTGGATCAAGGTGAGGAGTTCGAAGGTCTCATCGAGCGTGCCGAAGCCACCGGGGAAGAGGGCGAAGGCATGGGACTCCTTGACGAATCCGAGCTTGCGGGTGAAGAAATACTTGAAGTTGACGGTCCGTTCCGCCAGCACGTACTGGTTGGCGGACGCTTCGAACGGAAGACGGATGTTGACGCCGTAGCTGTTCTCGGGTCCCGCCCCCTTGTTGCCCGCCTCCATGATCCCGGGCCCGGCGCCGGTGATCACACCCCACTTGCGTTCGACCATCTTTGCGGCGAACTTCTCGGCGAGGAGATAGTCGGCGGTGCCTTCTCCCAACCGCGCCGAGCCGTACATCGTCACCTTCGGCTCGTCATGGCGCCGGAACACCAGCATCGAATATCGCATCTCTTTGAGGGCGGTGTTCACGAGCTTCAGGTCACCCCGCGGTGCACTGTCGCGGTGGAGCTTGAGCACCGTGGTGAGCATCTCGGTGATCAGGTCGCTGTTCGGGTTCTCGGACGCCTGCGCCACGAGATCGCGGATGGTTGCATCGAGTTCGGGATTCCCCAGGTCATACGCCACGACAGACACGCTACCGCCGGAACGTCGACGCGGCACGGCGACGACTCGTAGGATGCCCGCGGTCGTCGAGAAGGATCATTCATGACATCGTTACGGAAGGACGCCAAGCTGGCCTTGCTCGAAGGGGTCCAGTTGTTCGCCGGCTTCTCGAAAAAGGAGCTGGCGGCGGTCGCCAAGGCCGCCGACCAGCTGGATTACTCCGACGGGGTGTACCTGGGTCGACAGGATGCTGCGGGCCACGAGGCTTTCGTGGTCGTCTCCGGTCAGGTGACCGTGCGCCGCAACGGCCGGAAGGTCGCCAGTCTGCGCCGTGGCGACGTCGCCGGGGAAATGGCACTCATCGACGGCCAGCCCCGATCCGCCGATCTTGTCGCGGATGGGGACACCAGCGTCCTCGTCATTCCGCGCCGAGAGTTCTCGGGGCTGCTCGAGAACAACGCGCAGCTGTCGAACAAGTTGCTGCGCACTCTCGCCGACCGGCTCCGCGAAGCGGATCGCTCCCTCTACGGTTGAACCGCCGGATGGCCGTCAGCCGAAGGGATCGGTCTCGGGTCCTTTGCGGACCACCGCGTTCCACACTGTTTCGTAGTGGTCCCGGTCGTAGACGTCGACGTGGGGGAGCACGAACTCGTCCCAGGCGCGTCGCAGCGGATCTTCGGTCTGACGGTGGATCCGTAGACCCGTCGGCATTCGGTCCAGGACGCTGCGGAGGCTCAACGGCGTTTCCACCCGAGTCCCGGCGTCGGTGGATTCGAAACTGGCATTGATCTCGGTCGACAGCCGGGCGATGGCGACGACGTACGGATCGGCCAGCTTGGGATACCGACGGCGGAGCATCATTTCGATCTGGTCGCCACCGGGGAAACTCTTCTCCCAGATCACCCAGCGGTCGGCGAATGCCTTGTTCAGCGTCTGGGTGCCGGCGTAGTCGCGCAGGTCGGTGGGGTTCATCGTGCCGAAGACCCGCACGTCGTCGCGGAGGTCGACGCGTTCGCCGTTCGGGAGGTCGATGGCCGCGTACCGGTCGAGAAGGCCGTGCAGTGCGAAGAGGGTCTCGGCTCCGGCGGCGTTCAACTCCGAGAGGTTGAGGAGCGACGGCCCACGGAGTGCGCGGGTGATGTCGCCGTCTTCCCACCGTGACTCGGTGCCTCCGGTCCCGTCCCCGTGCAGCTTCGTGGAACCGATCAGCGTGACGTCGCGAACCTCTCCTGTGAGTGGGATTCGGTAATACGGAAGGCCGAGGATGGAGGCGAACTGCTCGACGTCGTGATCCTTGCCGGTACCCATGTGGCCGCGGACTGCCACGTGGAGCGGGACGAACCCGTCGGGACTCTCACGGCGCACCGCTTCGACCTGTGCAAAGCGGTAGAGCATGCCCAGGTCGACATAGTGGGGATCGGGTTCGGGGATCTTGCCGATCCGCATCTCGGCATCCGAAAGATCCTTCGGCACGGTGAAACTCTCCAACTCGATGGGAGGGTCCACTCCGAGGGGGTCTTCGAAAACAACGGTTTCAGGCACTTGTTTGCTCCTTCCAGAGATTCGTGGTCGGTCGAGCCGAACGCAGCCACCAGGTGTCCATTCCGAAGAGCGCCAGACTGCGCCGCAACGACGACCGGACTCCGTCGACCATCGCCCGGGTGAGGTCCTCGGGTCGCTGCACCACCTGGTGACGCTGGTAGGCGGTGGTGACGGTGTCGTCTCCGATGCCGATGCCCAGCACGGTGGTGCCGCTTCGTTCCACGCCTTCGACGGTCGCCTCCAGCGCCCGGATCGATCCGCGGGTCATTCCGTCGGCGAGCACGACCAGAACCCGGACGCTCGATCCGTGCCTGGCGAGGCGCTCGGCGGCCATCGTGACGTTGAACTCGTCGACGTTCGAAGCCTTGTCGAACATCGACACCGGGGGAGCGGAACGAGGATCGCGCCGGGCTGCACCGGCCGCCTTCGTGGGCTCGGCTGCGGTGTAGAACATGCCGGCGAGCAGATCCTCGGAGTCCCGCCAGCGGCGGTCGAACGGTTTGACGATGTAGTGGTTGACAGTCGAGGTGAGTCGGTCCGCATGGCTTCCCTGCGTTTGGCGGAGCCCGGCGGTGGCCTGGCTGCGTCCCCGGGAATAGGACCATTCGGTGTCGTCGGGGCGGGCCGCGAAGGAACGATTGAACATCGCCACCTCGAAGTCGATCTGCAGTTCGTCGCAGAGACGGGCGAGGGTCCACGCTCCCATCAGCGCGGCGGACATTCCCCACGACGTTCTCCGCCCGAAGGGGCCCCCCTCGCGGGGTTGCAGCATGGACGCCGATGCGTCCACGAGCAGGCTCACGGCGTAGGTTCGCCGAGTCTGGGCGGCTCTGCGCTCGTACATTCGGGTGTAGAGGCCGGCCCCGATGAACAGCGCGGCGTGCGGGGACACGTCGCCTTGGTCATAACCCGACCGCAGGCCGCGGCGCTGGTTGGCGGCGAAGAGGGGGAAGAGTTCCCCCGAGACCTGACGCTGGGCGACGTCCCAGCGGATGGCGGCGTCGGCCAGCGCCGCACGGCCTTCCTTCGCAAACACGCGGAACGACTGCGGGACGCGGGCAACGACGAGCTTGCCGCTCTGGCCGGTCGGCAGGTAGATCGTGGGCGCTTCGGACACCCGCAGCAGCTGGTCGGTGGTCGCGTCGCCGGCCAACTCGCTGGCACCCTTGCGGTCCGACAGCCCGGCTCGGGCCTGGCTCGCGCGCTTCGTGTCGTTGTAGCTCTCCGCATCGCGCACCACGGGGCTGGGGAGACGGACCTGATCGACTCCCTGTGCAACCGACTCTGCGTCACGGTTGTCGGCGGCGTTTCGCTGGGCGTTGGTGGCCGTTTCCTCGAGTTTGGTCAGGAGTTGGTTGGCCCGGGCGATTTCGAGCAGTTCGAGGGCAAGGGTCGCCACCTCCCAGGGATCATCGGAGGAGACCGTCCGTTCGAGGATGTGTCCCGCGTCGCTGAGTGCCACCGCAGCCCTGGCGTCGATGCGGCGTTCGAGCGGTTCTCGTTCGGTGTAGCCCCCCGCGACCAGGAAACACGAGAGTGCGAACTGGGCCAGCGCCCCCGCAGAGCGCATCGCCTCGACATACCCCGTTCGGTAGATGTCGGCGAGCACCGACCGTGCTCCGGGATATGCGACCAACCCCAGGTTCTCCTGGCGGGCGTCTTCCAAGGTGAAGAACAACGCCTCGGCCACCGGCCCGCCCGCAGTCTCCAGAGCTTTGAGGAGATCGACCGGCGTGTCGTCGGTCTCGGTCTCCGACGGCCAGTCGTCGGGGTAGGCACGTTTGGAGTCGAAGTCGGTCGACACGAGATGGACCACTTCGTGGAGTGCGGAGGCGATGGCCACCTCGTCGGGGGTCACAGGGGCGCTGCGGTTGTATGCCGCCTGGAAGAGGCGTGGGTCGCAGACGATCTCGTCGACTCCGGACGCCGACTCGGAGCCGAGCCGCACCCGTAGGGCGGGGTTGTTCGACAGGCTGCGGGCGAAGCGGGTGATGGCCGGAGAGACCCGCTGATAGCGCGCCACGACCTGCTCGATCGCCCCCTCGTCGGGGCGGAGCATCTCGCGGAGGACGGTCTCTGTTCGGGCGCGCATCAAGCGCCGATTGTCTCACACCGTGCCAAGTCGTTTCCGTGATGGCACACAGGATCCGTACCATGGCGCCGATGCACTACGACCTCTCGACGCTGCCCAACGGCCTCCGCGTCATCACCGAGCCGATGCCGAGCCTGCGTTCGGTGGCGGTGGGCTGCTGGATCGACACCGGCACCAGGGACGAAAACCCCAACGAAGCGGGAGCATCCCACTTCCTCGAACACCTGTTGTTCAAGGGTTCGGAGAGCCTCTCTGCTCGTCAGATCTCCGAGCGATTCGACGCCATGGGGGCTGAATCCAACGCGTTCACGTCCAAGGACCACACGTGTTTCTGGGCGAGGCTTCTCGACGAGGATCTCGAAGAAGGTCTGGGGATCCTCGCCGAGATGCTCCAGCGCCCGGCGTTCCGCAATCACGAGATCGACGCCGAACGCCAGGTCGTGATCGAAGAGATCAACATGAGTGAGGACGACCCTGCCGACGTCGCCTTCGAGGAGTTCACTCGGGCGGTCTTCGCCGGTCATCCGCTCGAGGCACCCGTCCTGGGGACGCGCGAAAGCATTCGGGGGATGACCCGCGATGACATCGCCGGGTACTGGAAGCGCCGCTACGGCGTTGGTTCGACGGTGCTCGCGTTGACCGGCTCAGTCGACCACGCCGCCGTCGTCGAACTCGCCGGCAGGGTCTTCGGGGAGTGGTCGGGCGAAGACGTCGATCACGAGTTCGTCGCTCCCACGATGAAGCCTGTCGTAAATGTGGTCACTCGTGACACCGAACAAGCTCATGTGGTCCTCGGCGGTGAAGGCCTCGACCGCGCCGACGAACGCCGTTGGGCCTTCGAGGTGATGAACCATGTCCTCGGTGGCGGCATGTCATCTCGGTTGTTCACCACCATTCGTGAAGAGCGCGGCCTCGTGTACACCGTGTATTCCTTCCGGGCGTCGTATGCAGACACCGGGGCGTGGGGCGTCTACGCCGGCACCACGCCCGAACAGGTCGGCGAGGTGTTGGAACTGATCCATTCCGAGTTGGAACTCATGGTGCGTGACGGCATCACCGAAGACGAACTGGACAGGGCTCGGGGCGCGATGCGAGGCGGACTGGCGTTGGCGATGGAGGATGCGAACAGCCGGATGGTCCGGCTCGGACGCGACGAGCTCGTCGGCGCTCCTCACCTGTCGGTGGG
Organism: Acidimicrobiia bacterium; assembly: GCA_040880725.1. Taxonomy (GTDB): domain Bacteria; phylum Actinomycetota; class Acidimicrobiia; order Spongiisociales; family ZC4RG35; genus DATHWB01. The sequence goes on from JBBDHV010000020.1 coordinate 22,982, forward strand.
CGAGAGGCTCGCCAAGGTCGAGGCGGTCACCCTCGACGACATCCGACTGGTGGCCGAGTCGCTGCTGAGCGCCCCCAAAGTCATCGGTGCGGTCGGCCCCTTCGATTCCGCCGACCTCGGCCAGTACCTGCGGTGACGACTGTCGGCATCTCCGGGGCGGCCGGCCGGTTGGGCCGTGTGGTGGTCCAGGCGGTGCGAGACGCTCCGGATCTCGAGCTGGCGGGCCTCTACGCCCCCCGCCACGCCGGTGTGGTCGTATCCGCCGTGCCGTGCTCTGCCGAGCCCGAGTCCCTTTCGTCAGCGGACGTGGTCGTCGAGGTCACCCGTCCCGATGTGGTCATGGGGAACCTCGCGCGTTGGAGAGCGAACGGCTCCCATGTCGTGGTCGGGACCTCCGGCTTCGACGCCGTCCGCCTCTCCGAACTCCGGGAGATGTGGGGGTCGGGTCCGTCGAATTGCCTGGTCGTCCCCAACTTCTCGATCGGCGCGGTGCTCATGATGAGGTTCGCGGCCGAAGCGTCCCGCTACTTCGACGGTGCGGAGATCGTCGAGATGCATCACGCCGGAAAGGTCGATGCCCCTTCAGGAACGGCAATCGCCACCGCCGAGGCGATGGCGGGAGATGTTCCGATCCACTCGGTCCGGCTGCGAGGTCTGATCGCCCATCAGGCGGTGATCCTGGGCTCTGATGGCCAAACGCTCACGATTCGGCACGACACGACGGATCGGAGTTCGTTCGTTCCCGGCGTCCTGGCCGCTGTCCGCGGAGTCGGCGGGCTCCGCGGTGTGACGGTCGGTCTGGAACACGTGCTCGACGCTCCCGGAGACTGACGGCGCCGCGCCGCAGCGCTGGGCGAGGCGTCACAGCCACGGCACACCGCTACATTGCCGGTGTGGAACATCACGCCGATTTCGCAGTCCCGGTCACCCAACGCATGGAGGTGACCACGGCGGCAGACCCCCAGGACGGCATCGGTCCCATCGCCGGACGGGTCATCACCCTCGGATGGTGGGTCGACGATTCCCCCGATCCCGACCACGAACCAACGGGGGTGCTGTACCTCGTTGCAGATGAGCGCCGCCCCCGCCCGATGTGGGTGAAGGAGGCCGATCTGATGTCGGTCCGGATCCACCACTGAGATCCCGCCGACCCGTCGGCGACAACCCGCCCCGCGAACCCTGGGTTCCCAGGGACACTCAGTGTCCCTGAGAGCCCACGGTTCAGGCGCGTTCGATCAGGAACGAGACCACGAGGCCCAGTCCGCCCGCGACGGCGATCACCAGACCCAGCACGCGGCTGAGAGGCACCCGCCTGCGCTCGCTCACCCGGGTGGCGACGACGGCGAGTATCAGCCAGATGACGACGTCGGTGAACGGCGCCAACGGCAACTCACCTGCGATCGCCGCAAAGATGCCCGATACCGGGGCACCCGCCCCGTAGAGGGCGAAGCCGATCTGTTGGACGAGGCGTCCGCCGTCACCCAGCGCCAACATCAGTCCGGTCGCCGTGGCCACCACCCCGAACGCGAGGAGGACGCCGGCGGAGACCGCCAGCGCACTGCAACCGAATCCGTCGTCCTCAGGCTTCGGTGATGGTGACGGAGTGGATGACACAGTCCTCTTCTGGTTTGTCGGCCCGGTCGGTGGGGACTGCGAGGATCGAGTCGACGGCGTCCATTCCTGCGGTCACCTCGCCGAAGATGGTGTAGCTGTGCGGCAATCCCGCATCGGCGACGCAAATGAAGAACTGCGAGCCGTTCGTGTTCGGACCGGAGTTGGCCATCGCCACCGTTCCCCGGGTGTAGGGCCCCGTCCCGTCCAACTCATCGCGGAACTTGTAGCCGGGGCCGCCCCGGCCGGTCCCGGTCGGATCACCGCCCTGGATGACGAACCCGGGGATGCACCGGTGGAAGATCACCCCGTCGTAGAAGCCTTCGCGAGCGAGAAAGACGAAGTTGTTGACGGTCAGTGGGCTTCGGCCCTCGTCCAGGTCGATCGTGATCTCACCGTGGTTGGTGTCGAGGACGGCGGTGTAGGACTTCGCCGTGTCGATCGTCAGTTCAGGCGGATTGTTCCACTGTTGGGCCACGAAGGCTCCTTTCGGACGGGTCCGTCCAGGCTAGAAGGGGCGACGGGCCACACCCGAACCGGTCGGTCAGAACAGGGCCGAGGCGAGCCGTCGGCGGTATGTCCCGACGAGGGCGTGGTCGTGGCCGAGCACCTCGAACAGGTCCAGCAGGGCGACCCGTGCCTCCTCGGCGAGTTCGCCTCGTTCACTCACGAGATCGACGAGGATCTCCATGGCATCCGCGGCGTCGCCGTTGACCGAGAGGGCTTTGGCGTAGGCGAGTCGGTCTCCGGGCGCTCCGGAGGCCGCAGCCGCCTCCGCCAGTGATTCAACGTCGCCGGCGTCGCCCCAGAGCCTTCCGGCGGACTCCATACGCCTGACGTCTTCGGATCGCGGGAGTCGGGCGAGTACTTCGAGGGCCGCCGCGGCGTCGTTGCGGTCGAGGAGGATCGTGGCCAGGCCGAGCCCGGCGATCTCATGGGCCGGATCCTGTTCGAGCACGGCCCCGAAGCCCGCCTCGGCACCTGCGACGTCGCCTTCGTCATAGGCGGCTTCGGCTGCAGCGGCAGCCATGTCGAGTTCGGTGGGCACGATCGATTGGAGGAACGACCGAACCTGCGGTTCTCCGAGGGCTCCGGTGAACTGGTTCACGACCTGTCCGTCCCGGAACGCCACGACGGTCGGGATCCCCTGCACGCCGAACTGCTGGGCCAGCGACTGGTTCTGGTCGACGTCGACCTTGGCGAGCAGCCACGATCCCGCACCTTCGGCGGCGAGGCGCTCCAGCATCGGTCCGAGGACTTTGCATGGTCCGCACCATTCCGCCCAGAAGTCGACGACGACAGGGCGGCGTCTGCTCTCCTCGATGACCGCGTTCGGAAAGTCGGCCTGGGAGACGTCGAGCAGGTGTGTTGGCATCACGTTCGAATCTACCCCGACCCAGTGCCTACCCCCGCCAACGGTAAGATCCGCGGGCGTCGCTGAGACCGAGGAGCTGATGCACCCTTTTGGCCGAGTCCTTACCGCAATGATCACCCCGTTCACGGCCGCCGGCGCCGTGGATCACGAGGCTGCGGCTCGTCTGGCGCGCCATCTCGTCGACAACGGGTCGGACGGTCTCGTCGTCAGCGGCACGACCGGTGAGTCACCCACCCTGAGCTCGGACGAGAAGGTGGCCCTCTTCGCGACCGTGAAGTCCGCGGTGGGAGACCGGGCGTCGGTCGTGGCCGGTACCGGGACCTACGACACCGCCGAGTCTGTCGAACTGTCCGGCCGAGCCGAAGAAGTGGGAGCAGATGGACTTCTCGCTGTCACCCCGTACTACTCGAAGCCGGAGCAACGGGGTCTGATCGCCCACTTCACGGCGATCGCAGACGCGACCGAACTGCCGGTACTCCTCTACAACATCCCTGCTCGCACGGCCCGACTCATCGAGATTCCCACGTTGGCGCGTCTCGCAGAACACGACCGGATCGTGGCCGTGAAGGACGCCGTGATGGATATCGACCACACCTCGGAGTTGTGTCGGGCGGTCCCGGGTCTCGCGGTGTACTCAGGCCAGGACTCCTACACCTTCCCGATGATGGCGGTCGGGGCGGTGGGGGTCGTGTCGGTGATATCGCACCTGGCCGGCCGTCAGGTCCGTGAAATGGTCGACGCTGCGCTGGCCGGCGATCTCGAGCGCGCCAGGGAGTTGCACCGACTGCTCCTGCCGCTGTGCTGGGCGTGTTTCCTCGAATCCAACCCCGGACCGGTACGCTCGGCACTCGATCGATGGTGGGAACCCGTCGGACCGCCCCGTTTGCCGGTCCTCACCGCCACCGATGTCACCATGGCGGGCATCGAAGCCGCCCTCATCGCAGTCCAGGAGCATTCATGAGCGTACGTGTCACTTTCCTCGGAGGTCTCGGAGAGATCGGCAGGAACTGCGCCGCGCTCGAAATCGACGGCCGCATCTGTCTGATCGACGTCGGATTGATGTTCCCCGAAGAAGACATGCTGGGGGTGGACCTTGTCTTTCCGGACTGGTCGTGGCTCACGAAGCGCAAGGACGACGTCGATTTCGTCGTGCTCACCCACGGACACGAAGACCACATGGGAGCGCTCGGCTACTTCCTGCGTGACATCAACGTGCCCGTGTACGGCACGAAGCTCGCGCTCGAGTTCTGCCGGGGCAGAATCGAGGAGCTGGGTATCGAAGCGAAGCTCCATCCGGTCGAATACGCCGAATGGAAGAAGCACGGCCCGTTTCGCTTTCAGCTGATCCCGGTGAGCCATTCGGTGCCCGACGCCGCCGGGATCGCCTTCGACACGCCCGAGGGGATCATCATCCATTCCGGCGATTTCAAGCTCGATCCGACCCCGATCGACGGTCGTCCCACCGATCTGCCGACGTTCGCCGAGTTCGGAAAGCAGGGCGTTCGACTGCTGCTCTCGGACTCCACGAACGCCGAACGTCCCGGCTTCGTCCCGTCCGAGTCCTCGTTGGGCGAGCCGATCCGCGACATCGTGCGGGACGCTCCCGGGCGGGTCATCGCCGCATGCTTCAGTTCTCACATCCACCGCGTGCAGCAGATCGCAGATGCCGGGGTCGACACCGGCCGCAAGGTGGCCTTCTTCGGTCGTTCGATGCACCGCAACACCGAGGTCGGTATCGATCTCGATGTGCTCGACGTCCCGAAGTCGAGTGTCGTGGACATCAAGGACCTCATGGACCTGCCCGCCCACCAGCAGCTGCTGATCACCACCGGTAGCCAAGGTGAGCCGTTCGCGGCGCTGTCGTTGATGGCCCAGGGGCGACACAAGTTCGTGGATCTCGAAGAAGGCGACACGGTCCTCATCTCTGCCACGCCGATCCCTGGAAACGAGACGGCGGTGTCCAGGGTCATCTCCCGGCTCACCCGGCGTGGCGCGAGGGTCTTCCACGGCCGCAACGCTCCGGTTCACGTTTCCGGTCACGCCGCCCGCGACGAGCTCATGACCTTCCTCAACGTGATCCGTCCCGACGCGTTCGTTCCCGTGCACGGCGAATACCGTCACCTCCACGCCCACGCCGAACTCGCCCGCAAGATGGGCGTTCCGAAAGTCGACGTGCTCGAGGACGGGGACGCGGTCGTACTCGACGGCGACCGGACGATGGTGGAGCGGCGCGCCGTGCCCGCCGGTTACGTCTACTTCGACGGCGCCGGTGTCGGTGACGTCAAGCGCGGGGTCCTGCGGGACCGGTCCCGTCTGGCCGATGAGGGCGTCGTCGTGGTCACGGTCGGCATCGAGCGGTCTTCGGGATCGATCGTGTTCGGACCCGACCTCGACAGCCACGGCCTCATGGACGATCCGAGCGCCGTGCTGAAGCAGGCGGCGGATGCCGTCAGGGCCGAAGTGGAGAAGCGCGCCACGGACGGGTCGTTCGACCATGCCGCGATGCAGAACGCCGTTCGCCAGGCCGCCGCCACTGTCATCCGCGCCGAGACCACCCGCAAGCCGGTGATTCTTCCCGTCGTCCTCGACGTATGAATCGATGCCTCGCGGTGGGCGTCATCGCCCTCCTGACGGCATGTGCCCCACCGGGCGAGACGGAACCGTATCCGGGTGCTCGGTGGACCGACGCCCAGGGCGAGGCGGTCGATTCTGCGGTCATTGCCCTGTATTCCGACGACTGTTCCGGCCGGGAGTCTGCGGGGTTCTTGGATGTGATGTGGCCGCTCGACGACGTGCCGGGGGACGACGCGGGAATGCGTCGCTACGTGCGGGATCCTGAGTCGGTGATCCCGACCTTGCAACTGCTGGCCCCGTACGACCGGGCGAGCTCGCTGCCGCGCGGTGCGCTGTTCTCGGGTTTCGCCACCCCCGCCTATCAGCTGTGGATCGGCCCCGACAGCGACATCTACGTCTATCTCGTCTACGGCTCCCGAGTCGAAGCCCTCCCCCGAGCAGTCGACGAAACCATCCCCTGCCCCTGAGGTGGTCGCGTACCCTGGGTTCCAGACCACCGAAACGGTGGTCGGGAGCCCACGGTTCACCGCTATCCGCCGAAATTCGCGCTCTCCGCGCGAGACCTCGCGCGGAGAGTCACGGGAACTGTGCCACGGTCTGATAACGTTCTCCGGACATGGCCAAGAAGACTCCCGCCCGTCGGGGAACCACGGGGCGGAAACGGGTGTCATCGAAGCGCACAACCAAGAGCTCGAGAGCCCCTCGGAAAGAGCGGTCGACCGTCACGCTGGCGACCGTCCGCACCTATCTGAGAGCGCGACTCGGCGGCCAGGCCGATGACGTCTGGGGCCTCGTCCTCGTCGTCGTTGCCACTCTGGTGACCCTCTCCTTCATCGGCCAGGCAGGTCCCGTCGGTCGGTGGATCGGCGTCGGCCTCGGCTGGCTGTTCGGCGTGTGGGCGTACGCGATACCGCCCATCCTCGTGGGAGTCGGTCTCGTCCTCGCCCTCGGTCGCCGCAGCGACGGCACCGGACGGCTCGTGCTGGGAGCGACCGCCGCATTCGTCGGATCCCTTGCCATGTTCCACTTGCTGACCGGTGCGGTCTCTCTCGCAGAGAACGTCGACCTCGTCGAACAGCGCGGGGGAGCGGTCGGCGCCCTCCTCGCATTCCCGCTCCGCCGGATGCTGGGCACCTGGGGCGCATTCGTCATCCTCACCGCAGTGATCGCGATGGGTGTCCTGGTGGTGACCAAGACATCGGTCCGCGAGTTGGTGGTCGCGTTCGGCGAGATCTTCACCGGGATGCGGCGCTTCGCCAGGTCGATGCGGGTGGCCAGTGGACAGCGCGCGGTGGCGGCCGCCACCCGACCGCGGCACCAGGCTCGTCACGTCGCCCCCAAAGCCCCGAAGGCTTCACGCCCGAAGTCGGACGCATCGGCTGTGGCACCGAAGGAGAAGAAAACGGCACCCGCGCCGAAGCCGAAGACGCCGATGGTCAGTTCGAACGGCTACCAGCTGCCTCCGCTTGACCTGCTTGAGTTCGGCGGGGGAGAGGAGACCAACCGCCGCGCCTTGGAGGACACCGCCCGGGATCTCGAAGAGACCCTCCATCAGCACGGCGTCGACGCCACGCTCACCAAGATCGTCCCCGGCCCCACTGTCACCCGCTTCGAGGTAGAGCTTGCTCCCGGCGTGAAGGTGAACAAGGTGTCGAACCTCTCTCACGACATCGCCTATGCGCTGGCGACGCCCGATGTGCGGCTCCTCGTCCCGATTCCGGGCAAGAGCGCAATTGGTGTGGAGGTACCGAACCGCAAGCGCCGGCTCGTCTCGCTCGGCGACATCCTGCGATCGCCGGAGGCCGCCCGCGACGCCCACCCTCTGACGGTGGCAGTCGGCATGGACATCAGCGGCACTCCGATGCTGCTGAACCTCGCTGAACTCCCCCATGTGCTGATCGCAGGAGCGACGGGCGCCGGCAAGTCCTCGTGCATCAATTCGCTCGTGACGTCGCTCCTCATGCGCACCTCTCCTGACGACGTTCGGTTGATCATGGTCGACCCCAAGCGAGTCGAACTCGGTCAGTACAACGGCGTGCCGCATCTTCTCACCCGGGTCATCACGAACCCGAAGAAGGCGAACGACGCGCTGAAGTGGGCAGTCGCCGAGATGGACCGTCGCTATGACCTCCTGGCGGACGCCAAAGTCCGGGACATCGATGGATACCGCGAGAAGCTGGCCGCCGGCGGACTCGATGCCGAGCAGTTCGACCGCTTCCCCTACATCGTCGTTCTGGTCGACGAGTTGAACGACCTGATGATGGTTGCCGGCCGTGAAGTCGAGGAGTCGATCGTTCGCATCGCGCAGATGGCCCGTGCCGTGGGGATCCACCTGGTACTCGCCACCCAGCGTCCTTCGGTCAATGTCATCACCGGCGTGATCAAGGCCAACGTTCCGTCGCGGTTGGCTTTCAGTGTCGCCAGCCAGACCGACTCGCGAGTGATCCTCGATTCCTCGGGCGCCGAGAAGCTCATCGGGATGGGAGACATGCTGGTCGTGACCGCCAAGGAGCCGAGGGCGCGGCGCATTCAAGGTGCCTTCGTCCGGGAAACGGAGATCCACGCAGTAGTGGACTGGGTGAAGGCCCAGCAGGAGGCCCAGTACAAGGACCAGGAGGTCCTGGAGGTCGCCCAGGCCGCGTCCGCGGCGGCGGCCGACGTCGGGGACGACGAAGAAAATGCACTTGTTCGCCAGGCGATGGAGCTGGTGGTGCGCAATCAGCTTGGCTCGACTTCCATGTTGCAGCGCAAGCTGCGTATCGGCTTTGCACGGGCCGGCCGAGTGATGGACATCCTCGAGAACCGTGGGGTCGTAGGCCCTTCCTTGGGCTCGAAGGCCCGGGAGGTTCTCATGACGGCCGACGAACTCGACGAGATGCTCGCTGGAGCCAGTCACTGATCGGGTACGCTCCCGCAACGAATGCGTCAGATCCTCACGCCGTCGGGCGGACTCGTCGGTGAAGCCCCCGTCGACATCGAGATGACCGTCCGTTTGTATCGGGCGATGGTCTTCGCCCGCGCCTACGACCGAAAGTCGATGTCACTCCAGCGGCAGGGCCGCCTGGCGACCTATGCACCTTTCGAAGGCCAGGAAGCCGCCCAGGTCGGTGCCGCAGCCGCCCTCGAGCCCGACGACTGGCTGGTCGCCACCTATCGCGACGCCGCCGCCATGTGGATGCAGGGCTACCCGCTCGAGTTGCTCTTCGCCGGCCGGACCGGACACGAGGCCGGGGGTCGGCCCCCGGACCACGTGAATGTGATGCCGCCGTCGATCACCGTCGGAGGGCACATGCTGCACGCCGTTGGCCTGTCGTGGGCAGAGAAGCTGCGGGGATCGTCTCGTATCGCCATGACGATGTTCGGAGACGGAGCGACATCCGAGGGAGATTTCCACGAGGCGATGAATTTCGCCGGTGTGTTCGGAGTCGGAGTGGTGTTCGTGTGCCAGAACAACGGTTGGGCCATCTCGCTGCCCCGGTCCCAGCAGACTGCCTCCGAGACCATCGCCGAGAAGGCGATTGCCTACGGAATGCCGGGGGTGCAGGTCGATGGCAATGACGTGTTCGCGGTCCACGAGGCGGCGACCGAAGCCGCCGATCGGGCGCGCAGCGGAGGGGGCCCGACTTTGATCGAGGCTGTCACCTACCGGATGGGACCGCACACGACGGCGGATGATCCCGGCCGCTATCGAGACCCCGAGGATGCCGAAGATTGGGAACGCCGCGACCCGCTGGAACGGGTCAGGGTGTACCTCTCGGAGCGGGACCGATGGTCCGCGGAGTGGCAGGCCGAGGTCGAATCGAGGACCTTCGACGAGGTGGAGCGGGCGATCACGCTCGCCGAGTCCTTGTACGACCCCGATCCTTCACACATCTTCGGTGCAGTCTTCGAATCGTCCACTCCCACCCTCGACGCCCAGCGCCGCGAACTCGAATCCCTTCTCGAGGACGACGACTGATGGCCGAACTGACCATCGCGCAAGCCCTCAACGCCGGTCTGGCACTGGCGTTGGAGGAGTGGGACGAGGCGCTGGTGATGGGTGAGGACGTCGGTCGCACCGGCGGGGTGTTCCGAATCACCGACGGCCTCCAGGATCGGTTCGGGGCAGATCGGGTGATCGACACCCCGGTCGCAGAGTCGGGGATCGTCGGGGTCGGATTCGGGATGGCGGTGGTCGGGATGCGGCCGATTCTCGAGATGCAGTTCATGGGCTTCTCATATCCGGCGTTCGACCAGGTCGTCAACCATGTCGCCAGAATTCGGCATCGCTCCCGTCACCGATTCACCGCGCCACTGGTGATCCGCATTCCGTACGGAGGAGGAATCGGTGCCGCCGAGCACCATTCGGAGTCCGCCGAGGCGATTTACGCCCACACTCCCGGTGTGAAGGTCGTGGTTCCGTCGCGTCCCCACGACGCCAAGGGTTTGCTGCTCGCCGCCGTCGAGGACCCGGACCCGGTGATCTTCCTCGAGCCCATCCGGTTGTACCGCTCGGTGAAGGAGGACGTGGGGGAGGGACCGGTGCGGGTCGCGATCGGTTCGGCTGCCGTGGAGCAGCAGGGCAGCGACGTGACACTGATCTCCTACGGGGCGATGATGCGCGAGTGCCGAGAGGCTGCTTCCGCGATGACGGCCGAAGGGGTGTCGGTCGAGTTGGTGGATCTCCGATCCCTGGTCCCTCTCGACGTCGAGACGATCGTTCGCAGCGTCGAAAAGACGGGCCGGGCAGTCGTGGTGACCGAGTCCCCCCGCACGGGTGGTTTCGCCTCGGAGATCGTCACCGTCATCCAGGAGCAGGCGTTGTATTCGCTCCAGGCGCCGATCCGGCGGGTGACCGGCTGGGACACGGTGTTTCCTCTGAAGCGCGGCGAGTCGTTGTATCTGCCGAGCACCGAGCGGGTGCTGCGTGCGCTCAGGGCGACACTGGAGGACTGACCATGGCCTTCGAGTTCCGGGTACCAGATGTCGGTGAGGGATTGGTCGAAGCGGAGATCATCGAGTGGCGGGTGGCCGTCGGTGAGGTCGTGTCGATGGATCAGATCGTGGTGGATGTCGAGACCGACAAGGCGGTGGTCGAGATTCCCGTTCCTGTCGCCGGCACCGTGTTGTTTCTGGGCGGGTCGGCCGGCGAGACGGTTGCGGTCGGTTCGGTGCTGATGGTGGTCGGCGACCCCGACGAGCACTGGGAGCCTGCGTCGTCCGAACACGTCGATCCTGACGACGACGAAGAGCCCGACGAGGAACCCGACGAGGTTGTGAGGCGCGGACCCGGGGCGGGTTCGTCGGCGGACGTCGCGCCCATCGTCGGAACCCTGGATTCGGAGGCGACCTTCCTGGGAGCATCCGAATCGTCGGGGCCGGACCCCGTCGCCGGGTTGCGGGCGCTGCCGGTGGTCCGCAAGCTCGCCCGCGACCTCGGCGTCGACCTCCACGAAGTCCAAGGCACCGGCCCCGGCGGCCGAATCACCCGCGACGACGTCACCGCCGCCAAACGAAGTCCTGAACCCAGGGTTCCTGACCACACTGGGCGTAGTCCTGAACCCAGGGTTCCTGACGACACTGGGCGTAGTCCCGAACCCAGGGTTCCTGACGACAGCGGGCGGCGGCGGATGTCTCGGATGAGGCGGACGATCGCCGAGCGGATGAGTCGGTCCTGGGCGGAGATCCCTCACGTGACCACATTCGACGAGGTCGACGCGACCCGGCTGCTCGAAGTTCGCACCGCCCTCGCCAAGCGAACGGGCGCCGTCATCCCGATGGACGCTCTCGTCGTGAAGGCAGTTGCCCCCGCCCTCTCGGCCCATCCTGATTTCAACGCCCGGCTCGATGGCGACGACCTCATCGACCAGAACGCCCTGCACATCGGCGTGGCGGTGGACACTCCCGACGGGTTGCTGGTCGTTGTCCTGCGGGATGTAGGCCGGCGACCGCTCACCGATGTCGCCGGTGAGATCGTGCGACTTTCCGAAGCGGCCAAGGATCGCCGGACCACGCCCGAGGAGATGTCAGGTCAGACGTTCACCGTGTCGAACATCGGTGCGGTCGGCGGTGGGTATGGAACCCCGATCGTGCCGTACGGAACGATCGGCATACTTTCGGTGGGGCGGGCGGTGGACCGGCCCGTTGCTCGTAACGGGCGTGTGACCATTGCGCCGATGATGCCGTTGTCCCTGTCGTATGACCATCGGGTGATCGATGGGGGAGAGGGCCGACGCTTCCTGGCCCGGATCGTCGAGAACCTGACCGAGCCGGCGCTCTTCCTGGCCGACTGACTCCGGCTTCGGCGCCTTCTTTGCCCGAAAGTGGACGCCGGCGTCCAAACAAACCCTGGGTTCGAATGGACGCCGTCTATTCGGTGCGGAGAAGCTGAGCCATCTTGCGTCGCAGCAGCGGCGGGGCCTGGCGGAGTCCCACTTCGATGGCGAACTCGGCGTCACGGGACAGGTCGAGGACGACCTCTTCGCCTTCGGCGCGGATGTGGATTCCGTCGACGTCGGCGTTGATCCGTACCTCGTCACGGGACCAGTCGCCGATTTCGACGTCGCCGGACGTGATGCCCATCCGATCCTCACGCAGGTCGATGACGACCGGCAATCCCGGCCCGTCCTCTCCAACCATCTTGAGTGATGCCTCGTAGGTGCTCATGGCACATCCTCCTGGGGGTGATCCCACGGATCAGAGTACGCCGTCTCGCCTGATTCGGAAGTCCCGACTTGTGGCGGGTGGCGTTCGACGAATTCTGCCATTTCGGCGAGGTCGATCGCCGGCGGCGTCTCACCGGAGAGCAACGACACGAGGTGGGCCTGCTGGCGTTGCCCTGCACGGAGGCGGGGTGTCGGACCACGGGGAATCCGACAGCACTGCTCGTCCGGACAGGTCGACCGTTCCTGGTATGCGGTGCGCCGGCCCCGGAACCACCGTGCGTCGGAGTACCGAACACCGGTGGTGAGGGCCCGGGCGGCGTGATCCGGCGTGAGATGTGTCGACGACCAGTACGACCCGGCGGGTGTGTCGGTGAATTGGTAGTGAATGTCGAAGCGGTCCGCCGAGGCGTACACCGTGCGTGCCCCGAGATGCCGGCACAAGCGTCGTCCTTCCACTGCTCCGCCCCGCTCCGGAAGCGGGAATCCGTCGTTCTGGTAGGCCTTCCAGACCAGACCGTCCTGATCGGAGTGGATGAAGTGCGTCTCGATGCCCAGGTGGCGGGTCGCGAGGTTCGTGAAACGCTGCGCCGCCATCTCGTAGGAGACGTAGAAGCGTTCCTTGACGTCTTCGACGCTGAGGTCGCGGTCCTTCTTGGCAGCTTCCAGGGCGCGCACGGCGGCCCGTTCGGGCACCAGGAACGCGCCGGCAAAATACGCCTGTTCGAGCCGTTGGCGCTGGCGGTCGAATGCGGTGATCGGCTCGGAATGGTCCAGGACTCTCGTGGCGACCGTCTGCAGGATCGCCTTGCGGGCCTGGCGGGTACGGAGGGAGTTCCGCTGCCCCACGTAGATGACCCCATGGTCCTCGTCGACGATCGATCGGACGTGGGCGGGCACCTCGTCGACCGCGTTCACGGTGTAGCCGAGGGCCGTGATCATCGCATTCAGATGCCGGCTCGTCAGGGCGCTCTGTCCGTCGTATCCCGATGTCGCCAGCAGTTCGTGGGCGGCCTGTTCGACGGTTTCGAGGTAGCCGCCCTGGCTGGTGAGCCAGCGGGAGACTTCGGCGGCGGCCATCCGGACCGTGTCGACACTGTCGGCCTCGCCCGGTCCGGTGAGCGCGTCGAAGAGGGCAACGACATGCTCGAGGGCTTCATCCGGCACCCGGGCGGTCGCCTTCAGTTCCCCAAGTCCCAACGCTCGATAACGCGGGTCTTCTCTGATCCGGTCGAGCGAGAGTTCGAGTTCGGCGCGATGGTTGGGCGGCCGGGGGTCGAGGAGCTCTGCGGTGCTGACCCCGAGGGCACGGGCGAGGCCGTCGATCTGGCTGAGCTTCGGCTCCCGCTTCCCGTTCTCGAGAAGCGAGAGGTAGGGGGCCGGCCGGTTGACGAGGGCGCCGAGTTCGTCGAGGGTCAGGCCTGCCATCCGGCGATGATGACGCAACCGATGCCCGAAGACCGCGGGATCGAATGACACGGCGAACTTCCTCCCGTCCTCGGCGTTGTCATAAGTTCCAACAAACTTAGCGCGCATATGGGCCGCATTGCGGGACGGGCCGTGCAAAGAATGGCTGGAGTACGCGAAAGGACACTCCGTGGACGTCTCCATCGATCCGGCGCCTTCCGGCACCCACCACATTCTCAGTCCCGAGGCAGTGGGGTTCGTGACCGACCTCCACGAACGCTTCGAGGGCCGTCGTCAGGAACTGCTGGAGCATCGCGCCGAGCGCCGGCACGCACTCACACATGGCGCCCGGATGGGCTTTCTTCCCGAGACGGCGGCGGTGCGGAGCCAGGACTGGACCGTGGCCCGGCCACCCGCGGATCTCGTCCACCGTCGTGTCGAGATCACCGGCCCCGTGGACTCCAAGATGATGATCAATGCGTTGAACTCCGGCGCGGACGTCTTCATGGCGGACCTCGAAGATGCCACCTCGCCGACATGGGAGAACGTCGTCACGGGCCAGGCCAACCTGGTCGAGGCCCAGCGGGGAACGTTGCAGCTCCACACGGGAACGAAGTCCTACCGCCTCGACGAGGACCGGGCGACGCTCGTGGTTCGACCCCGGGGCTGGCACCTGCCCGAAAAGCACATGACCGTGGACGGAACGGTCGTCTCCGCATCGTTGTTCGACGCCGGCCTCTACCTGTTTCACGGCGGGCGTGCCGCCCTCGAAGCCGGTTCCGGTCCGTACTTCTATTTGCCCAAGTTGGAGTCCCACCTCGAAGCACGGCTCTGGAACGACGTGTTCACCTACAGCCAATCCGCACTCGGGATTCCCCACGGCACGGTGCGGGCCACCGTTCTCATCGAAACGATTTGGGCCGCCCACGAGATGGACGAGATCCTGTTCGAGCTCCGCGATCACGCCTCAGGACTGAACGCCGGTCGCTGGGACTACATCTTCTCGGTCATCAAGTCCTTTCGCCACGATCCGGATTTCGTTCTCCCCGACCGTGCCCAGGTGGCGATGACCGTTCCGTTCATGCGTGCGTACACCGATCTCCTCGTCCAGACGTGTCATCGGCGAGGGGCATACGCCATCGGGGGCATGGCGGCCTTCATCCCCAATCGCCGTGACCCGAAGGTCACGACCGAGGCCCTGGAGAAGGTGGCGGCTGACAAGCGGCGCGAGGCCCAGCAGGGATGTGAAGGCACCTGGGTGGCGCATCCCGATCTGGTCGAAGTGGCGCGCAGGGAGTTCAACCAGGTCATGGGCGACGCTCCGAACCAACTCGACAAGGAAGTGGCGTTCGTCGTCGAAGCGGCCGATCTCACCGATGTCAGGATCGAAAACGGCACTGTCACCGAACATGGCCTGCGCACCAACATCTCGGTCGGGATCCGCTACCTCGCAGCGTGGCTGGGCGGTCAGGGTGCGGTGGCGATCGACGACCTGATGGAAGACGCCGCGACAGCCGAGATCAGCAGATCCCAGATCTGGCAGTGGGTGCATCACGGGGTTGCCACCGACGACGGTTCGCCCGTCACCGAAGAGCGGGTGCGGGGTCTCATCGACACCGAGTGCGCCCGGCTCGAAGTCGACCATCTCCTCGACGCCCGCAAGATCTTCGAAGACGTTGCGCTGGGCGACCAGTTCACGGACTTTCTGACCCTGCCCGCCTACGAACTCATCGACTGATCGGAGCTCGACATGCAATCACGACACGACCGGATCGCCGACCTCGAAGCTCGCTGGCAGAACGAACGACGCTGGGACGGGATCGAGCGCCGGTACACCGCCACCGACGTCGTCAACCTCCAGGGGTCCTTTCTCGAAGGCCACTCCCTCGCAGAGGCGATGGCGAGCAAGCTCTGGGAGATGATCGAGACTTCCGACTATGTCAACTCCCTCGGCGCCCTTTCGGGTGGCCAGGCGGTGCAGATGGTCAGGGCGGGTCTGCGAGCGATCTACCTGTCCGGCTGGCAGGTGGCGGCGGACGCCAACCTCGCGGGAGAGGTCTACCCCGACCAGTCGCTGTACCCGGCGAACTCGGCTCCCGCGCTCGTCCGGCGCATCAACGCCGCCCTGCGCCGGGCAGATCAGATCGCCTGGAGCGAGGGCGACGACGACACCGACTGGTTCGCCCCGATCCTCGCCGACGGCGAGGCGGGCTTCGGGGGAGCGTTGAACGTCTTCGAGCTCACCAAGTCGTTCATCGAGGCGGGTGCCGCCGGAGTGCATTTCGAGGATCAACTGGCCGCAGAGAAGAAATGCGGGCACATGGGCGGCAAGGTGCTGGTGCCCACCAGCCAGCACATCCGGACACTGACCGCCGCCCGGTTGGCGGCCGACGTGTTGGACTGTCCGACGTTGATCTTCGCCCGTACCGACGCCAACGCCGCCAACCTCCTGACGAGCGACACCGACGAGATCGATCGCGAGTTCTGCACCGGCGAACGCACCGCCGAAGGGTTCTTCCGGGTGCGGGCAGGCCTCGATCAGGCGATCGCTCGCGGATTGGCGTACGCCCCGTACACCGATCTCATCTGGTGTGAGACGGCCAAGCCCGATCTCGACGAGGCGGCCCGGTTCGCCGAAGCGATCCACGCCCGGTTTCCCGGAAAACCCCTCGCCTACAACTGCTCGCCTTCGTTCAACTGGAAGGCGCACCTCGACGACGACACGATCGCCCGCTTTCAGAAGGAACTCGGGGCGATGGGGTACAAGTTCCAGTTCATCACTCTCGCCGGATTCCATGCCTTGAACTCGTCGATGTTCGACCTGGCGCGGGGTTACGCCGCACGAGGCATGTCTGCCTACGTCGAACTCCAACAGCGCGAGTTTGACGACGAGACATTCGGGTATACCGCCACCAGGCATCAGCGTGAGGTGGGCGCGGGATACTTCGATGCGGTCTCGAATGCGGTCGCCGGCGGAGAAGCGTCTACCTTGGCACTGGTCGGCTCAACGGAGGCCGAACAGTTCTGACACACCAACGGAGGCGCACATGTCGAGGATCGTCCACGTCGTCGGTACCGGGACGATCGGTGAGCCGCTCATCGGGTTGCTGGCCGATCACCACGACGACTTCGGGATCGATGAGGTCACCTTCCACAAGCGGACACCGCTACTGACCGAGCGGGGGAAAGTCGGGGACCTCGAACGGCGCGGTGCCGTCCTCGCCGTCGACTCCGATCGGCGCAGCGACTTCGAACAACTCGGGCACGCCCCCAAGTACGAAGCCCGCCAGGCGATCGAGCGCGCCTCGGTGGTGATCGACTGCACGCCGGTCGGCAACAAGATGAAGTCCGAATTCTACGAGGCCGCCTCCGGACCGGTGGGTTTCATGGCCCAGGGCTCGGAGTTCGGCTTCGGCAAGATGTACGCCCGGGGGATCAACGACGAGGCTCTCAGCCACGACGATGACCGCTACCTCCACATCGTGTCGTGCAACACGCACAACATCGCCGTACTGGTCAAGACCCTGGCGATGGACCCGGATGGGGCCAGCCATCTGGAGGACGGCCGGTTCCTGTGCATCCGACGGTCGAACGACATTTCCCAAGACGACGGGTTCGTGCCGTCCCCCACCGTCGAGCCGCACAAGGACGAGCGTTTCGGAACCCACCACGCCCGGGATGCCCACGGCCTCTTCGCGACGCTCGGCCTCGACCTCAACCTGTACTCCTCGGCGTTGAAACTCAACACCCAGTACATGCATTCGATCCACTTCAGTCTGACCCTCGACCGAGACATCACACTCGACGAGGTGAAGGACCGTCTGCACGCCAACACCCGGATCGCAGTGACGCACAAGCGGTCGGCGAACGCGGTGTTCAGCTTCGGCCGGGATCACGGGTATTACGGGCGCATCCTCAGTCAGACCGTGGTGGCGCTGGACACTTTGGCGGTGCGGGCCGGCAACGAGATCGTCGGGTTCTGTTTCACACCCCAGGACGGAAACCCGCTGCTGTCGACGATCGCCGGGATGCTCTGGTACCTCGACGAGTCGAAGATGGAGACCGGCCTCGACGTCCTCCGCCCCTACTTCTTCCGAGAAGTCTGACCGGCGGGCCCGGTCGCGTACCCAGGGTTGTATCCCGCGTATACGCGGGATTTCGCGTCCCAGAACGCGTGGCCACTCCCGCCGTGTTCATTCTCAACGCTATTTCCCGCGTATATGACGGACACAACCCTGGGTATTCCTGGCCCGGGGTAGCCTGGCGGGCCTATGGATGGACAGAAGCAGCGGCAGGCGCTGACCGCCGCGGAGCGGGCTCTCGAGGCTTTGGGGCGGAAGGATCCGTCGGCGGCACGTACCGCGATCGCGACCGCGGTCGAGCGTGATCAGGTCGGGTTGTTCGCTGCCCTGGCCGATGCCGTGTATCTGGCCGCCGCCCAACTGGAGGCTGACGACGAGATCGGGGCCGCCACCTGGAATCAGGTCGCGGACGCAGTCGGCCCCGGACCGCTCCAGGCGCTCGTCGAGCAGTACCGCTGACGTTGTCGGACTACCACCTGCATCTCCACCCTCACGAACCGACCGACGTCGGTCCGCCGCCCGGCACCTATCCCGCCGGCCACATCGAGGCGTACGTGGAGCGGGCCGCGTCCAGGGGCGTGTCCGAACTCGGTTTCACCGAACATCTGTATCGGTGTTTCGAGTCAGAAGGCTCGCTGGGCCGGTTCTGGGAGTCTGAACCCGTTCGGGAACTGGCCGAGCAATCGGCTGACTTCATCGTCGAAGACCGAACGCTTTCTCTCGAGAGCTACGTCGATGCGGTGGTCGCGGCCAAGGATCGGGGCCTCCCGGTCAAGCTCGGCCTGGAAGTCGATTTCTTCCCCGAGACGGTCGAGGCCGTGGCCGAACTGCTGCGGCCCTATCCGTGGGATTTTCTGATCGGTTCGGTCCACTGGATCGGAGGCTGGGCGATCGACTCCTCGCCGTCGTTGTTCGGTTGGGACCTGAAAGGCCTCGAGTGGGGTTGGTCCCGGTATTTCGACCTCGCCACCGAACTCGCAGGTTCGGGCACCGTCGACGTGCTCGCCCATATCGACCTGCCCAAAAAGTACGGAAAGCGGCTTCCGAGCGAGCCGACGGGTCGCTACGACGATGTGGTTGCGGCAGCCGCGTCCAGCGGTACTGCGGTGGAGGTGTCGTCCCAGGGTCTGCGCAAACCGGCCGCAGAGGTGTATCCGTCACCCGAGTTCCTGCGTCGGTTCCACGCGGCGGGAGTTCCGATCACGCTGGCCTCCGACGGCCACTATCCGCACGAGGCGGCCGAGGGACACGCCGAGGTCGTCGCCGCGGCCCGGGATGCCGGCTACACCACGCACCTGCGCTTCGACCAACGCCGTTCGTACCCCGTCGATCTCCCGGTGTCGTGAACCGGTGCGAGTACACCCCCCGTGGCGGTGGTCCTGAACCCAGGGTTCGCCACCACCCCTGCGGTGGTTGGGGGCCCACGGTTCGCGAGGAGCGTCGCACTCGGCCGTAGACTGTTCGGCTGATGTCTGCTGCTCCCACTGTCTGGTTGACGACGCTCGGCTGTGCCAAGAATCAGGTCGACTCGGAGAAGGTCGAGATGATGCTCGGTGATGCCGGGTACGTCCTCGCGACCGCTCCCGAGACGGCCGACGTCGTCATGGTCAACACCTGTGCGTTCATCGAAGAGGCTCGCCAGGAGTCTGTCGAGACGATCCTCGAAGCTCAGGATCGCCGCAAGGCAGGGGCGCGCACCGTCGTCATCGGGTGCATGGCCCAGCGTTTCGGCGTCGAGGTGGAGAAGGCGCTTCCCGAAGTGGACGCCGTGGTCGGTCTCGACCGGTACGGCCAATTGGTCGAGACGCTCGACGGCCTCACCGGCTACGGCCCCGAAGGCACGGGCGACTGGAGTCCGGTCACCGTTCGTCGCCGGCCGGTCATGGACATCCTCGACTCGGTCAACCGTCCCCGTCCGACGGTGCCCTACGCCTATGTGAAAGTCGCCGAGGGCTGTGACAAGCCGTGCACGTTCTGTGCCATTCCCCTGATTCGGGGCAAGCAGCGGTCCCGCCGTCCCCACGAGATCCGCCAGGAGATCGCCAATCTCACTGCGGTCGGGGTGCGAGAGGTGGTCCTGGTCGCCCAGGATCTCGCGGCGTACGGCCGCGACCTGGGCAGAGTCACGGGCGGTAGCGGAGCGGAGGGTGCACCAGGAATCGTCGATCTTCTCCACTCCGTGACCGATGTCGAAGGTCTCGATCGGATTCGCCTGCTGTATCTGTATCCCAAGGAGATCCGGGATTCGCTGATCGCCGAGATGGCGAGCAATCCGGTGATTGCGTCGTACTTCGACCTGTCGCTCCAGCACGCTTCCCAGCGCTTGCTTCGGGCGATGCGTCGACCCGGCAGCGGCGACCGCTACCGGGACCTCATCGACCAGATCCGCGCCGCCGACGCCGGCGCCACCTTGCGCTCCTCGTTCATCGTGGGGTTCCCGGGCGAGACCGACGACGATGTGGAAGAACTCGCCGAGTTTCTCGAAGACGTCCGCCTCGACTGGGCCGGATTCTTTCCCTACTCGGCTGAAGAGGGAACGCCGGCGGCGGAACTCGAGAGTCGGGTCGATCGGTCGGACATCGAGGACCGGCTCCGGTACCTCAATGGGATTCAGGAGGAGATCACCTCCGAGATCAACGGCGGGAGGGTCGGTGAGGTGGTCAGGGTGCTCGTCGATCAGGTGGAAGACGACTTCCCGGTGGGGCGCACGGCGTGGCAAGCGCCCGAAATAGACGGGGTGATCGTCCTCGACGAGGGAACGCCGGGGGAGTGGGTCACCGCCGAGATCACGTCCACCGTCGGAACCGATCTGGAAGCCAAGGTCGTGGCGTGATCGTCGAGGTCGTCGCGGTCGGCACCGAACTGCTTCTCGGCCAGATCGTCAACGGGAACGCCGCCACGATCGGCGCTGCGCTCGCAGAGAACGGGTTTGACGCACATTTCAGCCAGGTCGTCGGCGACAACCACGAACGCATGGTCACAGCGATCGGCACTGCGGCGTCGCGGTCCGACGCCGTGATCATCACCGGCGGCATCGGACCCACCCAGGACGACATCACCCGGGAGGCGCTCTGTTCGCTCACCGGTCGGGCCATGGTTCGCAACCACGACTACGTCGAGGCGCTCCAGGCGCGTTTCGCAGCGCTCGGGCGAGAAATGCCCGAGAACAACCTTCGCCAGGCCGACCACCCCGAAGGTGCGGAACAGCTGCCGAACCCGAAGGGTACGGCGCCGGGCATTCTTCTCGACCACGAGAACACCCTGTTCTTCGCGCTGCCGGGCGTGCCCGAGGAGATGCTGTTGCTGCTGACCGACCACGTGCTGCCGAAACTGCGGCGTGCCGGCGGCGACAACTTCACGCTGCTGAGCCGGGTCGTTCGCACCTGGGGGATGTCGGAGTCTGCGGTGGCCCACCTTCTCGACGACCTCTACACGGGATCGGTGAACCCGTCGATCGCGTTCCTCGCGTCGGGCGGCGAGATCAAGATCAGGATCACGGCCAAGGCGTCCGATGTCGATTCCGCGCTGGTGATGATCGAGCCGGTCGAAGACGAGGTGCGCTCTCGTCTCGGGGCTTCGGTGTTCGGCAGTGACGAGGAGACCATCGAACCCGTGCTCGCCCGTCTGCTCGCCGAGCGGGGATGGACCATCGCGTTCGCCGAGTCCGCCACCGGCGGCCTGGTGGCCAGCCGGTTCACAGCCGTTCCGGGAGTCTCCGAGGTGTTCCGGGGTGCGATCGTCCCGTATGCCGCCGACGTGAAAGACTCGGTCTTGGGTATCGACATCGGAGACGGCGTGGTGTCCGAGGATGTCGCGCTCTCGCTCGCCGATGGCGTGCGGCGGCGGTTCGGCGCCGACGTCGGGGTCGGTGTGACAGGTTCGGCGGGGCCGGCACCGCTCGAACGCGAAGTGGGCACGATGATCGTCGCGGTCGTCACGCCTGAGGGAAGCGGGGTGCGAACTCTGCGCATGCCCGGGGACCGTGAACGGGTGCGGATCTACACCGGCACTGCCGCGCTCCATCTCACCCGGCTGGCAGTTTCGGGTCAATGGTGGAACCGATAGGAAGGATCTTCGTCGCAGTGGGCTTTCCGCCCGAAGTGCGCATGGCGATCGTCTCCCAACTGGACCAGCTGCAGCTCCCCGGCACCCCTGTTCCCGTCGAGAATCTCCACGTCACGCTCCGGTTCCTCGGTGAAGTCGACTCCGTGGGGTTCGACCGCTTGTTGGCGGCGCTGGACGGGGCCACTCTGCCCGGTTCCTTCCGCGTGGAGTTGGGTGGTCTCGGGGCATTCCCGAAGCCTCGCCAGGCGACGGTGCTGTGGCTGGGGATGAAAACGGGAGGCGATGCCTTGGCGGACCTGCAACTCGCCGTGGAGGACGCCTGCGAGGAGGCGGGCCTCGGCCGCGAGGAACGTCCGTTCCGACCTCACGTGACGGTGTCGCGGATCCGACCCCCCGCAGACGTGCGTCCTGTCGTCGCCGCGCTGGCGCCCTTCGGTCTGCGGTCAGCGGTGGACGAGATCGTCGTGCTCCGTTCCCATCTGGGGGGCGGTGCACCCCGGTACGAACTGCTGGAGCGGTTCCCGCTTTGAACTCTCGGCAGCTGCCCGCGGCAGGCATGGCCCGTGGCCGGAGCGCGATGTGTGCTCGCTACTGTCCGGCGCGTGAGCACTTCAGACAGCAAACCACCGCTTCGTAGCCAGAACTGGTTCAACGATCCTGAGAATCCCGGGATGACGGCGCTGTACCTCGAGCGCTATCTCAACTACGGGTTGACCCCCGAGGAGATGCTTTCGGGGAGGCCCGTCATCGGCATCGCCCAAACCGGGAGTGATCTCGCGCCGTGCAACCGGGTGCATCTCGATCTCGCCCGCCGGATGCGCGACGGCATTCGAGACGGGGGTGGAATTCCCTTCGAGTTTCCCGTGCATCCCATCCAGGAGACCGGTCGGCGGCCGACCGCCGCACTGGACCGGAACCTCGCCTATCTCGGGCTGGTCGAAATTCTTCACGGCTATCCGATCGACGGGGTGATCCTGACCACTGGCTGTGACAAGACCACCCCTGCCGGACTGATGGCGGCCGCTACCGTCGACATCCCGGCGATCGCCATGAACGGTGGACCCATGTTGGACGGACACTGGGAGGGCAAGCTCGCCGGTGCCGGAACGGTGTTGTGGGAGGGTCGGCGCCTTCATGCCGCCGGTGAGATCGACTACGACGAGTTCCTGGCGATGGCGGCGGCGTCGGCTCCCAGCGCGGGGCATTGCAACACCATGGGCACAGCCCTGTCCATGAACACCCTGGCCGAGGCGCTGGGAATGATGCTGCCCGGCGCTGCCTCGATCCCGGCGCCCTACCGGGAGAGGGGTCAGATGGCGTACGACACCGGCCGGCGGATCGTCGCGATGGTCGGCGAGGACCTCACTCCTTCGAAAGTGATGACTCGCGAGTCTTTCGAGAACGCGATCGTGGTGAACTCGGCGATCGGCGGGTCGACGAACTGTCCGATTCACATCACTGCGATCGCCCGGCACGTCGGTGTCGAGCTGGCGATCGAGGACTGGCAGACGCACGGCTTCGACATCCCGCTCCTCGTGAATCTTCAGCCTGCCGGGCATTACCTGGCGGAGGCGTTCCACCGCGCGGGCGGGCTTCCGGCCGTGATGGGCGAGTTGATCCGTGCGGGGAAGATCAACACCGAGGCGATGACCGTGACAGGGCGGACGGTGGCGGAGTTGCATTCGAAGACGGTGGCTTCGGACCGCGAGGTGATTCGCGAGTTCGCCGAGCCCCTGATGATCGAGGCGGGCTTCGTGGTGTTGGGCGGGAATCTGTTCGACTCGGCGATCATGAAGACGTCGGTGATCTCGCCGGCGTTCCGCGAGCGGTATCTGTCCACCCAGGGTGCGGAGAACACCTTCGAGGGACGTGCGATCGTTTTCGAGGGCCCTGAGGACTACCACGACAGGATCAACGATCCGGCCCTGGCGATCGACGAGACCTGTCTTCTGTTCATCCGGGGAGTGGGGCCGGTCGGGTATCCCGGCTCCGCCGAAGTCGTCAACATGCAGCCACCTGACGAGCTGATCAAGGCGGGGGTGATCGACCTGCCCACCATCGGCGACGGCCGCCAGAGCGGGACTGCCGGCAGTCCCTCGATCCTCAACGCCTCCCCTGAGGCTGCCTTGGGCTCTGGTCTGGCGATTCTGCAGACGGGGGACCGGGTTCGGGTCGATCTGAATGCCCGTCGCGTCGACATGCTCATCGATGACGACGAGATGGCGCGGCGGTGGCAGGAGTACACCCCGCCGGTGCTGGAACATCAGACGCCGTGGCAGGAGATCTACCGCTCCACGGTCGGCCAGCTCTCGTCCGGGGGATGCATGGAACTCGCCACCAAATACCACCAGGTACGCGTCCAGATCCCCCGCCATTCCCACTGACTTCCCCGAACCCTGGGCTCTGAGGGCACCAGGGGAGCCCTGCGAACCCAGGGTTCCCGGGGCACTCGGCGTGCCCCGGGGGGCCACGGTTCGGGTCGTCAGCGCAGGATGACCCGGTTTCGGATCCGCTCGGCGATGGGATCGCTCAACCGGTTCAGCAGTTCACCGAAGGTGGGTTGGCGTTCCAGCGCGAGCCACATGAGACGGTCGGCGGTGTCCGGCTCACCGAGTTCTTCCCACAGCATCGCCGACCAGAAGTCGACTTCGACCCCGTGGCGGAGCGTCCCGGCCAGGTCGAGCTGGGACCGGGCGGCCGCGCCATCGCCCCGCTTCCAGGAGGTCTGTGCGCGACGGAGCGCCCGGTAGGCACGGTCGACTTCG
Organism: Acidimicrobiia bacterium; assembly: GCA_040880725.1. Taxonomy (GTDB): domain Bacteria; phylum Actinomycetota; class Acidimicrobiia; order Spongiisociales; family ZC4RG35; genus DATHWB01. Next base: position 47,502 of record JBBDHV010000020.1, read on the forward strand.
ACGAGACGGCGGAGTTCGGCGATCGGTGCCGGATGGTCGGGCACACTGATGTCGATTCCCGCCTCGTACCCCTCGTCCAGTTCTGCGTGCGACGGCACGACCCTGATGGCGGCCGATTGTCGACCCCGCAGGTCGCCGCCGGCGAGTTCGCCTGCTTCGAGGACGGTGATCATCCGTTCTGCCACCGTTCCCGTGGCACGGCCGAGCGCCTCGGCCATTTCGTCGACCACCGCGGGGTTGGCGAGGAGATTCCCGAGGACCGCCCATCCGTCGCCCGTACGGTGTCCCGACTCGCGAATGCATCCCGTGCCGGTGTGCACCGCGATGCGCCCGTCTGCGGCCAGGAACGCGACCTGCCGTTGATCCGCTTCGGGATCGGCGGAGAGCAGCTGGGCGAGGGCTTCGTCGGGTGCAAGGGCGTCGGCCATCGCGTCCAGTCCCCGCCAGCCATAGGACGGATCGGTCAGTGCCTGGGTGGCCACGGCACCGACGCCGAAGCGCACCCACGGCGCGGTCCGGCTCACGTTGAACCAGTGGGACTGCACGGCGACGCCGTACGCCCCCGATTCACTGTCACGAATGAGCACCGAATAGGTCATCGGCGCCGGAGGCTAGGGGGAGCGCTCAGCCGCTCGCCGGGTCGAGTCCCCGTCCTCGGTGGAGGTGACACGCGACGAGATGTCCGTCTGCGGCGTCGAGGAGAACAGGAACCTCGGTGTCGCACGGTTCGAATCGATACCGACACCGAGTGTGAAACCGGCATCCCGGGGGCGGTTGCAGGGGTGAGGGCACGTCGCCTTCCAAAAAGATCCTCGTTCGGGACCGCTCGACTTCGGGGTCGGGAACCGGAACGGCGGACAGCAGCGCCTCGGTGTAGGGGTGACGGGGGTGCTCGGCGAGCGCCCGGCGGTCGGCGGTCTCGACGATCTTGCCCAGATACATCACGGCGATTCGGTCCGAGAAGTGCTCCACGGCGGACAGGTCATGAGCGATGAACAGGTAGGTCAGCCCGAGCTCGCGTTGGAGATCTTCCATGAGGTTCATGATCTGTGCCTGGATGGACACGTCGAGTGCCGCGATGGGCTCGTCGCAGACGATGAAGTCGGGTTCGGTGGCGAGCGCGCGAGCGATGCCGACGCGCTGACGCTGGCCACCGGAGAATTCGTGGGGGTAGCGGTTGCGGTAGTCGGGGTTGAGTCCGACCATCTCCAGCAACTCGCCGACCCGCCGGTTGCGGGCGTCGGACGAGGCGGCGAGGTCGTGGATCACCATCGGTTCGGAGATGATGTCGGAGATCGACATTCTCGGATCGAGCGAGGCGAACGGGTCCTGGAAGATCATCGCGATTCGGCGGCGCAGGGCGCGCAGGTCGGATTTGGAGAGGCCGCGGACGTCGGCTCCGTCGAAGGTGACAGCTCCACCGGTCGGTTCGACGAGGCGCAGGATCGCCAGCCCGGTGGTGGTCTTGCCACAGCCCGACTCCCCGACCAGGCCGAGTGTCTCGCCGCGTCCGATCTCGAAGTCCACCCCGTCGACGGCATGCACCGTCCCCGTTTGCCGACGAAACAGGCCGCTGCCGTAAACCGGGAAATGAACCTCCAGGCCCTCGACTTTGAGGAGCGGGTCAGTCATAGAGCTCCTCGGGTTCGAAGTGACACGCCACCTGGTGTCCGGGGACCGGTGAGCGATATTCGGGGCGGTCTTCGGCACAGCGGTCGACGGCGTGCTCGCAGCGGGGTTCGAAGGGACATCCTGGGGGCATTCGGGTGGGATCCGGGGGGAGCCCGGGGATGGCGTGGAGTCGTTCGGGCCGCTCCGGTCCCGGGGTGGGGAGGCTTTCGAGGAGACCGCGGGTGTAGGGATGGCGCCGTTGGCGGTACAGGTCGTCGACCGACGCGACCTCCATCATCCGGCCCCCGTACAGGACCACGACGCGGTCGGCGATGCCTGCGACGACTCCGAGGTCGTGGGTGATCCAGATGAGTCCCATGCCAAGACGCTGCTGGAGGTGTTGCATCTCTTCGATGATCTGAGCCTGGGTGGTGACGTCGAGGGCGGTGGTCGCCTCGTCGGCGATCAGAAGATCCGGCTCGCACGAGATCCCCATGGCGATCATGACTCGTTGACGCATTCCGCCCGAGAACTGGTGCGGGTAGTCGTCGATGCGCTGTCCGGGCGAAGGGATTCCGACGGTCTCGAGGAGCTCGATGGCGCGCTCTCGTGCTGGCTTGCCTCGCAACCCGAGGTGAAGTTCGATCGGCTCGATGAGTTGGGTGCCGACCGTTCGAACCGGGTTGAGCGAGGTCATCGGATCCTGGAAGATCATGGCGATCTGGTTGCCGCGTACCCGGCGGATGTCTCGGTCTGACATCGTGAGGAGGTTCCCTCCGCCGAAGGTGGCCGAGCCCTCCACTCGGGCCGGGGGCGTGGGCAACAGCTGGAGCAGGGCGAGGGTGGAGACCGATTTTCCCGATCCGGACTCTCCGACGATGGCGAGTGTCTCGCCGCGGTCGACGTGATAGGAGATTCCGTTCACGACATTCGCCACACCGGATCGGGTCCCGAAGGAGACACGGAGGTCCTCGACGGTCAGGACTCGGTCGGTGGCCTGCTGCGGAGCGGGTGCGTTCACTTCGAGACTCCGCGGGATTCGATCACTGAGCGCTGCTGGGGGTCGAGGGCGTCACGGAGGCCGTCGCCCAGGAAATTGAAGGCCATCACGGTGAGCAGGATCGCCAGTCCCGGGAAGATGGCCATCCATGGCGCCGATCCGAGGAAGCCCTGCGCGTCGTTGAGCATGCGGCCCCAGGCCGGCGCCGGTGGCTGTACGCCCAATCCGAGGAAGGACAGCGCCGCTTCGGCGAGGATGGCGAACGCCAGGGAGAGTGATGTCTGCACGATGATCGGGGCGAGGACGTTCGGGAGGATGTGGGTGCGGATGATCCGAGCGTCCGAGGCGCCGAGGGATCGGGCGGCCCGGACGAAGACCGATTCCTTGACGCTCAGGACCGAGCCGCGGGTGATCCTGGCGAAGATCGGCGTGTACACGATCCCGATGGCGATCATGGCGTTGGTGATGCCCGAACCGAGTGCGGCGAGGATCGCGATCGCCAGGAGGATCGCCGGGAACGAGAAGAGCACATCCATTGCGCGCATGAGGATCGAGTCCGTCAGCTTTCCGTAGTAGCCGGCGACGAGCCCGATGGGCACTCCGATCGCCACGGCGAGTCCGACCGAGATGAAGCCGACCTGCAGCGAGACGCGGGAGGCGATGATGACCCGGCTGAACACGTCGCGTCCGAGGTCGTCGGTTCCGAAGAGGTAGTCGAGGCTCGGTGCTGCGAGACGATCCGCGATGTTGACCTCGTTGATGGTGTACGGGGCGATCAGATCGGCGAAGACCGCCACCACCGCGAGCACCAGCAGGAAGAAGGCGCCGATCACGGCGAGCCGGTTCTGGCGGATCGTTTCGTAGGTCGTGCGCAGTCGTGACCGGTGTTCGACGGGCGGTTCACCGGCGTCGAGGCTGCGTTCGGGTGCGGCTTCAGTCATATCGGATCCTCGGATCCAGCCAGCCGTAGATGATGTCGACGATCAGGTTGATGAGCAGGAAGATGAAGGCGATGTAGAGGACGGTGCCCTGCAGCACCGTGAAGTCCCGGTCTTCGACCGCCAGCAGCGCGAGCCGGCCGAGCCCGGGCCAGGCGAAGATGAGTTCGACGACGACGACCCCGCCCAACAGGAACCCGAGTTGGAGGCCGACGACCGTGACGATCGGGATCCACGCGTTGGGGAGCACATGGTCGCGGATGACCCGCATCTGGGAGAGGCCCTTGGCGCGGGCGGTACGGACGTAGTCCTGATTGAGCGCTTCGAGCACCGCCGAGCGGACGAATCGAAAGAGGATGGAACCGGAGATCAAGCCGACGGTGAATGCGGGCAGGACGAGATGGCTGAGCCAGCCGAGGGGATCGTTGGAGAGCTGGGTGTAGCCCGACGGTGGCAGCCACGAGAGGGTGAGCGAGAAGACGAGGATGTACATGATCCCCGCCCAGAAGTCGGGCACCGACACCCCCACCTGACTTGCGGTGGTTGCGAGGTAGTCGAGCTTGGAGCCGGAACGGATGGCGGAGAGGATGCCGAGGGGCAGGCTGACCGCGAGCGCGATGACGAGTGCTGCGCCGGCCAGGGTCATCGTGGCGGGGAGACGCTGGAGCACGATGCCGGTGACCGGCTGGCCCGATCGGAAGCTGACACCGAGATCTCCCTGAATGGCGGCCAGGAGCCAGTTGCCGTACTGGATGAGAATCGGGTCGTTCAGGCCGGCCCGCTCTCGGAGCGCTTCGTAGATCTCGGGATCGAACCTCGTCCCGAGGGCGATCCGCACGGGATCGCCCGGGACGAAGTGGATCAGGGCGAAGACGACGATGCTCACCCCGAAGAGGGCGATGGCCATCTGGCCGATCCGCCTGATCACGAACCCGGTCACGGAGTGGACCTCCGTGACCGGGTTGGCGGGACGTTCACGTCATCACCCTGCGAGTTGGGTGTCGACGAAACGAATGGCGTTGTCCCCTCTGACCTCATATCCCTCGACCTGCGGGCTCCATGCCTGCACGTTCTCGGGGTTGTAGAGGAAGGTGTAGGAGGCGTCGTCGACGATCAGTCGGGCTGCCTCGTCGTAGAGCGCCTTGCGGGCGTCCTGGTCGGTTTCGACCCTGGCGTCGTCCAACAGCGCATCGACTTCAGGGTTGGAGTATCCCTGGAAGTTGAAGGTGCCGTCGGTGTGGTGCTGGGCGTAGTAGAAGTCGTCGGGGTCGATGTTCCCGACCCAGCTCAGCATGAACGCATCGAAGTCGCCTTGGCCCTGGCGGTCGAGCCAGGTTCCGAAGTCGACGTCGGAGATCTCGACGGTGACGCCGATCTCGGCCAGTTGGCTGGCGATGACCTGAGCCTGGGTGACCGTCTCGGGGAACTCCGAGCTCACCATGAACTCGATCGTCAGGTCGCTGACGCCGGCTTCCTCCAGCAGTGCGGCGGCACCTTCGGTGTCTCCGGGTGTGAACGGCGCGTAGTCCGTCGCCCAGAAGTTCGAGGCCGGGATGGCTGTCTGGTTCGGTGTCGCGGCGCCGAACTGGGCCGCTTCGGTGATGACGTCACGGTCGATGGCCATGGCGATCGCCCGACGGACGTCTGGGTTGTCGAAGGGTTCCCGCGCCTGGTTGAGCGCGAAGTAGTGGTAGTCGCCGCCGGGTACGCGTTGTATGACGACGTCCGAGTCGCCTTCCAGGCTCTCCAGGTCCTGGGGCGGGACTCCGTCGATCCAGTGGACCTCTCCGGTCTGCAGGTTGGTGAGCTTCACCGTGGCGTCGGGAATCTGCACGAACCGGATGCCGTCGAGATGGGGGAGCCCTTCGTCGGCCCTCCAGTAGTCGGGGTTGGCTTCCAGGACGATCCCCTGGTCAGGCGACTGGGAGACGAAACGGAAGGGCCCGGTGCCGACCGGCGCGCTGTCGATGGAGCCGTCGTCGACGATCTCCTGGGGAACGATGGCCATTCCCTTGAACGCGCCGATGTTGACCAACAGGTTGGGGGTTGGTCTGCTCAGATTGATCTCGACGGTGCGGTCGTCGACGGCGACGACCTCTTCGATGGAGGCGAAGCGGAACGCATTCGCGGCCGCGACGTCGGGATCCATGATCCGGTTGTACGAGTAGACGACGTCTTCTGCGGTGAAGTCACGTCCGTTGTGGAAGGTCACCCCGTCTCTCAGTGTGAAGGTCCAGGTCAGGTTGTCATCGGAGATCTCCCAGCTCTCGGCGAGGGCCGGCTCCATCTGGAGGTCGGGGCCGGGCTGGACGAGCGTGTCGTAGACATTCTCGAGCACCTGGAAGCTGGCGTACGCCGATGTCAGGTGCGGGTCGAGCCGGTCGGGCTCGGCGCCCTGGGCGGCAATGAGCACCATCTCGTCGTCCTCGGGCGTGGTCTGCTCGGTCGTGGTTTCGGTCGCGCCGGGCGAAGTGGTGTCGCTGCCTGGCGGAGCCGTGGTCGTGGTGTCTGAATCCTCGACGTCCACGCTCTCGCCGGAGTCGCAGGCTGCAACGATCATCGCCAGGGTCAGCAGGAGGACCAAGGTCCTCCACATCGGTCGTGTTCTCATGTCTCTCTCCTCTTCAGAAGGATGGGGGTGTCACGGCGCCCACGATGAGCGCCTCGTGTGTCGTTCGGTTCTCCCACGAATGGGGTTGCGACGCGTCGTAGGTGACGGCGTCGCCGGTGGCGAGCTCGTGGGTGTCGCCCGCCAAGGTGACGTGGAGTCGGCCTTCCAGGACCAGGACGCATTCTTCGCCGTCGTGCTGAAAGGGGTTGGTGAGGTTCTCGAAGCCGCCAGGAATTCGGGTCTGCAGCATTTCGAGCCGCCCGTGGAGGTCCGGGGTGAGGAGTTCGTAGACGAGGCCTTCGGAGCCGAACTGGAGCCTGGTCCGTTCGGCAGCACGAACGACACCGGATCGGTGGCGCTGGCCCCCGGCGCCGTCGACGAGTTCGCCGATCTGGACGTCGAGCGCCTCGGCGATCTTGTGGAGGGTCCGATACGAGGGGTTGCCGATTCCGCGTTCCACCTCGCTGAGGACGCCGATGCTCACGCCTGCTGCCGCTGCGAGCTGCTTGACCGTGTAGCGCCCGCGGCGTCGTTCGCGGATGACCGCGCCGATACGGGCGAGTCCGGCCTCGGTGGCGTCGGCCGTCGGTGCAGTGGCTTCGTCGGTCGGCATGTTCCTCGGTGGTGTGGTCGGGTGTCGTCGTGCGAAAGTACGGTTTTAGCGAACCGCAGTTCGATAAATCGAACTTCACCCTACGAGACGATCTCGGTCCTGTCGACCGAAATGCCACACACGAACAAGCGTTCGATTAGTGTTCGCCGTCGCGAGGCGCGCCTCGAGAAGAAATCGACGTTTCTGTCACACCCCGGACATACCGTGTGCGACAACGAGGCGTGAGCGGGACAACGGAGAGGATTTCAGATGGAACGGGAGAACACAGCAGAGCGGAACAAGGCGGTCGAAGTGGCCGTCTCCCAGATCGAGCGACAGTTCGGCAAGGGTTCGATCATGAAGATGGGTGACGGTCCCGACCGCAAAGTGGAGGTCATCTCCACCGGTGCCCTCTCTCTCGATCTCGCGCTCGGAATCGGCGGGGTCCCGCGGGGGCGGGTCGTCGAGATCTATGGACCGGAATCGAGCGGAAAGACGACGCTGGCCATGCATGTGGTCGCCGAGGCCCAGCGAAATGGGGGTATCGCCGCGTTCATCGATGCCGAGCACGCCATGGACCCGACCTACGCCCGCAAGCTTGGTGTCGACGTCGACGAACTGCTGATATCCCAGCCCGATACCGGAGAGCAGGCGCTGGAGATCGCCGACATGCTCATCCGTTCCGGTGCCCTCGACGTGGTCGTCATCGACTCGGTGGCCGCACTCGTCCCCCGAGCCGAGATCGAAGGCGAGATGGGCGACACCCACGTCGGATTGCAGGCCCGCCTCATGTCCCAGGCGCTCCGCAAGATCACCGCCAACCTGAACCGGTCGAAGACGACCGCCATCTTCATCAACCAGTTGCGGGAGAAGATCGGTGTGATGTTCGGGTCTCCGGAGACCACCCCCGGTGGGCGAGCGCTCAAGTTCTACTCGTCGGTGCGCCTCGACATCCGCCGCATCGAAGCGATCAAGGACGGGGGAGAGAACGTCGGAAACCGCGTGCGGGTCAAGGTCGCCAAGAACAAGATGGCGCCCCCGTTCCGTCTCGCCGAGTTCGACATCATGTTCGGAGAGGGGATCTCGCGGGAGGGAAGCCTGCTCGATGTCGCCGTCGACCAAGGCATCGTCAAGAAGAGTGGAGCCTGGTTCACCTACGAGAAGGACCAACTCGGTCAGGGGCGGGAGAATTCCAAGCGTTTCCTGCGGGAGAACCCCGAAATCGCCATGCAGCTGCAGGCCAAGATCTACGAGCTCGTGGGGATGGTCGCGACCGAGGCAAAGCCTGAAGGTGCCGCTGAGGGTGAGGTCGAGGATCTCGAGGCCACGGTGGATGCCGAGGCGAATACCGACTGAAGATCTACCTGATCCGGGGTTTCACCGGCTAGAATCCGAACTCAACACACACGAATACGACGATCAGAAGTCACCGAAAAAATGCAGTACGCCACGACACGACATGCGAGAGGTCCCAACCGTCCCAGCGGTTGATCCGAAAGTCCACCGACTACCTCCGTTGACGTGTCGTCGCACCTCGTGAGCGTGTGTGCCGGGCCCCCCTGTGGGTCCGGCACCACTCGTTGGAGGGCGGCATCGTTCCGGAGCGGACGGTCGGGAAGAAGGAAGCATGGACACCACGGCGCTCATCGCGATCTCCGTTGCGGCGGCCGTCCTGATCGCAGGGGCTGGTGGATTCTTCATCGCCCGGTCCGTATTCGGCTCGAAGGATGTTCCCGGACCTGACCCCGAGGATCTCATCGCGCATTCTCGTCTGGAGGCGCAGCGAATCCTGGGACGTGCCGAAGAAGAGGGCAGGGCCCGCGCCGAGGCTTTCCGCGAGCGTGAGGAAGCCAAACTCGAGCACCGCCGTCTCGAATTGGACAACATGGAGGGTCGTCTGAGCCAGCGGGAGGAAACGCTCGAGCAGCGGGCGTCGAACCTCGCCTCCCGTGAGCAGTTGGTGCTCGACCGGGAGCGGGAGACCAGCGAGATCCGGCAGGAGACCGACGGCCTCCGTGAGAAGGTCCGGGCTGAACTCGAACGTTTGGCCGGTATCGATGCGAGGGCGGCCAAGGAGCAACTCCTCCAAGAAGTCGAGGACGAGGCACGCAGGGACGCAATGGTTCTCGTGCGGGACCTGGAGGTGAAGGCTCGGGAAGAAGCGGACAAGCGGGCTCGTCGGATTCTGGCGACTGCCGTCCAGCGCCTGGCGTCGGAGGTCGTGACCGAGACGACGGTGTCCGTGGTGGCCTTGCCGTCCGATGACATGAAGGGCCGCATCATCGGCCGTGAGGGTCGAAACATTCGTGCCCTCGAGGCAGTGACCGGCGTGAACCTCATCGTCGACGACACCCCGGAAGCCGTTTCGGTGGCCTCCTTCGACCCGGTGCGCAGAGAGGTCGCCCGTCTGACACTGGAACGTTTGGTCGCCGACGGTCGCATCCACCCGGCGTCCATCGAGGAAGCCTTTTCGAAGGCGCAGGCCGAAGTGGAGCAGAGTGTTCGTGACGCCGGTGAATGGGCGCTGCTCGAGGTGGGGATGTCCCGGATGCACCCCGAACTCGTCACCGTCCTCGGGCGCCTCAAGTACCGGACGTCATACGGCCAGAACGTGCTCAATCATCTCGTCGAGTCGGCGCACATCGCCTCGATGCTCGCCAGCGAGTTGGGGATCGATCCGGTTCCCGTCAAACGCTCCGCGCTCCTGCATGACATCGGCAAGGCCGTGACCCATGAGGTCGAGGGCTCCCATGCGCTCATCGGTGCCGAGATCGCCCGCCGGTTCGGCGAGGACGCCGCCATCGTTCACGGCATCGAAGCCCATCACAACGAAGTCGAGCCGCGAACCGTTCTCGCCGTGATCGTCCAAGCGGCCGATGCCGTGTCCGCGGCGCGTCCCGGTGCCCGCCGGGAGGCGTTGGAGTCCTATGTCCGTCGCCTCGAGCGCCTCGAGAGTCTCGCCCTCGACTTCGACGGGGTCGAGCGGGTCTTCGCGATGCAGGCCGGACGCGAGGTGCGGGTGGTGGTCGATCCCGGTGAGATCGACGATCTCGCCGCGACGGATCTGTCGCGTCGCATCGCCAAGAAGTTGGAGGAGGACCTCCAGTATCCTGGGCAGATCCAGGTGACCGTGATCCGAGAGTTCCGGTCCACCGACTACGCCCGCTGAGGTCCCCATGACCACCACGATCCTCCCAGAGCCGCGCCGACGCGAACAGCCGTACCGCCAACCGACCAGGCGCGGCCAGCTCTTCCACATCCGCACGTTCGGCTGTCAGATGAACGAGCATGATTCGGAGCGGATCGCCGGTCAGCTCGCGGCGGACGGCATGGAATGGACCGACGACCTCGCCAGCGCCGACGTGGTGTATGTGAACACCTGCACCATTCGCGAGAACGCCGACAACCGGCTGTACGGGAATCTCGGACAACTCAAGGCCGTCAAGGACGTGAACCCGTCGATGAAGCTCGTGGTGGGCGGCTGTGCGGCCCAGAAGGACCGTGACCTCGTCAGGGAGAAGGCGCCCTGGGTTGATGTCGTCATGGGGACGCACAATCTCGACCGGGTGCTCGACCTGCTGGATCACGCCGAGGCGTGGGGGCCCATCACCGAGGTCGTCGACGAACTCCAAGCCATGCCGTCGTCGTTGCCCGTCAAGCGTGAGCTGACCCATTCGGCCTGGGTGACGATCCAGGTGGGCTGCAACAACAGCTGCACGTTCTGCATCGTGCCGTCGGTGCGCGGGACCGAGATCAGTCGGCGACCCGGTGACGTGCTGTTGGAAGTCCAGCGCCTCGCCGGCGATGGCGTGGTGGAAGTCACGCTCCTCGGCCAGAACGTCGACACCTACGGGCGGGACCTGGCGATCGACGGCCGCCGCCGTCCGATCTTTGCTGACCTGCTCCGCCAGGTCGGAGCGGTCGACGGCATCCGCAGGGTGCGGTTCACGAGTCCGCACCCCAACGATTTCCGGCGGGACGTGGCAGAGGCGATGGCCGAGACCGAGGCAGTGTGCGAACAGCTCCACTTCCCGGTGCAGAGCGGGTCGGACCGGATCCTGCGAGCGATGCATCGGGGCTACACGGCCGAGAAGTACCTCGAACGCCTGGCCATGGCCCGGGAAGTCATCGACGGCCTTGCGGTCTCCACCGATTTCATCGTGGGGTTCCCCGGCGAGACGGAGGCCGACTTCCAGGCAACGTTGGACCTTGCCCGGGAAGCCGCGTTCGATCAGGCATTCATGTTCATCTTCTCGCCCCGGCCGGGAACCGGAGCAGCGGAGATGTCCGATCGGTTCGTCGACCCCGATGTGGTCCAGGACCGGTTCCAGCGTCTCATGGAGATCCAGACCGCCAACGGATGGGCCTCGAATCAACGAGATGTCGGCCAGGTGATCGAGCTGCTCGCCGAAGGCCCGTCGAAGAAGGACGCTGCGGTCGCCACCACCCGCACACGCACCGGCAAAGTCGTCCACGTCCCTGCGACGATGCCACCAGGCACGTTTCTGTCCGCGGAGATCACCGAGGCCGCCCAGCACTACCTCGTGGGGAGACAGCTCTGACCGAACTCCTGGTGATCGTCGGGCCGACCGCGTCGGGCAAGAGCGCGTTCGCGGTGGAGATCGCCGAACGGCTCGGTGCGGGGATCGTGTCGCTCGACTCGATGCAGGTGTACCGGGGGATGGACATCGGCACGGCGAAGGCGACTCCCGGGGATCAGCTCCGGGTGCCCCATTCGATGATCGATCTGGTCGATCCGGGCGAGGAGTATTCGGTGCAGGACTTCCAGATCGAGGCCCGTCGAATCATCGACAGCTCGGAGACCCCCTGGGTCCTCGTCGGGGGATCAGGCCTGCACATGCGCGCCGTCATCGACCCCCTCGAGTTCCTTCCCACCGATGAGACGCTCAGGTTCGAGCTGGAGGAGACGGAGCCATCTGTGCTGGTGGCAGAACTCCTCGCAGCAGACACCGAGGCGGGGGCACGGGTGGATCTGGCCAACCCGCGCCGCGTCATCAGGGCGGTTGAGGTGTACCGCCTGACCGGCCGCACGCCAAGCGAGATCGTCGACGATCCACCCCGACGGGCGGTGGCCGCGTACGAATCCCGATATCCGTGCCGCATCGTCGGCATCGATCCCGGCGAGGCGCTCGCCGAGAGGATCGATCGCCGCCTCGACGCGATGATCTCAACCGGCCTGCTCGCGGAGGTCGCCAATCTCCGGGGCTCGCTGGGCCGCACCGCGTCCCAGGCCGTGGGATACGCTCAACTGACCCCGGTGGTCACAGGCGAAGCGACGATGGACCACGGACTCGGCGCCACCCGGAAGGCGACGTGGGCGCTGGCGCGCCGCCAGCGGGCCTGGTTCCGACGCGATCCGAGGATCACGTGGTTGGATCCGGTCAACGACGACGTCGTGGCCGCAGTGATGGAGATGACATGAGGTTCACGAAGATGCAGGGCCTGGGCAACGACTTCGTCGTGCTCAACGGTGACGTCGAAGTCACCGGGGACTTGGTTCGTGCGCTCTGTGATCGGAACTTCGGTGTGGGCGCAGACGGTGTGTTGACGGTCGGGATGGTCGGCGGTGTCGTCACCATGGGGTATTGGAACGCCGATGGGTCTTCCGCCGAGATGTGCGGGAACGGACTCCGCTGCGTGGCTCGCTTTGCGGTCGATCAGGGGTTGGCGACCGCCGGAGTGTTCATCGTGCAGACCCCGGCCGGTCCGAAGCAGGTCGAGGTCGGCGAGGAGATCCGGGTGGACCTGGGTATGCCCGTGGTGGGAGACATGACCGAGATCGGAGGTCGCTTCTTCCGCAACGTGTCAGTGGGGAACCCGCACGCGGTCACCGAGGTCGAAGACGTGGAGTCGGCTCCGGTGGCCGAAGTGGGCGCGGCCCTCCAGTCCCAGTACCCACACGGCGCCAACGTCGAATTCGTGACGATCGACGGAGCGGTCGTCGACATGCGCGTGTGGGAACGGGGTGTGGGCGAGACGTTGGCGTGTGGCAGCGGGATCGTTGCCGCCGCCGCGGTGGCACGCCGCAACGGCGGGGGTGACGAGATCATCGTGATGATGCCCGGCGGGACCGCCCGAGTCGAGTTCTCCGACGGAGGCGCGTGGCTGATCGGCCCGGCAGAATATTCATTCGAGGGCGTCTGGCCACACCCGTCGGTCGGATGATCCCGTCCGCGGTCAGGCCAGTTTGCGCAGCACCGTGACGACCTTGCCGATGATGGCGACGTCACGCTCGAAGATCATCGGCGCATAGGCCGGGTTCTCGGAGATCAGCATGACCTTGCCGTCCGCGCGTCGCAGACGCTTGACCGTGGCTTCCTCCCCGTCGACCAGCGCCGCGATGATCTCGCCATCTCGGGCATGGTCCTGGCGGCGGATGACGACGTAGTCGCCGTCGAGAATGCCGGCGTCGATCATCGAGTCGCCCTTGATCTCCAGCATGAAGACCGGCCCGTTGCCCACGAGGTCGGTGGGCAGTGCCATGACGTTCTCGACGTCCTCGGCGGCGAGGATGGGGGAGCCGGCGGCGATGCGCCCCACCAGTGGGACGTCCCGGAGGTGTTCGTCGTCACGGGTGCTGGGGGTGGCTTCGGCGGTATCGGCCTGCGCTCCCAGAACCTCGATGGCCCGCGGCTTGGTGGCGTCCTTGCGGATGTATCCGAGCTTGACCAGGGACGAGAGATGGCTGTGCACGGTGGATGGTGACGACAGGCCGACCGCCTCGCCGATCTCGCGCACCGACGGGGGATAGCCCCGCGCGGCCACCGTCGAGCGGATGTACTCCAACACTTGTCGCTGCCGTTCGCTCAGAGCTTCTCCGCCGCCGCGGGCGGGGCCGTCCGTGTCCTTGACCATGTTCTGTCCTCTCCTCCGGTGGCTCCGATGGTACCCGCCGGATCTTCGCGTTCCAAACACCTGTTCGACTTGACGGTCGAACGTCCGTTCGGGTACTGTACCGAACAGATGTTCGGATCACAAGCTCTCCCGACCGCTGTCTCCCTGTCGACGCGAGTTCGTGTCACACCTGATCCGTACGTTGCCCACATCGAGCCAGGAGCAGCCGCATGACCACCTACGTGATCTCATCCAACCCCGTCCATCCCAAGCGCCCCGAGGCCGCCGGTACCGAGTCCGGCAGTGCCGCACCCGGGCGGCACCGGTATCTCGTCCCTCCCCGAATGCTCATCGCCCTGTTGGTGCTCGCCACGGTCTCGGTGCTGATGATGACATCGGTGCAGGCGGATCAGCCCCCCGCCGTCGTGTCCTACACGGTTCAGCCGGGTGACACCCTCTGGGGTATCGCCGAGCAGGTGACGCCCGCCGGAGGCGACGTGCGGGAGACCGTCGGAACCGTACGCGGATTGAACGATCTCGCGGCCGTCTCGGTCATCCATCCCGGCCAGGTTCTTCAGCTTCCTGAGGGGTAGTCGGTGCCGGGAGACGGGTACGCTCGTGTCCCCATGCAGTGTCCGGAGTGTTCCCACGTCGATTCGCGCGTCGTCGACTCGCGCCCGGTGGAAGGGGGCACCTCGATCCGGCGACGCCGCGAGTGCGAACGGTGTGACGCCCGGTTCACCACCTATGAGCGGCTCGCCAACGTCCGCATGGTGCGTAAGCGCTCCGGGGTGCTGCAGCCATACGACGCCGGAAAGGTGCGGATTGGCTTGGCGTCGGCGCTGGCTGATCGGCCTGTTCCCACCGGAGGGGTCGACGGGATCGTCGAACGCATCGATGCCGGGCTCCAGGAAGTCGGTTCGCCGGTGGACTCCGAGACCATCGGCCAGCTCGTGCTCGCCGAGCTCAGGGCGCTGGACGAAGTCGCATACCTGCGTTTCGCCAGCGTGTATCAGGACTTCCAGGGTGCGCGGGACTTCGAAGAGGCCCTCGCCTCACTCGAAGGTCAGATCTCCCTCAACGATTGACCACGAGCGGAACGGCGAGCAGGTCGATGTACTCGCCCGCCCAGTCGCCGATCGACGCCGCGGCATCGTTCCAGCTGTCCCGGACGAAGGTGATCTGGGTCTCGAGTTCGGCGATGTGTCCGGCCGCACGCTCGGGGTCTCGTGCCCGGAGTGCATCCAGATAGGACGCCTGCCAGTCGGGCAGCGAGGCCGCCAGGTCCGCCATACCGTCCCGATGAGTGTCGGTCAGGTCGTTGCCGGGAAGTGAGTTGACGCCGTTGGTGAACTCCGAGACCCATCCCGAGACGGTTTCGGTGACACCACCGAGACCGTCGATGTCGGTTTCGGTGGGGAGTTCGATCGGGCGGGTGATGAGATGGACTGCAGAGGCATACGAGATCGATTCGGCGAGGGTCGTGCCGAGGTCGAGGGCGCCCCCTGCCTGATTGATCGCCTGCTCGCGCACCGGGGCGAGTTCGACGTCGTCGGGCATGTCGCCGGCGACGGAAAAGAGACTTCTGGCTGTCTCGTCGAGGCTGCCGAGTGCGGTCGATGCCGCCAGCGGATCGTCGACGGTGCCGTCGGAGAGGTCCTGTGCGGGGGCGGCAACTTGCGACACTCGGGACACGAGATCGGCCGAGGCGAGGGTCACTGCCTCGATGGACGCCGCCGTGTTCGCATCGTCCCACGTGAGAGCGCGCCAACCGACCAGCAGCGCCACCAGGCCGAGGGCCCCGATCGCGATCACCTTCCGCTTGCGGACGCCGGTCCGGACGAGGGTCTCGTCGAGTTCACCCGGGGCCCAACCGATGATGTCCTCATCAGGGCTCAGGTTCCACAGTTCTTCGACGAGCAGTCCGGTGAGCGAGAGCGTGTCGCTGTCGGTGACGGGCGAAAGTCGAGTGGGGTCGGCCACCGTGCGAGCCGCAGCCACGCGTGGTGCGCGTTCGAGCCGTGCCGGCTGCGGGTCCGCGGAGACGATGTCCGGTTGACGCTCGAGTATGGCGATTCCGCCTCCGAACGGAGGGGGTTCGATGTCGATCGAGCCAACTTCTCGTCGTCCCATGGGACTCGAATAATGGCTGCCGCGTCGTCGACGAGCGGACGGCCGAAGCCGGCGTCCCGACGTCTCTTCGATGGTGGAAGGGTCCACGACGTGGTCGAGGAGGCACTGTCCGTTCCGAACCGTGACCTGTGCCCGACATTCGGTACAGTATCCGTGTGGCAAGTCTGTCAGCTCCGTGGTAAGTCCGCCCAGACCGCCCCACGTTTTTCATGACCAACTGCCACGTTAGCTTCACCCGGCTCGATTCGGAACTACCTGCGCCATCTCAGGCGCATCCTGGCGACGCCGGCTTCGATCTCGTGACCGCCGAAGACGTCGTCCTGGACGCGGGGGAGCGGGGCGTGATTCCCACCGGCATCGCCGTCGCGATACCGGTGGGGTTTGCCGGGCTCGTCCTGGCCCGATCCGGTCACGCCGCCCGGCATGGAGTGGGCGTCGTGAACGCTCCGGGTCTGATCGACAGCGGCTACCGGGGCGAGATCAAGGTGATTCTGATCAATCACGGGTCCGAGTCGGTCGTGTTCGAGCGAGGCGAACGCATCGCCCAGTTGCTCATCACGCCGGTGCCGACGGTGCAGCTGATCGAAGTCTCCGACCTCGACGACACAGTGCGCGGAGGCGCCGGGTTCGGCTCTTCGGGACGCTGAAGCCGGGTTGGCGGACTTTCGCGGCCACCGGCTATCATCGCCCCTCCCTGCGGAAGTAGCTCAGCTGGTAGAGCGCAACCTTGCCAAGGTTGAGGTCGCGGGTTCGAACCCCGTCTTCCGCTCTGAGACCGGCGCCGGCCGGTCTTTTTGATCATCATGGCGACGTGGCCGAGTGGTTAGGCACGGGTCTGCAAAACCTGTTACCCCGGTTCAATTCCGGGCGTCGCCTCCAGACAACTGAAGATCCGGGCCCTTAGCTCAGGGGGAGAGCGCTTCCCTGACACGGAAGAGGTCGCTGGTTCAAATCCAGCAGGGCCCACTGCCGAATTCCCTTATTACATAAGGGAATTCGGCTTTTTGGTGGGGAGCTTGACGACTTCTGGTCCGCGTCTGGTCCGCGCGTGAATCGTCTCGTGCGACCGCTGGTCGGTCGTCGCGCGCAGTTGTTCGCCGCGAAGCCGACGAAGGTTCCCGAAAATCTGCTGCCGACGGCGGAACCGGTCGGTGACCACCGGAAGGGATCGGGAGAAATCATCAGCGGCTTGATACCTGTTGTGTCATATCATCAGAAAGTCGCGTCTAGCGTGACTATCCGCATCGATCCGGCACGTCTACCGACTACCGTCGGCGGAGTGGCGGCCGATGTTCTACATGTGCTGATCGCTGAAGACCAGTTCCTGTTGCGGGAGGGCACCCGGCGTCTATTGGAGGAGGTGCCGGGGGTGGAGGTCGTGGGCGAGGCGTCTGACTACGACGACGTCCTCGCCGAGACCAGACGGCTACGCCCCGATGTGGTGCTCATGGACATCAAGATGCCTCCCACCCACACCATGGAGGGCATCGAAGCGGCTCATGTCATCAAGGCTGAGCAGCCCGAGACCGGGGTCGTGGTCCTCAGTCAGCACGAGGAGGAGGGTTATGTGTGGGCGCTGCTCGAAGGCGGCGTGGCCGGTCTCGGATACCTGCACAAACTGCGGGTGGGGGACATCCATCAGTTGGTCAGGGCGCTGTACGAAGTAGCAGCAGGAGGATCGGTCGTCGATCCCCGCATCCTCGAGTCCCTTCTCGAGCGGCGGTCCAAGAAGCCCGGCTCGGCTCTCTCGCGGCTCACTCCCCGGGAGTCGGAGGTGCTCGTCTCGATGGCCGAGGGTAAGACCAACAGCGCCATCGCCTCGGAGTTGTCGATCGCCGTGGGGACGGTCGAGAAGCGGATCTCGACCATCTTCTCGGAGCTGGGGCTGGGTGACGAGTCAGACGTCAATCGGCGTGTGGCCGCGGTTCTCGTTTACCTCAGAGAGTCGCTTGGCGACTCATGAGCTCAGTCACTCCCGCATCCTCGGGTGCCTCGGCGCGGATCCACGTACCTGCTCCCGGTCGGCTCTCCACAGAGAGAGATCCGCCGACCGCTCCGATGCGGTCGGCCATGTTCTGGAGACCGCCGCGGCGCATCGCCTTGGAGGCGTCGAACCCCGGCCCGTCGTCGTGGACCTCGAGGACCATCTTGTGTGGGGCCGACCCGGCACGTAGCGAGACGATCACGCGGGCTCCCGGGGCGTGCTTGACCACGTTCGTCATGGCCTCGAGGGCGACGAAGTAGAACGCGGCTTCCAACTCGGGCGGGAGACGGCGGCCTTTCGTAGACGGGTCCACGTCGATGCGAATGCTGACTGGCAGGCGGGCGGCGTGGGCGTGGAGGGCTGCTTCGAGGCCCCGGTCGGAGAGGAGGCTCGGATAGATGCCTCGGGCCAGGTCCTGGAGCGAGAAGACAGCCTGTTCCGCCTCGTCGGCGAATTCTTCCAGCAGAGGGCTCCTCAACGTCTTCGGTGCTCGAGCTGCCCTGCGTAGCCGGGCAGCCAGGGAGACGAGTTGCTGCTGTGCCCCGTCGTGAAGGTCGCGTTCGATGCGCCGCCGTTCTTCGTCCTGGGCGGCGACCAGGCGTTGGCGTGAGCGGTGCAACTCGGCCGCCTGCTCCTCGATCCGGTCCAGCTGCTGCCGCAGCTCTCCCTCGAGCCGCAGGTTGCGCAGGGCAAGAGCCGACTCCCTGGCGACGACGGTGAGGAGGTCGAGGTCCTCTGCGCCGAACGGGTCGTTTGCGGGTCTGCCGCAGGCGATCAGGCCGATGAGATGTTCGCCGGCGATCAACGGCGCCACCATGGCTCCCGGCTCGCTCACCAACAGACGCACAGCCTGGGCGCTGTCGGGTTTGAGATCTGCGAGCAGTCTGCCGGTCGAGAGACGAGCCAGATCGGTGGCGAGTTCGTTGGAAACCAACACCGAGGGGCCGGCATCCCGTCCGGGCGAGGCGATCACTCTCAACCAACCGGACCCGCTTGTCGGCAGATGCAGCCAGACGGTCGTCCATCCTGCGCCGAGCGAGCTGATGACTATCCCCGCTATCCGATCACCGAGACTGGCCGCGTCGGGGCTGTCCCCAACGGTGTCACCGAGCCGAGCGAGACCCATCAACCCCCGGGGTCGGTCTCCGTACAGCAACCGCGCCACTAGATCCTCGACGCGTCGCCGCAGCGGCTGGGCCAGATAGCTGACCAGCAGCGCCAATGCCAGAGCGCCCACAACTCTGTCGTCACGTCCGGCGATGCTGACGCCGGCGAGGAGAGCGATCCCGAGGAACGACGTGGTCAGCAACGCCGAGGACAACGTGTACACCAGACCCTTGGAGATGACTAAGTCGATTTCCCACAGCCCATGCCTGAATATGGCCATTGCGGCTGCGAGGAAAGGAAGCGGCACCGCCAGCAGCACCAGAACCTGGCCGACAGCTCGCAGTGCTTGTGAGTCGAAGGCTTGGACCGGAATGGCCTGGAGGGTGACCG
Organism: Acidimicrobiia bacterium; assembly: GCA_040880725.1. GTDB lineage: Bacteria > Actinomycetota > Acidimicrobiia > Spongiisociales > ZC4RG35 > DATHWB01. The sequence continues at coordinate 66,723 of JBBDHV010000020.1, forward strand.
AGATCGCTGCGCCCACCAGCAGCCACTTGATCTGCTGGCGAACGACCGGCCCCGCTTTGCGAAACCGGTCCACGAGAGCAGCAATCGCCCCCACCGGCGCCAGGATGCTCAGTACCGTGGCGGACATGGACGCAAGTCGAAAGACCAGCTCTGACTCAACCATTCCCGTCAACGGCCCCAGCAGGCCGCCCGGCAGGGCGACCCTGATCAACGGTGGGGGCTCGCCCGCCGGGGCGAGCAGGTAGCCGACCACCGCCAGCAGCAAGATGACTGGGGCGAGCCCCAGGGTTGCTCGCTTCAACAGAGGTCGATGAAACCTGCCATCGGGGAATGCGGCGATCACGACCACCCATAAGGGCAGCAGCAGGGCGGCCGCAACCCACGACCAGGCCATCGCCGTCTGCTCGACCAAGCTCGGCGTCGCGGCCAAAGTGCCTGCTCGTGTGAGCACGCCCGCTGCCATCACCACGGTGCCGAAGAGCAAACCGATGGCGAGATGCGTGACGCCATAGCGGTTGTTCGGCCGGTGCCAAAGGATGAACGCCCCCAACACGGTCGCGCCGACCGCGACCAGCGCGTACTGGAGGAACCCGGGGGGCATCGCCTGTGCGCTCGTCGTTTGCAGCCACATCCCCATTGCGACGGCGACTGTCGCCGTCGCCGCAGCGGTGACCACCATCCGATGGGAAACGCTCGTCATCGGCCCATTGTCGCCTGGAACGCTCCTGCAAGGAAGCCGGAAGGCCTCTCGATTTTGGAGGTCATCCCTTGGGTCGGGGAGGGTTTTCCCCCACCAGCCTCGGGGGTTGGTCGGCTTCCGGTCTCGGCTCTCTCCCCATACGTTCCGAATGTGGCCTACCGAGAGGAGAAGACGTTATGACCACGATCCGGACAGAGGCACCGTCCCGCAGATGGACTGCTGTATCGAAAGTGACCGTCGCCGGTCTGGTGGTGGGGGCGGTGTTGGGTCAGGTCGGGGGAGCGATAGGAATCGGAACCGCCCAGACCATTCTCTTCGCCACGAGCAGCGTAGGTCTGACGGTGGGCGTCGCACTGATGGCAGTGCGGCATCTGCGGCGGGGTCAGGTCCTGGTCGGCGCCGGGTTCGCCATCCTGGCCGTAGCGGAGACGATGATCTGGACTGGAGGCGGCCCGGAGCAGGGCGGTGAGTCGGCCTTCGCCGGCGGCGCCCTGTTCTACCTTCCAGCCCTTCTCATGATCAGCCTGCCCGCGGCCTTCCCATGGTGGGTGCGTGCAGTCGGTTCATTGGCAGCGGTGTCCTTCGGAATCCACGCCTACCTCTTTCTTCTCGGGGTGGAAGTGACTTCCCAAGGTCTTCCCGCCATCGTCGGATACGTTCTGCTCACCCTCGCCGTGATCGGGTGGGTCGTGTCGGTTGTGCGCTCTCCCGACCGATGACGGTCTCACGCGTTTTCGTCTGGACGCTGTGGGCGGCGAACGTCACCATGGCGACGGTCAGTCTGGTGCTGGTAGGCGCCGAAACCGCGGTGTTGACGACCATCGTCTTCGGTTTCTCGTCGGTGGGGGCGCTTGTTGCCTCCCGCCACCCGGCCAACCCGATCGGATGGACGTTCTGTCTCACCGGGTCTGCTGCTGGGATCCAGGCGCTAGCCCTCGCCTATGCCCTCGATTCGCTCGGGAATGGGGCCATGACACCGGGAGTCGTGGTGGCGGCCTGGGTCCAGGAGTGGATGTGGATCCCGCTGATCGGGCTGCCGACCGTGGTGGTGCCGCCCCTGTTCCCCGATGGTCGGCTTCCCTCCCCGCGATGGCGGGTCGTTCTGTGGGCCGGGATCCTGACCATGACGGTGGGGGTGTTCGGCTTCGCCTTGAAGACGGGCCCGCTGGCCAACGACCCGCGTCTCGCCGGTCTGACCAACCCGTTCGGGGTGTCGCCGGGGGCAGAGGTCGTCGGTCTCATCGGGTTCGTTCTGATGCTGGCCACCGCGGCCCTCGCGATTGCCTCGCTCGTAGTCCGATACCGCCGAGCCGGTGGTGACCAGCGTCAGCAGATCAAGTGGTTCGCCTACGGCGGATCAATCATGGGCTTGCTCGTGGTGGTGGGATCGGCCCTCTGGCAGGTGTCCCCGATCGCCCGGCAGGTCGTGCCCTTCAGCCTGCTGTTGGGCCCTACCGGAGCAGGGATCGGCATTCTGAGATACCGACTGTACGACATCGATCGGATCATCAACCTCACACTCGTCTACTCGGTTCTCAGCGGGCTGTTGGGGGCGGTGTACGTCGGATCGGTCTTCCTCCTCGGCGGAGTGGGATCGGCGTTGGGATCGGACGACACGCTTGGGGTGGCGGCTTCGGTCCTGGTGGTGGCGGCGCTGTTCCATCCCGCTCGGAGGCGCCTCCAGGCGACCATCGACCGGCGCTTCTATCGCAGCAAGTACGACGCCGCCCGAACCGTGGAGCTCTTTGCCCGCCGGCTCGTCGAACAGGCGGATCTCGAGACCGTGGGTGACGACCTCGTGGCACTGACCAGCAGCACCATGCGACCCTCGCACGTATCCCTCTGGTTGAGAGACCCGGGCTGAGCTGACCCCGCCGACCCGTTGGAGCGAACGGCATCCCGGGGGAAGTACCCGGCTGGCGGTCGTGGCCGCGACCACGGTCTCCAGCAGCCGGCCCTGGCTCTCAAGATCGCGTTGGGCGCTACTTCAGGATTAGCGCACTTAAGCGAGCCCTCGGGCTGGCTGTATTCCAAAACTCGCCGATACGCGCAACCTGATGCCCGGCTGCGTTTCCTGAGCGGTGTGTGCGGTTGACTCGCGGGTCATGAAAGAAGCCAGCCATGAGTCGTTTCTACGTGACAACTGCTATTCCGTACGTCAATGCGCCGCCCCATCTCGGGCACGCTTTGGAGTTCGTACAGGGCGACGTTCGTGCCCGTATATGACGTCTGGCAGGCGATCAGGTCGCGGCCCGCGCTGCTGAGTTCGAGGAACTGGGACAGACTTGGGCCTGGTCACCACTACGTGCCTGCTTCAACGGCTTGCCTGCGGCTCACCGCCGAATTCGAAGTACATGGGATCGGGCACGAGCCAGTCACCACCCCAGGTGAAGCCCCACGACTGCATGATCGCGACGAGACGTGGGTCCTGCGTCCCATCCGATCCGTAGGGATTGGTCGGGGCGTTGATGTCGACGGCAGCACCCCATGAGTGGCGGGACAGGCCCGCAGAGGTTCCAGTCACCGTGCGCGTGAAGCGCGGGTTCCAACAACCGGCGAACCCATTCCGCCGTGACGATCCGCTCGTCCCTGAAGGGTCGACTCTGCTCGATAACGGTCAAGGCGACGACACAGCGGGCCCGTTCCCGAGACGCGTAACACCGTTCGGTGGAGGACTTATCGCCATCCAACAACCAGCCGACTGGTCCAGTGACAGTGACCGAGCCCCGTCGGTGCTGCTTCATTCCACCGACGGCATCACATGGGAGCTCATCGGGACCACAGACGGCATCGCCCTGCGGAACCTGCTGGCACTCGGCACGGAGCGCCTCCTCGCAACCGGCGCGATCCCCGACCCGGGTGACACCCATGCAAACAGCGGCGGGATCTGGGTCTTCGAACCCCCTCCAGCCAACTAGCCCTACCTCCGCGCCAACAACGAGTCTCACCGACCAGAACGGCACTTCGAGGAAGGGCGTCGACACGATCCAGATGCCAGGCGGCGCGTTGTGCCCGCACTCTGGGTGTTGAACTGCTGACTCAGCGCGGTGCGAGCGGATCGCGGATGGGGAGCCGGCGACTCCGCTGAAGACTGAGAGGTGACCGGGCTTTGTAGCATGGGTACTGACCAAGGATGACGGTACCCTGAGCAGTCATGAACAGATTGACGAGGGCTGCAGCTCAGGTCCCGGCCGTGCCCGATGACCTCGATATCGCTGAGGTAGAGAAGGTCAGCGGTGTAGTGGAGTTGCCGCTGCACATCCGTTGGAGCGGCCCTCCTCGCCGCTACGACCTCACTGATCGTCAGCAGCGCGCTCGGGCGTACGAACAGGTTCTCCGTGAGGGTAATGAAGACGATATTCGCCGGTTCATTCGCGCCGATGAACTGATCGATCTGTGGGACGAGCTGGTCTTGCCCCGGCATGTGCGCCGGGCCTGGGCAGACTGGCTGAAGCGTCGCCGGGGCGTCTCGCTGTCTTGCTGACGCCGCTCCAGGAACGCATCGCAGAGATCGTCAGCGGGCTTCCGGAGGCCAGCGGGTTCGCTCTCGCCGGAGGCAGTGGTCTGTTGGTGCGGGGTCTGATCGATCGGGAGACACGTGACCTCGACTACTTCACGGTGCCGGGCCACAAGGGATTTCGGCAGATTTGCCAACCGCCGCCAAGATCTCCGAAACCCCCCGATCATCCCTGCCGTGCAGGGTCGGCTGGTCAGAGCAGGGTGCGGGCTCCGTCCCACAGCAGGAACGCCCCAACGACGGTGACGGCAAGTCCGCCGAGTGCGGGAACGAGCCGGCTCGACACCGCGACCCTGCGTTCGATTCGCCGCAGACCGGAGCGACTGATCCGGAGGGCGAGCAGGCCGGCTCCTACGAGAGCCGCGGCCATTCCGATTCCGAAGAAGAAGATCAGTGTGACCCCGAACCAGGGACGTCCGATCGCCAACGCGCCGAGAAGGAGCACCACTGCCGACGCTGATGGCACGAGCCCGCCTGCCAGTCCAAGGGCAGCAAGCGAACGCCATCCGAGATCCGGGAGTCGCTTGTGTTCGTGCTCGTGCGCGTGTCCGTGGTCGTGTCCGTGCCCGTGTCCGCGGCTGCGGAGTGCCTTGACCAGCAAGGAGAGGCCCAGGCCCGTGACGATCAGCGCAGATCCTGTCGTCAGCCACGGATAGAGCCCTTCCGGTCTGAGCACCGAGGATGCTCCGACGGTGATCAGCCCCAGGATGGCCACTCCCAGCGTATGGCTGACGGCGACGGCCATGCCCAGACCCATCGCCTGGGACGGTCTTCCGCCTCTTCCGACGAGGTAGGCCGCCATGAGGGTCTTGCCGTGCCCGGGAGCCAGGGCGTGCGTCATCCCGAGGGCGGCGGCTGCCAGCAGCGCGACGAGTCCGCCGGTCGACCCGGTTCGCGTCAGGCCTTCCGCCAACCGTTGTGTGATCGGCGCTGCCGCCACCGACGAGGCTTCACCAGCAGGTGTCGTGTCGCCGACCGTGATTGTCGCCTGTCGCTGCGCCGGCGGTGTCGCCGACGGATAGTCCTCGAGCACCGCGCTGGGTGAAACCGAAGGTATGCCGGGTGCGGTCCCGCCGACGATCACCATCTCCACCCAGCCGGTCCGTTCCGAGAACACCTCGTTCGACAGCGCGAACGTTCGGGCGGCTGAGACCGCGGCGAGGTGGCATTCGATTCGCAGGGTGTTCAGTCCCCCCTCGCCGTCCCGTAGTTCGGCGGTGGCGGCTCCGAGCACGAGGGGGACGGACGCATTGGCGGCGTTCAGCACGACATTGGCGGACTGGGCTTGGCAGAGGGCCTGGGAGTAGGAGGCGAGGTCTGACTGGGAGATACCTCCGTCTCCATCGACATCGAGATTCTCCCGGAAGGTGGGGATTTCGGCCATGTCGATCACGAGGTCGAGGGCGATCTGGTCCCCTTCGATGGTCACGCCGAGGTGGACGTTGGTGGTGAAGTTCCCCAGCGGATGGGCGGCGGCCGGCAGTGCCATTGCCCACAATGCGGCCAGCAGGGTGAGCGTGGCTGCCAAGCGTCTCATGGCGCATGCTCGTCGAGTAGTTGCCGAACCCGGGGTCCGTGTACCGGATGGAAATACGGGTTCGTTTCCAGCGCTCGCACGAAGTACGGCTGCGGATCGGCCCCGACGGCTTCGGCGATCACGCCGGCCTGGTACAGGACCTCGGCGTGGCGGTAGCCGGTCGCGAGGGCTGCAGCCGACGCCTGGTCGGCCAGGGACAGATCGCCCACGCGGTAGGCGGCCCAGGCCAGCACCGCCCATCCGTCAGGGTCCATCCGACCCTGCATCGATGCCTCCGCCAACGCCAGCGCCCGCAGCGGGTCCCGGTCGGCGAGATACCGGGCAAGATCGCGATCGAAGACCCCTTCGGCCACCGCCGCAACCACCTCGACGAGGTCCTCGGTGCGTTCGGCGTCCACGATGCGCCCCGCCGCTCGATACACCACCGCAAGCTCCGAGGCGGCACGCGGCTCGGGTACGTTGGCGATGGCCCGTTCGTAGAAGTCGATGGCCGCGGCAAACTCCCCTTGGCCCGCCGCCACGCGGGCGGAGACGACGAGCCCGGTGATAGCCGAAGGGTCGGCCTGCACCGCCGTGTTGGCGAACGTCTCGGCGGTTTCGATGTCGCCGGTGTCGAAGGCCATCTGGGCGGCGAATCCGGCGTACCAGGCGCGACGGGCGTGGTTCTGATCCCCGACGTCGACCGCTTCGACGGCAAGGGACCGTGCCAGGTCGATCCGGCCCGCCAGCCACGCAGCCTGACTGCGACGCACCAGGACACTGGGCGCGTCGGGAGCGATCCGTGCCAGCCGTTCCAGCTCTGCGGAAGCCGCATCGAGCTGTCCCACGGCCATCAAGGCGTCCGCCCGAACGGCTCGAACGTCCAGCCGGCCCGACTGCCGTTCGTCGGCCGCCGCCGCATGTGCGAGAGCAGCGTCGAAGTCATGCAGAGCGAGCGCAACGCGCGCCAGGCCCACTTGCGGGCGAGGATCCGCCGGAACCAACTCATCGGCGGATCGGAAAGAACCGCCGGCAGCGGTGTACCACTCGACCGAACCTGACGTTCGGCCCGCTTCCAACTGGAGGTTCCCCAACGCCAAGTAGTCCGAGGGCGTGCTGACCTCGGAGGTGCGCTGTTCATAGGCACCCAGCAAGCGCTCCAGTTCGGAAGTCGAGAGGAAGGACGCCTCGATTCGGCTGTCCTCGCTGTCCGCGAAGGCCGGCGGCGGCGCACCCACCAGCGCGCGCACTGCCCAGGCCCCACCGACGAGCAGCGCCGCCGCCAAGACCAGCGCCAGCGGACGACGGAGGTGCGTGCTCATCGCAGGGGCGCGTCCCGGTTTCGAAGACATGGAGGTAGTTCGGATCCGAAGAACAGTCGGATTGGACCAATCCACCACCCTGGCCAGTCCGAACCCCCTGCGCACGTTCGCATGCCGCAATTGGCATGCACGAAGAAGGAGACACACCATGACGACCTCGATACGAGGCCGATCTCTGCTCTGGGTGGGTTCGATCGTCACTGCGATCGCGCTGGTCGCGACCGCGCTTCCCCCCCTCAGCGGTGACGCAGCCGACCACCTGGACGCTCCGGGGCTGACATCGCCCGGAGGAACGCCCACCACCGACATCAACGACCTGTACGTCTTCGAAGGCGCCAACAGCTCGAACACCGTCCTCGCCAAGACGGTTGTTCCCGTCGCGGCCGGGGATTCGACGTTCGGAGCCGATGTGCTCTACGAACTCAAGGTCGACACCGACGGTGACTTCGTCGAAGACATCTCCTACGAGCTGACCTTCAGCGACGCCCGGGCCAACGGTGCCCAGTATGTCGTGATCCAGAAGTCGGAAGGCGCCGCTGCAGCCGATGGCACCGCCAACGGGGCACTCGTCGGCTACGGCCGGGTGGGTAAGTCGCTCACCGTCAACGGTGGCGGTTCGCTCTTCACCGGGCTGCGCTCGGATCCGTTCTTCTTCGACCTCGACGCCTTCGTCAACGTCGTCGAAGGCGGCAATCTCACTTCGGGGCGCCAGTTCAACGACGCCAACAAGAGCGACTTCTTCGCGCCGTTGGACGTCCTGGGCATCGTGCTCGAAGTACCCGACTCGACCTTCGGCGGAGCGATCAACGTGTGGTCGACGACTTCGGTCGACGGAACACAGATCGACCGGATCGGACGTCCGGCCATCAACACGGTGGTCAACAGCTCGGGTGCGCTGATTGGCGCTCCTTCAGCCAACAAGAACGTGTTCAACTCGACTGAACCCAAGGACGACGAGCAGTACCGTCCGTTCGTTCTGTCGGCGTTGAAGACGCTGTCGAGCATCGACTCGGAGGGCTCGTTCACCGACGCCCAGGCGAACGCCTATGCCGATCTGCTCCTTCCGGACGTCTTGAGCTTCGACAAGTCCTCGACCCTTCCTGCACCCCTCAACGGACGGTCGCTGTCCGATGACGTGATCTCGACCGAACTCAACATCGTCACCGGCGGAGATCCGTTGGACGTATTCGGGACCGCTCGTGACGCGAACGGGGCCATCCCCACCCAAGGGTTGCCCGCACACGGTGACTACCTCACCGCCTTCCCGTATCTCGGGGCACCGCACGCCACCATGCCGGCGGCACCGGTTGGCCGGACGGACTTCGTGGCGAAGCTCTCCGGCAGCGGAGAAGTGCCGGCGGTCGCCACGGGCGCCAGGGGAGTGGCGACGCTGTCCGCGACGACCACGGCGCTCGATCACCTGATCGTCGCCTACGGCCTGGAGGGAATCACTGCGGCGCACATCCATATCGGTGACGCGGACGAGAACGGACCGGTCGCGGTCGGTCTCTTCAGCGGGGATGCCTTCACCGCCGACGGCCGGATCAGCACGGGAGCCACAGTCGGCACCGGGCTCGTCGCCGGGACGATGAGCGACCTGTTCGACGTCATGAGCGGTGGGTTCGCCTATGTGAACGTCCACACCACGGACAACCCGGGTGGGGAAATCCGGGGTCAGGTCAGCGCACTTGCGACCGCAGCCAGCGGCAGCAGGTTCACTGATGACAACGGCAACGTCCACGAATCGGCGATCGAAATCCTGGCGGCAGCGGGCATCACGAAGGGCACGTCGGCCACGACGTACTCCCCGTTCCGCTCGATCACCCGTGGCGAGATGGCCGCATTCATCAACCGGGCGGTCAACCTGCCTCCGTCCAGCGTCGATGCCTTCGCCGACGACAACGCGTCGCCGTTCGAAGCGGACATCAACGCACTGGCGGCAGCAGGGATCACCACCGGAACCACGGCGAGCACGTTCGAACCGAACCGCTCGATCAGCCGTGGCGAGATGGCGGCGTTCCTGGTCCGGGGCTTCGACCTCCCCGCCTCGAGCGTCGACGCCTTCGCCGACGACAACGCTTCGCCGTTCGAGGCGGACATCAACGCACTGGCGGCAGCCGGCGTGACCAAGGGCACATCTGCCACCACGTACGAACCGACCCGTGATGTGAGTCGCGCCGAGATGGCGAGCTTCGTCGCAAGGTGGGTGGGCTGGATCGACTGATCCGGGATCGTCTCAGAGAAGCAAGGCCCCGGGGCAACTCGCTCCGGGGCCTCTGTCATCTCCTCGACGTCGAGCGAACGAGTGGACGATCACGCTGTCCGGGTGTGGCGGCGTCGCCAGGCGAGGACGCCGATCCCCACGAGCATCGCCCCGATGGACACCCAGCCGTTCCGGCTGAGGCCCAGGAGGCGGAATGTGGTGTCGGTCCGTATCAATTCGAGGAGGAACCGCATGAGTCCGTACCCGAGGAAGTAGACCCCGATGAGGCGACCCTGCAGCTCCGGTCGCCGTCTCGAGAGCCACATGATGAAGGCGGCGAGTGCGACGTTCCACAGCGACTCGTAGAGAAACGTCGGGTGGAAGGTCGCGGCGTCGGGATAGGCCGCCGGACGATTCACGGGGTCGATTTCGACGGCCCACGGCAGGTTCGACGGGGTCCCGAAGAGTTCCTGGTTGAAGTAGTTGCCCCACCGTCCGATCGCCTGGGCGAGCGGAAGCCCAGGAGCGACCGAGTCGAGGAAGGTGTCGAGGGTCACCCCACGCGCCCGGGCCGTGAGGATCAGTGTGATCGCTCCCGCGGTCAGCCCGCCGAAGAGGGCGAGGCCGCCTTCCCAGATCGCGATGATCTTCCACCATTCGCCTTCGAAACGAGACAGATGGGTCGACACGTAGGCGAGGCGTGCGCCCAGGAAACCGAAGATCACGACCCGCATCAGGATCTGCTCGGCGACGAGGGGGTCTCCGCCCCGGGCCTCGAAGCGTCGTTTGGTCAGCCACCACGCCAGGGCGACCCCCGTTCCCACGAAGAGTCCGTAGAAGGTCAGCCGGAGCGGACCGAGGGCGATGTGGTCGATGGGCGGGGATGGGATCGAGGCGAACACGGCGCACATGCTGGTCGCGGTGCGCCGCTACGTCTCGTCCTGCGCGCTCCATGAGAATGTCGAGGTCGGTATGTGAGCCTCCGATCGAGCCCTATTGTGGTCATGTTCGGTGATCGACAGCAGTCGGGACAAGGGTCAGATGTCACATCGAAGGGGAATGATGCGCGTCATTCCTCTTTTTGGGATTGCATTCTGTGATGTGATGGACTGTCATCATCAGGGGAATTCGCGACGACGAACGGATGTTCGAACACTTGTGCGAGAGCTAAGAACTTTCAACGCGGGCCGAACTGGCCGGGTCGATGAGCGTGGTCGGATGACCACGGACTCACTCGGGCAGTACATGGAGGGCCTGGACCGGGCTCGGCTGCTGACAGCCGAGGAAGAGGTCGAATTGGCGCAGGCCATCGAGGCCGGGGTCGAGGCGCGCACGCGCCTCGAAGAGGAAAAGGTGCGCGCCCCGGAACGTGCGAGCTTGCAGAACTTGGTCGACGCGGGTGAAGCCGCCCGCAAGCATTTCATCGAGGCGAACCTCCGTCTGGTCGTCTCCAACGCCCGGCGGTATGCCACCTCCGAGTTGGACATGCTCGACCTCATCCAGGAGGGAAACATCGGCCTGATCACGGCCGTCGAGAAGTTCGACTGGAAGAAGGGCTTCAAGTTCTCGACCTATGCAACCTGGTGGATTCGCCAGGCGATGCAGCGCGCCCGGGCGAACCTGTCGGATGTGATCCGTATCCCGTCAGGCGTCTACGACATCCTTCCCACCGTGCGTTCTGCTTCCGACCAGATCCGAACCGAGCGGGGTCGAGCGGCTTCTCCCGAAGAGATCGCCGACGTGACCGGCCTCGCGGTCCGCGAGGTCGAAAAGGCCCTGGCGGTGTCGGCGACGATGTCCCTCGAGATGCCAATCGGCGAGGACGGCGGAGAACTCGGTGATGTCCTTGCGGACGACCAGGCGACCGATCCCGAGCGCGAGGCGGAGATTCGGGCCCTCAACGAGGCCGTGGAGTCGGGTCTGGAAGACTTGCCCGACACCCACCGCCAGGTCGTCGACCTACGGTTCGGCCTCACCGGCGGACGCCCGGCCACCTTGGCTCAGATCGGTGAGATCACCGGTTTGTCACAGCGTGAATTGAGCACGGTGCTTTCCGAGGCACTGGCCGATCTTCACCGCCGTCTGGAGTCCATGGAGGACATGCGCGTCGCCTGACGTCCATTCGTACCCAGGGTTGGATCGGACGTATGCGTCCGATCCAGCGCGGAGAAGCGGGAAGAAGGAACGGACAGCCGCTTCATAGCTCGTTCGGTCAATCAGGCCGGCGAGGGGCTCGGGAAGTCTTTCTTGAGGAAGTCCAACGCCGCAAACTCCTGAATAGGATGCAGGCTATTGGCCCGTCGACGGCGATTGAATCGCAAGTAACGGCTACCCTTTGGATCGAATCTACCACCTTAGGAGGAGCAATCCCCATGGCAATGTCCGATGAACACAAGGCTGCACTCGCACAGGGCCGCCGCGAAGGTCGTGCTGTCAAGCACTATCTGAAGATGGTGGGGTCTCGTCGCCCGGGCCGTCCCGTGACGAGAGAGTCGCTCGAAAAGCGTATTGCCGGCCTCGCCGAGAAGATCGACGCAGAAGAGGATCCGCTCAAGAAGTTGGAATTGATCCAGAGCCGGATCGATGCAGAAGACCAAATGGCCGACATCGAGGACGCCGTGGACGCCGATGCCATCGAGAAGGAATTCATCGAGGTGGCCAACTCCTACTCGGAGCGCAAAGGCATCACCTATACGGCGTGGCGTGAGTCCGGTGTGTCCGCACAGGTACTCCGTGATGCAGGGATTCCCCGTACCCGACGGGGTTGACACCCACTGAGAACGGTGTGGTACGGAGCGGCAAAAGCGAGGCTGGGCCGTCAGGCCCAGCCGAGGTCGTGCAGGCGTTCGTCGTCGATGCCGATGTGATGGGCTATCTCGTGCAGCACCGTCTTTCGGATTTCGGCTTCCAGCTCTGAGCCGTCCAAACCAAGCTGGAGGTGAGGTCTGCGAAAGATCGTGATCTGGTCGGGCATGAAGCCCGAATAGTCCCCCGACCGTTCGAGCAGACTGACCCCTTCATAGATGCCGAGTAGCCCGTGGCCGTCAGGGTCCTGATCCTGGTTCGGGTGTTCCTCGACGACGACGATGAGGTTGTCGATCCGATCGAGCACCCATTCGGGCAACTCGTCAAGCACGGCGTCGACCACGGCTTCAAAATCCCTGCGATACATGGCCCGCCGATTCAACCACCCTTCGCACGCCTGGCGTACCCTGGGTTCCCAGGGCCCCTGGAGTGCCCTGGGAGCCCACGGTTCGAGGCAAACCGGTTGGTCTTGATACTCATCGGACAGGGGAAGGCCGCCTAGTCCTAGTGGTCAACGTCACTTTCCTCAGATGCGACCGGTGGAGCCGGTGGTACGATTCCGGCCCTTCGGGCGCTTAGCTCAGCGGGAGAGCGCTGCCTTCACACGGCAGAGGTCGCAGGTTCGATCCCTGCAGCGCCCACTCAGAAAATCCTTATCCTATAAGCGTTTTCAAGCCTTCTAAAAGTCGCGAAACCGGACGCTAGGCCTTCCAGGACGCGCATAGGGCGCGTTTTGATCGCGATTTGGCTGGCGCGACCACGTATGGGGCGTGCAGCACGGGCGAGTGAACGCTCGTCAATCCGTCGATCGTCAGTGCTTCGTCCGCACGCTCGGCTGTGGCCGCTGATCGTCGGAGGGCTGTGCCGCACCCCGTCCTAAAGCGATGTCGAGAACCTGCTCAACCGCCCATCGGTATCGCGTTTGAACCTGGTGTGACTGTTTGATGGCATGTCACCGCCGGGAGCGATCGATAGCATCGAGGGCCGTGCATACGCGAACGCCACACCGTGACGCGACCTTCAGCCATGCCTTCCAGATCTCTCGCGGCCGCGACGACACCTGGTTTGATCCAAAGCTGCACGTCGACACAGATCTCTTTGTTGATCCGTTCTTGCTGTTTGATGTCAAGACGGCTCCCTGGAACTCCGTGCACCAGCGACTCGTAGCCTTCTTCAACGAGGCTCTCGGTCAGGTTGCCGAGTCGGGAGGCAAACGAACCTCTGTCGCTTGGCGGCGGGCCAGTGCGATGTTCAGCTTTCCGGAGCCTCCTCAGTTCTGCCTCGGATACGGTGCCAAGACGATCTTCGGCGCGGGCTCCGCGCGCGGACTCGGCGAATCCATGATGGCTAGGGCGGCGCAGGCTATCCAGGCTGGTGTTCGCAACATTGACGACTTTGGGGATAGCTCATGATCTTCGGCGAGCACTTCGGGTCGGATCGCATCAGCGACATGACATGCACATCGTGAAAGATCTCTTCGTGGGCTACACGACCGAAGTTGCACACCGGCACTCGCTTCCTGTGAGATCCTTCGTGTTGCCGCATGTTGGATTCGACTTCGACCTCCTACGGTGGACGAAGAAACGTGTGGAGCTACCCGCGAATCCTTGTTGGGCGCCAGATGTGCCAGTGCTTCTCACCCCGGCAGCGTTTCTGGCGGACCTTCCGAAAATGGATGACGCTGCGTTCTGGGATTGGGTCTACACAAGTGAGAACGACCAACTGCGCTCCGACCTGGGGATCCTGATTTCCGAGCATCTCGACCGCGAGGAGATTCTCGCACGGGCTAAGCGTTCAGTGAGGCTCACGAGGAAGTACGGCATGCGCTCTGCGCAACGCTATCGCGAGGCGCCGCCCGCCCCCTATGACCTCGACGTCGACCCGGGATTCAAGCGCAAGGTCTTCGACGGTGCGCAAACGTTCGCGGATGATGCACGTTTCAAGGCACCCGCGGACTCGGCGGAGTTCACTGCGTTCGTTCGCCAGCTCATTGCAGACTTCAAGTGGTTTGTTGAAGAACGAGGCGGCAGCGCCAACTTCTGGGCGGGCGAACGCCCCTATTCAGAAAAGCAGGCACAGGTGTTGTTTCACTCGTCCGTAATGAACGCTTGTCGTGCCGCCGATGTCGACATATCGCCCGAAAGCAACGCCGGGAGAGGTCCCGTCGATTTCAAGTTCGCCGCTGGGTGGTCACGACGAGCTGTGGTCGAACTGAAGTTTGCGAAATCGTCAGCTTCTGGGACAACCTCGATAGGCAGACACCGACCTACATGAAAGCGGAAGGGCTGGCGTGTGGCTTCATCCTCGTCGTGCAGCATGACGACGAATCTTGCACGGAGGACTTCTTGAACCGGGTGGAGGAAGCTGTAACCCGGGTAGCCAGCGACACCGGCACCGGCTACGAAGCCATCTTTGTGGACGTTCGACGAAGGGCGAGCGCTTCGAAGCTTCGTAGTTCTAGTTGAGCGGGCGCGCTGGAGATCGAATACGGTCGGGGCTCGCGAGGGGCACTGTTTGGCGACCGAACCGCTACCAGGCGAGCGTCGGGTTCCACTGCCACCGGTCGGGGTCCCAATCGGCACGCTCAACTTCCGTGGCAACCAACGGGTCCCAGAACGCGCGCATGCCGGTTCCGGCCGCCGCCAACGTCGGCCACGGAATCTCGTACACCTCCACGAACTCGGTCCACGCCTTCTCCCAAGAGCCAGGAGGTTCTGGGATGTGGGGAGGCCAACTGGTCTTCCGCATAGCGAAGGTCTCCTGGCATACGTCGACGACGGCAGCCGCCGGCGGTACCGGAAGTCGCTCGGCTATCACGAGCATGTCGTAGAGATCACGTGGTCGGCTCGAGCCGTTGCTGTAGGAACGAACGTAGGCGTGGAACTTCTCCGCGAGCTGCTGAGCCACGGGGATCGCCGGCACGACGGGAGCGGGGATGCCAGCGAAGCCCAAGAGATCTCTGAGTTGGATCTCGTCGGTTGGGCGTTGGTCGGTCGGTACCAGGTTGACGTCGAGGTTGATCCTCTCGAACTCTCGACCCGCCAGAACCACCCTGATCGGGAAGCGGAGAGCGCCCTCTGCGCCTTCCCCTTCGAGCGGACGTGGAGCGCCGATCTCGAAGGAGAACCCGTCGGCGATGTCGAGGGCAGCTGAGCGATCCAAGGTTTGCTCCAGCTCTTCGATGGTTGACCGCCAGTTAGCGTCGGCGTCGGAAGTTGCCCGAGCCCGGTCATCCAGACGGGCGAGGAGGGCGAGACCGCCTTTCAGCGCCCAAGTACCACGAGGAGCCGACTCCAGAATCCGATTGAGGAGCCGATGATGAGCAACTTCCTTGCGGAGGCGGTCGAGCGGTCGGCCAGTTTCTCTGGCCTGATCCCGCAGGCGTTGTTCCAGCGAGGTGCGGAACGCGTCATCGGTGGCGTATCTGTCGGTCATCCAGAAGGCATTCGTGCCAGTACTTCGGCGAGTTGGGGCCGCTCCTGGCTTGCGTCTCGGAATTGGCTAGCCCGTATGAGTCCGCGCTCGATGGCCTCTGTTGCCGCTGCCACTGCAACCGACTGGTCCGAGGCCACGTCGGTGATGGTGCGCAGTGGACTCGTGACGGGAATCCCGTCGCGACGGGTGGTGTCTCTCTTGTCGAGCCGAGCCTGGTGAACGATCACCCCGCGGCGATTTCCCCGGAAACGCCGATCCACCGTGATGTGAATTACCGGTGGCATCGCGTCGGCAAGGTCATAGATGACAAGAGCGGTGGCATGCGAAGCAACCGCGCCTTTACCAACCCAGAGAATCGCGACCATGACGTCTTCGAAGCGTTGGCTGGGATAGTTACGCATCCGGTAGATTCCGCGGTCTACTCGCTCGAGGTTCCCGGAACGAACGTGATGGGTCAGGTATCGACGGTCGACGCCAACTTCCTCGGCCTGGCCAGCGGTGAAGTGGCCGACCTGAGCGTCGGCGAGGGTGTAAAGACGATCAAGGACCCAAAGCTGTGGCATGAATGTCATAGTAACTATGACATTCGCGTCATGCCAGTGTTCCGGATCCCATGATTCGTGGACAACGATCGCACGGATCCAACCGACCGAGCTGCCGGATCGGCCGTATCGGTCAACCCATGGATCTGACTTTCCAGGCGTTCGGCCGCGGCTTCGTCTGTCCCTTCATAGAGGTGGCCGTACACATCGAGAACAGTACGGACGGACGTATGACCGAGGCGGTCGGCGATCACCTCGCCCTGGGCGATGAGGAGCGCCACCTGTGAGCGACGGAGTGTGTGAGTACCCAAGCCGCTATCAAGGTCTGCGGCGTCCAGGGCGGGCTTCCAGATGCGGCGGATCCATGCTGTCCGGCGGATCGGTCCACCCTCTGGTGCCGGGAACATCCACGACTCTGGGGTTGGACTATCGAGATGAGCGACGTGCTCAACGAGCTGCTCGGTGATCGACCGGGGGAGTGCCACCGTTCGGATGCTCTTCGCTGTCTTGGGTGGACCGACGATGATTTCGTCGCGTACGTCAGAATGCGGAGCCCCCCGAACGCACCGACAAGGACGAGCGCCCGGTACCGGGGATCGATTGCGTCGGCGAGACGCATCACCTGTTCGATCGTGAGCGCAGTCGGCTCTTTCCGTTCAATCTTCGGGAGCCGGACGTCTCGGGCGGGGGAGAGGGCAATCAAGCGATCCCGCACGGCCAACCGGAACACGCCTGACGCGATCTGCCACGCCTTCTGAACCGTGGCCGGCTCCTTTCCGTCCGCTCCGAGGTCGGCAACCCACGCATCGAGGTCGGACGGCTGGACGCTTCCGATCGGCTTGTCGCCGAGGTGGGGGAGCACCAGGGAGTTGAGATACGACTGATCACGCGCCCGGGTCGATGCCCGGAGGGCTGCTCGCCCCGCCATCCATCGGTCTGCCACCGACTTGAACAGCACCCGGCCCGCTCGGGGGTCGACCCACTCACCTCGGTCGAGCTTGACCAGCTCGTTGTTCAGCCAGCGCTGGGCATCGATCCGGCGATCGAAGGTCCGCGAACGCCACCGGCGATCTGGGCCCTGATACCGCGCTCGGTACCTTCCGTTCTCACGTCGGTCGATCGTTGTCCGAGCCATGACACCTCCTTCGCGCCGTCGTCATCGACTCCGGCCGACACTACGCGGCTGCACCGACACGGATCCCGACGCCGGCGACGGCACCTACCCCCTCGGAGATCTCTCCGTGAAGGTCGGACACGGAGAGGCCCGGTTGAGTGATGGCACCCTGGCAGGGAGTGTCCTCACCATGGACCGAGCGGTGCGGAATCTGATCGACCTTGATGTCTCGGAGATCGAGGCTCTCCGCAGTGCATCGCGTGTTCCCGCTCGTCTGATGGGTCGCCCAGAACTCGGCCATCTCGCGCCAAACAACATCGCCGACATCGTCGTCCTGGACGACCGATTCCAGGTGAAGAGGACGATCGTGGAAGGCAAGAAATCTTCGCTCGCTGACCTCGATCTGGTTCGTGGCGGAGTCTCGACATGTCAGGTTCGCTGCCGATCCCGAACCGCGGGTCAACCCATCCGCTTTCCGGCACGAAGACCCGGTCGACGGGCGATCCGGCTCGGTGAGCGTGAACCCTGCCGCGGTCATCAACTCGGCAAGCAAGGGGGTGTCGGCGAGTGTGGTCGGATCGATCGCGAGGTCGGCGTCTGTCGTGTGGCTGGCCGAGAACGAAAGTGCGATCTCGTCGGTCCGGAGGTAGACGGCCTGAGCACCGACGAGCACCAGCGATGCGCGGTGTTCCGCGAGGGCGTCGAGCGCGTCGAGCAGCACCCGCCGAGCCTCGACCATCAACGGGGGCGGTCCCGTCATGAACGGGCTTCCGAGGTCGTCCGCCACTCGCTTTCGTTCTCGATCATCCATTCGAGCACTGCTTCGCCTTCCTGGGGCATACGTCCAGTCCCGCCGAGGCAGTCGAGGACGATCTGACTCAGACCCACCCAGCGGACACCGTCTTCGACTGAAGATCGGTCGAAGACGCCTTGATCGGCGGGGCGAATGAGATGGACATCGGCCCCTTGGTCAGCGGGCAGCAGGTTCAGAGCATCGACGAGTGCACCGGGTTGAGGGGCGTACACAGCGAGTCCGACCGGGGCGGTGACCGCTCTGATACGGGCAGCAGCAAATGAGCCGGTGATCGCATACTTCTGATCATCGATGTTGGAGAGGGTCTCGAGTGTGCGCTGGACACCGCTACGGGCGATATGGGTCTTGGTGCGCCCCTTGTCGAAGAGAGCGACGGCGTTTCCGCGGCGCCTGAGCATCGCGGGCCAGTCCACCTCTTCCACCGTCCCACGGTTGTCGCGTCGCAGCAGGGCCCGAGATTCCTCGGTCGGGGCGTCGTCGGGGTGTTGGCTCACGTTGAGCGCCCTCTGTCCTGATCGAAAGGCCTGGGTAGTCGATGGCGATCCGGGCGTTCCCTGTGAGGTCGAGATAGTTGATGCTCGCCTCTTCCAGGATTGTTCGACTGCGAGGACTGAGGTATGGGCTGACAACGAGGATCGGGTGCCGGCGTCTCGCCGCATCCTCTGTGCGAGCGGGTTGTTGTAGGCCTCGTCCAACTCGGCGGGAGTGGTCTGCGTAGGTGGATCGTGCCGCCCCTGGCCGGGCAATGAGTCGAGACCGGGTTGGCGATCTAAACGGTGAGACCGATACCGGTGTCAGCGTCCGATGGGAACCGTGTCACACCCAGATGTGATACTCGACCAATGGTGATGAAGCCAGTACCACTCCCACTTCCTGGCTTGCTGCCAGAGACTGGCGAGCCGATCGTTTACCCTCCGACAGAGATGGCGGAACTTCCAAGCTCGATCAAGTCCTACGCGAGCTTCACCACTGAACTCGGATCGCTCGTGATCGACGACTGTCTCAACGTACTGACCGAGGTGCCAGACGACACCTTCGATCTGGTGATCACGTCCCCGCCGTATGACGGGCAGCCCCGATACGGAAACGGCGAGCGCTACGAGCGTGAGTGGTATGAGGACACGTTCCTGAAGGTCTCGGGCGAGATCCTCAGGACGTTGAAGCCGCACGGGAGCTTCGTTCTCAATTACCGCTCGAAACGTCGCGATGGCCAGCGCGGCACTCTCCAGTACGAGTTGGTCATGTGGCTCAAAGACCAGGGGTTCCTCTTCGCCGAGGACTTCGTGTGGGGCAAGCCTTCTCCGCCTCCTGGGAAGTGGAAGCGACATCTCAAGGATGCTGTCGAGTACTGCTACCAGTTCGCGAAGTCGGACGAGTGGCAGTTCTTTCCCGAGCAGTGCTTGACTCCGGCTCGGTGGGATCGGAAGGATCTTGAGCGGCGCAAGAAGCTCGAGCACAACTACGAGCGTGTGAACGAGCCCTCGGGTCAAGGCCGGAAGCGGGTACAGGCTGGACCCGACATGGTTCGCCCGTCGACACTGTTGTACATGGAGCCGGAGTTTCTGCCGAACCCCACAGAGCACCCTGCGAGATTTCCGGTGGGTCTTCCGGAGTTCTTCATCAACCTTCTCACAGAGGAAGGCCAGTTGGTCTTCGACCCGTTCGGAGGCACCTGTACCACCGCGGTGGCCGCCGAGAAGCTCGAACGACGGTGGCTGGTGACGGAACTCGATGATCGTTACACCAAGGTTCTGCCCGATCGAATTCAAGCCGGGAGATAGCCCAACCGGTGAGCGTTGAAGACACCGTTAACCGGATCGCCCAGGCACCGTCATGGGACGAGCGTGTCGCCCGGATCCGTCAGATCCCGCAACGCCATGGCACCGACGAACACTCTGCGGTCTACGCGCAGGTAGCCCAGCGCGTATATGTGCCGCACCTCTCGCCCGACTTCGCCTACATCCATGGAGCGGACTTCTACGACGCGCCGGATTTTGACGACGCCTATGAACGGGCGATGACCGGAACGCAGGGCTTCACGAATGTCGACCAGGGAACCATTGCTTGGGTCCTGGAACGCGAGCCGACCTCACTCCTCGTGTTCCGGACGATTCTTGGACTTACCAGAGGTGAGTTCGCCGCCTCTACAGGAATCGTCTCCAAGGCACTCGATCGAAAAGGTGTGTCCGCGTCGAAGGTCGACAGTATGGAGCGGTTGGGATCGGAAGCGACGCCGGAACAGGCGGCGATACTCGCCACCACCATCGACCAGATCATGTCTGGGTCGTTGTTTGGTGAGCCGGAGGGTGAACTTCGGAGCAAGCAACAGAAACCCGACACCGAGCACGGTTGGGCGACGGTGAGAGCGTTTGCCGCCGGTGGCGTCCCCTACAGCATCCTCCTGCATCAAAGGCACTACGGCGGTGCATTCAGGCAACTCCTCGACGCGACCTCGGAGAAGCGGGGAAACCTGATCGAGGACGCAGTTGAGCAGCTCTTCAGATCTCACGGGATCCAGCACATTCGCACCGGTGCACACAACCAAGGTGAGATAGAGGCGCGGTTCGAGGTCGCAGTGAGGCCGGCGCCGGACTTCGTTGTGTTCGACGACTCCGAAACGTTGCGCGGGATGTTGGAGTGCAAGGGTGCGAACGACGGTGGCACGGCGCGTGACAAAGCGCTCAGGTTCGCACGACTTCGAGAGGAGTCTCTACGGCTCGGCGGGATTCCGCTCCTGGCCATGCTGAGCGGTCTCGGCTGGGAGCGGGTGAACGACACGCTTGGTCCGGTTGTGCGCGACTGTGACGGGCGGGTATTCACACTCGCCAACCTTTCCGAGATGCTGACCGTCCAGCCCTTCCCCTCGCTGACATCATGATCGAGGGCAGTCCGGTGAAGGGCTCCGCCACAGCGGTCGCATCGGAGAAAGCGACACTGAGGGGCCGAGGATTCAGACCGAGGCGCGGTAGTGGCCGATAACGCATTAGCCACGAATGACGCGCGCCTCGGTTGGCTCATCGACGGGGACCCTTCGACTCCCGACGTCGCCGCGATGCTCCAGAACACGTCGAACTTGTCGGTTGGCACGGGGCGGATTGTCCCGAACTTTGCCGTGATGGGCGGGCGAAACCTGAAGTACGAGCAAATCCATGGTCTGCGATCGGAGATCCCGGGCCTAGCCCTCTGGACTGGGATCAAGAGCGTCACGACGGACCACGTAACCGATAACGACGCTCGGGTCCAGCGCGTGAACGTGAAGCTCGATTCGCCACCATCCGTCGGACTTTCACGCGCCATGAATCTCACGCTGTTTCGATCTCTGCAGCGCCCACTCAAAAAAACGCTATGTCATAAGGTGTTCGGTCCTTCTGGAAGTCGCGGAACACCGAGCGATAATTCGTCAGGGATATTGGGTCACCGAGACCGGCCCGGGTGCCGATGGGGGCGTCGACCTGATCCTCGATGGCAAGGAGGGTCGAATCCTCGTCCAGGCGAAGCAGTGGAAAGCGAACAAGGTGGGTGTTCCCAAGGTGCGGGAGCTGCTCGGTGTGTACACAGCACAGCGGGCGTCGGGAGCGATCCTCGTGACGAGCGGACGCGCAACCGACGAGGCCCGTCGGTTCGCGCTGGCGAATGGCATTTCGGTCGTCGAGGGTGAGGAACTCGAGCGGATGATCCGCCAACTCCAGCAGCACCCATCGGTCGAGAGTTCTCGTGCTCAGCAGGCGGAGACGACCCGGATCCGCACCTGGTCCCCCCGACTGGTGACGCGTGGACAGCCAGCCGCACGTCTCGCGCCGACGGGCCGTGGCTGCTCCACGCATCGAGATTCGGTACGCGCGGTCACCACTGACGGTCGAGTGCGGTGGCATCGCCTGCCGGGAGGGGTCCCCCGCGGAGCGGTTGTCCTTCGATAGCCCGCTCTTCGTTGTCGCGGACGCGGGGCTCGTATGGGTGAAGAAGACCTTTCCCACGAGATCGCGGCGGCTGCGGACGCCAGTCTTTTCGAAGATGCTCTTCAGGTGCTGGTGGACGGTGTGGGTGGATACGAACATTCTGTTGGCGATCTCGGTCGTCGAGTTGCCCTGGGAGGCGGTTCCCGGAGGGTTGAGGTGATTGTCCCGGTGATCAGATTTCGGAGCCGGTGTTCTCGTCGTGGACGTCGACGTCCATGGCGCCCATTTCTCGCAGCCCCGAGGTGACCGGATTTGGACTCTCCGTGGTGACCGGTCCGATCAGGATCTCGGCCCAGACCACTTTGCCGTTGGGACGCTGATCGGCGCCCCAACGTTCGCTGGCTGTCTCCACCAGGCGTAAACCAGCCCCGCCGGTTCCGTCCAGATCTGTGCTCTGGTCCCGAACTGCGGGCACGATCGCGGAGCCGTCGATCACCTCGATTCTCAGCTTGTCTGCAATGATCTCGAGTGAGACGACGAGTTCCGTCTGGGCGTGGCGAATCACGTTGGTCACGAGTTCGCTTGCGACGAGTTCGGCGTCGAAGGTGTCTGCGGATGGGATTTTCTGTCGGATCATCTGCCGGACCCGCCACACCGAGTCGGGCTCCGGTGGGAAAGATTGCGAATGCATGGAGCTCCGGTGTCGCGGCCAACGTGAACATACCCGACCACTCAGTGAAACAACCCTCGGACGTCCGGGACGACCGGCACCTCGTCATCGAGTTGATGGGGTGGAATCTCCAAACGGAATGTCAGGGCGCGGCCCACGACTTCTGTCGCGACTTCCATGAGCAGCCGATCGTGGGACCAGGCATGCGCCCGTAGCACGTCGACCGCGGACCCGGCTTCGATCCCCATCTGTTTCATGACCATGCCGGTCGCCTGATGGAACGTGTCGTGGTCGGCCGGCAGGTCGAGGAACCGAGACTGACCAAGCGAGCTGACCATGAGCGAGGCCAACTCGTCGCCGACACGTTCTGCGTCGGCGAGGGTCTCGGACGTGATGCTGCCGTGGCGGTCTTGGAGGGTGAGCGTGGCAAATGTGGTGCCTTGCACTCGCCATGGAACGCCCGCGATGGCCTCGTAGCCGATGGCACGGGCTTTGGCTGAGAGCCGCGGCCATGGGTTGTTGGGGGAGGCAGCCGTTCCTGCCGACGTCGCGGTTCCGGTGACTGCCGCGTCGAATCCTGGCCCCGTTCCGAGCGAGAACTCCCATTCGTGCATGCTGCGGGCGTCGCCGGACGACGAACGCAGAAGGACGTGATCGGACGTTCCGATAAACGAGATCGCGAGGTCACTGACGCCGAGTACCCGGGCGAAGTCCGCAGCCAGTGTTTTCGGTAGTCCCGGTCCGGAACACGTTGCGAACGACGAACGGAGAGCGACGAGATCGGCGGCGCGGATCACGAGTGCCGCGGTTCCTCGATCATGGAGTCCAAGCCCACCAGTTCGAGGAGTCGGCGTACCTGTCGGGACGGTTCCCGAATGGTGATCGTCTCAGGGGCGAGTCCATCGACCGCCGTGAGGAGCGTGTGCAGCCCCGTGGAATCCATGAACTCCAACTCGGGGAGCGTGTAGATGACGTTCAGCGGGTGGCCGTTGGCCTCGCTCGGGGTCTTGTGTGCCTCGAGATGCTCTCTCAGGATCGGGCCGGTGGCGATGTCCAATTCGCCCTGCACTTCGACGAACCAAGTCGAAGGTCCGGCGCGCGTCACCGAAACGGCGAAAGGAGGGGAGGCGTAACCTGAGGCTGCTGTTGTGGCTTGGGTGGTTCTGTGGGTCATGTCCTGGCTCCCGTTCGTCGGGGTCCGCCAGGATCTAGAGCAGACTCGCTTGGTTGTGCTTGGTCACGAACCCTAGGCGTATCGTCGCGCCAATGAGGGAAACGCGAAAAAAGCGCCTAACCGCCGGATCCGAGCCGGCAGGCGGAGAGATCTCCCGACACGATGGCGGTCGAGACATCCGACAGTCGTTGGTTGGTGTTGCGGGCGTGCTGTCGGATGCGATGGAACGCCTCGTCCATGCTCAGGCCTTCCTGAGCGACGACCCCTTTGGCCTGCTCGATCACCACCCGCGTTTCCAGCGCCGTGCGAAGCTGGGAGATCACCGTCTGGTCGTCCACGGCCGACCGGTCTTGCAGGATGGCGATGGTGGCCAGGTCCGCCATCGCCTGTGCGACAGCCAGGTCCGTATCGGTGAGGCCGTCGGTGTCTGTCAAGAACAGGTCGAGCGCCCCCAGGATTTGGCCCCGCAGCCGCATCGGAACCGCCGTCACTGTTCGGAAGCCGGCAGTTCGGGCGGCGTGCCCGAACTCGGGCCAACGATGCCGAGCGTCGGGTCCGTCCAATAGGCCCGAATCGACGATCACACCGGTGTGAAACGACTCCGCGCCTGGACCCCCGGCATTTTCCAGTTCGAGCACCTCGATGACGTTCGCCGTTTCGTTGCTGGCGGCAGCGACTCGCAGAACTCCCTCTCCGTCGGTCAACAACAGTCCCGCTTGAGCCACGTCGAGCAGTCCGGTGCAGCTGCCCAGGAGCTCATGGAACAAGTCGACGACGTCGAAGTCCGAGACCAGCGTGTCAGCCATGCTGACCAACGTCGCCACCAAGCGGGGCTCTCTGGAGGTCATGCATTGAGGCTAGACGGCCGAGCACTCAGGGGCGTGCACGACGCGGTGGGTATCGTTGTGCCCATGCCGACTCAGCTGTCCAGCGAGGTGTGGAGAACCGTCGTGGCCCCGGCGCTGGGGCGACTCGGATTCGCGTCGTGGGAGTTCGATCTCGACACCGGTGAGTTGTGGTGGTCGGAGAACGGCGGACTTCTGGTGGGTCGATCAGCGGGCTTCACTCCCCAGGGTTTGGACGACGCCTTCGGTATCGTCATCGACGACGCCGGCCGCCCCCGGATGGTCGAGCAGATCGTGGCGGCGCTCGACGACGGCCCCATCGTGTCGGATCGTCAGATGGTGCTGCCCGACGGATCAGCCAAGTGGCTCCGCCACCGCTATCAATCGGTGGTGGACGACGACGGAAGACCGCTCCGCCTCGTGGGAGTCATGGTCGACATCGACGAACGGAAGCAGCAGGAGATGGAAGCGTCGGGGCTGGCGCAGGCCGGGGAGGCGCTGAACCAGTCGCTGAACGTATCGGAAACGCTCCGGGCGGTGGGGGACGTCATCATCCCTGACCTGGCCGACTGGTGCGTCATCGACTTGTTGGAGGAGGGCCAACTGCGGCCGGCGTTCGTGGCCCACGTCGATCCTGACAAGGTGCGTTGGGCGGAGGCGATCCAGGCCGAATATCGCCAGGACATGAATTCGCCGGTGGGCGCCCCGAACGTCGTCAGAACTCTGCAATCGGAGTTCTACCCGCACATACCCGATGAGGTGCTGCGCGCAGTGTCCCATGGCGACGACCGGATGTATGAGATTCTGAGCAAAGTCGGCTGCCGGTCGGTGCTGGTCGTGCCGGTGATGGCCCGGGGTGAGGTGATCGGGACCCTGACCATGGTCACGGCGGATTCAGGACGGACCTTCACCCAACAGTCTGTGCGCTTCGCCGAGCGACTTGCCTTGCATGTCGGGCCGGCGCTCGCCAACGCTCGTCTTCACACCGAACTCGAACAAGCCTGGGATGGACAACGCCGGGCCGTGGAGACCCTGCAACGAGGTTTGACCCCTGACCCCCTGAACGAAATTCCCGGTCTCACCCTGGCGGTGGAATACGAGATGGGCGGCGAGGCGAAGGTGGGTGGCGACTGGTACGACGCTTTCACCACGACCACCGGCGAGATTGCCCTGGTCGTGGGCGACGTTGTCGGTCGCGGGGTCCCTGCGGTGGCCGCAATGACCCGTTATCGGTATGGACTGAGGGCTCTGCTTGTTTCCGGGCTTGCACCGGGGGCGGCGTTGTCGATGCTCAACCGCACGGCCGTTGCCGACCAACCCACGGCCGACGACGGCTTCGCCACCGTGATTTGCATGACCTTCGACCCGGCGGTCCATACGTTGACCTGGGCGCGGGCCGGCCACCCCTTTCCAATGCTGCGCGAGCCCGACGGCAGGGTCAGAGCGTTACGGTCCTTGTCGGACCCCCCGCTCGGCGTGAGGCGGGATCACGAGTACGTCGAGGATCATACGGATGTCGTCGTTGGGGCCACCCTGGTCCTCTACTCGGACGGGCTCATCGAACGCCGGGCAGAGAACATCGACACGTCCACCGAGCGGTTGATGACCGAATTGGCGGTGGCTCCGGCGGAACCCACGCTTCTGGTTCGACACTTGCTCGATCGACTCCCCGCCGCACCGTCCACCGACGACGCCGCGGTGCTCGTCGTCCGCTTCGATGCCTGACCGGGTGGTTGGCCGGGCCGCACCCAGCACTACGCGCGACGCTACGGTGTGGGACATCAACCCGCCGGAGGACGGAGCTTGAGAACTCTTCCGTCGGGCACGGTCACCTTCTTGTTCACCGATCTCGAGGCCAGTACCAGGCTCTGGGAAGCGCATCCGGAGGTGATGAAGGTCGCGATGGCTCGCCACGATTCGATTGTCGAGAGCGCAATCACCGCCCACGGCGGCTCCGTGTTCACCACGGCCGGGGATGCATTTTGCGCGGCATTCGCCTCGCCCCACGGGGCGATCCTCGCCGCGGTCACTGCCCAGCTCGGCCTGGCCGACACCGATTGGGACGAGCTCGCACCGTTTCGGGTGCGTATGGCCCTGCACTCCGGCAACGCCGACGAGCGGGGCGGCGACTACTTCGGGCCACCGTTGAATCGCTGCGCGCGCCTGCTGTCGACCGGCCATGGCGGCCAGGTGCTGCTCTCGTCGGCCACGGTGCAGCTCGCCCAGGACGACCTTCCTCCCGGAGTGTCTCTGACAGATCTCGGGACTCATGAGCTGCGGGACATGTCCCGGGCCGAACATGTCTTCCAGTTGTGCCATGCGGGCCTGCCCACCGACTTTCCCTCTTTGAAGTCCCAGGATTCACTTCCGGGCGCAGCCGAGCTGCTCGCCGATGGCAGGCAGGCGCACGCCGCGAACCGCTGGGAGAACGCCTACCGGATGCTTTCGGAAGTGGGAGCGGTGACCGTTCTGACTGCAGAAGACACCCAACGCCTCGCCGAGGCGGCGTTCTGGACTGGTCGGAGCGACGAAGGGATCGCCCTGCGCGAGAAGGCGTACGGAGCGTATGTCCGGGAAGGCAAGAACGAAGCGGGTGCGCTCATCGCTCTGGCTCTTGGCGAGTCCTACAAGTACCGCCTGGCCAAGTCAGTCTCGAACGCGTGGATCGCCCGAGCCGAGCGGCTGCTCGGCGACAGCTCCGAATCCGAAGCGTTTGGCTATTTGCTGCGCTGGAAGTGCGTTTCGGTGTCCGAGACGAGTCCCGACGAGGCGTTGGCACTCGCCGACCGGGTGATCGCCATCGGCACCCGGCTCGGCAGTCGGAGCCTCGAGGCGCTCGGTCTCCAGGACAAGGGGAAGATGTTGGTCTCGCTGGGTCAGATCGACGAGGGGATGCGCCTGGTCGATGAAGCGATGGTGGCTGCCGTCGCCGGGGAACTGGATCCCGAGACCACCGGTCGGAGTTACTGCAACATGCTGGCGGTGTGCGACGAGGTCGCCGACTACCAGCGAGCGAGTGAGTGGAGTGACGCCGCCCAGGCCTGGTGCGAGCAGCATTCCGAGTCGGCCTACCCGGGAGTCTGTCGGATCACCCGGGCCGAATTGAAATGGCTCCACGGGGATTGGGACGGTGCCACCGTCGAGCTCCAGCAAGCAATTGACGAGTTGACCGGCTTCACGGTGATTGCCGGCAAGGCTCTCTATCAGACCGGCGAGATCGAGCTTCGAGGTGGAAGGCTCGATGCGGCCGAGAAGAGCTTCCGGGCTGCCCATGAGCATGGTTGTTCCCCGTTGCCGGGGTTGGCCGAGCTCCGGCTGCGGCAGGGCGAGCCTGGAGAAGCCGATCAGTTGCTGCGGGATGCGCTGCGCGGCACCACGGGACCCCTGACCAGGGTCCGCTTCCTGCCGGCTCTCATCGACGTTCAGCTGGCACTCGGCCGTACCGACGAGGCGCGTGATGCCCTTCGTGAGCTGGAGAGCGTCGCCGAGACATGTGCTTCGACGGCACTCCGTGCCGAGGCCGCGCACCGTCGTGCCGCCTTGGCAATCGCCGAGGGAGCCCCCGCCGACGCGATCGGTGAGCTTCACACTGCGATCAAGGGTTGGACAGAGTTGCAGATGCCCTACGAGACCGCTCGGACTCGCCTGCTCCTCGGGGAGGTTCTGGCGCTGACGGGGAACCGCACAGCCGCACGGCTGGAACTGGACACCGCCCGGTCGATGTTCGCCCGACTTGGCGCCGAGGGCGACGTCGACGCCGCCGAGTCCGCAGTCCGCAATCTGGCGGAGTCGCCCGCTTGAGCGCGCGGTTGTACAGACCTCCGTACTCTTCGTCCTACACCTCGGGAGTCACACCGTTCAAATGCCGTTCAGCGATTCGATTGCTCAGGCCGATTCCGGGTGCATGGTCATCGCCGACATCTCGGTTACACCCGGTATCTCCTCGACACCGAACTCGAGCATTCGCAAGACGTTCTTGCCGACCTCATGGAGACTGTCATCGAGCATCTGCAGTCTGCGCTGAGGATCAACCATCTCGAGGGTGATGCGGCCTTCGCCTACACCCTCGAATCCGAGGCGGAACCTTCGATGCTGCTCGACACCATCGAACAGACGTACTTCGGTTTCCGGGCACGTCTGCGCGACATCACCCAGGCGACGACGTGCGAGTGCGCCGCGTGCCGACTCATCCCCAGCCTCGATCTCAAGTTTGTCTCCCACAGCGGCCGGTTCGTTCGAAGCACAGTGGCAGGCAACGAGGAACTGACGGGCACGGACGTGGTGATTGTCCACCGTCTTCTCAAGAACAATGTGCGGGAGCAACTGGGGCTGGGTGGCTACTCGCTTCTCACCGAAGCGTGCGTCGACGAGCTCGGTCTCGATCCGCATGTCCTGGGGATGCGGGAGCATCGGGAGAGCTATGCCGACGTTGGGGAGATTCTGACTTTCGTGCAGGATCTCGACGTCGCATGGCAGCGCGCGCAGGAGCGGTTCAGAGTGTTTGTCCTCCCCTCAGAGGCCCAGAGCGAGTTTGTCTCGGAGTTGCCCGCTCCTGTGGAAGTCGCGTGGGATTTCACCACCACCCCCCGGAAACGACTTCTGTGGCTCACCGACTTCTCGCGGATCGATCAAGAGAATCCGCGCGGACGACGCGGCGTCGGTACCACCAATCACTGTGTGCACGGTCGGGGCGCGATCAACGAAGAGATCCTCGATTGGCATCCGTTCCAGTATTTCACCCAGCGCATGGATGTCCCGATGATGGGGAGTTGGGTTCAGACCTATGAGTTCCGCCCGCTGGGCAAAGACGCCACCGAGTTGCGAATCCGGACCCAGCGGCTGCGGGGCAAGCAGCGCATGCTGTATCGGCTCATGCAGGCCAAGATGTCCAGGGACATGGGCGCGCACACCGCACGGTTGTCGCGGGTGCTCACCGACGAGATGTCCCGTCACCCGGACCGCAGCGACCAGCCCACCTGAGTGCCAATCCAGCCTCGACCGGTCGGCTTGCCGTATGGTGCCCCTATGGATCATCCTCGCCGCGTCAACGTGGAGTTCCCTTCCGAAGGAGCCGTCCTTCGCGGGTTTCTGTATGAGGCGCTGACCGGCGAGCCCCCTTTTCCGTTGGTGGTGATGGCCCACGGCACCTCCGCCACGATTCCAATGGTCGCCGACCGCTACGCCGAGGTGTTCGCCCAGGCCGGAGTGTCCGCGCTGCTCTACGACCACCGGAACCTGGGAATCAGTGGGGGAGAGCCCCGCCAGGAGATCAATCCCTGGGTGCAGTCACGGGGATATCGGGATGCGATCACATTCGCCTCCACCCTCCCACGCCATGATCCGAGCCGAATCGCCATCTGGGGTGACTCGTATTCAGCCGGGCAGGTGTTCCTGGTCGCGGCGTGCGATTCCCGGGTGGAAGCCGTCGTGGCGCAAATTCCGGTCTTCGGAGCTGCGCCACCGGAGCCGGACCCGCAGGCATATGCCGCGATCCGTGAGACCTTCGACTCCGGCGATGTGTCGGGCACACCCGAGGACCGGGTCGGCCCGCTCCCTGTCGTGTCACCCGACCAGGCCGGCACACCGTCCCTGCTGGCGCCGATCCAGGCGTTCCGTTGGTTCATCGAGTACGGGGGCCGGTTCGGTAGCGGGTGGCTGAACACCGTGACTCGGGTCGTTCCCTCCAACGTCACCCCATTCAGCCCGTTCCGGTGCGCCCCGCATGTCACGGTCCCGTCGCTGATGCTGGTCGCTTCCGCCGATGAGATGGTGCACGCCAATCCACAGATGAGCCGCCGAGCCTTCGAGTCGATGGGCGAGGAGGCAGAGTGGTATGACCTCGACGGGGGCCACTTCGGCCTGCTGTACCACCCCAGCGCATTGTTCGACGAGGCTGCGGGGATCCAAGCCGACTTCCTGACCCGACAGCTGCTCACCGGCTGACCGTAGTGTTCGAATGTGACATCCTCTTCGTACTCCGCGCTGGGCCGTGAACCCATCCGGGCGGAGTTGTTCAGCGTCGAGCGGCTGGAGCAACACGCCAGGACCCTCGCGGAAGCCCAGGAAGCGGTCCACCGTGGAGGACGTTTCGGGCTCATCACCCGGCGCCTTTCGGACAACGGTGACGTCCTGCTCTCCTCGTACCGGGAGTTGGCTCCCGCGATCCGCGAGGAGGCTCTTCTCACACCGGCCGCCGAGTGGTTGGTGGACAACTTCCACCTCGTCGAGCGTCAGCTGCACGAGATCCGTGAGAGCCTCCCGGCTTCCTACTACCGACAGCTCCCCAAGCTGGCGAGCGGCCACCTCGCCGGGTACCCGCGAGTGTTCGGAATCGCCTGGGCGTTCGTCGCTCACCTCGACAGCCGATTCGATCCCGATGCCCTCCGTCGATTCATCGATGCGTATCAAGTGGTTCAACCGCTCACCATCGGCGAACTGTGGGCGATCCCGGTCACCCTGAGGCTCGTGCTGGTGGAGAACCTGCGGAGGATGTCCGAGGACATCGTGAGAGCACGCAGATTGCGGCGCACCGCCGATCAGGTGGCCGACGGCTTGCTGGGTGTGGGTGGAGGCGGCGTCAGTGAGGCGCAGGTGGCCCTGGAACGCACTGCTGCGACGGGGCTGCCACAACCGTTCACCGTCCAGCTCCTCCAGCGTCTCAGAGACCACGACCCCGAGACCATCCCAGGGCTCAAATGGTTGCTCGCGAGTCTTGCCGACGACGGCACCGCGCCCGAAGTCATCGTCGAGGAAACCCAGCATCGACAGGTGGCGACGAATCTGACGGTGCGCAACATCATCACCAGCCTCCGCACCATCAGTTCGTTCGAATGGGCGCAGTTCATCGAAGGTCTCAGCCTGGTCGATCGGACCCTGGACGAAGCGGGTGCGCATCGCGAGATGAGCTCCGGCACCCGCGGCCGCTATCGCCACGCCATCGAGGAGTTGTCGCGAAGGTCTGGAGCATCGGAGCTCGAGGTCACCGACGTGACGCTTCGCCTGGCCGCAACCCAGCTGGAAGATCGGCGGGAGCACGACCCGGGCTATTTTTTGCTCGGGAGGGGCCGCAGGCGCCTCGAACAAGAGGTGGGATACCGCCCAAAGGTCAGAACGGTGCTTGCGCGCTTTGGGCGGAGACACGCCCAAGCGCTCTACATCGGATCGATCGTGGTGATCACCGCCGTTGCGTTGGCGGTCCCGATCCTCACCATCGAGACGGGTTCACCGTGGCGCTGGCTGCTGGCGTTCCTGGCAGTGATCCCTGCGTCCGACATTGCGATGACCGTGGTCAATCGCGTCGTCACTGCCCTCACCCACCCGAAGGAACTGCCCTCTCTCGCCCTCCGTGACGGGCCTACGGAAGACCTGCGGACTCTCGTGGCAATCCCGGCGATGCTGTCACGGCCCGAACAGATCCGCCAGCTCGTCGAGCGCCTCGAGGTCCATTTCCTCTCCGGACCCGAAGGCGAGTTTCATTTTGCGCTGCTCACTGACTGCCGGGACTCGGACGTGGCTGAGCGGCCTGACGACGAGGAGTTGGTCCGGATCGCGGAGCGCGGGGTCGCCGAGCTCAACCTCCGGCATGGTCCCGCTCCGGGGGGCACCGATCGGTTTCTTCTGTTGCACCGCAAGCGGCTCTTCAATCCTGGCGAGGGTCGGTACATGGGGTGGGAACGCAAGCGGGGCAAGCTCCACGAGCTGAACCGACTTCTGCGGGGTGCGCGTGACACCAGTTTCGTTCCCGGGCACGGTCCCATTCCCGAACGCGTCCGCTACGTGATCGCACTCGACCAGGACTCGCGCATTCCGCCCGGGGCGGCCACCCGCCTGGTGGCGACGATGGCCCATCCCCTCAACCGCGCCCGCGTCGACGAACCGCTGGGCCGCGTCGTGGACGGCTACGGCGTCCTGCAACCTCGAGTGACGGCGTTTCTCGGCGCGGGCGGCACGAGTTTCTTCCAGCGAGTGTTCTTCCCTCCGGCGGGGATCGACCCTTACGCCGCGGCAGTCAGCGACGTGTACCAGGACCTGTTCGACGAAGGCTCCTACGCCGGCAAGGGCATCTACGACGTGGACGCGTTCGAGGCGGCGTTGGCGGGTCGACTTCCCGAGAACGCCCTGCTCAGCCACGACCTGTTCGAAGGTTCGTTCGCTCGGGCCGGCCTGGTGTCCAACATCGAGGTGTTCGAGGAGTTCCCGAGCCACTACGAGGTGGCCCTGGCCCGTCAGCATCGCTGGGTCAGGGGCGACTGGCAGCTTCTTCCCTGGATTCTCGGTCACCACGGAAAGCTCCCGCCTGTCGCCCGCCTCAAGATGGTGGACAACCTGCGGCGCAGTCTGAGTCCGATCGGCGCCCTCTTCACACTGGTCGCCTCCTTCGTCATACCCGGGGTCCCCGCCTGGCCGTGGACCGCCTTCGTCGCCGTCTCGCTGGCGTCTCCCGCGCTGCTTCCTCTCTTCGAACGAATGATCCCGCGCCGTACCACCACCCCCGGAGCAGTCCGGCTGAGTCGGTGGTGGGCGGACGCCAGCAGGGTGGCGGGCCGCCTCCTCCTCCAGGCGGCCTTCCTCGCCCACCAGGCGGTGCGGACCACCGAGGCCATCCTCCTGACCTTGTGGCGGCTGACGATCACCCGAAAGAACCTCCTCAACTGGGTCACGGCCGAAGACACCGAGCGTCAGTTCGGACTCGAGAGATCTGACTTCGTCCGCCGCATGGGTCCGTCGATGGTCATCGGCTTCGGCGGGGCCGTTGCCGCCGCCGCGGTGAATCAGGATGCTGTGGTCGCCGCCCTCGTCTGGTCGGGGCTGTGGGTAGCTGCTCCGCTCCTCGCTCACTGGGCGAGCATTCCGGTCCCGACCCGGGTGGCCGACCCAGCCACCGATGACGAGCGCGCCATCCTGCGGCTGAGCGGCCGCCGAACGTGGCGCTTCTTCGAACGCTTCGTCACCGAGGAGGACAACTGGCTGCCCCCGGACAACTTCCAGGAGGACACCCAAGTCGTCGCCCATCGAACGTCGCCCACCAACATCGGTCTCTACCTGCTCACTGTGCTCTCGGCCAGGGAGTTCGGATGGATCAGCATCGAAGAGACGGTGTCGAAGCTCGAGAACACGATCGTGACCATCGGCCGCCTGGAGCGTTTCGAGGGTCACCTGCTCAATTGGTACGACACGGTCACCCTCGAACCCCTCCTCCCGCGCTACGTCTCAACGGTGGACAGTGGCAACCTCGCCGGTCATCTCCTGGCGGTGTCGGTGGGTTGTGCCCGCTTGCGGGATATCGACCCCGGACCGGAGGTCGCCGAAGGGATCCGCGACGTCGCTCTTCTCATCAGGGAAGCCGCCGCGGGACTCACGCTGAGCCCGCAAGTCGAATTCGTGTCGTCCGACGACCTCGCAGCGTCACTCCAGGTGTTGTTCGAACTGCTCGAACCCCCGGCGCGTCCCGCCGTCGAGGGTTGGGATGCGGTCGACGGTGCGGCCGAGACGGTGGTCGACATCGCGCGCACGCTCGCCGCGGCGTCGAAGAGCGGTGCGGACCTGGGATATTGGGCCGAAGCACTGGCGACAGCCGTGCGATGCCACCGAGAGGACCGACATCGACTTGCGGACCCCGGGGTGCGCGAGTCGTTGATGGCGCGCCTCGCGGGGCTTTCGAAATACACCGCGACGCTGGCGCGGGCAATGAACTTCGAGTTTCTGTTCAACTCCGACAATGGGCTCCTGTCCGTCGGCTTTCGGGTCCTGGACTCCACGCTGGACGAGAGCCATTACGACCTTCTCGCCTCCGAAGCCCGCCTGGCGAGCTTCTTCGGGATTGCCAAAGGGGACGTGCCGCCGAGCCATTGGTTCCGCCTGGGGCGGCCTATGACTCCGATGGGGACCGATGCCGCGCTCATCTCGTGGTCGGGTTCGATGTTCGAGTATCTGATGCCCTTTCTCGTGATGCGTTCGCCGCCGGAGAGCATTCTCGACAGCACCTATCGGTCGGTCGTCAACCGACAGATCGACTACGGGAGGGAACGCCGCGTTCCGTGGGGCATTTCGGAAGCCGCGTACTCGGCCCGCGACGTTCATCTCACGTATCAGTACCAGGCGTTCGGCGTGCCCGGTCTCGGCTTCGAGAGGGGGTTGAGCGAGGATCTCGTGATCGCACCATACGCGACGATGCTGGCGGCGATGGTCGAACCCCGGAAGGCTGTGGCGAACCTCGACCACCTCGCAGAGCTCGGCGCGTTGGGAACGTACGGGTTCTACGAATCCCTCGACTTCACCGCCACCCGGCGTCCCGAAAATGGCGAGTTCGTGCTGGTGACGGCGTTCATGGCCCACCACCAGGCGATGTCGTTGGTCGCCGTGGCCAACGTCCTCCTCGACGGATTCGCTCGACGGCTCTTTCACGGCGAGCCGTCGGTCCAGGCCGGAGAGCTGCTCCTCCACGAGCGGGTGCCGCGCGATGTCGAGGTGGCGCGTCCTCGCGCCGAGGAAGTGACCGCCGCCGCCCGTCTGGTCGAACCGAGGGGGGTGGTCCGCAGAGTCGCCTCGCCCCACAGTCCGGTCCCGGTTCCCCATCTTCTGTCCAACGGCCGCTACAGCACGGTCGTCACAGCCGCCGGTTCCGGCTACAGCACATGGAACGGTCTGGCGGTCAACCGGTGGCGAGAGGACACGACGCGGGACAACTTCGGCACGTATCTCTTCATCAAGGACGAGGCGGGCCGAACCTGGTCGGCAGGTTTTCAACCGACGCTGGTGGAGCCGGATGCCTATGAGGCGGCGTTCAGCGAGGACAAGATCGAGATCTCACGTCGGGACGGGAGCATCTCGACGACGTTGACGGTGATCATCTCGGAGGAGGATGACGCCGAGGTGCGAAGGGTCAGCCTCACCAACACGGGATCGACGGTGACCGAGTTGGAGGTGACCTCCTATGCCGAGCTGGTGCTCGCCCCGGCGCGGGCTGACGCCGCCCACCCGGCCTTCTCCAATCTCTTCGTCCAAACCGAAGCGGTCGTCGGCATGGACGCGCTGGTGGCCAACCGCCGACGCCGGTCCGAGGGCGAAGAAGAGGTGTGGGCGGGACAGGTGCTCACGATCAGCGGCGAGCCGGTCGGCGGGTGCCAGTACGAAACCGACCGGGCTCGATTCCTCGGACGCGGGAACGCACTTCATCGGGCGGCGGCGCTCGATCGTCCCCTTTCGAACTCGGTCGGCCGTGTCCTCGATCCCGTCTTCAGCCTCAGGCGCAAGGTGCGGCTGCAGCCAGGGCGGACGGCCCACCTCGACTTCACGACGGTGGTGGCGCGCACCCGGTCTGATGCCCTCGACCTCCTCGACAAGTATTCGGATCCTGCGGCGTTCGAACGTACCGCGACGCTGGCCTGGACACAGGCCCAGGTCCGTCTCCATCACCTCAGAATCGACCCGGAGCACGCCCACACGTATCAGCGATTGGCGGCGAGCCTCATCTACTTCGATCCGGGGTTGAGCCTGAAGCGCCGCCCGACGCGGTCGATGAGCCAGTCCACGCTGTGGCGGTACAGCATTTCGGGCGATTTCCCCATCGTCCTCGTCAGAATTGACCAGCCGGAGGATCGGGGGTTGGTCAGGGACGTGCTCAAGGCCCAGGAGTATTGGCGGTCGAAAGGCCTCCAAGCCGACGTGGTCGTCATCAACGAGAAGCCCGGGTCCTACGCCAAGGATCTGCGGGACTCGATCGAAGAACTGATTCGCGAACGTGGCCGCCAACTCGGTCAGGCGCCCGACGGAGGGGTGTTCATTCTCGACGCGCCGCAACTCGACACCGATGATCGGGCCACCATCCAAGCGGTCGCACGTGCGGTGCTGCTCAGCCATCACGGGACGATGTCCGACCAACTGGCCCGACGGGCGAGTTCCGATGCGAGGCCGCTGACGAAGTCCAAGTATCAGCCACCGCCACCGGGTGCCGCTTCCCCCCGGATCGACCTCGAATTCCACAACGGGATCGGCGGTTTCGCGGCCGACGGGACCGAGTATGTGGTGGTGATGGGTGACGGTCAGTGGTCTCCTGCACCGTGGATCAACGTGATTGCCAACTCCGGGTTCGGCTTCTGCGTGTCCGAATCGGGTTCTGGGTACACCTGGGCGGAGAACAGCCGCGAGAACCAGTTGACTCCCTGGTCGAACGATCCCGTCAGCGACACGGCGGGAGAGGTGCTGTACGTCCGGGACGAGGACACCGGCGAGGTGTGGGGACCGACTGCTCTGCCGATCAGGGACCGCGATCCGTACGTGGCACGTCACGGTCCAGGGTTCTCGGAGTTCGAGCACACATCCCGAGGTATCGCACTTCACCTGCATCAGTCCGTCCCTCTGGATGATCCGGTCAAGGTCTCCCGTCTTCGCCTGCGGAACGAGAGCGGGCGCCGCCGGCGTCTCTCGGTGACCGCATACGTCGAATGGGTGCTCGGGACCACCCGGGCGGTCCCGGTGATGCAGATCGTGACCGAGAGGGACGAGTCCACAGGAGCCGTCCTGGTTCGCAATCCGTGGAACGCCGATTTCGGCGAGCGGGTGGCGTTCGCCGACCTCGGAGCCGGCGATGTGACGGTGACGACCGATCGGACCGAGTTCCTCGGAAGGCACGGGAGCATCGACCGACCGGCAGCTTTGCAGGGGTCGCGCCGCCTGTCGGGGCGGGTGGGTGTGGGTTTCGATCCGTGTGCCGCGCTGCAACGACATGTCGTCCTCGCCCCGGGCGAAGAAGTCGAGTTGGTGTTCCTGCTGGGACAGGGGGCTGATGAAGCCGACGCCAGACGACTCGTCGAGCATCACCGCGACGTCGACGGAGACACGACCCGATCGGAGATCGCGACCCATTGGAGCGACGTCCTCGGGACGGTGCACGTCCGAACCCCCGACCGATCGTTCGACCTGATGATCAACCACTGGCTGCTCTATCAGGCGTTGGCCTGTCGGGTGATGGCTCGGGCGGCCTTCTACCAGGCGGGGGGAGCGTACGGATTCCGCGATCAGCTCCAGGACGTGATGGCTCTCGCGGTGCCGATGCGGAGCATGACCCGGGAACATCTTCTGCGCGCGGCTGCGCATCAGTTCGAGGACGGCGATGTCCTCCACTGGTGGCACGACCCGGCTGCGAAGGGTGTCAGAACTCGGATCTCCGACGACTACCTCTGGCTCCCGTACGCGGTGGCCCACTACGTCGAGGTCACCGGCGATGTCGGTGTTCTGGACGTCGTCGTGCCGTACCTGCGTGGACCCGCCTTGGAGCCGGGAGAGGACGAGATCTACATCACCCCTGAGACTTCGGACGTCGAGGGCACGCTGTTCGACCACTGCAGGAGGGCTCTCGACCGGGCCCGGGGCCGCCTTGGGGAGCGAGGACTGCCGCTGATCGGCACCGGCGACTGGAACGACGGCCTCAACCGGGTGGGCATCGAAGGTGAGGGCGAGAGCGTGTGGCTCGGATGGTTCCTGGATGCGAACTTGCGCCGCTTCGCCGACATCGCCGACTCGAAAGGCGCCCCGGTTCTCTCGGGGGCGTGGAGAAGAGCGGCGACAGAGCTGCGGGAGAGCCTCGAGGAGGGGGCGTGGGACGGTGACTGGTATCGCCGGGCGTACTTCGATGACGGGACCCCGCTCGGATCCTCGTCCAACCCGGAATGCCGGATCGACTCGATCGCGCAGTCCTGGTCGGTGATCCACGGCGGTGCCCGTGTCGACCGAGCCCAGCGGGCCATGGCATCGGTCGAGGAGTACCTCGTTCATCCCGGAGATGGCCTGGTGCTTCTCTTCACACCGCCGTTCAACGATTGGGATGTCGATCCCGGGTACATCAAGGGTTACTTGCCGGGCGTCCGCGAGAACGGCGGCCAATACACCCACGCTGCCATCTGGAGCGTCATCGCGTTCGCAACCCTGGGTGATGGTGACAGGGCCGGTGAACTGTTCTCCCTCCTCAATCCCATCAACCATGCGAGCACCCGGGCAGGGGTGCACCGGTACCGCGTCGAGCCGTACGTGGCAGCCGCCGATGTCTATTCCGAGCCGCCCCATGTCGGTCGCGGCGGTTGGACCTGGTACACGGGCGCGGCGGGGTGGATGTACCGGGCGGGAGTCGAGTGGATCTTGGGGTTCCGTCTGCGCGGCACTCACCTCGTCATCGACCCCTGCGTGCCCCGCGTCTGGGGCGAGTTCGAGATCACGTTCCGATACCACTCGTCCCGCTATGAGATCCACGTAGCCAACCCGGACGGTGTGAACAGGGGAGTGGCCGACCTGCGCGTCGACGACACGATCGTCGAACCTGACAGCGACATCGAACTCGTCGACGACGGCGCCACCCATCACATTCGGGTGGTGATGGGCGAGTGAGCCGGTCACGCCGGCTTGCCGCCGCCGTGGGGATGGCGTTGGTGGTGGGACTGGCGCTGCCGGCGGGTGCCTCGTCGGACTCGGCGGTGCCGTGGACGTCCTTCTCGGAGTCGACGACCTGTGGTCGCCCGTATGTCGCCACCCCGATCGCGTCGCGAATCGGTTCGCTGTCCGAATCCGAGCGCATTTTCGGACCGCTCGGGCGACAGCTCGGTCGGAGCGTGGGCGAGGTCCGGTCGGCCCTGGTCGACTGGGTCGTCCCGATGAGTGGCGGCCGCACCGCGCGTGTTCACCGGGCGGCGCTACCGGCGTTTCAACAGGTTTCGGCGAATCTGGCGGTCGCGGCGGCCCAGGGCCTGTGGTACCCGGTCACGAGCGGCGTGGCCTTCAATCCCCGCACGATCGGAGGCGAGTACCAGCTCAGCCGCCACGCCCTCGGAATCTCAATCGACATCAACCCCGCCGCCAACCCCTACTCGCCGAGGCCGGACCGGCTCGTGACCGACATGCCTCCCTGGTATCTCCAGGCATGGCGCGACGCAGGATTCTGCTGGGGCGGGGACTGGGCCTTCTCCAAGGATCCGATGCACTTCTCGTGGATGGGGCCGGCCCCCGGCTCCGGGGGGTTGCCGGTGCTGCCGGCCCTCGGTGCGGTCCTCCCTCATGCCGCCGCCGACACCTTCGCCACCGGATGGGCGGGCCGGGTCGTTGCGGGACGAATGGGCCTGGCAGACATGACGGGTTCGGGCGCCGTCGACGTCCTCCGCTTCCGCGGTCATCCCGCCGGCGTGGTGGTCGACGTGATGTCGGCCCGTTCGGCATTTGAACGCTGTTCGCTGTCACGGTGGATGGTCCCCGGTCTCGAAATCGACCACGGGTTGGTGGCGCTGGGCGATCTGAACGGTGATTCCCGCACCGACCTGGTGTCCGTCTCCCCGGATGGCAGCCTGGCTGTGTCGTATCGGGATGCGGAGTTCGCCCCGGCCGAGTACCGCGACATCGCGGTGCCTGCCGGGCTTCGGGCGGTCGTCGTCGCGGATCATGACGGCGACAGGCGCGGCGACCTGCATCTCCTGGGAGCCGACGGCTCGCTCACCGTCCTGGCCGGTCCGGAGTTCTCCCAGATCCTCATGGCGCAGCAGCTTCCCGTCTCCGCGGTGTGGATCGCAGCCGCGGATCGCACCGGGGACGGGCGCGTCGAACTGTACGCGGTGGACCAGTCGGGGACCGTGTCGGTCCTCGAGCGCGGCGGTGACGGGGTCTCCGCGGTGACCGAGACTTCGACGATCGACGTGCAGGGAGCGGTGACGGTGTCGGCGGCGGACATCGACGGAGACCACCGGGCAGATCTGGCTGTCCTCGCCGGCGATGCCAGCCTGCGCGTCTCGATCGGAAACACGAGCACCGGGCGGCCGACGTCCGGATGGTGGAAGGATCCCGGATACGAATGTCCCGACAATCCGCTTCCTCTGGAGTGGCGCGGCACCTTCTTTGATGACGATGCCTCAGGCTTCGAGGACGCCATCGAGCGGGTCGCCGCCGCCGGGGTGACCGTCGGATGCAATCCGCCGTTCGCTGACGCCTATTGCCCCGACCGCGTGGTGACGCGAGCAGAAATGGCCACGTTCCTCGTGAGAGGCTTCGGCCTCGCTCCACCCACCGCCGACCCGTTCACCGACGACGACGGCTCGTATCACGAACAGGACATTGGGGCTCTCGCCGCCGCAGGGATCACCCTTGGATGCGGTCGGGGCGCGTTCTGTCCGCATGCCCCTGTCACTCGGGGCGAGATGGCGGCGTTCCTCACCCGGGCAGCAGGGCTCGCTCCTTCGGGCACCGATCCCTTCTCCGACACCGAGGGACATCGGTTCGAAGCCGAGATCTCGTCACTGCAAGCCGCCGGCATCACACTCGGCTGCGGGCCGGGTCTCTACTGCCCCGATGCTCCGGTGACCAGGGCGGAGATGGCGATGTTCCTCACCAGAGCGCTCGGTCTGTAGAACCGGCTCGGCATCGAACCCGACGACGACGGAACCGTCACCGTCGACTTCAACTACGCGTACAACCCCACCTGCGCCTACGACGAGGCGTATTCATGTCCGCTCCCGCCCGCGGAAAACTGGCTGCGGGTGCCGATCGAGGCCGGCGAGCGCGACTTCCGCAAATGATCCGTGTCGGACCGCGGTTCACGGGTCGCGTCCGCTGGTGGTGTAGGCGGTCCCAAGCGGGCTCTTCCAGAGGTAGTCGCCGTCGGCGAGGCGTCGGTACGTCCAGCGGGCGGCATGGCGGGTGCAATGGTCCCTTTCGCACGCGGGGGCGAGCTCGTCGCTCGAAGTGGTGCCACTCTCGGCCCACGGCCTGATGTGGTCGAGATCGCAGCTGACGGCCGGTGCCCGGCATCCCGGGGCGGCACAGGTACGGGTGCGGGCTCGGACACGCCGAGTCTGGGATGCGGTGGGGCGTCGACGGGTGGTGCCATCGGCGATCGGCATGCCTGATCCGGTTCCGGTGACAGTCCACTCCCACGGCTGGCTTCCCAGCTGGGCGGTCACCTGGCGGGCGATGTCGGCCACGATCGGCCCGTATCCGGCCAGGTCGCCTGGCTCATCGAGGAGCTGGGCCAGCATCGCGAGATCGACGGTGATGTGGACCGATCCCTTGGTGACCGGTCCGGTGTGGCCGCGGAGATCCGCGACGGCGAAGTCTGTCCTGAGTTGGTCCATGGTGCGCGATCCGCCCGTCTGCCGGCGGGCCAAACGGTTGAGGCGATCGAGAATCTCCTGGCAGTGCACGGGATCGAGGCCGTAGAGGACGAGGTTGACGGTGCCGTCGGGATTGGGGTAGGACACCACCCGGCGGTCGGCACGTGCCTCTTCGCGCCGGCGGTCGGTCTCTTCTGGCGCGAGCTCGAGGCATTTGGCACGGACCAGTTCGGTGAGCTGACCGGTCGTCTTCAGAGGAGCTTGCTCCAACACCTCGTCACACACCATCCGGGCGTGAGCCGTGGGCAGGTGGGCGGTGTGATCGGTGAGGACCCGCGCGCGCCGAGCGTCGAGGCGACCGCGCGTCATCTGTCGGAGAAGGGCGGGAATGCGGGAACGCACGCCCTGGGCGAGGTCGAGTTCGTTTTCGGCGGTCCGGGGCGTCAATCGCAATGCCGACCGGATCTCCAGGGCGGCACCTCGCGCTGCTTCTGCCATGTCCAAGCCGAGGTCACGGTACGCGTCGGAAATCGACGTCATCGCCCGAAAGGTTCGAGCCTGGCCGGCGTTGTTCAGGCGGTCAGAGGCCTGCAGGTACCGCACTCGATCCTCTTCCGACAGCAAATCGACGTCGACTGCGAAGAGGACGGCG
The DNA here is from genome assembly GCA_040880725.1 of Acidimicrobiia bacterium. Classification (GTDB taxonomy): domain Bacteria; phylum Actinomycetota; class Acidimicrobiia; order Spongiisociales; family ZC4RG35; genus DATHWB01. Next base: position 109,009 of record JBBDHV010000020.1, read on the forward strand.
GCGAGGCGCAAGTCCGGTGTCCAGTCCGCGATGTCGGGAGGGAGAACCGGCGGAGCGTCATCGGGCGCCAGCGCACCGGAGGACAGCAGTTCCTCTACGAGGCGGTCCTCTGCCTCCCAATCGGTCATCAAGTCGAACACCTGTTCGACTCTACCAGACGACTGGGCCCGAATTCAACCCTGCTCTCCGGGTGGCAGCAGGGATTCGGGCGGAACAGAGAAACAGTCGGCGAAGCCTGGCCTGCCTATCCGCTGACCCTGTATGTGCCGTGACGGCGGCTCCCGGGGGAGCGAAACGGTACGCTCCGCCCGCAGACGGAGAAGGAGATCTGATGAGCGGTGTGCGAGTGCTCGTCGGCACCAAGAAGGGTGCATTCATTCTGACGGCCGACGGCGACCGAAAGTCGTGGGACGTTTCGGGTCCGCATTTCGCAGGATGGGAGATGTATCACCTGAAGGGCTCGCCCGTGGATCCGTCCCGAATCTGGGCATCGCAGTCGACCGGCTGGTTCGGTCAGCTGATCCAGCGTTCCGACGACGGCGGCAAGACCTGGAATCCGGTCGGCAACGAGTTCTTGTATCAGGGCGAGCCCGGTTCGCACCAGTGGTACGACGGCACTCCGCACCCGTGGGAGTTCGCCCGGGTGTGGCATCTCGAACCGTCGTTGAGCGATCCGGAGGTGGTGTGGGCGGGAGTCGAGGACGCCGCCCTCTTCCGTTCGACCGACGGTGGGTCGTCGTGGTCCGAGATGGCCGGCATGCGCACCCAACCGTCGGCCCCGACGTGGGCGCCGGGTGCCGGCGGCCTCTGCCTGCACACCCTCCTCATTGATCCGTCCAACGAGGACCGCATGTTCGGTGCAGTCTCGGCGGCAGGCGTGTTCCGCAGCGACGACCGCGGTGAGTCGTGGCGGCCGATCAACAAGGGACTGGTATCGCCCTGGGAGATCCCCGATCCGGAATCCGAGGTGGGCCACTGCGTTCACAATCTGGCGATGCATCCGGACCGCCCCGACGTGCTTTTCATGCAGAAGCACTGGGACGTGAACCGATCCGACGACGGCGGCGAGACCTGGCATGAGATCAGTGGCGACCTCCCCACCGATTTCGGCTTCCCCATCGAGGTGAACGCCCACGAACCGGACACCGTCTATGTCGTGCCGATCACCAGCGACTCCGAGCACTTCCCGCCCGAGGGGCGCCTGCGGGTCTATCGGTCCCGGGTGGGCGGCCACGAGTGGGAGCCGCTGACCAAGGGCCTGCCGCAGGAGAACTGCTACGTCAACGTCCTGCGGGACGCGATGTGTGTCGACCATCTCGATCCGTGCGGCATCTATTTCGGGACCACCGGGGGACAGGTGTACGGGTCCGCCGACGGCGGGGATTCGTGGGAGCCGATCGTCCGCGATCTGCCTGCCGTTTTTTCCGTCGAGGTGCAGACACTGCCGTGATCCGCGTCCAACTGCCCTATCACCTCCGCAACCTGGCGGGCACCGGCCGCGAGGTGGAACTCGAGATCGAGTCGCCGGTCACCCTGCGGACGGTGCTCGACGAGCTCGAACGAACCCATCCGGTCCTGCGGGGCACGATCCGGGACCACGAGACGGCCGACCGACGCCCGTTCGTGCGGTTCTTCGCATGCCAGGAGGATTTCTCGCACGAGGACCCCGACACGGAACTCCCCGCCGAGGTGGCGGCAGGCAAGGAACCACTCATGGTGATCGGAGCCATGTCGGGCGGTTGATCGAGGGATCGAAGCAACGCCTCGGCCGCAAGGTTCTGTGTCGGCCACAATTGGACTCACACGACAGGAGGAGTCCACCGTGCAGGAGCGAGTGGTTGGAACGGTGCTGGCCCGTTTGCAGGAGTTGGTGGGGGACGCCCTCGTCTACGGCGAGCCGATAGAGCGAGGCAATGTCACGATCATTCCCGCCTCGATGGTGCTTGCCGGAGGCGGCGGGGGCGGGGGAGACGACGCCAAGTCCGGTGGATCGGGCGAAGGCGGAGGAATGGGTTTGGTCGCCCGGCCCGTGGGCGCGTACGTCATACGCGGCGACGAAGTCAGCTGGAAGCCGGCGATCTCGCCAGGAGTCGTTGTCTTGGTTGCCCTGGTGGGCGCTCGGGTGATCAGGCGGATGGTGCGCAGCTGGTCCTAGCCGCGCACGGAGCGGGATCACTCGGAGAGACCGAGTTCTTCGGAACGCTGGACCCAGCGGGCGATGTCGCGGGGCGTGATGATGCCGACCACCCGTGCCCCGTCGACGACGAGGACGCGCTGGTCGTCGGTTTCGGCGATTCGTTCGAGGACTTCGGACATCGGCGTCGCAACGTCGACGGTGCACGCGTCTTCGAGTCGTGTCATCGCCGCCCACGCTTGGCGAATGTGCCATTGGTCTCGTGGGATCTGCCGGGTCGCCCGCAGCGTGAGAATGCCGAGCGTTTCGCCTTCGGTGTCGTTGACGGGAAACGCGGTGTGGTCGTAGCGCAGGAAGTAGTCGTCGACCGCTTCCTGCAGGGTCGTCGAGTCGACCAGGGTGACGAGTCGCGGCGACATCACGTTCGAGGCGACGAGGCCTTCGAACATGCGGCGTACGACGGCGTGCTGGCCGGACGCGGTCGCTGCCTGGTGGAGGAACCAGCCGATGGCGGCGTACCAGAGTCCGCCGAGGTTGCCGGTGAAGACGAACAGGAGCCCGATGCCGATCAGCGCGATTGCGAACGCACGACCAGCCGCAGTCGCGACTGCTGTTGCTCGATTTTGGCTGTCGGTGGCACGCCACACGATGGCTCGAAGGACTCGTCCGCCGTCGAGCGGAAAGCCAGGGAGGAGGTTGAACACGCCGAGCCCCAGGTTCAGCCAGCCCAGGTACCCGATTCCGTAGAGAATGGTGTCGGGGAAGAGGCTTCCAGTGAGATTCACCAGCATCCAGCACAGCCCGGCGATGGCGATACTGGCAAGCGGTCCGACGATGGCGACGGCGAACTCGTCCTGTGCTGACTCCGCCTCGCCTTTCGTCTGGGTGACGCCGCCGAAGATGAACAGGGTGATGCCTTCGACCGGCATGCCGAGTCGCCGAGCCATCACCGAGTGGCTGAGTTCGTGAAGCAGCACCGAGAGGAAGAACAGCAACGCGGTTCCGATGCCCAGCACGATCGAGGTGACCCGGGACATGTCGGCGAATACCGACTCGTACTGGAAGGAGAAGGACCAGGCGATCAGGAAGGCGATGATGAACCACGAGGCATCGATTGTCACCTCGACGCCGAACCATCGCCCCAATGTGATGCGTCCCTGTGCCATCTCCGTCACCTCGTGAAATTCTCGGTCGCTTCGTTGCGAGCCCGTTGGCGTCTGATTGTTGCATCTGAGGGCCGTTCGGCCCTTCCCTGGAGCGGACAGGTTCGCGAGCGTCGGGAGAGAAGCACAGGTTCGGTTCCCGTCGGCTGACGCAGTCCGGGGTCTCAGCGCGTTCTCGACGCTGTATCCCGCGCATACGCGGGATACAACCCTGGGTACGCGCCCACACGCTGCTTCAGGACCAGGTGCCCGTTCGGGGCACCTGGTCGAATATCGCAGGGGCGTCGAGGGCTCCGGGATGCGCTCCGCCCGCTCCGGTCAACGTGACCAGCACCGCCAGGCTCAACAGCATCATCGCCGCGTAGGCCATGGCGGGGAGGCCCGCGCGGTGCTCCAACACACCGTGCGGATCGAGATGCGCGCGAGTGTTGTAGCTGTGAGCAGCTGTCAGGGAGACGGCGATCCAGCCGAGCAGGTGGATCATCGGTTCTCCATCGAGCATGGGCGGGTCATACTCCGGGTATACCCGCAGACATCTGATCGAAACGTGCCGAGCGAGGTTTCGCCCGTCGTCGGTCCGGGTAATCGGATCGGATCATGAAACCCAGCTATATCTTCGTCGACACCGACCGCGCCAGGGCCGGCTCACCGTTCATGCGGGCGGCGCGAGCGATAGAGCAGTGGGCGCCGGTCGATCCGATCGCGGCCGCATTGGGCAGGCTGAGCGATGCCGTGGCCATTCCCGCGCTGCGGGGGGACTGGCTGGGCCACGCGCTCCATCCGATGCTCACGGATGCTGCCATCGGTCTGTGGTCGGCATCCACGATCCTGGACGTCGCCGGCGGCGAGACCAGCCGCCCGGCGGCTCGGCGCCTGGTGGGACTGGGACTCGTGGCCGCCGTTCCGACTGCGGTGACCGGTCTCGCCGAGTGGAAGTCCCTGCCCAACCGGGCGTCCCGACGGGTGGCCACCGTCCATGCCGTTGGAAACTCGGTGGTGCTGGTGCTCTATCTTCGCTCCTGGCTGTTGCGGCGAGGGGGTCGGCAGGCGGCGGGGGTGCGCTGGGCGCTGGCCGGCGGGGTGTTGGCGGCTGGCACCGGGTACCTGGGCGGCCACCTGTCGTTCGGGTTGGGGGTGGGAAGTGGTGAACGAGGTGGCACTGACCCCGAACTCCCAGAGCCTCGTACTTGACCTGGGGGTGGCCCCCATCGGGTACGGGACCCACGTTCGGGCAAACCCGCCTCCGACCCCCGGGAAGGCCGGGGCCGGTTTGAGGACGGACTGGTTGGGTAGGAACGAAAGATGGCGGTCATCGGTTTTCACGCGTCGCACGAACAGATCGCACCGCGAGAACTCCTGGCGTCGGTCCAGCACGCAGAGAGGGCCGGTTTCGGTGCGGCGATGTGCTCGGATCATCTCGCTCCCTGGAGTTCCCGCCAGGGGCATTCGGGACACGCCTGGTCGTGGCTGGGCGCCGCCCTGGCGACGACGTCGTTGTCGTTCGGCGTCGTGACCGCTCCCGGACAGCGTTATCACCCGGCAATCATCGCCCAGGCGATCGCCACCCTCGGGGAGCTCTTCCCGGGCCGCTTCTGGGCGGCGCTGGGTTCGGGCGAGGCTCTCAACGAGCACGTCACCGGAGAGGTCTGGCCTCCGAAAGCGGTCCGAGATGCCCGCTGGCTCGAGTGCGCCGGCATCATTCGTTCTCTGCTCGAAGGAGAAGAGGTCAGCCACGACGGCCTGGTCACCGTCGATCGGGCCAAGGTCTGGGTGACGCCCCCAATTCAGCCTGCGCTGGTCGGGGCGGCGGTGAGCGCGGCCACGGCACGCCTGGTCGGCGGATGGGCAGACGGACTGATCACGGTGAACCAGCCACCCGAGAAGCTGCGGGAGGTCATCGACGCGTTCCGGGAAGGAGGCGGCGACGACAAGCCCGCCTATATGCAGGTGCATCTCTCCTGGGCCGAAGACGAAGACACGGCGCGCCGGATCGCCCACCAACAGTGGGCAACCAATGTCTTCGACTCTTCCCTGGCCTGGAACCTGGAGACGCCAGGGCAGTTCGAGGCCGCCGCCACGTTCGTCCGCCCGGAGGATGTTCTCGGGTCGGTCCTCGTTTCGTCGGACCTGGAGCGTCACATCGAGTGGATCGGCGAACTCGGCGAACTCGGTTTCGACGGCATCTACCTGCACCACGTCGGACAGGAGCAGGGCCCCTTCATCGACGCGTTCGGCGCAGAAGTACTTCCGGAGCTGGCCGGATGAGAGAAGCACGAACGAGTGATCTGTGGTGGAAGAACGCCATCGTCTACTGCCTCGACGTCGAGACGTTCTTCGATTCTGACGGCGACGGCCACGGCGACCTGGTCGGGCTCACCGAACGCCTCGACTATCTGGCCGGCATCGGCGTCACGTGCGTCTGGTTGATGCCGTTCTTCCCTTCGCCCAACCTCGACGACGGCTACGACGTCGCGGACTACTACGGGGTCGAACCGCGTCTCGGCCATCTCGGCGACTTCGTGGCCTTCGTGCGTACTGCGAAGGACCGGGGACTCAGGGTGATCATCGATCTGGTGATCAACCACACCTCCGATCAGCATCCCTGGTTTCAGGAGGCCCGCGCCAATCCGGAATCCCCGTACCGGAACTTCTACGTGTGGCGGGACGAGCCAGCCGACGATCCCGTCGACGCACCTGTCTTCCCCGATGCCGAGGACAGCATCTGGAGTTGGGATGAGAAGGCAGGACAGTTCTACCTGCACCACTTCTACGCCCACCAGCCCGACCTCAACATCGCAGACCCCAACGTGCGTCACGAGCTGGCCAAGATCGCAGGGTTCTGGCTGGAACTCGGCGTCGACGGGTTCCGAGTCGACGCCGTTCCGTTCTTGCTCGAAACCGGCGGCATACCGGGGGCGGAGGAACTCGATCCCCACGACATGCTGCGGGATCTGCGCCTCTTCGTCGGCAGACGGCGAGCCAGCGCGGCGATGCTCGGAGAGGTGAACCTTCCGCTGGAGCCGTTGCGGGACTACTTCGGGGACGAGAGCGGCGATGAGCTCCACATGCTGTTCAACTTCCCGGCGATGCAGGCGATGTACCTGGCAATGGCCCGCAAGAGCGCCACGCCGCTCATCGACACGCTGGCAGACCTTCCCGACATCCCCGAGGACTCCCAATGGGCGAACTTCGCCCGCAACCACGACGAACTGACTCTCGACCAGCTGACGGAGTCAGAGCGCGAGGAGGTCTTCGAGGCGTTCGGACCCGACGAGAACATGCAGCTCTTCGGCCGCGGTCTGCGCCGTCGATTGGCACCGATGTTGGACGGTGACCCTGCCCGCCTCCGACTCGTTTCGAGCCTGATTTTCTCGCTGCCGGGCACGCCCGTCCTGTTCTACGGCGACGAGATCGGAATGGGCGAGAATCTCGACATCGAAGGCCGACTCAGCGTGCGGACGCCGATGCAGTGGAAGGACGCGCCGAACGGCGGCTTCTCGACTGCCCGGCCGGAAGCATTGCGGCGTCCGGTGGTGGAGGGTGATTACGGCCCGAGCCAAGTGAATGTGGCGGCCCAACGCGCCGACCCCGAGTCGCTGCTCAACTGGAACGAGCGGTTGATCCGCATCCGCCGCGAGACCCCCGAGTTCGGGTGGGGGGCCTTCCATCTGGTCGACAGCGGGGACGAGGCGGTGATGGCCCACCGTTGCGTTTGGTCCCCCAACTCGGTGCTCGCGGTGCACAACTTCAGCGACCGCAGGCGGAAGGTGTCGATCGGTCTGGACGAGCCGTACGAGACGATCGAAGACCTCCTCGGCCCCGACGATCCGCCGGAGGGGGATCCGCTGGAATTCGATCTCGAAGCGTACGGATTTCGCTGGTTTCGAATTCGTCACGAGTAGCGGGAACCCTGCGACGAGGTATGCCGTCGAAGGGGAAGGGGTATCCATCCGAAAGCGCCCTCAGGAGGCACCAAGTGACAGTCCACGACATCTTCCCTCCCTTGAACGTGAGCTTCGAGGAAGATCGCCAACACGAGCTGGAATTCGCCCAACGGGCGGTCACCTACCTGGAGACCCAAGGTCTGGATCGTCCGGCTGTGATCGCCTGTCTGGTCGACGAGTTCGATCTGGACACCGCCACCGCCCGGGAACTCGCCAACCTCGCAGCCTGATCAGCCATCAAATCGTCCGAGGCTGCCAACCGGCATGTGCTGCACGGATCACGTCACTCTCTGACGCGTCGGTTCGCGTAAAAATGCGCTCGGGAGCGGCGCGCGGCTGGTCGAAGGCGTAGATTGCTCCACAGTCGAGTGTGGAGGGGTCGATGTTCCGTAAGACGGTGCATGCCGTCCTCGTGTCGGTGGCGATGATCGCCGGTCTGCTCACTGCGAGCGCTGCCGCTCCGGCAGCTCACCAGTCCTACATCGTCGTGCTCGACCGCGGCACTCCGAACGTGCCGTCCGTCGCCGCCGAACTGGCCGCCGCACACGGCGGGCAGGTCGGATACGTCTACGAGCACGCCATCCAGGGCTTTTCGATGACGATGTCCTCGGGCGCCGCAGCTTCAGTGGCCCGAAACCCCCGGGTGGCGTACGTCGTCGAGGACATGCCTCGCTCCATCACCGTCCAGACTGCTCCGACTGGGATCGAGCGGATCTTCGCCGACGACAACTCGGGCATCGACATCGACGCCACCGACGATTTCCGGGTCGACGTCGACGTGGCGGTCATCGACACGGGCATCGACTGGGCACATCCCGATCTGAACGTGGTCGACGGCATCAACTGCGCCAACGGCAGTCCGTTCACTGCAAAATGCAGCGGGAACGGTGACGACGACCACTATCACGGGACTCATGTCGCCGGCACGATCGGTGCGCTCGACAATGGAATCGGTGTGGTCGGCGTCGCCCCGGGCGCTCGCCTGCACGCCGTCAAGGTGTTGAAGTCGAACGGGTCGGGATACACGTCTTGGATCGTCGCGGGCATCGACTGGGTGACAGCCCGAGCAAACGTCATCGAAGTGGCGAACATGAGCCTCGGGGGGAGCGGTTTCAACCAGGCGGAGTACGACGCCATCCAGGGCGCGGTCGAGGCGGGTGTCGCGTTCGCTGTCGCTGCAGGGAACTCCGACGCCGATGCCAACAATTTCAGCCCCGCCGCGTTCGACAACGTGCTCACCGTCTCGGCACTCGCCGACTTCGACGGCGCACCGGGCGGGACCGGGTCGCCCACATGTCGGAACGACCAGGACGACACGCTCGCCGACTTCTCGAACTGGGGCAATGCAGTGCAGATCGCCGCGCCCGGAGTCTGCATCCTTTCCACATATCCGATCGAGCAGGGCGAGTACGGGACGATCTCGGGAACGTCGATGGCGTCACCGCATGCCGCAGGCGCGCTCGCGCTGCTTGCCAGCACCGACAACCCGGCGAACGCTTCCGACGTGTTCGGCCTCTATGACCAGGTGATCGGTGCCGGCAACCTCCAATGGACCGACGATTCGGGCGACGGCATCAAAGAGCCGCTGCTCGACGTCTCCAGTGACGCAGTCTTCTCCCCGTCCTTGGTTCCCGGGAGCGGCGGTGGGGGAGGCGAGGACGCACCGCCCTCTGTATTGATCACAAGCCCTGACGACGGGGCATCGTTCGGTTCCGGCGTTTCGATCTCGTTCACAGGATCGGCCATCGACGACGTGGACGGCGACCTCACAGCGAATCTGGTGTGGACATCGAGCGCAGTCGAGATCGGTACCGGAGGGTCGTTCAGCGCAACGCTGTCCGATGGCGAACATGTCATCACCGCGGCGACGACGGATTCAGCTTCCCAGAACGGATCGGACACCGTGACCATCACTGTCGGCGACGAGCCCGAGCCGCCAGGCGACGGCATCGCGCTGTCTGTGTCGGCGTACAAGGTGCGCGGCTTGCAGAAGGCTGACCTGACGTGGACGGGAGCGACGTCGACCAGCGTGGACGTGCGTCGCAACGGGGCGGTGGTTGCCACTGTCGCCAACTCGGGTGCGTACACCGACAACATCGATCAGCGGGGTGGCGGCTCCTACACCTACCAGATCTGTGAAGCCGGCAGTTCGGTGTGCTCCAACGAGGTGACGGCGAGCTACTGACACCAGCCGCAGGGCCAACCGAGGAATTTCTGCCACGCGAATCGCGCTGTTTTTGACGCGCTGGTTCGCTAAGAACGCGTCGAGGGGCGAAGGGCTGTGAGCGGTCCGAGCGGGCTTCGCGCCCGATGTCGGGCATTCGCAAGGGGCTGCGAACATGGACCGCCGAAAGGCTGGTGATGGTCGAAGCGCTCCCCGAATTGTTGCTCGTCGCAGGCTTGGTACTTCTCAACGCCGTTTTGGCCGGGAGTGAGATCGCGCTGATCTCCTTGCGGGACGCCCAGGTCGCCCGGCTGGAGCGCTCGGGGAGGACGGGCCGCGTCGTCGCCCGCCTGGCGAGGGACCCGAACCGATTTCTGGCGACGATCCAGATCGGTATCACCCTGTCGGGGTTCCTGGCTTCCGCCGCGGCCGCGGTCACCCTGGCCGAGCCGCTCACTCCCTACTTCGGGTGGTTCGGGAATGCGGCCGACACCGCCGCAATCGTGGCGGTCACCCTGATTCTGTCGTTCTTCACCTTGGTGTTCGGCGAATTGGCGCCGAAGCGGCTTGCCCTGCAGTTCGCCGAGCGGTGGGCGTTGGTCGTGGGGCGGCCGCTCACGTGGATGGCGGTCGTCACCAAGCCGGTCGTGTGGCTGTTGAGTCGTTCCACAGACGCAGTCGTGCGCCTCTTCGGCGGCGAGCCCGCATCCACTAGGGAGGAGGTGGGCGTCGAGGAGCTGCGGGAGATGGTCGTCGCCCACCGGGAATTGCGTGAGGACCATCAGGAGGTGCTGCTTGGCGCCTTCGAGGTCGCCGAGCGGACCCTTGGCGAGGTGGTGACACCCCGCACCGATGTCGTCTCGATCGAGGCGGGCACTTCGATTGGCAAGGCGATCCAGTTGCTCGCCGACAGCGGTCACACCAGGGCACCGGTCATCCGATCCGACGAGGGTCTGGACACTGCTTTTGGGATCGTCAACCTCGTCGATTTGGTGGCTGCCGATCCCAGGGCTCCGGTGGTGTCGGTCGCGTCGGCCCCAGTGGTGCTACCCGAGTCGGCGCTCGTGCTGTCCGCGTTGCGGACCCTCCAGGAGCAGCGGCAGCAGATGATCCTCGTCGTGGACGAGTTCGGTGGCATCGAGGGAATCGTCACGGTCGAAGATCTCGTCGAGGAACTGGTGGGTGAGATCTACGACGAAACGGACCGCGATGTGCTCACTGCGTCTCATCAGTCGGACGGGACGATCACCGTGCCCGGGCGCTTTCCGATTCACGATCTCGTCGACATCGGCGTCTCGGTCCCCACGGGGGACTACCGCACGGTGGCTGGACTCATCATCGACCGTCTCGGCCGGGTGGCCCGCGCCGGCGACACCGTACAGGTCGAGGCTTGGGAGCTCACCGTCGAGGAGGTCGACGGGCGCTCCGTCACCCTCGTGCGCTTCCGTCCTGAACCGGAGTAGTGGGCGGGTCAGGTCGAGCGGAAGGTCTCGCTGCCGACGCCGATCTGGACCTTGTCGTGGTCGACCTTGCTGATCCAATGGGCGGGGATGAGGGTCTCGTCCTTGAGCCAGCCGGGATCAACGACGACATGGCTGAGGGCGCCATTGTGGTCGGTGCGGACTTCGCGGATCGTTCCGATGTCCTCGCCGTCGGCGGTGACGACGTGTGCTCCCGGTTCGATGACTGCCGAGTCGTCGGGGATGTTCCGTTCGATCTCGTACTGGCGTTCCGCCGGATACATCGGGTAGTGCGGAAATCCGGGTGCGGGTGCCAGCGGATACGCCCAGGCGTAGGTGCGGATGTCGGCGCGTCCCGCTTCGCGGCTGGTGGTGTCGTCGAGTTCGACGTAGTGGGCCTCTTCGAACGGCGGGAGCTGGTCGGTGTCGACCGAATCACGAAGCCGGATGGATGATTCGTCGGCATGGTCGATGACGTCGACGGGTATCACCTTGTCCGAAGGAAAGAAGATCCCTTTGCGTACCACCACATGGGACACCTGCCGTCCGGACGGGTCGATCACAAGTCGGTCGACCTCGCCGAGATAGTCGCCGTCGGCGGATTCGATGGGGGTGCCTTCATGGAGGATCAACATGTTCGCTCCTTCGTTCTGTGTCACCCCACCCCTACCCGAAGCCGGAGCCGTCCAAACCCGCGACGGGCATGACGAGTCGTCCCCCGTGGCGGGTGAGGATCTGGGCTGCGATGTCTTCGGCTCCGTGGGCGTGAACGACGATCAGCACCTCATGGGGGTTCGTGTCGATGTGATCGAAGGTGTGGCGCACCAGAACGTCATGTTTGATCAGCCCGGCCTCGTCGAGCTCCAAGGTCGCGGAGGCGGCACTGCTCTTGGGCAGCACCGCCCCCACCAGGCGAAAGCCTTGGCGCGACATGACGGTCAGTCGACGACGAAGGTCAATTTCATATCGACCTGATAGCCGGTGATCTGCCCGTCGGTGATCTGGACCTTCATCTGATTGACCCAGGCTTCCCGGATGTTCTTCACGGTCTTCGATGCTTCGGCGACCCCGTGCTTGGCAGCGTCTTCGAACGAGTTGTCCGAGCGTGCGCTGATCTCGATGACTTTGGCGATGGACATTCGTTGAGCCTCCCTCGTGTGGCGTGTGGTTGTTCACTACCCGGTCGAGGTATGTGTCAAACGCTGAGGTCACAGAGCGGGCAGGCGGGCGGCGTACATACCGGTAGTGCCGGCCGGATGAATAGGGTCGTGTGCAGAGAGCCGGTGGTGGCTGGTGAGTCGTGTGCGACTCGGGCTGCGGGCTCCAACGACGACTGTCTTCGGTACCTTGGAGGTCCCATGAACGCTCAGGCCCCGATCGAAGTCACGATGGTGCTCGGCGACGGGGTGACCGAAGAGGAGCGGGACCGCGCGGTGCTGACTGTCCGCGATCTTGCCTCCAAGGCCTCTCGACCGGTCATTTTCGCCAGGGTGAAGCTTTTGAAGGACGACCGACGGCCATCCGACGAGCAGGCCATCGCCCAGGGGACCCTCGACATGAGCGGTGCGGTGATTCGGGCGCAGGTGGCTGCGTCGTCGATCCCCGAGGCGGTGGATCTGCTGGCGATGAGGATTCAGCGCCGGATGCGTCGCATCACCGAACAACGCGAAGACGCCAACCAGCGTCCCGCCGCCACCCCCGACGGCCAGTGGCGCAGCGGAGACATGCCGACGAGCAGGCCCGGCTATTACACCCGTCCGGTGGACGAGCGTCGCATCGTGCGCCGGAAGACTTACGCTCCGGCGGCCTCGTCGATCGCCGACGCCTTGTTCGACCTCGACGTCTTGGACCACAGGTTCTTCTTGTTCACCGACGGTGCAGACGGAGTCGATGCAGTGGTCTTCGAGTCCGACGACGGTGTCAAGGTGCGACGCCTCGACGGTTCGGTTCCGCCCGACGCCGAACGCTTCGATGCTCTCGGAGTCGACAACACTCCCGCCGCGGAATTGAGCGACACCGAAGCCCAGGAACGTCTCGACGTTTCCGATTCCCCGTTCATCTTCTTCCGCCAGGCAGGCTCGGGGAGAGGTGCGGTTCTGTACCGGCGCTACGACGGCCACTACGGCCTGGTGGAACCGGCGGTCTGATCTGAGTTCGCGGTCGGATCAGACCGGCTCGTTGGCAGTCTGGCTGAGCGGGTTCCACACCGCCGTCGGCTCCTCGGCCGGGAATGGCGCTGGGTTCATCGGCGAAAGCATCGTGAGCGTCACATTGCCGGCCAGCACCAGCGCGGTGTCGCACGCCGGGTCGAGGCCCGATCCGGATCCGGAGACATCGAAGTCGAGTCGTTCTCCGGGGACGTCGGCCATGGCCACTCGAATGTGTCCGAACTCGTCGAGGTCGGCCCAATGAATGCCAGTGACGTCTTCGAGTGGGCGCGCCGGGGCGTTGAGGTTGAGCACGCACGGCGGGCCCTGCCGGGCGAGCATCCAACGAACCGCCGAACGCGCCGCCGTCACGGCCGTGTCCCAGTGCCAGGGATCGGAGGATTCGAGACTGACGGCCAGCCCAGGAATGCCGAATGTCCGGGCAGTCAACGCCGCACCGACGGTCCCCGAGTGAAGCACCGAGCGGCCGGTGTTCAGCCCGGCGTTGACTCCGGAGACGACGAGATCGGGGGTTGGTCCGAACCCGCCGAGCATCGCGGCGAGGACTGCGAGGCCGGGCGGTCCTGCGATCGTGTACGCCTCGAACTCTGCCCGGTCCCGTTTGGTCAATGCCACACCTTGAGACGGGTCGATGTGGCCGATTCCCGTTCCGCTGCCGCTCATGTCCCAGGCGGGGGCGACGACAACCGTCTCGAACTCTTCACTCAAACTCAGGGCCAGGCTCTCGATGCCAGGAGAGTCGATGCCGTCGTCGTTGGTGATGAGCACCCGTGGATGATCCGAACGGGGGAGCGCATGTTCGTCGATGACCAGTTCCCGGGTGTCACCGGATCGGTTGGTGTCGCTCACAGCTTCCTCACCACTTCGATCTCGACTTCTCGGGCCAGGCGCCGGATCAGATCTGCCGAGCCGGTGGCGAGACCATGGCGGGCAACGTTGGCGGACCCGGCGGCACACGCCAGCCGGAGCGCGTCGGTGGGCTCCATCGAGTTGAGGAACCCGGCGGCCAGTGCCCCGGTCATGGAGTCGCCCGCGCCGCTCGAGTCGACCACCGAGACATCCGGGGGACGCACTCGGTAGAGGACGTTGTTGATCATGGCGAGGGCGGGCCGATGCGCCCGGGAGACCACGACCGAGCGGGCTCCCCGTGCGACGAGGTCGGTGATGACCTCGCAGACGGTGTCTTCGGAGCTGTCGACGAGGGAGCCGTCGCCGACCAGATCTTCGTCACTCACTTTGAGAACGTCGATGGTGCCTCCTTTCAACCATGCGTCGAGGTCGCCGCCGTGCAGGTCGGCGACCGTCCGGATTCCCATGCTCGCCAGGTCCGCTCCGAGCCGTGTGAACACGTGGTCCCCGAGACCGTCGCCGGGGATTCGCCCGGTGACCACGCACGTGCGAGTTTCAAGTGCCAGCTCGAGCACCTTGCCGTACAGGTCGTCGAGTTCGTGGCGGTCGAGTGCGGGGGGAACGGCCCGGGCGATCTCGTCGCGTTGGCCGGACCGTCGATCGTGTATGCGGGCGGCGGATGCACCGTCGGTGACGATCGGGCGGAAGTCGATGCCCCAGTCGGTCATCAGCCCCCACAGTGCACGCCCGGTTTCGCCTCCCACCGGAGCACACAGGACGGGGTGTTCACCGAGCTGTTCGAGCATGCGGGCGATCCAGAACCCCTGACCTCCGGGATGGAGATGGATTTCGCCCGTAGTGTCGTCGTCTCCGTCGTTCGACTCGATGGTGACACTCAACAGGAGTGCGGGGGCGAACACGCACACATTGGGACCGGCTCCGTCGGCGTCATTGAAAGCCTTCACCTTTCAGAACCTACCCGCGGGGTCGTCCCGCTCACGGGGGGCGCTGTCAACGTCAGGTTCAGACGCCGGGGCGGGGGTATTCGGACGTTGGGTACGACCCCTCGGTACGCTGGGCGTCCGTTCGGACGAGGTCGTCTGCACAGGTCACGTGGTGGAAGGGGCGCGAGCGAATCATGCCGATGGACGAGGTCTGGGAGTGGGCGATGCGCCTGCTCGTCGCCGGTCTGCTCGGCGCCCTCGTGGGCACCGAACGTGAGAGCCGGGGCCATCCTGCGGGCATCCGCACCCAGGCGCTCGTGGCGCTCGCCGCGGCCCTGCTGACCGGCGTGGGCGCCGAGGGGTTTGTCGGTTCGGCCGCCGATCCCACTCGGGTGGCGTCGCAGGTCGTCACGGGCATCGGGTTCATCGGTGCGGGAGTCATCCTCAAGAATCGGGGGACGGTCCGGGGCCTGACGACTGCTGCCACCTTGTGGCTCAGCGCCGCGCTGGGTGTGGCCGTGGGCGCGGGGATGGTGATACCGGCGGTGATGGCGGCTGTCGCGGCGTTCCTGTTGATGTTCGGGTTGTCGACGCTCAAGCCGTTCATCCGTCGACGGGCGGCGCGGACGGTCCACGTGCAGTATGAGCGGGGCCACGGGACGATGGGTCCGCTGCTGCGCTCGCTGCAGGAAATCGGCGGCACAATCGAAGACGTGCAGATCGAAGACCATCCCGGCGATGGCATGCGCGACCCGTACCGGCATGTGTCGATCCGCATCCTCACCGGCGACGAGCTCGAGTTGGGGCGGGTGATCGCTGAGATCAGGGACCGCTCCGAGGTCCATTCGGTCTCCGTGGACGACGACTGACCGGGCGGAGTCCGCCCGGTCAGTGTTCAATGGTGTGTGCACGCGTGGTGCCTTGGTCTGGTTACCAGTAGTGGGGCCGACCGCCGACCGCGCGGCCGAGCGAGCCCAGGATCCAGAGGATTGCGCCGATCACGGCGAGGATGATCCCGATGGTGTAGAGGATCGAGATGTCCAGCAGCATTGCCAGCAGTATGAGTACGACGCCTGTGATGATCACGGCACGTTCCTTTCGTGGGGGACGGGGATGCCATACCCTCCTGTCAAACCGCTTAAACCTGGCGGAACGACCAGAAGGTCGATGCGGCGGGCATAATCGGGGTATGCGAAGACCGGCGCTGCGCGGTCTGATCGTGGGAATGTTCCTCTCCGGGGCGTTCGGACTTCAGGCCGCCGCCCAGACCGACAACGTGATGCTCGTGGAAGTCGACGGGGCGATCACACCCGTCATCGCCGCCCACCTCGCCGACGCCGTCGAGGACGCCACCGACGCCGGGGCGGTGCTGGTGGTGAGCATGGACACGCCCGGTGGCCTGGACACGTCGATGCGGGACATCGTCCAGGCGTTCCTCAACTCGTCGACTCCGGTGATCGTCTACGTCGAACCCGAAGGGGCCAGGGCGGCGTCTGCGGGGACGTTCATCGCAATGGCAGCCCATGTGGCAGCGATGGCGCCCGCCACGTCGATCGGTGCTGCAACGCCGGTGGGCCTGGAGTCGGGAGAAACGGCGAGCGACAAGATCATCAACGACGCCGTGGCGTTCGCGGTGTCGGTGGCAGAACGGCGGGGGAGAGACGTCGAGTTCGCCGAGGACTCGGTCCGCGATGGCGCGTCGGTGACGGCGTCCGAAGCGGTGGAGCGCAACGTGGTGGACCTGGTGGCAGAGGACCTGGGTGACTTGCTGGCCCAGGTCGACGGTCGGACGGTCGAGACCGCCTCCGGCGAGGTGACGCTCCGGACGGCGGGGGCGGTGGTCGAACGCGTCGAGATGTCCACGTTCCGCAGCATTCTCGCGTTGATCGCCGATCCCAATCTCGCCCTGCTCTTCATTTCCATCGGGACACTGGCGGTGATCTACGAGGCGGCGAACCCGGGAATGGGCTTTGCGGGCATCGCCGGTGTGATAGCGCTGCTGTTGGGCTTCTTCGCCTTGAGCGTGCTTCCCGTCACCAGTGCCGGCATTGCGCTCCTGATCCTGGCGATGGCGTTGTTCATCGCAGAGATTTTCGTTCCGGGGGTGGGGGTGTTCGCCGCGGGTGGCACGGTGGCGCTGATTTTCGCCGGCCTCTTCCTCTTCGACGGGCCGGTGGGGGTGAGCATGCCGGTGCTGTGGCCGACCGCCCTCGTGCTGGGGGCAGGCAGCGCCTATGCCGGGCGAGCAGTCGTGAGAGCCCGTCTCCGCCCGCCCACCACCGGCATCAGCACGCTGTTGGGGCGAGAGGTTACGGTGGTCGAAAGTGGCCGGGGCGGTTGGTCTGCGTTCCTGGACGGCACTTGGTGGACGGTCGTTCCCGGCACCGACGACCTTGCGGACGGGCTGGTTGCCGAGGTGAGAGCCGTCGACGGGCTGCGTCTGATCGTCGAACCGAAGGAGAGTCGTCATGAACTTTGACCTGATCACCGGGGTAGCGATCGCCGCAGCCCTCCTGCTTGCGATCCTGAAAGCTTCGATTCACATCCTGCCCGAGTACGAACGGGGTGTGCTGTTCCGTCTCGGGCGCGTGACCGGCATCGAACGCGGCCCCGGGCTGATCTTCATCATCCCCATCGTCGACAAGCTGATCCGGGTGAGCCTGCGGACCGTGACGCTCGACATTCCACCCCAGGACATCATCACCAAGGACAACGTGACGGTCCGGGTCAACGCCGTGGCGTACTTCCGGGCGACCGATCCGAACAAGGCGATCCTGGAGATCGAGAACTTCAATTACGCCACCGCCCAGGTCGCCCAGACGTCACTGCGCAGCATCGTCGGTCAGGTGGAACTCGACGAGTTGTTGGTCAACCGTGACGAGATCAACCGCCAACTCCAGCAGATCATCGACAGCCTCACCGACCCGTGGGGTGTAAAGGTGTCGTTGGTGGAGATCAAGGACGTGGAGTTGCCCGACACGATGCGCCGTGCCATGGCCCGGCAGGCCGAAGCCGAACGTGATCGACGTGCCAAGGTCATCCATGCCCTGGGTGAACAGGAGGCGGCGGCTTCGCTGGCGGAGGCGGCCCATCTGCTGGAGGAGCGCCCGGGGGCGATGCAGCTACGTCTGCTGCAGACCATGACGGAGATCTCCGCCGAGCAGAACTCGACGATCATCTTCCCGATGCCGATGGAACTGCTCCGGGCCCTCGACAGCTTCCGGCCCAGAACCGAGAACTGATCTGCCCCGGCCTGTCGACGTGGCCGCTACGTTGGGGAACAACAAGTCAGGAGCGCACTTTTGCCGATCTTCATGATCGAACGGCGGTACGCAGATGAACTCGACGCCAACGCCGAGGTGGTCGACGGCATCAACCGCATCAACGACGACGAGGGAGTGCGCTGGCTCTACTCCTTCCTCTCCGCCGACAAGCGCAAGACGTACTGCCTCTACGAGGCACCGTCACCCGAGGCGATTCGACGGGCGGCAGAGCGCGCGGGTTTGCCGGCAGATGTGATCGTCGAAGTGACCGGCCGGGTGCTGCCGAACGGGGCCATGGCAGACATCTGACCGGCGGTCAGGTCAACCTCTGGGCGTAGATCGCAGCCTGGGTGCGGTTGGCGGTTCCGGTCTTCATCAGGATGCTGCGGACATGGTTGGCCGCGGTGTTGGCACTGATGTAGAGCTGTCCGGCGATCTCTTTGTTACTGAGCCCCGCGGCCAGGAGACGCAGCACTTCGAGCTCCCGATCTGTCAGGCCGTCGCCGCGATCCTCCGAGCCGAGTCCTTCGAGCAGTCGCAGCACGCGGACTTGTCCGATCGGACGTGCCAGGTCGTGCGCCGCGGCGGCGAGTTGCTTTGCCCGCACTCCGTCCCGCTGGCGGAGAAACAGCGCGTGGTGGGCCAGTCCCTCGGCTTCGTGGACGATGGCACCCATCCTGCGGTCCATCTCGACGGCTGATGTGAAGTGCCGTTCGGCGTCCTCGGTCTCGCCCAGGGCCGCCGCCACCCTCCCCAGATACCGGTCGGCGCTCCCGAACGGGGCGATGAACTGGCCGCTGACGAGGTTCAGTCCTGTGTAGCGGGCGAGGTAGGGACGGAGCACGCCCAGAGCGTGGTGGTCGTGGACCGCCAAGGCGGCTTCGGTCATGAACACGAGTTCCATCGGCCATTGGGCGTCATGGACATGGCGGGCGAGGTCACGGTGGAAGAGATGATCGAGCGCCCGGCGTATACCCGGCTCGACACCGAGTTCGGTGTAGAGGGCGAGGAGCCCTGGCACCCACCGTCCGGAGAACGTCTCGGAGCCGTCGATGAGATCCCGAAACCGATCGAGGCCGCCGGTCTCCCGGTGCATCATGAACATCTGCACCCCGTGTGAGCCCTCGGTGGTGTCCGGTCCGAAGGTCGCACCCAGCCGCAGAGTGCTCTCTGCCCACTGCAACGAGGCCTCGAATTCACCTTGCAGCAGCGCCCTGCCCTGGGACACGCAGCCCGCCACGTATCCGAAGAACGGCTGGCCGTTCCGCTCCGCACTCGTCATGCCATCCGCTGCCGCCGCAGCCAGCGCCGCCCTGTCACCCATCAGGTATGCCGCCATCGCCCGGAAGTAGGCGGCTGAACCAAGAGTGTCGGAGTCGCCGAGTTCCTTCGCCAGGATGGTGAGGTCGGTCGCACGCGACAGTTGGGCGGTGGCCATGTCCGGTCCCAGCCCGTACCAGAGGCTCGTCTTCAGGGTGTGGGAGATGACTTCGAGGTCTCCGAGACGCTCGGCCAGTCCAATGGCCCTGGACCCGACCTCCCGCGCCCTGTCGGTCTCACCGGCGAACGCCAATGCTCGTCCCAGGCTCCCCAGACCCCGGATGTAGTCGGCATCGGTGTCCGCGAGCCCGGAATCTCCCAGTGCGGACACCAGCAGGTCGGCCGGCTTGGTGTTGGCGAGGCCCGGACGCCAGTTGGCGTCTTCGTATCCAACGGCTGCCCGCAACCGCACCATTGGATCGCCCATTGCCGACAGCCGCTCGTAGATGGCTCGTGCACGGGCGAAATCACCGGCTCGGAGATGATTGGCAGCGGCGGCGAAGAGCAGTTCGGACCGGTCTTCTGTTTCGATCTCGGGAAGCGCCGCCGCCCGTTCGAACCACACCGCCGCCTCTTCGAACGCCAGGCTTCGTTCGCTCAACATCCCCGCTTCGCTGGCATACCTCCTGGCGAGGGCGTGGTTCCCGAGCACGTGGGATGCGAGGAAGTGGTGTGCGAGGCGTGGGACGAAAGACGGGTCCCCGGCATGGGCTTCGAGGGCACGTCCCGCCTGGGCATGCAAAGCCGCCAGACGGGAGGAGGCGAGTCGAACGATGACCGTCTCCCGGGTGAGGGCATGGACGAACGAGTAGTTCCCGGCTTCTTCTCCCACCGGTTCGACGAGTCCCACCGCTTCGGCGGCATCCAGGGCGGTGAGTACCTGCGATGTCTCCGTTCCGACCGCATCAGCCAACGTGCGTACGTCGAAGGTGTCGCCGATCACCGCTGCCATCTCGACGATGGGCCGGACATGGTCTCCGAGTCCTGCGAGTCGGCGTTCGATGGTGTCGCCGATCGATGCGGGAACCGGCGTGTGGGAACGGAGTGCGGCGATGCCTCCTCTCCGTTCGAGGTCCAGCCACATCTCACGCAGGAAGAAGGGGTTGCCGCCGGTCCTGTCACGGAGCATCGCCGCCGGTGCCCTGGCGGCGGACAGCGAGACGCCGGTGTGGGTGCTGAGGTATTCGGCGATGGCCTCGGTGTCCAAGCCGCCGACGTCCAGTCGCCGGATTCCCTCCAGCCGATGAAGCTCGGAGATGCGCTCGGCAAGTTCGTCCGACCGGTCCGGATCGGTCGTCCGGAACGTCCCGATCACGAGGACCGGCGACGTGATGGTTTCCCGGATGACGTGATCCAAGAGGGCGAGGGTGGGCCGGTGCGCCCAGTGGAGATCGTCGAACACGAGGACGAGAGGCCGCTCCGCGCTCAGGTCCGTGAACAACCGGGCGACTGCGTCGAACAGATCCCGTCGCACTTCGGCGACACCGGGTGAGGCGTGGACCTCGGGATCGAGATGCCGCAGCACGGCGGGGGAGAGCAGTCCGAGTTCGGGACCGCTCTCGGCGAGGAACGGGGCGAGTGCTCCCGGTTCTGCTGCCGCGACCAGTTGATCCAGCATCTCGGCGAACGGCTGGAAGGGCACGCCGGCTTCGGGGGTGGAGGTGCCGACGAGAACCGTCACCCCCATGTCGTGTACTACCCCGCTGACTTCGGCGGCCAGTCGGGTCTTGCCTGCGCCCGGCTCACCTCCGATGAACACCACTCGACGACGGGAGGCTTCGACTGCGGCCCACACGTCTTCGAAGACGGCCAGTTCCACTTCGCGACCCACGAGCGGATCCTGCCGCATCGCAGCAAGACGGGGTACCAGCGGGGGAGTTGTGAACGGCACCAGGAGTCCACGGTACCGGTGGACGGGTTCGGGCGTCGATAGTCAGATCTGACCATCCGCCCCCGGCCGCACAAAGGTCGATTCCGGTCATGACGCGGCTCGGTGCACCCCGTACGTTCTTCGGAAGACCCCGCAATGGAGGAAAGAGGGACGATGACCATCGACACACGACTACGCGACGAGATCGAAGGACGGGTGATCACCCCCGCCGACGCCGACTACGACGAGGCCCGTGCGGTCTACAACGCAATGATCGACCGTGAGCCCGCACTCATCGCCCAATGCACGTCAACGGACGATGTCGTCGCAGCCCTCGCAGACGGCCGGCGCTCAGGACTCCCCATCGCTGTGCGGGGCGGCGGACACAACGGTCCGGGGTTCGGCACGGTCGACGGCGGCATGGTGATCGACCTCTCGGCAATGCGCGGCGTCGAAGTCGACGCTGCGCGCCGTACTGCCACCGTGCGGGGCGGTTCGGTGTGGGGCGAAGTCGACGAGGCCACCCACGAACACGGTCTGGCCACCCCGTCGGGGATCATCTCGACGACCGGGGTGGGAGGCCTCACCCTGGGCGGTGGCCACGGCTACCTGTCGAGGAAGTACGGGCTGACGATCGACAACCTCCTCGAGGCCGAGGTCGTGCTCGCGGACGGGCGTGTCGTCACTGCCTCGGAAGACGAGAACCCTGACCTCTTCTGGGCGATCCGCGGCGGCGGAGGCAACTTCGGCATCGTCACGTCGTTCACGTTCCGGCTCCACCCGGTGAAGAACGTCATCGGCGGACCGACAGCATGGCCGATGTCGCAGACCGCAGACGTCATGAAGTGGTTCACCGAGTTCATGCCCGCCCAGGACGAGGACATGTACGGCTTCTTCCTGACGATGACCGTGCCGCCGGTGGATACCTTCCCCGAGGCTTTCCACATGCACAAGGCGTGTGCGGTGGTGTGGGCTTACACGGGTGAGCCGGGAGACGCCGAGGAGGCGTTCGCACCGGTCCGGGAGATGGAACCGGCCTTCGACGGGACCGGAGAGGTGCCGTATCCGGCGCTCAACTCCGCTTTCGACGGGCTCTACCCGAAGGGTCTGCAGTGGTACTGGAGGGGAGACTTCTTCCGGGATGTTCCCGCCGGGGCCATCGACGCCCACGTCCGCTTCGGCGAGCAACTCCCGACGATGCATTCGTCGATGCACCTCTATCCCATCGACGGAGCCGTGAATCGGGTCCCCGAGGAGGCCACCGCCTGGGCCTACCGCGACGCCACGTATTCGCAGGTGATCGTCGGCGTCGACCCCGACCCTGCCAACGCCGAGACCATCAAGGAATGGACCGTCGACTACTGGGAGGCCACCCATCCCTATTCGGCCGGCGGGGCCTACGTCAACTTCATGATGGACGAGGGCCAGGACCGGGTGCGAGCGACATACGGCAACAACTACGACCGTCTCGCCCGCATCAAGGGCGTCTACGACCCCGAGAACGTGTTCCGGATCAACCAGAACATCCGTCCCGCCTGAAACCGCCCACCGACAACAGGAATCACTTGGGCGTCGCCTTCCAAGTCCACCGGATAGCGTGGCATCGTGGGCAGCGCAGTGGGATCCCGATGGCGGTGGGCGGCAATGGTGCTGGCCGTCGCTCTGTTCGTCCCCGCCGCGGGTGTCTCAGCAGATCCGTCCCGGCCGGGCGGGACGTTCATCGACGACAACGCCAATCAGCACGAGCCGAACATCGAGGCGGTCGCCGCCGCCGGGATCACCGCCGGATGCGATTCGACTGCCCGCCTGTACTGCCCGTCTGCTCCGGTGAGCCGCGCCGAGATGGCGACCTTCCTGATCCGGGCGCTGGGAGAGTCGTCAGCAGGTGCGTATCAGGGCATCTTCTCCGACGTGCCTGCCGGCCAGTGGTACACGGCGACGGTGGAACGGGCGGCCAGCCTGGGCATCACCTCCGGCTACCCCGACGGCACGTTCCGTCCTGATGCCCCGGTGAGCCGGGCGGAGATGTCGGCGCTGTTGCTGCGGGCACTTGGCGAGGACACGAACCTCCCGGCTTCAGCGGGGTCCTTCTCCGATGTGCCTGCGGACGCCTGGTTCGCTCCCTACGTCGAACAGATGCGATTGCTCGGCTATACGCAGGGATGTGGTGGGGGAGCGTTCTGCCCGTTCGCCCAGGTGCGTAGGGACGAGATGGCGAGCTTCATCGCCCGGGGATTCGGACTGGCGCCCATCCAGCCGGCACCGCCGGAGACCGCTTTGGTGGTGTCGATCACCGACGGGGACACCATCCGGGTGCTGGTCAACGGGGTGAACGAACCGGTCCGCCTCATCGGGATCGACGCCCCCGAACAGAACGAGTGCGGCTCGGACCAGGCCACAGCTCGCCTCAGCCAACTGGTGGCGAACCGCACCGTGACATTGGTGAAGGACGTCTCGGAACGTGACGGCTTCGGGCGTCTTCTCCGCCACGTCTGGGTGGGCGAGACGTTCGTCGACCGGACAATGGTCGCCGACGGGTGGGCCCATGCCGTCCGGTACCCGCCGGACACGACCTACGCCCCGCTCCTCGAAGCCGCCCAGTCCCAAGCTCAGGCGGCCGGAGTAGGAATCTGGAGTGCCTCTGCAGGATGCGTCACCCAACAACCACCGTCCGGCTGCCACGCCGCCTACCCAACGGTGTGCATTCCCCCAGCACCCCCCGACCTCGACTGCGGCGACATCCCCCACCGCCGCTTCCAAGTGCTCCCACCCGACCCCCACAACTTCGACGGCGACGGCGACGGAATCGGCTGCGAGTCGTGAACGGCCTTGTTCGATTACGACGAACGTCGTATCGAAACCCCTGGGTCTTATCCGTATCGTGGTGCGAAGCAGAGAAGAGTGGAAGGGAAATCGATGTCAGACCAGCAGACCGGGGTGACGCGACGGGACGTTCTCAAGCGGGGGGCGCTGTTCGGCGGTGCCTTGATTTGGGCAACGCCCGTTGTGCAGACGGTCGGAATGCAGCGCGCTCAAGCGCAAGTGGTGAGCCCTGAACTGTTGTTCTTCGACGACTTCAGCCAAGACGGACCTCCAGCCCTCAACTTCAACGCTTTCCTGAACTGGAACGTGACCGACGGCACGGTGGACTTGCTCGCGCCTGGGCCCAATCCCTACGGCATCCCACCTGATCTGTCGACGACCAACTATGTCGACCTCGACGGCTCGACTGGCAATGCCGGACGCCTCGAGACCAAGGACACATTCTTGTTGGAAGTCGGGTCTACCTACCGGCTCACCTTCGCCCTCGCGGGCAATAACCGCAATGCGGCGGCCGAGACCGTCACGGTGCAGCTCGTCAACGGTGGCGTGCTCTTCACCAACATGTACACCCGGGCCGAAAACGCGGGCTTCAGCAACGAGACTGTCGTCATCGCCGGTGCTGGAAACGCCGTCAAGATCGTGTTCGACCACGCAGGCGGAGACAACATCGGACTTCTTCTCGACTTCGTTCGGTTGGAGCAGATCAGCTAGGGAGGCATGATGAGCGAGCAACCGTATTCTGGGCTCACTCGGCGAGAGGTACTGAAGCGGGGCGCCATATTTGGAGGTGCTCTGGTGTGGGCGACTCCCGTCGTACAGACAGTCGGGATGAGCAGTGCCCGTGCCCAGACGGTGAGCGAAGGTCGCGAATGCTGGACGATCAAACTCGAACGTACGGATGATGACAACCTCGCCCCGCTCGCCTGTGATGACGTCATCAGCAACAATCCGAACCTAATCAGCTGTCTCACGGAGACGAACCGGTTCTATCCGAACGGCTGTGACGGCCCATGGCTTGACGGATACGCCGAAGGCGAATCCGAGGAAGGGTCAAATGTGTACTTCGTCCGTTTCGACCCCGACTGCGATCCCGTCGAGATCCTCGAGGCGTGCGGTGTCTGGGACCAGTCGAACACAAACCCCGCCCAGGTCAGCGGACCTGACGTTGACGGGTACTGGCGATTCGAAGTCGACACGGGCGGACAGGACCTCTCCCATCTGGAGATCGCATTCTGCTGCGGTTGATCGCCTCGGGCAGGACGCGTTCGGGACGGTTAGGGCTGTGTTCCCTCGGATTGTGCAGGGTCGGCGTTCCGTCGGGCTGGAGAGGTTCAGTCCGACGGAACGCCGATCAACCCGAGTTCCGCGAGTCGATCGAGTGTTTGTGAAATGTCGGTCCACGCGTCGGCGTAGTCCAATCCGGTGAGATCATTGATCGCTTCGGCCATCTCCTGTGGACCAGTCTCACCGTCGCACAACTCCCAGATCGCCCGGGCAGAGGCGTTGAGGAGATGCAGCATGCCTGTTTCCGGGCTGTACACCGCCGTTTGATCGCCGTCCTGCTGGCCCCAGGATTCACCGCGGCGACGGGGCCGAGTGGTGGTCCAATCGGTCATGATGCCTCCTGTGGTTCGTTGCCCAATCCGCAACGCGTCGCAAAAGCCATCGCTTCGTTCTGGCTGTGGACGTCGAGCTTGCGGAAGATTCGCATGAGATGTGTGCGGACGGTCCCGGTGGCGATGAAGAGGCGCTGAGCGATCTCTGCGCGGTCATGACCGCCGGCTAGGAGCTCGAGGACTTGTCGTTCTCGATGCGTGAGGGAGTCGAGTCTGTCGAGATCTGCCCGGGCTGCACGGCGGCGATGTACGACGTGACGGAGCAGCGCTCCGAGCATCACTGGTGGGACGACGCCATTGCCTTCCGCTACAGCCCGGACTCCATCGGCGACTTGCTCGAGAGAAGCCCCGAGAGCGATGTAGCCGAGTGCGCCGGCCTCGAGTGCCACGAGCATCCTTTCAGCGTCGTCTTCTCCGATGACGAGGACATTCGATTCGCGAGCGTGGACCATCACCGCTTTCCCGCTCTCCGGCCGATCGAAGCCCACCACCACCACATCTGCTTCGCCCAGAGTCACAGCGATACCAGGCTCGGCATCCAGATAGGCGGACAGAGCAGCCCCGAATGCAGCATCGCTCAATTGCACGTGCACGCGATAGCTTCCCACTTGCCCCTCCCGCGGGTTGGATGACCGTTGGTTAGCCTCTCGGACAGGCTACTGATCGGGTGGCGAGGTCGGAGTGGACCAGGGGAGACAGGCAGTGGCAGAGGCGTCAGCGTGGCAGCCGAGTCGTCGTGACTCTCGCCTCGTGCTTGATGTTGCCGCGGGACGACTTGTACCTCCCGAACGCAAGCCGACCGCAGATGAGATCAAGGCGATCGCGCGTCACGGGCTTATGGGAATCGTGGCGAAGTCAGGCCACCCTCATCTGGCGCCCGCGGTTCTCGGCGGTTACACGAGATTGACGGCCCGCCAACTGGTGATGAAGCGAGTACTCGGCGACTTGCTGGTGCATCTATCTGCGTCCGGGATACGCGCAACAGTCGTGAAAGGCCCTGCGCTCGCCCACGGGACCTACGAGGATCCAGACCACAGAACGTTCACCGATCTGGACTTGTTGGTTCCCGCCCAGGAGGTGTCGGCCGCCCTCGATGCCCTCACGGATTTTCCTGCCGTGCTCGGAGTTCCGCCGAAGACGCCGAAGGCCGACAAGCGAAACATCCCCATTGCCGATCCATCAGGGGTGCGTTTCACGCTCGATCTGCACTGGGATCTGTTCAGCTACACACAGCTGCGGGGGTGTGCGCACGGTGCCGTCGACGAGGCGTGGGACAGGGCAACCTGGAATCCAGCCAACTCTCTCGGCCCGATGTGGCTGCTTCCGACGGAGGCTCTGGTCGGCTTTCTCGCCACGCACGCTCTCCTGGACCATCGGTTTCGATTGATTCTCTTCCGCGATCTGGCGGAAGTCGCAGCTCGGGGAGTGGAGTGGGACCAGCTCCTGGACTTCGCTCATCGCTTCGGGCTGCGGTCGAGCAGCTACGCCGCCTGGCGAATCGCCGCATCAGCGCTTGGAGCCGAGATACCCGCTGACGTATTGGCACGGCTCCGACCCCGGTCGTTGCCGGTCGCTGTGACCGAACGTCTGCTCCCGCGCACTGATCTTGTGCGGTTCGACGGGCACCGACCCGACCCGCTCAATCTGGCGATGGTGTTGCTGCACGATCGACGGCGGACTCGCGCCGCTCTCGTCCTGGCCGCACCCTTCCGTTTCCCCGAGTGGTTGCGGAGAGTGGAACAGGATCGTGGGCTTGGTCACGTGGGCGGGCACACCACGACACGGCCTCGAGCCGAACAGACAAGGCGGGTACTCCACTTGCTCCCGTTGGATGTCGCTCGTGGTGCACAGACATACGCAAAGGCGATGAGGGACCTGCTCGATAGCCCAGAGATCGAGCACAGGACCGCCACCATCTTCAAGTCCGATTCTGCCTACTTGGACGCCGATGTCGACCTCGGTGTCTCTCCCGTACTCGGCCGGCGCATGGGCTTTTCGCCGGTCGGCGCCTTCCGTCTGTGGCGGTACCTCCGCCGAACGCGGCCTAGCGCAGTGATAGCGCATGGAGGAGAGTCCTTAAAATACGCCGCGTTCGTGAAACCCAGATCGACTCGCTTGGTGTACTACAAGATCGGGGCTGCGGGTCCGAAGCTCACTGTCCTGTGGCGTAGGTGGCTGTATCGGGCACTCGTCGCTCGCACCGATTTGGTGGCCGGTGTTTCGCCAGAGATGCTGACCGAGTCCGACGTACTGCTTTCGGTTCCGCCGGCGCGAACGGTGCTGATACCGAACGGACGTGACCCCGACCGTTTTGCCCCGCATGACTTCGAAACGACCACCGATGGAGTCACCTTCGCTCTCGTCGGCAGACTGGAGCAAGCTAAGCGGCCCTTCGTCTTCCTGGAGCTCATCGAGCAACTGCGGCGCCGGGGCGTGGACGCGAGAGGCCTGGTTGTAGGTGACGGGTCTCTCCTAGAGCAGATGCGGTCCAAGGCGACCACCAGCGTCACGGTGCTCGGGGAGCGAGATGACATCCCTGACTTGCTCAGGACAATTGATGTGCTGGTTTTGGCGAGCCTGCAAGAGGGTATGCCGGGTGTTCTGATCGAAGCCGGGATGGCCGGGCTCCCAACCGTCACGACAGACGTGGAAGGAGCACGGGAAGTGGTCGAAGATGGAGTGACCGGTCTGATTGTCCCCCTCGACGACTTCCATCGACTGGTCGATGCAGCGGAGATGCTCGCTCGCGACCCTGAGCTTCGACGACAGATGGGGGAGGCGGCGCGAACACGGTGCCTTGCGCGATTCACGCTTGAAGCGAGCGCGCGCAGATGGACCGAGGAGCTCAACAGGTTGGTGCCAGGTACCGGCTCGTAGGCGCAGAGCCGGGCTGGACCCTCCAAGAGCGATGCACAGCCGTCTGGGCGAAGTTCCGGGGGGTACACGGATGGGTCTCTTCTCGAAGTCCCAGCAGCGACCTGTCGAGTTGATGGGTATCCATCGGCCAGCGCAAATAGCGTCGGAACCGGGAGGGGGGCGACGCCGTCCAGGCCTGTTCAGCGGACAGCGTGGCATCGTGGCCGCAACAGCGGGACCTCGTTGGCGGTGCGCGGCGACGCTTGACTGAAGGGGTCCACTGCCTTCCGAACGGGACGACTGCGGCGGCGAGGCGCTGATCGCCGAGGTGTTGGCCAGGGTCAGTACGTGCTGGAGGCCTCGATAGCGATCGACGTGGACGCCGCCTAGAGGTACCCGTACTGGCGCGAGATCGTCATCGCCTCGGACTTCAGACTGCTGTCGGGCAGGTCGTCCCATGTGAGCCGTCGCCGGCTCGGGTCGACGTGTCGGTTGGTGTCGGTGGCGACCGTCGATATCGCACGTTCGGCGTGCTTGATGCTGATTGGTCTGCCGATTCGGTCACAGATCTCGACCAGCAGCGCAGCGTCGACGTCTTCCAAGCGCCACGTCCACTCGGCGCGGCGTTCCGCCTCACTCAGCCACGTGGTGACAATGAGGAGGGCATCAGTGAAGTCGTCGCCTGTGAAATCCACCCATTGCGCTTGGACTTCGTATGAGCGTCCACCGCCCCGCAATCCGCCTTTGCCATTGAGAAGGGAGTTGAGTACTCGGATCGGGTCGCGGATTTGATGGAAGACCCCACCCTGGTAGCCGTCAAGTTGGAAGGTGGCGATCCACGAGGCGTCCACGTCGAGCCTCAGGGACGGATTCTTGTACCCGGCGAGGGTCCACCAGTTCTCGTGTCCGCATCGAATCCCGGTCGCTCGGAGCAGAGCCGCGGTGTATGCGGTGCCTGACCGGCCTGTTCCGATGATGACGTGCTCAGGCTCGAAGAACGCCCGGGCGGGTGTAGCGAGGATCGCCCGCCTCACTAGTGGTGTGTCCCGTAAATAGTTACCTGTTTGTGTGATACTGTGGGGTATGCG
>JBBDHV010000021.1:0-135211 GCA_040880725.1 Acidimicrobiia bacterium
AGGCGCGCCAAGCCGTGCTGCGCCTCGCCGACCTCGCTGCCGCACCGATCGTGGCATCGTTGCGCGGGAAGGAATCCTTCGAGTGGGACAATCCCAACTACGTCGGTCTCACCGGCCTCATCGGAAACCGCGCTGCAGCCGACGCCATCGACGATGCCGACGTCCTCGTGATGGTCGGCACCGATTTTCCGTACCGCGAGTGGCTTCCGGAATCCGCGACCGTCGTCCAGATCGACATCAATGCCGCCGCGATCGGACGCCGCACACCGGTCGACGTGGGAATCCACGGTGATGCGAAACTTGCGATCGAGCAGATCGCAGATCGCCTCGCAGCCAAACCCGATCGATCCCATCTCGAGGCAGCCTGTACCTCCTACGCCAAATGGCTCGAACAGCAGCAGAAGATGGCCGACGGCACTGGGATCATCGGCACCGCATACTCGGCATTCATCGATGTTCAGGACGGGCGCCTGCATCCCGAGCTGGTCGCAAAGACCATTTCACGCCTGATCGACGACGACGCCATCATCACTGCCGACGTGGGCCTGTCGACCGTATGGGCGGCTCGGTTTCTCCAAAGCCAGCCCCATCAGCGGTTGCTGGGCTCGTTCAACCACGCCTCGATGGCGAACGCACTGCCCCAAGCACTCGGAGCACAGTCGGTCGACCGGAAACGACAGGTTGTCGCGCTCGCAGGTGACGGCGGCTTGATGATGACCCTCGGTGATCTCCGAACGGCCGTCACCCTCCACCTCCCGATCAACGTCATCGTCTTCAACAACCAATCGCTCGGCCTCGTCGAACTGGAGGAAGCCGAGATGGGAATCCCGCCCACCGGCACGACACTCGTCAACCCCAGCTTCGCCGCGATCGGACGCGCAATGGGATTCAGCGGCTACACCATCGACACCGTGGAACACCTCGAACCCGTTCTCGCCGAAGCCCTCGCCACGCCAGGCCCTACCATCGTCGACGTTCACACCTCGGCAAGCGCAGTATCGATCCCCCCGTCCTCGAGCATCACGCAAGCGTGGGGATTTGCCACATCCACACTGAAAGAACTCCTACGCCGGGACTGACCCCTTGGGATACTGTTGAGCGCGGGAGCGCGGGACACCACCGACTGGAGAACGCGCAACAACCAGCTGCCCAGCCTTCGTTCCCATCCCAACATCTGTCGAGCAGGCGACATTCGCGGATGCATCGGCGCTGCTCCCGGTTGTCCATTCCGTGCTCGGTAGCAGTCGTCCATGCGATGAGGATCTCACACCCGCCGAATGGACCTACGCCCTCGCCACCACCCGCCTCACGAAGAGAGTGTGGATGGAGACCGGTGAGCACACGACCTATGTGCGCTTCGATCACGATCGGGGCGACCAGCCGATCCGACTCTCGGTGGATGTCTTCGTCGAGCACCGGCCTTTCCACGAGACGACGCGGGGAGGCTGGGAGATCAGCATGCGTTCGATCTCCGGCGGACGAGGAGTGGAGGTGGCTGCGTTCGATGATGCCGAGCCCATCTTCATCACCTGCTCCTCTGGCAGCGTCGAACCCCGACACGTCTGGTACGAGGCCGAGTTCCTGGGGGCGGAGGCAGATCGCGGGCTCGATGCCACCACGGACTCGCTTTTGGCGGCGACCGTAGGCGCGAGCCTCGAACCGGGCGGCTCGGTCACGATCCGGCTGGGTGTCGAACGCGGGGACGTCGACGGCGATGCCCTCGAGCGGCGGGAGTATTGCGATGCGGCATTGCTCGCCGGCCATGACCAGTCGCCGGTCTATACGCCGTCTGGTACTGGCCGCTGATCAGTTCGTGGCGGATCGCTCCGGCGGTGACAACATCGGAGCGACGGTGATCGCGGGATATCCATGGTTCGAGGACTGGGGTCGCGACACGATGATCTCCCTTTCTGGACTGCTGTTGACCACCAAACGTTTTCACGAGGCGGCCACCGTCCTCTCCACCTACGCCGAGTTCGTCGTTGACGGGCTCATCCCGAACCGGTTCCCGATCGGGGTGAAATGCCCGAATACAACACTGTCGACGCCACGCTGTGGTTTGTCGCGGCCGTCGGCGAGTATTCGAGGTTCACTGCGGACGACGATCTGGTTCGGCGGCTCTGGCCTGTTCTCGTCGAGGAGGCGGTGCGCCGGCTGGGCGTCGCCGTGTATCTGGTGGCGATCGCGCTGGGGCTCGCCACCATCGCCAATGTGGTGCGGTTCCAGTCGATTCGCTTGCACGAGCTGGCCGCGAAGTCGGCTCGAGCGTGATTCCGGGCTCGGTCGCAGCGTGGTCGCTGCGATGACGGCCCACACCAACGGGGAGGCGTCGGAACACGGCGCCTCCCCTCTGGGTCCCACACGGGTGACGTATGGTCTCACTGCGTCCGGGTTCCAGGAGAACGGGAGACGACAGGCGTGAGTGACCAACCGCTCGCGGATCATGCTTTGCTCTCCGACTGTCACACCGCCGCACTCGTCGACAGATCGGGTTCGATCGAGTGGTGGTGTACGCCGCGCTTCGACAGTCCTTCCATGTTCGGTCGGATCCTCGATGACCAGGCCGGCCACTTCGCCGTCACTCCGCGTCACATCGTGGAGACGAGCCGCAGGTACCAAGGCGGATCGCTCGTTCTGACGACGACATTCCACACGTCGACGGGCATCGTGGAGCTGACCGATGCACTTGCCATGGCCGAGGGAGTACGCAGCCACGATCTGGGGATGGACTCTCCTCATGTGCTCCTCCGTTCGGCGAAGTGTCTGAACGGAGAGGTCGAACTCGATGTCGAGTTCGCTCCGCGGCCCGAGTACGGGCTGACGTTCCCGCTGTTGCGACCGGTGGAGGACGGACTACTGGCGCGGGGTGGAGCGATCAGCGTACGGCTGTCGTCGTCGGTCCACCTGGAGGTGGACGGGGGGATTGGCCGAGGATGCGTCTCGCTCTCCGAAGGAGAGCAGTCATCGTGGGCGGTGGCCTCGGCGTCGAGTTGGGAGCCACCTCCCGAGGCGTGGTCGGGTTCACAGGTGGTCCAGCGCCTGGCTGACACCGCTGCTGCGTGGGAGTCCTGGGAATCGTCCCATCAGCGGTACGAGGGCCCGTATGCGGATCTGGTGGGTACCAGCGGCCGTGTGCTCCAAGGCCTCACGTATCGCCCCACTGGGGCTCTGGTCGCGGCACCCACCACCTCGCTTCCGGAAACGGTGGGTGGCGGGAGGAACTGGGACTACCGCTACTCGTGGATTCGGGATGCCAGCGACACGCTCGCCGCGCTCTGGGTGGCGGCATGCCCCGACGAGGCGGCCGAATTCCTCTCCTATCTGACGACTGCCGCGAGTTCTTTCAGCCAGCGCCAGCAGCTGCAGATCATGTTCGGGATTCGTGGCGAGCGGCATCTGGCTGAACGAGAACTCGGCTGGCTGACGGGTTGGCGTGCCAGCGCGCCCGTCCGTGTCGGAAATGCCGCCTGGGCGCAACCGCAGCTGGACGTGTACGGCGAGTTGCTCAACGCAGTTCACCGTCTGAGGGACCAGATTCCCGATCCTGATCCCGAAGAGAGGCAGTTTCTCGTCGGTCTGGCGGATGCAGCTGCCCGGGTGTGGAATGAAGCCGATCACGGGATCTGGGAGATTCGCGGCGAGCCCCGCCAGTATGTCCATTCGAAGTTGATGTGCTGGGTGGCGCTCGACAGGGCGATCGATCTGTCGACGTGGCTCAATGCCTCCGACCGGGTGGACGAGTGGGCCGCCGTGAGATCAGAGATCCACGACACGATTCTCACTCGGGGATGGTCGACCGACGCCCGGGCATTCACCCAGGTATTCGACGACCCGGCTCTCGACGCGTCAGTGCTGCTGATCCCGATCGTTGGATTCCTGCCGGCTGACGACCCGAGGGTGACGGCCACCATCGACGCGGTCGCAGACAGGCTCACCGATGCTCGTGGACTCGTCTTGCGATACCAGGCCGACGACGGGCTCGATGGTGTCGAAGGATCGTTCCTGCTCTGCACGTTCTGGCTGGCGCACGCCCTCGCGCTCTCCGGACAGGCCGATGACGCACGTCGCGTCTTCGAGCGGGCGGCGGCTCACGGGAACGATCTCGGGCTCTTCTCCGAGGAGGTCGACACCGAGACGGGAGAACTCATGGGCAACTTTCCGCAGGCGTTCAGCCATGTCGGTCTCGTCAACGCAGCCTGGGCGATCGGAGAAGCGGAATCGGCGTCGTGACATCGCGTGTCTCGGCGTTCATGGTGATCCGACCTCCGAGCGGTGGACCGCGAGGGTCCGTCGCAACTCGGGGAAGTCGGGATCGATCTCGAATCGGTACCCGTCCCACCATCCGTCGCGCTCGGGGATGAAGTGCCTGGGGAGTGCAACATCGACGCCGAGTGCTACGCGCTTCATCGAACGTTCCATGTCCCGGAATGTGGCGGGATCGAGGCGGTCTGGCGGGATCGGCGGAAGAATCCGCATGGAGATTCGCTCGCCGAGCCGGAGCGTCGGTGAGTACGGGTGCTCCCACACGCGGTGGCTGCCGGTCAGTACGACTGGCAGGATCGGATGCTCGAATCGCCGGGCGATGTGGAGCGCCCCCGGCTGGAAGGCGATCTCCAACCCGAGGATCGAACCCTGAGCGAAGACCACCAGGTTGTCGTCGTGCTCGAAGACGCTTTCGATCTGTCGGTAGAGACGCCGTGCGGACCCCGGTCGTGGCAATGTCTCCACAAGCGGATGCCCGGTGGCGTGGAGATAGGGGCCGAGTCCGGGCCAGTCGAACAGTTCGTCCCGAGCGAGGAACCTGAGTCCGAGCGGAAGCCGCAACAGGGCGAGAGCGTCGGCCAGCCCTTCGTGGAGCGCGACCACGACATAGCGACGAGTGCGGTCGATGCGGTCCAAACCGTCGATGTCGATGTGAATCCGTGTCAGACGTTCGGCGAGACGGCCGAAGCGCCGTTCCAACGCGTGAACGAGGCGGGGGGACTTGGTCGTTGCCGCTGCTGCCACGATCCGCCCGGATCCAACGATGATCGGTCCTGCGATCGCCGCAGCCAACCGGTTCGCCAAGCCCGACTCGGCAACGAATCGAAGTCTCGGAGGCGACGAGTCGGTCATGTCCGATGCCAACCCTGTTCTTGGGTGATGGATTCCGTCGGCTTCCGGAAACTCTGGCGTCGTTGGAACAGACCTGCTGCCGAGCGCGTTGGCCCAGACCATGACGAGTGACCCAGCAGAGACGAGTGACCCAGCAGAGACGAGTGACCCGGCAGAAACGTTCGAGGACTTCAAGAACTCGTTCGCGTACGGCTCCCGTAACGATCTCTCCTTCAAGTTCTTGAAAGGACTCTCCTCGGATGAGGCAGCGGAGTTCCTTCGATTGGTACTCCTCGAGGTGGGGGAACTGTTCGACGGCGGCTCTCCCGAAGCGCTCATCGATCTCGCCTACGAGTGGCAGGTCCGGGCATATACCCCCGGACCCGACAAGAAGCGACCATTCACCTACGAGGACCGACCGTTCACTCCGTTTTCCCAGCCGCTCTCGTCTTCGACGGTGGGCCTCGTCACCTCATCTGGTCACTACGACGCCTCCGACGACCCAACTCCGTTCGGGGTCGCCCACATGACCCAGGAACAAGCGATCGAGCGGATCGACGACTTCCTCCGCTCGGCACCGGAACTGACCGCGATCCGCCGGGACGGGGACGTGTCGTCGCTACGTGTGCGACATCCGGGGTATGACATCCGGTCGGTGTCCCGTGATCCCGGGGTCGCCTTTCCGTGGAGCCACCTACTCGAAGCAGAGGAGAAGGGAATCATCGGGCGGCTGGCAGACGAGATGTACTCGTTCGTGGGCGCATGTGCGCAAGGCCGGATCCGCCGCGAAGCGCCTCGCTGGGTGGAGCGGTGGAAGGAGGCCGGCATCGACGTGCTGTTGCTGGTTCCCGTCTGACCGGTGTGTCACGTGTCGGTCGGACACGTCGCGCGTCATGCCGAGTCGGAGGGGATCCCGACGGTCACCGTGGCCGTGCGGTCGTTCTCGCATGTCGCGACCGAGATGGGTATCCCCCGCACGGTGGTGACGAGACACCCCATGGGACGCCCGCTGGGTCCGCCGGGAGACGTCGTCACCCAGCGGCAAGTGGTCAGAGCAGCGTTGGAGCTGCTGGAAACGGCGACCCACGGGGGAACTGTGCTCGAACTCGAGGAGCCCTACAGACCCTGATCGTTGCGCTCCTCGTCGCGCACCGTGATGAGCGAGCAGACGTCGTCCGAGCGGCACCGGGCCGGATCGAAGCCCGTACCGGCGGTGATGAGGTCATCGAGTTCTTCACGCAAGGCAGTCAGTTCCCGTATCCGGTCCGTGACGTCGGTGTGCTTGGCCGTCAACAGCTGCCGGGTGTGGGCGCAGGGTGACTCCCCACGGTCGCGGAGGGCGATGACCTGTGCGATCTCGGCGAGCGTCAGCCCCGCTGCCTTGGCGGCTCGCAGGAAGAGAAGACGGCTGATCGCGTCGGCGTCGTAGTCGCGGTATCCGGCCGGCGTGCGTTCGGGTTCGGGGAGGACACCCGCGGATTCGTAGAACCGGATCGTCCGGGACGGGACCCCTGTCCTGGTTGCGAGTTGGCCGATCTGCATTTCACTCCAAAGGGACTTGACCTTCCATCATGGTGGAAGCCATACGGTGCCGACATGGTCGTGACACTGATGTACTTCGACGGTTGTCCGAACTGGCGGTACACCAAGCGACTGCTCGATTGCCTTCCCGTCGAGTTCGACTGCGACCTCCGGCTGAGACTGGTGTCAACACCGCAGGAAGCAGAACAAGTCGGTTTCCGTGGGTCACCCACGGTGCTGATCGACGGAGTCGACCCTTTCGCCGACCGTGACGCACCGACCGGCCTGGCATGTCGGATATTCGCCACTCCGGAGGGACTTCGGGGCTCACCGACGGTGGACCTGCTTCGTTCGGTCCTTGCCACGCGGTGACCCGACCCGTGCGGGCCGCCGTTCCGCCTCCGAGCCTCACGGTGCGGGCGGCAGATCGAGCTCTGTGCCCACCAGGTGGTTGAAGTAGTTGGTGAGGATGGTTCGCACCACGTCGGTGTACGCATCCAGGATCTCTTCTTCGGACCACCCGGCCTCGAGGGTGTCGGACCACACCGTCTCGTCGACGTATCCCCGGTTGTCGGCGATTTGTCTGGTCAATGTGATGAGAGCCTGCAGCTTCGGATGGTCTCCCAGGGCGCCTTGTCGGATGGCGATGGTCTCTTCCACGGTGAAGCCGGCACTCTTTGCTGCCCCGGTGTACGCCGCTTGGCAGTAGTCGCAGTCGTTGACCGCAGCCACGGTGAGATGGATCGCCTGTCGGGTGGCGTTGTCGAGGGTCGAGTGCTCGGCGAGATGTGACTCGACGAGGTCGTAGACGTTCATGAGCGCCGGCGAGTTCGCCATCGTTCCAAAGATGTTGATGACCTTGCCCACCCGTACCGCCTGATGGGCAAGGGCTGCGCGACCCGCCCCGGGTGCGGTCTCGACATCGTGGACAGGGAGACGGGCGCGTGTGCTGTGCTCGGAGTGAGCCGTCATACGAGTGCCCCATAGATGAGTGCAACAATCAGCCCATACACCACATGGCCGGCGACGAGACCCACCCCGGTCATGGGGCCCCAGTTGGAGGCGAAAAATCCGGGAGCGCTGAGGGAGACGATTCCAGACGAGGTGTCAGCCGGTGGGCCTTCGGAAGACGCGGACATGCGCGGGTGCATCAGAGGCATCATCGGCATCGCCATCGCCCCAACCACGAGCCCATGGACTGCGCCGATCGCGACACCCGTCAGCACGGATGTGGAATCGAACGCTGTGAACAACGCCGCATAGAGAAGCCCGAACACGACGGTTCCCATCACCAGGTAGTGGAGCATCGCGCCCAACCGCTGTGCCTGGCGAGGCTCTCCGGTCATCATCGACCCCATCACCAGCGGCATCGGCGGCATCCGGGTCATACCGGCCGACGTCGCCATCCTCATCATGGCGGACATCACCAGGGTGGCTGCGAGCCCGGCGACCAGCGCCGGAACGATTTCAAAAGTCACATTCTCTCCTTGTCGGGCAACACGTGGAATCAACTGCGCGGAGGCTCCGAAGTCTCCCGATCTGTCGGAGATGCGACCTTCTTGCCGTCGTCGGTGCGGGAGGACAACCATGCGAAGAGGGCGATCACGACCACCACGAGCGCGGCCAAGCCGGCGTGGCGGCCGAGAAAGCCCGTGACTGTCGCCGAGGTTCGATCGATCCACCGCACGAGTCCGGTCGCCCCCAGCGCGATGCCTTCCCCGGAGAGCACCGTCGCCCAGTACCAGACGATGAACGCACCGGCGGCCGTCATGACCACTCCCGAGATGGTGTCCAGGTGTCGGGCCAATTTTCGGATCCGAGACATCAGGCTCTTCTTCCCACCCGCAACCACGAATGTCACACCCGTGACGGCGGTGGCCATTCCGGCGCCATATGCGGCGAACGCCAGCACCGACGTGGTGAGGCTGTCGGCGGAGACGATGCCGCCGACAAGACTGAGGAAGATCGGGAGCGTGCACGACAGCGACGCGATCGCGTAGGAGACGCCGAACACGAACATGCCTCCGACGGACCCGCTCTTGCGTGCACGGGAGACGCCGGGAACGGTGGGGAGGAGACGCCGACCGGCCAATTGGGCCACGCCGACGATGATCAGTCCGACTCCCACCGCGAGTGCGAGCCAGGGAATCGCGTCTACGACTGCCCGGAGGCCAAGAGAGATCAAGGCTCCCGAAACGGTGAACACGACCAGGAACCCGGAGGCCACCGACAGCGCAACGATCCCGGTGCGCTCTGTCGTGCGCTTGGTGCCCTCGCCGAGGAAGAATCCGAGGTAGGCGGGCAGCATGGCGAAGCCGCACGGATTCACCGTGGCCACCATGCCCGCCGCAAACGCTGTCGAGAGAAGTGCCGTCATCGATTTCTCAAACGTCGGGGAACCGGTCGAAGCGTCGCTGATGGTCGTACATCCGACGATCGGCTCATCGGGGTGGGACGAGTTGGGCAGCACCGAGGTCGACGACATCGGCATCGGAGAACAGGTCGCCGGTGTCGATGTCGAAGTGGCTCAGCCACAGGACCGGGGGAATGGCGATGTCAGCGAGGAGAAGTTGGCCCACCGCGTCGTTCTCGATCAGTCCCGACTTCGGGAGGGCCAGAGTGAGGGTGACGTCCGCCTCGACGTGCGCTCCCCAAGCATCCCCCGTCGTTGCGTCGAGGCCGGAGGGAACGTCGAGTGAGACCACCGGTACGTCCGCCGCCTGGATCCAGGAGATGAGCTCGGACGCCCGGCCCGTCGGAGCGTCGGTCAGGCCGTACCCGATGAGTCCGTCGATGATTGCATCGCCGACCTCCGCCGGCAGTTCCCTGGTGGGACGGATGCCGATCGCTTCCAGAGCCGCCGCCTGATGGGCGGCCGCGCCGGCCAGGCGTCCTGGTCCGCGATCGAGCACGACCTCGACGTCGAAACCGAGCCCGGCCAGCCGACGAGCCGCGACCATCGCTCCGCCACCGTTGCCTCCACCGCCGGCGGCAACGGTGATCCGTCGCGGTGCCGGCATGGACTGGACCGTACGCGCCAATGCACGGCCGGCCAGTTCCATCATCTGGAGGAGGTCGATCCCGTACGGTCCGGTCGCCAGTCGATCGACCTCCGCCATCTGCTCCGCAGTAACGGTGGGTACCGGTCCAGTGATGTGAGGGTGGCTCATCGGGAGCTCGCACTGTCAAGCAGCCGACAGAGTCGGGGTTGGGATGCGGCATGCGATGTTGTCTCGAACATGTCGAAATCTTCCACCTCGCCCAACGTCCTGCGTGCCGGTCTGTCCATCGTTCTTGCCCTCGTGAAGGTGCGAGCCCCCGATGCCTTCGGGTTCGATTCGGTGAGCCATGACCGATACGCATCGGTGTTGGACTTCCTGCACGGTGACGTGGTTCGGCGGCTTCCGGATGCGGTCCCGGAGCTCGATCGGTATCTTGCCCAAATGGAAACAGTGGAGCCCGAACACCTCGGCAGGGACGAGGCTCTGGCGTTCTGGATCAACCTGTACAACGCAGCCGGGCTGCGCCTCGGGGCGACCGCCGCCGGTGAGGGCGCTGCGACCGTGTTCGGCATCCCCGGTGCCTTCACGACGCCCGTGATCACCATCGCCGGGGAAGCACTTTCCCTCGACCAGATCGAACACGGGAAGATCCGCCGGTTCAAGGACCCTCGTATCCATGCCGGGCTCGTGTGTGGAGCGATGTCGTGTCCCACACTGCGGCGGGAGCCGTACACCGGCGACGTGGACGGGCAACTCGACGACCAGATGCGCCAGTTCCTGGCCGACGGCGCCATTCGCGTGGTCCCGTCCGCCGGCGAGGTAATGCTTTCGCCCATCTTCTCGTGGTTCGGGAGGGACTTCGTTTCTCCCCATCGGATGCCGACGTTTCTCCCTGCTCGACGCCGCACGGTGCTCGGGGCGCTCACTCCATGGCTCGATGACGAAACGGCCCTGTGGATCGAAGAGGTGGAGCCGTCCATTCGATACACCAGTTACGACTGGGGACTGGGCTGTGCCATCGGCTGATCGGCGGCGTGTTCGGTGGCTCGCGCCCTGACTCCGAGTCCCAGAGTGGTGAGTGCGATCACCGCGGCGGCCATGTCGTACGGGAGGATGTAGCGCCACATGGCCTCGCCATCGACGAGCCACCCTCCTGAGGGCGTGTAGCCGACCGCCACCAGATACGTGGCCACCGACCACACGCATACGGAGACCATCATCGCTCCTGCGAGCCAACCGATCGGTCGCCCTCGGAGGAGGGTCGCACCGATCGCGGTGGCCCCCACGACCCAGGCGATGTCGAGCGCGGACAGCAACTGGAGGAACTGGAGCGACGGGTCCAGGCGGAGTGCCGCCGACGACGCGAGCGTCACCAAGCCCACTGCCCCTGTCACCAGCACGACGACCGACGCCGCAGACGCCAGCAGGGCACGGACAGCACCCAGGCTCGGGAACCACGGTTCTCGCAGCAGAGGCACGAGCGACATCGTGAGGGCGAGGCCGCCCGTCACGATGACGCTGAGGTGGAACAGGATCCACGGTGTGGAACCGTGGGGGGTGGGTACGGCGAGGAGAAGGGGTGTCAACAGCAGGAATGCGAGCAGCCAGCGAAGCGTGTGGCTGATCGCATGTTCCAGGCCGCTCACAGGAACTCGTGGCCGAATTCGTCCCGATACGCCTCCAGCAGTCGCAGCCACACCTCGCTCAGGGTCGGGAAAGAGGGGACCGCATGCCACAGGGTGACGATGGGGACCTCGCCGATGATCGCCACAGTGGCCGAGTGCAGGAGCTCTCCGGACATCGGACCCACGAATGTCGCCCCGACGAGCAGGCCGCTGGCGGCGTCAACAACGAGCTGACAGGTGCCGTGATATCCCTTGCCGAGAGTGGCGGCACCCGCGGTGTGTCCAATGTCGTAGGACACGGTTCGCACCTCGATTCCCGCTTCCCTGGCGGAAGACTCGGTGAGCCCGACCGCCGCGATCTGGGGATTGGTGAAGATGACCCGGGGAGTTGCCTTGCGGTCGCCCCATGCAGAAGTGGCGACACCGGCGATGTGTGCGCCGGCAACCCTCGCTTGGTACTTGCCGGTGTGGGTAAGGAGCGACCGGGCGTTGACATCGCCGACCGCATACAGCCAGCCGCCTTCGACATCGGTGGCGACGAGGTGATCATCCACGTCGATGTACTCGCCGTCCTCGAGGCCGATCGTGCTCAAGCCGATGTCGGCGGTGTTGGGTTTGCGTCCGGTGGCGACGAGGAGTTCGTCGGCTTCCACGGTGACGGTGCTGTCGTCCGACAAGGTGATCTCGAGGGTGACGGGGCCGTCGGCGCCGTCCCGCCGAACGCTTTGAGTGGAAGCCTCCGTCAGGACACGAATTCCCATTCTCTCGAACGCCTTCTGGAGTTCGGCACCGACGAAGGGTTCCTCGACGGCGACGATCCGATCGCTCAGTTCGATGATCGTGACTTCCTCGGCGCCGAGCGTCTTCCACGCCTGGGCCATCTCGACCCCGACGACTCCGCCTCCGATGATCGCCAGACGACGCGGAACCTCCTTGGCGCTGGTCACGTCCCGGCTGTCCCACGGGTCGACGCTGTCGAGTCCCGAGATCGGAGGCATCGACGCCGAAGTGCCTGTTGCGACGATGACGCCTTTGGTGGCTTCGAGTCGGTCGATCGAGCCGTCCTCGTGTTCGACCTCGACCGCTCGCTCTCCTGCGATGCGTCCGTGACCCCTCACGAGGGTCACTCCCGCGCCCTCCAACCAGTCCACCTGTCCGCTGTCGTCCCAGTTCCCGGCGAGGGCGTTGCGACGGGCGAGGGCCTCTTCGACGTCGATCTCTCCCCCGACGAACCCAGGCGCACGGCTGGCGGAATCCTGGATGTCGCCGGGTCGCAGGAGACCCTTGGAGGGCATGCACGCCCAGTAGGAGCATTCGCCCCCGACGAGTTCCTTCTCGACGATGGCGGTGGAGAGTCCATGCCGGACGGCGATGTCTGCGGCGTTCTCGCCAGCCGGCCCGGCGCCGAGAACGATCACGTCGAACTGTTGATTGGTCATAGGTCACTCCTGGCTGGCTTGTACCCCTCCCAACCGACGATAAGACCGTCTGCTGGCCGAATCGTCAGGCACCCGACACTTTGCTCGTGCGATGGACCGGTTGCTCATCCACCGGCGTGTCCTGCGACGAATGGTCGGCACTCCGACAGACGTGAACACTGCTCGATGCGTTCGCGAGTTGTCGCATGTGACAAAGGAGTTCTCATGTTCCGATGGAGGAAGTCGACCATGGTCAGCAAAGCAACACTCGAAGACGTCGTTCTCGCAGAGTCCGGGGACATCGTCGCGCTGGAAGGCAACGCCTATTTCCCGCCCGACTCCGTCCACTGGGAGCACCTCGTGGAGAGCGACCACACCACCGTTTGCCCATGGAAGGGCGTGGCGAGCTATTTCGACGCCGTGATCGACGGTGAAACTCATCGAAACGTGGGTTGGACGTATCGGACCCCGAGCGCGAAGGCTCAGTCGATCACGGGACACGTGGCCTTCTGGGGGAAGGTCAGCCTCACATGATCTGAGATCCGTCACCGGAGTGACGGGCGGGTCAGTGGAGGGTACGAACAGCCATGAACGCAAGGACGACGAGCGTGGCACCGGCGACCAGCAGCCTCCTGTCGGGATGCCGACGGGTGAGTGCAAGCCCGAACAACCCGGCGCCAATGACGCCGATCAACTGCGCAAGCACGCCGGCGTCGGTGGCGGGGAGAAGGAGATCGATGATGGAGATCATGTCGCAATCAACACTGCCCCGACAGCCAACCCGGAGCGCTCGGTCCAATCCGACCGACGGTCGGATTGCCGACATTCACTACGAGCCTCGCGGCCCCAGGGCGTTGAGGCGGTCATGAGAGCACGAACCGCGATCGCAGGCTTGGCGTTGATCGTCTCCGCGTGTGGAGAGGGCGGGGTCGAAGACGACGCCGGCTCCACCGTCTCGGAGGAGCCGCCATCGACGACCACCACGGTGGTCGAGGAGCCGACCACAACCCAAGCACCCGTCGACATTTCCGAAGACGGTTTTCCCGAGGGTCCTTCGGCGCTCGATGACATGGGATCCGATGCGTTCCCGCCGCCGCTCGTCGACACCTCCGCGATCATCTCCGGGGGCCCGCCGCCAGACGGCATCCCTCCCATAGACGAGCCCCAGTTCATCGACGTCGCCGACGCCGATGCGTGGATCAGTGACGAGGAGCCGGTCGTCGTGATCGACGTCAACGGCGACGTCCGCGCCTACCCCGTCCAGGTGATGATCTGGCACGAGATCGTCAACGACGTCGTCGGCGGAATTCCGGTTGCCGTCACGTACTGTCCCCTTTGCAACAGCGCGATCTCCTATGAGCGGACGATCGACGGACAGGAGACCACCTTTGGCACCTCGGGCCGCCTGTTCGCATCGGCGCTGGTCATGTACGACCGTGCCACCGAGAGCCTGTGGACCCACTTTGACGGGCGAGCCGTCGTCGGGGTCTTGACCGGGCACCGCCTCCAGCCGGTGGCGTCGCCACTGCTCTCGTGGGCAGACTTCAAGAACTCGCACCCCGACGGACTGGTCCTCGACCGTTCGGAGACCGG
Source organism: Acidimicrobiia bacterium (assembly GCA_040880725.1). GTDB lineage: Bacteria > Actinomycetota > Acidimicrobiia > Spongiisociales > ZC4RG35 > DATHWB01. The sequence continues at coordinate 14,254 of JBBDHV010000021.1, forward strand.
GTTCGGTCGCCCGTACGGCAACAACCCCTATCAAGGCTACGACAACCCGAGTTCCTTCCCATTCCTGTTCAACGGGGAGGTCGACGAACGCTCGGCGGCTATGCAGCGGGTCGTGGGAGTGCGGGAAGGCGATGAGGCCCGGGCGTGGTCGCTCGAGGTGATCTCGGGCGAGGGCGCCGCAGCCACCAACACCGAGCTCGGCGATACGCCGCTGGTGATCCTGTGGTCCGAAGGTCAGTCGAGTGCTCTCGACGCACCGCAGATCGCCTCGGGACGCGACGTCGGGTCGGTCGGGGTGTTCTCTCCGGTGGTCGATGGTCGGGCGCTCACGTTCTCGGTCGAAGATGCCACTTTCGTGGACGATGAGACCGGCACGACCTGGGACATCACAGGCCGGGCGGTGTCCGGGGAACTCGCCGACGCCCAGCTCGAACGGGTCCCGCATCTCGACACGTTCTGGTTTGCGTGGTCGACCTACGCTCCCGGAACCGACCTGATCGAGCAATGAAGGACAGGCGTGTGCTCGTCGGGGTCGCCGCGGTGGCGGTGCTGGTCTTCGCGTTCGCCGCGTTCGGGCCGGTCTCTGACTCGGAGGGTGACTCGGCGACCTCGGCGATCGATGTCCCGTTCGAGTACGTCGACGGGACGGAGGCGAATCTGTCCGATTTCGCCGGCACGCCAGTGGTCGTGAACTTCTGGGCGTCGTGGTGTCCGGCCTGCGTGGCGGAGATGCCCGACTTCGAACAGGTGCACGCCTCGTTCGGCGACGAGGTGGTGTTCCTGGGGCTCAACATGCAAGAGACCGATCCCGCAGCCGCCGAACGCCTGGTGGATGCCACTGGAGTCAGCTATGAGCTGGGAGTCGACCCCGACGGTTCGATCTTCAACCGGTTCGGTGGGATCGCCATGCCTACCTCGGTGTTCATCAACGCCGACGGTGAGGTGGTCAGGACACACTCCGGAGTGATCTTCGCAGACGACCTCGAAGATCTCATCCGCTCCGAGCTTTTGACCCCGTGACACACCACTCGACTCTGGATGTCACCGCGAGCGCGCTACGTTGGGCCACCTTCATGGGTGACCTGCCTGAACTTGCTGCCGACCAGCATCTCGCCTGGCTGGCGCGCAGCTTCGGGCGACCCGACTATCTCCCGCTCACTGCCTCCGACCTCGAGGTGCTCGCAGGGTCGGCCGAACTCGTCAAACGTTTCCGCGGTTCGCATCTCTTCCGTCAGGGGGAACCGGCAGTCGCTGCCTACCTCGTGCGCGAGGGCCAGGTGGACATCTACAGGACGCACTCCGGATCCAACACCGTCGTGGCCCGGGTCGGTCCCGGGTCGGTCATCGGCGACATCGCCATGTTCGGCGAAGGGGTGTACAAGTCCTCGGTGCGTGCCGTTGACCACGTCAAGGCCTTCCGGTTCGACCGGGATCGTCTGCTTCCGGAACTCGCCAGGCATCCTGCGATCTGTCTGCGGTGGCTGGTGTCGGGTCTGAAACAGCTCGAGGGGACTCAGCGACGGATCATCAGCCTCATGCACAAGACGGTTCTCGCCCAGGTGGCCGATCTGCTCGCCGAGGAGGCGTTGACGCAGAAACGCGTCGCCCTGTCGCAATCATCGATCGCCACCCTGCTCGGGGTGAGTCGGCAGTCGGTGAACGAGGCGTTGGGAGAGCTTCGGGACAAAGAGATCGTCCAGACCGGGTATCGCATGATCGAGGTCGTCGACATGGATCGACTGCAAGCCGTCGCAACCGGGCTCTCGGAGGACTAATCACACTCGGCGGTTCAGCCGCCGAAGACCTGGACTTCAACCGCGCCGGTGTTGCCTCCGGTCGACGACTCGACGTCGAACGTCATCACCTGGGCGGTGAACGAAGTCTGCACCGGTTCCGGACCGGCCGGGAAAGGCCCGAAGGTCTCGCCGTCGGCGGTGATGGTGAACGACTCGGTGATCGAGGAGCCGTCACCCATCGATCGGGTGCGAAACGCCACTGCCTGGACATCGACCGGGCTCCCGAGATCAATCGTGATGGAGGCGTCGTCGCCATCCCCCCGGCTCGACCATTCGGTGCCCAAGTCGCCGTCGACAGCGTGCTCGGCGGCGAAGTCGTCGGAGAACTCCGAGGACACCGCAGTCACCTCGGCGCCTACCGCCAGATTGTCTCCGAACGCCCCGAGGGCTTCGTCGGCGGGTGGAGTCGTGAACGTGAAGACGTCGCTGCGGTAGAGGTTTCCATCCGCTCCGACCCCCTGCAGTCGGTACTGGTATGTGGTGTCAGGCTCCAGTCCGGTCATCAGCGCGGCGTGGTCGCTGTGGCCCCCCACACCCATGTCCTGATCGGTGGCGATCGACCCGGCCGGCGCGTCGATGCCGTAGGCGACTGCACACACTGCGTCGATGTTGGTCGTCACGTTCAGGGTTGCCACCGCTCCCGACGGGTCGAAGGAGATCTGTGGGTCGGCGACCGCGATCTCTGAGAACGGTCGTACCTCTTGGGAGTCCGACGCTCCGCAGGCGGCAAGGACGATCGCGGTGACGAGCACGATGGGGATGCGTTTCATCGCGATCAAGGTAGGGATCCACCGCTCGTATCGGGAAGCAGTGTCGGAATTCCGACGGGTTTCGCCCGCGCGGAGGGTCCCGTGTGTTTGTGCGACACTCCCGGGGTCGTTGATCAGGGAGTGCCCATGGGATCGGATACGGAGATCGAACTGACGCTGGTGGGGGCGGGAAGTCCGCACATGTCCGCCGAGAGATACGGCTCGGCGGTCGCGATCAGGGCGGACGGTCACCTGCTCCTGACCGACTGCGGCCCGGCGACGACGTACAAACTGCTTCGTTCAGGCCTCAACCCCCTGGAGGTCGAGGCGCTATTGGTGAGCCACCACCACTTCGACCACACCGCTGATGTCGCCAATCTGTTGCTGGGCCACTGGGAGAAGAGTCTCGGCAACTACGAGCCGATCCACGTGGTGGGTCCGCAGCCGACGGCTCGGTTCGTCGACACGCTGGTCGGCGAGAACGGTGCCTACCGACCGGACATCGATGCCCGCCGGAACTCGCCGGTCAGCCAGAACCTGTGGGTGAATCGTGGCGGCACACTGCCTCGGCCCGAGCTGATCCGGCGAGTCGACGAGTTGGTCGAAGATGACTCGATCACCCTCGACAGCGGATGGGAAGTGACCACGACCCGAGCCGAGCACGTGCAGCCGTTTCTCGATTCCTTGGCGTATCGGATCGAGATCGGCGGCCGGAGCATCGTGATCACCGGGGACACCGAGCCGTGCGAGTCCGTGACCCGGCTGGCCGAAGGGGCGGACCTCATGGTGGCGATGTGCTGTGAGCTGGACTCCGAACGGGGCACCGTCCCCGGTCAGATGGGGACCGACGGCGTCGGCGAGATGGCGGCGACGGCGGGAGTCAAGCGCTTGGTGTTGACACACACGAACACGAAGCTGGCCGAGCCCGGCCGCCGAGAGCGGGCGGTCCACGCGGTGGCCCAGCACTTCGACGGTGAGATCTACTTCGGCTTCGAGGGTCTCACCCTCACCATCTGACCGGACAGGTTGGCGGACGATTGGACAGATGGAATCGTCTGGTGTGATGTGGCCGCTGACAGCCGGAAGAAGGAGCATCCACGGTGAACGAACTCTCAGTCGGAGTCATAGGGACTGGCAGTATCGGATCGATGCTGCTGTGGCGGCTTGCTGCCCGCGGCGTCCACGCGACCGGGTTCGAGCAGTACAGCCCGGGACACGATCGGGGGGCGGCGGGCGGGGAGAGCCGCATCTTCCGGCTTGCCTATCGCGAGGGACCCGGGTACGTCCCGCTGCTGCGGCAGGCTCGGGAGCTGTGGCGCGAACTCGACAGCGTGTCGCCGCACCGGCTGTTCTACGAGAGCGGGTTCGTGACCGTCGGAGCCGAGGATGAACCGAGAATGGAGGCGATCCGGGCGTCTGCACGGGCGCACGGGTTGACGATCGAGGAGTTGGGGGCCGCGGAGGCGGCACGCCGGGTGCCGGAACATCCGGTGCGGGACGGCGAGTCGATGATCCTCGATCCTGCCGGCGGTCTCATCCGTCCGGAGTTGGCAGTGATGGCCGCCGCGGAACAGGCCAGACGCCTCGGTGCAGAGGTGCGGTCGTATACGAAGGTGGAGGAGGTCGTCGACGAGGGAGGCCGGGTCAGCGTCGTGACCGCCGACGGTGCCCAGACATTCGATCACGTCGTCATCACCACCGGACCGTGGGTCGGTGGTGGTCTGTTGCCAGAAGGGCTGCCGCTCCAGCCGAAAGAGCTCACGGCCACCTGGTTTCCGCGCCGCGACGACGACACGTTCGTACTTGGACGAACTCCGACCGCCGTCCGTCTCGGTGAGCCGGGCTTCTCTTGCTTCCCAGCCGTTGACGGGGCGGGAGTCAAGGTCATCGCCCATGGCGCGTTCGGCGACATCGACGACCCGGAAAACCTGCCGAGGACGGCAGAGATCTCGGCGGTGCGACGTGCCTCCCGGTTCGTGGAGGAGGCGCTGCCCGGCGTGTTCCCTTCACCTGTGCGGGTGGCGACGTACAGCGACGCCTACACCCCCGACGACCATCCGATCATCGGACGGCTGACGCAGGACTCGCGAGTGGTCCTGGCCGTGGGCTTCTCCGGCCACGGCTTCAAGATGGCGCCGGCATTTGGCGAAGAACTCGCCGGAATCGTCGTCGGCGAATCGAAGCCCAGCCTCGACTTCATGGGCCCCGGGCGGTTTCTCAGTTCGTAGGTTCGTCTCATCCTGGCCAGGAAATTGCCCCGCCAGGACGAATACGACTTACTCCTGGGGACGGAAGACGAAGGCGAGACCCTGCTCGCTCTGCTGGACGTCCATCACCACATCGGCGAGCGGCTCGGAGATCTCCGGGTCGATGTGCACCTCGGTGCCCGCCTGTTCGGCCACGAGGTCGGTCTCGGGGACGGTTTCGACGAATTCCAGATGGACGGCGAGGTCTCCGGTCGGCTGCTGCACGCCGGTGAGGCGGGTACCGTGTTCGTCGGGGACCCCCTGGTCCTGGCGCAGGTTCTGCAGCGCGGCTGCGGCGTTTTCTGATAGTTCGAGCATCGAGTTCCTCTCGTCGGGCTCACCCCTGACCCTAGGTGGACCTCACATTTGTCCAAGCTGGGGTCGTGATCGACCGTATCGCCCAGGAGCTGTGCGGCACCGCGCCGTCGGCCCGAGGGTACCGAACACCGCCCCGCGTACCCTGGGTTCCCAGGGCCCCTGGAGGGCCCTGAGAGCCCACGGTTCGCCCGAATTTGGGGAGCTGTTGACGAAACGAAGATCCTTAGTTATTGCGCGCCGCTTTCCACGGGTTCGCCCTCCTCGAAGGCCAGGGTGGGTTCGGACTCGATGTCGAAGTCGAAACCAGCTTCGAGTGGATGGTCGCGCTGCTGAACCGGGGTATGACATCGTGACCGGCGGGGCGCTCGGGACCTACCGATGTTCGAGCTCGGGGAAGTCGTAGCGGTAGCCGGCGTCCCATCCGGCCTGCTGGTTCCCGTGGGCAGGGATCCCGCCCGCGTCTTTGAGCATGCGGGCGAGGTGGAGGAGATTCCAGGTCATGAAGGTGGTGGTCCTGTTGGTGAAATCGTTTTCCGGGCCGCCGGAGCCATCGTCGAGATAGCTCGGTCCGGGACCTGCCTCGCCGACCCAACCCGTATCCGCCTGGGGCGGGATGACATACCCGAGGTGTTGGAGCGAATACAGGACGTTCATCCCGACGTGCTTGACCCCGTCCTCGTTCCCGGTCACCAGACAGCCACCGACCTTGCCGTAGAACACGTACTGACCTGCATCGTTCAGGGTCGCAGAGTGCGCGTAGAGGCGTTCGATCACCCGGGTCGCGACCGACGACTTCGCTCCCAGCCAGATCGGCGTACCGATCACCAAGATGTCGGCTGACTGCACACGCTCCCAGAGCGCGGGCCATTCGTCGGTGGCGGCGCCGTGGTCGGTCATGTCGGGTAACACCCCGGGTGCAATGTCATGGTCGACCGCTCGCACGAGATCAACGTCCACACCCTGCTGTCGCATGATCTCCATCGAGCGATTCATCAGCCCCTGGGTGTGGGACTGCTCCGGCGACGGCTTGAGGGTGCAGTTCACGAAAAGGGCACGGAGGCGACCGAAGTCCCAATGGGATTGTGTGTCGAATGCGGACGGGTCCTTGGCTACGGGGAAACCTCCTCGCGGGTCCAACGGAAACTACCGGGCTCCCGGGCCCGACGCGGGCAAGACCGTCAGGAAACTTCCTGTATGTGCATGCCCAGTAAGCCGACTCTGGGGCGTTCGGCCGGCTCAGGATGAGGACGCGAGTGCGGTGATCCTGGGGCTGATGGGAAGGGCGATGAGCGTCAGACCGGCAGCCACGATGTAGGGGAGCGGGATGGCGGCGGCGAAGAGCGCGCCCCCGATCACAGGCCCCACCACTCTGGCCAGGCCGCCCGCCGACTGCTGCACGCCCAATGCCACTCCCGCCCGTTCCGGCGCCATCCCGGCGACCGCCGAGGAGAGGGTGGGTGTCAAGAGTCCCTGTCCCAGTGCGAGAAGCGCCAAGCCCGGCGGGAGCGTGAGCCAACTGTCGGCCACCGAGATGACGGCGAACCCGACGACGTTCAGGATCAGTCCCAGCCGAATCGTGCTGGTCTCGCCGAGCGCCCGGGTGATGGGTCCCACCAAGCCGGCTTGGGTCGCCACCAAAACCAGACCGATCCCCGCGAACACGAGTGCCACGGTGGGTTCGGTCATGTCGAGGCGGGCGCTCCCGAGCAGCGAGAAGGTGGCTTCGAAGGCGCTGAAGGCGGTGATCCCGACGAACGTCAGGATGACCAGTCGGAGCACGGGGAGGGGGAGGGAACGTAGGCCGGTTCCGTGCATCGTCGAAGTCGGTGCGCGGAGGGTCTCGGGGATTCGGATGAACCCGGCGATGAGGTTGAGGACCGAGATGCCGGCCGCCACGTAGAAGGGGAGCGACGGAGAACCCAGGGCGGCGAGCGCTCCGAGCGACGGGCCGATCACGAAGCCGAGACCGAAGGCGGCGCCGAGCAGGCCCATCAAACGGGGACGCTGGTCGCTGTCGGCGACGTCGGAGACGGTGGCTCTGGCCACCGCCACGCTGGCGCCCGACGCCCCGTCGAGAATGCGCCCGATGAACAGCATCGGGAGCGATCCGGCCAGCCCGAGGACGAGGCTGCCAATCGCCGAGCCGGCAATGGTGATGAGCAGGATGGGTCGTCGGCCCACCCGATCGGAGATGCGCCCCCAGATCGGGGCGAACACGAACTGAGCGAGCGAGTAGCTCGCGAACAGCAGACCGATGGTGGTGGCACTCGCCCCGAAGCGTTCGGCGTAGAGGGGAAGCAGTGGGATGATGATCCCGAAACCCAGCAGGTCGACCGCCACCGCCGTCCAGACCGGCCAGAAGCCCCGGGGAACCGATGCGCGCGTGCTCATGCCGCGATCTCTCCGGCGATACGATGCGCGTCGGCGGCGAGGTGGGCGACGCCGACGCCCCGGTACCCCCATCCGGTCAGGTGCAGCGACTCAGGTGTCGCCGCCGCGACCTGTGCCAGCCAGTTCCGGTGGCCGACGTCGTACTGGGGGATCCCGGGCAACTGACGAACGACCTGCGCGAAGGAGGCCTCGACATCGTGCCCGAGGATGCGGGCCAATTCGCCACCGACCCGATTGATCACGGTCTGGTCGTCGGCGTCGACGATCGGATCCCGGGGCGCGCCGCCGGCGATGACCTTGACCAGAGAGTGGGCCGCGGGAGCGCGGTGCGGGGCGTAGGAGGATTCGAGCAGGATCCCTCTCGTGGAAGTCCGGGCGTCCGGTCCGGTCAAGATCCCGAACCCATCGGGAAGCGGCATGCCGTCTGCCGGGCCCCCGAGCCCGACCACCAGGACAGGTGCACGGGAGCCTCCTGTCAGCGCACTCGACAACGGGCCGTCCACGAGGCGGGCCGCCGCCTGCGGCGCGCATGCCAGCACGACATGATCGGCTTCCATGCGGTCGGTTCCTTCGACGATCCAGCGTCTCCCGTGCCGTCGCACCGCGTCCACGGTGTGCCCGCTCCGCCAGCGGTCGCCCAGGCCTGTGGCGAGTTCGTCGGCGAGGTCTGCCATCGTCGTGGTCGGAAGGTGCATTGTCGGGCGCGCCGCATCGGGGGGTCGGCTCCGGAATCTGCGAACGGCCCCTTTCACGAGGGAGCCTTCGGCGGCGACCAGGCCGGTGAGCGCCGGGAAGGCCGATCGGGCCGACAGTCGGGTGGGGTCGCCGGCGTACACCCCCGATGCGGCCAGCCATGCCGCGGTGTGACCGAGTCGGTTCCCGAGGCGTCGCCGGAGAAAGGTCTCCAGGGACTCGTCGTCGTCGCCAGGCGGCTCGGCGACGAGGACGTCGAGTATGCCGCGGAGCTTGGCGCGAACCGGGACGACCGGCGCGGCCACAGCCGCAGGTCCCGGTGCCAGGTTCACCAGACGCTCGCCCGTCCAGACGTGCCGGACCCGCGCCGTTGGCTCGGCGGGGCGTAGGCGAGTTCCCGCCAGCAGTGAGGAGAGGTGCGGGTGCGGAAGGGCGAAGGATCCTGCTCCCGGCTCCAGCATGTATCCGTCGCGGCTCACCGAGCGAGTCACACCGCCCGCCGATCCCGACGATTCGAAGACCACGACGTCATCGTGGCCCGTCTGCAGGAGGCGTGTGGCGGTGAAGAGCCCGGCGAGGCCGCCGCCGACGATTGCAACCGTCACGACCGAACGGCCTCGATGAATGCCGCGACATGCTCGGGCGGCGTGTGGCGATCGATTCCGTGCCCGAGGTTCATGATGTGGCCAGGACGTCGTCCCACGAGGCGCCGCACCTCGGCGACCGCAGCCCGGATCGTCTCGGGATCGGAGCGGAGCACCGCAGGATCGACGTTGCCCTGTATCGACACGTCACCGAGCAGGGCCCAGGCCTCGTCGATCGGGACCCGCCAGTCGACCCCGTAGGCGTCGGCTCCCACCTCCGGCTGCACGTCGAGGGTGTGTCCGGCTCCGGGAGCGAAGTAGATGGTGGGCGTACCGACATCGGCCAAAGACGTGCGCGCAGCCGGAACACAGAACTGGCGGTAGGCGGAATGGTCGAAGATCCCGGCCCAGGTATCGAACAGTTGCACGACATCGGCTCCCGCGGCGACCTGCATGTCGAGATACGTCCGCATGGCATTGGCCAGTCGGTCGAGGGCCGCCTCGGCTGCGACGGGATCGGCTCGGACCGCAGCCCGCAGTTCCATGAAGTCCTTCGAGCCTCCCCCTTCGATGAGATAGGCGAGCAGCGTGGTCGGCGCGCCGGCGAAGCCGATCACTGCCACTTCGTCATCGACGTCGGCGCGGACTCGGCGAATGGTCTCGCCGACGAAGCCGACCCGCGCAGTGTCGAGATCGGGCAAGGCGATCACCTCTTCCAGGGTGTGCGGGCGCAGCCGCGGGCCTGGATCGAAGGTCATGTCGACTCCCATCGCCTCCAGGGGGGTCATGATGTCGGCGAAGATGACGGCACCGTCCATCCCGAACCGACGGATGGGTTGGAGGGTGATCTCGGCCGCCACCGCAGGCGTGGAGACTGCCTCCTGGAAGGAGTGGCGGGTCCGAAGCTCTCGATACTCGGGCAGATAGCGGCCTGCCTGTCGCATGATCCACACCGGTGTGCGGTCCACGGGGCGACGAGCCAGTGCCTCCACCAGCCGCCTGGTCACCTTGCCTCCGCGATGGCCGTGCTCAGGACACCGATGGCAACATCTGCGACCTCGGTGTGTGACTCCATGAGGAACAAGGCCTCGAACTGAGACGGGGGAAGCAATACGCCACCGGCATACGCCGACTGGAAGAAGCGGGCAAAGCGATCCCGGTCCACGGTGGCGGCGTCGTCCCACGAACGCACCGCAGACGGTCCGAAGAACACTGTCATCATGGCTCCGACCCGTTGCACGCATCCCTCCACGCCGTTGGCCGTCAGCGCGTCGCGGAGTGCGGTCTCCATCCGCTGTCCCGTCGCTTCCAATGTGGCGTAGACCTCAGGTCGTTCGTTGATCTGGCGGAGACAGGCGATCCCGGCGGCGGTTGCCAAGGGATTGCCGGCGAGCGTGCCTGCCTGATACACGGGTCCGTCCGGCGCCACCCTGCGCATCAGATCGGCGCGACCGCCATACGCGGCGGCCGGAGTGCCGCCGGCGACGATCTTGCCGAGGCACGTCAGGTCCGGGCGCACCCCGTACCGTTCCTGGGCGCCACCTCGCGCCACGCGAAAGCCGGTCATCACCTCGTCGAAGATGAGCAGCGCCCCGTGCGTGTCGCACAGGTCCCTGAGACCCTGGAGAAAGTCATCGCTCGGGGGCACCACCCCCATGTTTCCTGCGACCGGTTCGACGATGACGGCGGCGATGTCGCCGGCTGCGAAGGCTTCCTCCACGGACGCGAGGTCGTTGAATCGGGCGAGTCGGGTGTCGGACACGGTCGACGCCGGGACTCCCGGACTGTCCGGTTCTCCCAGCGTCGCCAAACCCGAACCCGCCTTCACGAGGAACGGATCCGAATGTCCGTGATAGCACCCCTCGAACTTGATGATGCCCGGCCGGTTCGTGGCGGCGCGGGCCACTCGGACCGCGGAGGCGGTGGCTTCGGTGCCTGAGTTGACGAGCCGCACGACTTCGACGGAAGGGACGATCTCGACGATGAGCTCGGCCAGTTCGACCTCCATCGCCGTCGGCACTCCGAACGACGTCCCTTTTCGTGCCGCCTCCTCGACGGCGGTGACAATCTTCGGGTCCGCATGTCCGAACAGCAGCGCGCCCCAGGAGGCGATGAAATCGATCACACGGTGGCCGTCCTCGGTGGTGAGGTGCGGGCCGCTACCCGAGGCGATGAACGGCGGGTGGCCGCCGACGGCGTTGAAGGCGCGCACCGGGGAGTTGACCCCGCCGGGCATCACTGCGGTCGCCCGCGCATACAGGGCCTCGGAGCGGGAACTCTTCGTCATGCCGTTTCCAGGGCACGTGCCGCTCGGGTCGCGAAATACGTGAGGATGATCCCTGCTCCCGCCCGCCGGATACCGGTGAGGGACTCGAGCATCACCCGTTCGCCGTCCACCCAGTCGTTGGCGGCGGCGGCCTCGATCATCGAATACTCCCCGGAGACCTGATACGCGGCGACAGGGACGTCGACCGCGGCGCGTACTGCTGCGATCACGTCCAGATACGGTCCGGCCGGCTTGATCATCACCATGTCCGCTCCTTCGGCGAGATCCTGTTCCACCTCGGTCAACGCCTCCCGCACGTTGGGCGGGTCCATCTGGTGGGTGCGGCGGTCACCGAAGGACGGGGTGGACCCGGCCGCGACGCGGAACGGCCCGTAATAGGCGCTGGCGTACTTGGCGGAGTATGAGCACAACGCCATCTCCGGATAGCCCGCACTGTCCAGCGCGCCGCGCACTGCGGCGACCCGACCATCCATCATGTCGGAGGGCGCGATCACATCGGCGCCGGCGTCGGCGTACGCCACGGCGGCCTGGGCCAGCAGAGGGAGGGTGGCGTCGTTGTCGACGGATTCGCCGCGGAGCACGCCGCAGTGTCCGTGGCTGGTGTACTCGCACAGGCACACATCTGCCCACACCACGATGTCGGGGACTGCATCCTTGATCGCCCGGATCGCTTCGGGGACGGGCCCGTGGGGATTCCAGGCTTGCGAGCCCTGCGCATCCTTGGAGTCGGGGATCCCGAAGAGGATCACTCCCCCCACGCCGGCGGCCGCTGCCTCCTTGGTGACAGACACGATGCCGTCGACCGACAGTTGGGCGTGTCCCGGCATCGACCGGATCGGATTCGCGACGTCGCGTCCACTGACCGCGAACAAGGGGAGCACGAAGTTCGCAGGATGAAGCCAGGTCTCGGCCACCATTCGCCGCAGTCCCGGGGTGGAGCGGAGCCGGCGCGAGCGGGCAGTCGGGAAGGTACTCATGAGTTGAACCTCTCTGCGAGTGCGGCGACGAGGGCCTCAAAACCGGGCGTGTCCGGAAAGACGGGATCTTCCACTCCCCGCACCCGGAGAGCCGAGGCGGTGGTCGGTCCCATCGCCCCGATGACCATGCCGTCGAAGTGGCGGCGGAGCAGCCAACCATCGATCGCCGAGGGAGATCCGAAGATTGCCGCGTCGACTTTGTCGTCGTTGGGAGCGATCGGAATCGTGTCGTAGGCGGTGGCGGCGTAGACGCTCGCCCCCATCCGCTCGAGTTCGGCGTCGGTCCCGGGGTCGGCGCTGCGGGCATGCGGGAAGACGATGCGGAGCCCCGTCACGTCGAGTTCGGCGACGAGGTTGGCCACCCCTCCCGATCCGGCGACCTTGACCACACCTCCCGCCTCCAGGACGGCCTCCGCGGTGGCGGTACCCACTGCGGCGACCGGCGTTGTCGGCATGTCCCCGTCCGGCCAGGTGATGCGAACCGCTCGGGCGCTCGTGACGACGATGAGGTCCCCCCGGGACGCCTCCTCGCGCAGTTCGGCGAGGACGGTGGGGGAGGCGGGGCTGATCGCAATGCACGGCAGCATGACGGGTGTGAGCCCGTGCGCGATCAGCGGTTCGGCAGCACGCGGCGCCGCGTCCGCGGTGGTGGTGACAGCAACCCGTTTCACAGTCCAAGCTCCTCTTGGAGGAGGCGGCTCGCCTCGGAGGCATCGGCATGGCGTACCTGGGCTCGCCGTGATCCTCGGTCATCTTCGACGAAGCCGTACATCGTGTGTCCGGCGTTCTCCTGCAGTGTGATCGCCCCGAGCGCGGACCGGCAACCTGCGCCGGTACGCGCGAGCAGTCCTCGTTCGGCCTCGACAGCCGTACGAGTCTGCGGGTGGTCGAGAGCACTCATCAGGTCCGCCGCCCGCGATCCGGCCACCACCTCCACGGCCAGGGCGCCTTGACCGGGGGCAGGCACCATCTGGTCAACGCTGAATCGATGAGCGATCCGATCGTCCATGCCGGTGCGCAGGAGCCCCGCCTCGGCCAACACGATGGCGGCGTATTCACCGGCGTCGACCTTGGCCAGGCGGGTGTCGATGTTGCCGCGGATTCCCTCGATGACGAGGTCGGGTCGGAGGAGCGACAGTTGTGCGGCGCGTCGGGGACTTCCCGTGCCCACCCGGGCCCCGTCGGGGAGGGCGTCCAGGGTCGAGCCGCACAGCACATCCCACTGCGCCTCGCGCTCAGGGAAGAATGCGGTCAGGCCATCGGGGCCTTGCACGGGAAGGTCCTTGCACGAATGGACGGCGATGTCAGCCCGATCGCCCAACACGGCCATCTGGACGGACCGGACGAACGCACCGACCTCGGTCAGTGTGGTGACAGGTGAAGTGCGGTCGGCATCTCCGGTCGTCGTGACCTCGACGAGAGTGACGGCCAGACCCTCGTGGACGTGGGTCAGCCTGTCAGCGACCCAGCGCGCCTGGGCCAGGGCGAGTTTGGACGCCCGCGTGGCGATGCGCACGGGTTTCATTCATCGACGCCGAACGCATCCGCGACCACATCGACTGCCTCGGGCACCCTGTCGGGTTGTTTGATGTAGGCGATGGGGCCGGCCAGAAGTGTCCGGGCAACAGTGTGCGCCGCCTGCCGGAGCACTGCCTGATCATCCTGGCTCTGCAACCGCCCACTGAAGCGGGCGACGGTGCTCTCGACGATGTCGTCGGCACGACGGGTCAATCCTCCGATCACCGGCCCGACCTGGTGATGGTCGACGAAAGACCGGTGGGCTTCGAGGGCCGCGCGACGCACGAATTCGTCTGCTTCATCTCCGCGTGGCCGACGCTCCGCCATGCGGGCCAGGTCATCGATGTCCAGATAGCGCAGGGTGGCTGAGGGCGAAACGGCGAAGTCGGGCGGCATAGCCATGTCGACCAGGGTGACCGGACTCGATCGTCGTTGGACGACGACGGCCATGCGATCCGAGTCCACGAGACGCTTCTTGGCAGACGTTGCCGAAATGACAGCCGGGAAGTCCTCGATCGCCTCCAGGGCACGGTCGAAGTGCCAGACGTCGACACTGACGACGCTCACTCGCTCGGGGTGGCGGGCAACGATGGTGACGGCGGGGGGTGCGGGAAGCCCCTGCAGCGCCCGGACCACCGCGGTCGCCATCGCTCCGGAACCGAGCACTGCCACCCGGTCGGCGTTGCCCACGGTCTGGGCAGCGACGGCTGCCATCGAGTCGTGGGGGGAATCGGGCATCGCCTCGCGTGCTTGGCGTCCGACTGCCACGGCAGTTTCGATGAGCTTCGAGAAGAGCCCTGAGACGGCTCCTGTCTCGGCAGCCTTCGCCAGGGTCCGGCGAAACTGGGTGAGGATCTCTGCTTCGCCGCGTATCGGCGATTCCAGGCCGGCGGCGACTCGATACACGTGTTCGACCGCGTCTGCGTCGTGGCGCACCTTGGCCAATCCGACATCGACATTGGACCCAAAGAGGCGCTCGAGCGTCCGGCGCAGATGCTCGATGTCCCCGCCAACCACCACCTCGGTGCGCAGACAGGTGCTGAGGAGGAAGGTCGAGCCGTCGCCGTCGGCGCGGACGTCGGCCAGTCGCGCTCTGGTGGCGCTGTCCACAGCCGGGTAGGCGAACGTGGCCGACGAGATGTGAGTCGAGCTACTCATTGGGCGCCACGACCGTAACTCTCAGGGTTCCAACTGCCAGTCGGCAACTGGCGTGGTCGGGCGCAGGCAGTCACAGCCAGGTTCGAGCTGGTCCGCGCAGCACCGTCAGCAACTCGGATTCGGGCGTTCCCGGGTCCGGTTCGTGGCCATAGGGGAAGCTCACCTGGGGCGGCAGGGAGGCCAGGATCGACTCGGTTCGGCCCGCCGTTTCCAGTCCGAATCGCGTTCCACGGTCCCAGACAAGATTGAACTCGACGTACCGTCCGCGTCGGATTCGATGCCATTCCGTCTCCCGCGGGCCGTGTCGAGTGTCGATGCGACCTTCGAGTATCGGCAGGTAGGCGTCAGACAGGTGATCGGCGAGATCCTGCTGGAAGGCCCACACCCCGTCGAGGGCGTCGGCGAGGTGGTCGAAGAAGATGCCGCCGACGCCCCGAGCCTCGTTGCGATGCGGAAGGTGGAAGTAGTCGTCACAGGCGCGTTTCCACGACGGGTAGTCCGCCGCCGCATGCCGCCCACACGTCTCCGCGAGCACGCCGTGGAAGTGGCGGGCGTCGTCTTCGAACAGGTAATACGGCGTGAGGTCGGCTCCGCCGCCGAACCAGGCAGCTTCGTCTCCGGATTCGAAGTAGCGGACGTTGGCGTGGAACGTGGGAGCGTACGGGTTGCGGGGGTGGACGATGATCGAGACACCGGTGGCGTAGAACCGGTCGCCCATCGCTGCCATCCGTTCGGACAGCTGCGGCGGGGTGTCACCGTGAACCGCCGAGAAGTTCACTGCCGCCTTCTCGATGTGGCGACCGTCGGTGAGAATCCGGGTGTCCCCACCACCGCCGCCGGCGCGCTGCCACGGGTCCACCGCGAACCGGCCGTCACCGTCGAGGGCTTCCAGCGCTGACGCGAACCGGTCTTGTAAGTCCCGGTAGAAGGACTCGATCTCAGCTCGGTTCACCATGGTCGATACCCTCGGTGGACATGGCGCGTACCACGGGCGACTTCACGGCCGCCGACCTCGACTTCCTCACGGAACGACACCTCGGCACGCTCACGACCCTGCGGGCAGACCGAACGCCCCACGTGGTCGCCATCGCCTTCACCTACGACGACGGGTTCGTGTCGATCATCTCCTCGGATGGGACGCGGAAGATCGTCAACATCGAGGAGCGGACCCGTGCGGTCGTGTGTCAGGTCGACGGTCGTCGGTGGCTCGCCCTCGAAGGAGACGCCGAAGTGCTCCGAGACCCTGCGGCCGTCGCCGAAGGCGAACGACTCTTCGAACAGCGGTATCGACCCGTTCGAGAGAACCCCGACAGGGTGGTGATTCGTTTTGCAGTCGACCGGGTGCTCGGAAAGGCCTGAGCAGGTCATGCGTCGTGCGCCATGGCGGCAGCAGCAGCCACCCATCGATCGTCGGCGTTGACACAAGGAACGAGCAGGAAGGCCTCGCCGCCCAATCCTTCCCACTGGGCGCGCCCGCGGATGCCGATCTCCTCGATCGTCTCGAGGCAGTCGGCAGTGAACGAAGGGGTCAGCACTGCGAGCCGGCGCACTCCGGAGTCGTACAGCTTGGGGAGTTCCTTGTCGGTGTACGGCTCGATCCACTTCTGGCCGGCGAGCCGGGATTGAAACGTGGTGGTGGTCGTGTCCCCGTCGAGCCCGAGCCGGGCAATCAGTCCACGTGTCGTTGCGAAACACTGGGCCCGGTAGCAGAAGGCGTTCTTCTCGTTCATCGAATCACAACACCACGAGTTGGTCAGGCACCATTCGTTCGACGTGTCGCTCTTTCTGATCTGCTTCTCGGGGAGCCCGTGATAGCTGAACAGCACATGGTCGGGGGCGAACTCGTCGAGGAGCGGCCGGGCGATGCCTGCCGCGGCATCGAGGAACCCGGGGTGATCGAAGAACGACCCCACGGTCCGGACCTCAGGGACATTCCAGCGGCTGCCGATGATCTCGAGCGCTGCCTGCACCGCGGAGCCGCCGCTCGCCGAGGCGTACTGCGGGAACTGGGGAAACAGGACGAGTTCCCGGCATCCCTGGGTTTCCAGTTGCTGGACGGCGGCGGCGATCGAGGGGCTCTGATAGCGCATCCCGTAGGCGACCCGGTAGTTGTCACCCAGGGCGACCTGCAACTTCGCGGCGAGGGCCTCGGTGTGGATGATCAGTGGCGACCCCTCGTCGGTCCACACCTTCTCGTAGGCCTCCGCGGACCGCCGGGGTCGGAAAGGAAGGATGATCGCGTTCAGCAGCAGCCAGCGCGCCGGGCCGGGAAGGTCGATCACGCGGGGGTCGGAGAGGAACTCGCGCAGGTACTTGCGAACGTCGGACACTTCGGTCGAGTCGGGAGTGCCGAGTTGGAGGAGGAGCACCCCGACGGGTGACGCAGGAACTTCAGTCATAAACCAAACGTATCCGCCCCCCGACCCGACCCGTAGTCGGGACGTCCATTCGTACCCAGGGTTTGTTCGGACGTATGCGTCCACTTCGGTGCGAAGTTCGTGACCGGTCGCGTTCTGGTCTGCGTTGCGCTGCATCAATGGAGCGCTGCCCCGCTAAAAACGCGAATCTTCCGGCACAATGGGCGGGATGCTGACCTACGGGATCTCCGGGATGCCGCCCGACGGCGTGGACCATGAGGAGTTTCTCGACGGGCTCGTCGCGCAAGGACACGGCGCCTTCGAACTCGGGTTCACTGGGGGTTTTCCGTGGAAGGAGAAGCACTGCGAGCGCTTTGGTGCGCTGGCGGCCGAACGCGGCATCAGGCTCAGCGCGCACGCCCCGTACTTCGGGTCGCTGACGGTCACCGACGAGGACAAGTCGAAGCAGACGGTGGCGGCGATCGAACACACGATGAAGCTCGGAGCGGCGATGGGGGCATCCATCATCTGTGCCCACCCCGGATCGAAAGGCGAGCACAGCTCGGAGGAGCTGATGGACATGATCCGCCGGCGGCTCGACTGGATCGGGTCGAAGGTCGGAGGTCTCGGGATCTCGCTCGGTCTGGAGACGGCTGGCAACGACCGGGGGTTCGGGACGATCGGCGACATCGCGCTGCTCGCCTCCGAGTTCCCGTTCGTGCGTCCGATCATCGACTGGGCGCACGTGCACGCCATGACCGGCGGCGGCCTGACGTCGACCGATGCGTTCTCTGCCGTCCTTGCATTCGTGCGGGACTCCTTCGATGCGGTGCGGATCAGCCCGCTCCAATGCCAGTTCAGCGACAACCTGTTCGGCCCTCACGGCGAGATCCGCCACACCGCATACGGGGAAGGGACGCTGCGGATCACACCACTCGTGCAGGCCGCCGTTTCCGCCGACATGTCGATGGTCATCATCTCCGAGTCGAGGGATGCGGCGAGTCACGACGCAATCGGCGAGGAGTTGCAGGCGGCGGTTCGGACCGGTGGCGCCCCGCGGGGCAGTCCCGTCTCCGAGCGGCTCGCCGGAGCCCTCGCGACCGTACGAGTCGAGAAGCACGCGGACCGCTGGCGCGTGCTCGGCACCCCCCGGCCCCTCACCCTTTCCAACATCGGCAAACCCCTCTTTCCGGAGGGGATCACCAAAGGTGACCTCATCCAGTACTACGCGTCCGTCTCGGACCTGTTGTTGCCCCATCTGGCGGGCAGGCCGTTGTCGATGTCGCGTTATCCGGACGGCATCGAAGGCCCCTCGTTCTATGAGAAGCGGGCGCCCGGTCATCAGCCCGAGTGGATGGAGACGGGGACCGTCCACTCCGAGTCCATGGGCGGGGACATCGACTTCCTGCTGGCCGACTCGCGACAGGCCCTCATGTGGTTCGCCAACATGGGATGCATCGAGATGCATCCGTTCCATTCGCGGGTCGGTCGACTCGACCATCCGGACCTGGCGATCTTCGATCTCGACCCTGCGGAAGGCTCCACCTGGGACCAGGTCGTCACGGTGGCGGGAATGGTGCGCACCGTTCTCGGCCAACTCGACCTCGTCGGAGTTCCCAAGCTCTCAGGTTCGAAAGGGCTTCACGTCTATGTGCCGATCGAGCCGGGACACACTCACGATCGAGTGCGCCGCTTTGTCGGTGCGGTGGGAGAGCTTCTGGAAGCTGCGAATCCCGACGACGTGACCATGGCCTGGGACATCCCGCAACGCCACGGCCGGGTGTTCATCGATCACAATCGGAACGCCTTCGGCCAGACGATCGCTTCGGTGTACTCGGTGCGTCCCCGTCCGGGCGCGCCGGTATCCGTTCCCCTGCGATGGGAAGAGGTCGGCGATGTCCGCAACGGCGACTACACGATCGAGAACATCTGGGATCGGTTGCGAGCCAACGGTGACCTGTTTGCTCGCGTGTTGGATACGCCGCAGACGCTGAACGCAGCCGAGGAACGGCTCGGAATCGAGGCCGCCCCGACATGAATCAGCGCGTCCGCGTAGGCTCGGGCGGGTGAATTCGCCCAACACCGTGGACCTCTACGCCCGTGTGAACATCTTGGATGGCAAGTCCGTCCGGCTCCCGCGGGGTCACCTCGACAATGCCATCACCCTCGACAACGATCCGATCTCCCGGGCCAAGACCTGGCGGCACCAGGGAGCGGACGCCATCCATGTCGTGGATCTCGACGCGGCCGCGTACGGTGACTACGGGAACCGAGATCTCATCGACCGGCTCATCGCGGCGGTGGATGGCCCCGTCCAGGTTGCCGGTGGGATCCGGTCCCACGTGGAGGCAGCCAGGCTCATCGATGCCGGGGCGTGGCGTGTGGTGATGGGGACCGCCGCCATCGAAGACCAGAACATGGTCTGGGATCTGTGCAGGGACCATCCGGACAAGATCGTCGTTTCTCTCGACGTCCGTCCCAACGAGGAGATCGCCACCCGCGGCTGGACGAAGAACTCGGGGCGCTTCCTCGAAGAAGTGTTGGTGGAGATGAGCTCCGCGGGAGCCGTGTCGTTTCTGATCGCCGAAGCCGGACGCGACGCCCTGATCGAACCTCCGGACAAGAAGATCCTCGCCGAGGCACTCCGCACGGTGGGCGAACCCGTCATCGCCGCCGGCGGGGTACGCAACCTCGACGACCTGGCAGAGCTTCTCTCGATCGAGGAGAACGAACGACGTTTGGGAGGGATCGTCGTCGGGAGGGAAGTGACGCACGGCCGTTTCACCCTCGCAGAGGCGAAGGCCGTCATCGATGCCGGCCCGGTCGTCAAGGACGCCGAGCCTGCGACCCGCCCGGTGGTCGAACCCCAACCGTCTCCGGCCCAGGCCGATCAAATCGAGCGATACCGGCTTCTGGCGGCGGAACTCGAAAAGGGCGCATCGCACGCGCGGACCGCTGCCAAGCGGATCAAGGAAGGCAACCAGCCGCGGGATGCCGCGCACGGATTCGCAGTGCGGGGCCACCTGGTGCGGGCCGACCAGATACTCGACGATATTGCCGCAGACCACGCGGACCGAGCCGAGTCCTGACCGTCAGCGCATCCTCCCTGCGACGAAATCGTTCCATGTTGCGCCCGTCTCGTCGCGGTTCTCGGTGAGATTTCCGCCGGCGCGGAACGCTGCTCCGAGCAGACCAGGGATGTTGACCCTGATGATGCGGCGTGACCTTCCCAGGGCGGTGGCGACCGAGCGCGCCAGGTCGCGGACGTCGTAGATAATGGGTCCGCCGACGTCCTGCAGTCGTCCTGCCGGCGGTCCCTCCGCGGCCTCGACGAGGCATCTCCCAGCCACCGCAGCGTCGAGCACCTGGAACCGGGTGTCCTTCGGAACCGGAACGACTCGCCATCGAGTGAGCGTCTTCAGACGGTGCCACAGCAGATCGTGGAACTGGGTGTAGCGCTGGATCGTGACCCCGCAGTCCGACTCCTCGAGCATCCGCTCGACCGCAGTCTTCGAGCGGTAGTACCCGCGGGGGATCACGTCGGACCCGACGATGCCCGGATAGACGATGTGTGGCCGGCCGGATGCCAGCGCGGCGTCGAGCAGGAGGCCCGTGCCGACGACGTCGGTTTCCTTGTGGTGTCGGGGGTCTGATGCGCAATGGATGACGGCGTCGACGCCTTCGAACGCCCCGCCGATTCCCACACCGGTCGCGAGGTCGCCCCTCACCCAGCCCTCACCGGTCCGTTCCGTCCTGCTCAAACGCCGAACGGTGTGGCCCCGACCGACGGCGATCGTCGACACGTGCGTGCCGAGCACGCCTGCAGCGCCGGTGACGAGGACCTCCATCGGCGGCAATGTACCGATAGATTTGTGCCGGAGTCCGATCATGGAGGAAATCGATGTCCGTGCGGAAGGCATATCGGACCTGTCCTCTCTGCGAGGCCACCTGCGGCCTGGAGATCACGCTCGAAGACGACTCGGTCAAGGTGATCCGCGGCGACAAGGAGAATCCCTTCTCGCGCGGGTTCATCTGCCCCAAAGGAACGACCCTCGGGAAGTTGCACGACGACCCCGATCGCCTGACGTCGCCGCTCATCAAACGCGACGGCGACTTCGTCGAGGCAACGTGGGAGGAGGCGCTCGTTGAGATCGATCGACGACTGACGCCGCTCCTGGCCGAGCATGGGCGCGATGCCGTCGCGTTGTACGTCGGAAACCCGAACGTCCACGGATTCCACAATCAGTTGGCCATCCGCCCACTTGCCAAAGCGCTCGGCTCCCGCAACATCTTCACCGCCTCGACAGTGGATCAGATGCCCAGGCATGTGGCGTGCGGGTACATGTTCGGGCACCCCGCCACGATTCCGGTGCCCGACGTCGATCGCACCGACTTCCTGCTGATGCTGGGCGCCAACCCCCTCGAATCGAACGGCAGCCTCGCGACGGCACCAGATTGGCCGGGCCGACTCGAAGCCCTGGTGGCGCGAGGTGGGCGGCTGGTGGTGGTCGACCCCCGCCGCACCAAGACCGCCGAACTCGCCGATCTGCATCTCGGTATCAGACCGGGCGCCGACGCAGCCTGGTTGCTGTCCCTCGTGTGGGTGCTCTTCGCCGAGGATCTGATCGCATCCGACCTCGAGTCGGTGAACGGAATCGAGGAGGTACGGGACGCGGTGCATGGCTTCTCACCCGAAGTCACCGCAGACTTCACGAGAATCGATGCCGAGACGACCCGGGCGGTGGCGCGGGACCTCGCCTCCGCCTCCAAGGGGTGCGTGTACGGGCGCATCGGCACTCACACCGTTGCGTTCGGCACGCTCGCGGCGTGGGCGGTCGACGTCCTGAACGTGCTCACAGGCAACCTGGATCGGCCCGGCGGGGCAATGTTCCCGCTCGCGCTGCACCAGCCCGCCCGACGGCGCACCCGACCGTTCCGCCAGGGACGATTCCGGAGTCGGGTCCGCGACCTTCCGGAAACGATGGGCGAACTCCCGGTCGCGACCCTCGCCGACGAGATCATCACGGACGGCCGTGGCCAGGTGCGCGTCCTGGTGACCATCGCGGGCAACCCGGCACTCACCACGCCCGACGCCGCCCGTCTCGACGCCGCGCTCGAGGGCTTGGAGTTCATGGTCTCGGTCGACATCTACCTGAACGAGACGACCCGCCACGCGGACGTCATTCTTCCGGGACGCTCTGGCCTCGAGAAGTCGCACTACGACCTGGCCTTCACAACGCTGTCTCTGCGCGACTACGCGATGTACACCCCGTCGGTGTACAGCCATGACGGGTTGTCGGAGTTCGAGGCGATCGTGGCGTTGACCGGGATCGCCGCCGGACTCGGGTCGGCGGTCGACCCGACTGCGCTCTCGGAAGCGGCGCTCCTCTCGCAAATCCAGACCGCCGTCGCCGATGTCGATTCCCCGATCCACGGGCGTGACGCCGACGAGATCACCAAGGAACTTGCGGTCTGGCCGGTCCCTGAACGCTTCCTCGATCTCATGATCCGTACCGGCAGCCGGGGCGACGCATTTGGGTCGGTTCCCGACGGCATGACCCTCGAGAAGCTGGCGTCGGCGCCCCACGGCATCGATTTCGGCCCGTTGCGGCCCCGGCTCGACGATGCGCTGAGTACTCCGTCCGGCAAGGTCGAACTTGCACCTGAACCTGTCATCGCTGACATTCCCCGGCTCGCGGCGGCCGTCGCCGACGTGCCCGTGGACGAGATGGTGTTGATCGGACGCCGAGACCTCCGGTCCAACAACTCCTGGCTGCACAACATCGACGTCCTCGTCAGAGGCAAGGAGCGGTGCACGCTCCAAGTCCATCCGGACGATGCCGCCCGCCTCGGACTCGTTGACGGAGCAACCGTCAGAGTGACGTCGCGGGTCGGATCGGTGCAAGCACCCGTGGAGGTCACTGCATCGGTGAGTGCCGGGGTCGTCAGCTTGCCGTACGGGTGGGGACACGATGCCGATGGCGCGCGGCTCACGGTCGCCGCCCGGCGGCCCGGTGTGAACACCAACGTTCTCACCGACTCCGTGCCTCTCGACCCTCTTTCGGGGAACGCCGTGCTGAACGGCATCGCAGTGGAACTGGAACCCATGACCTGACCCGGCTCCGAGGTGTCCGATAACGTGGCCCCATGGCCCGACCCGACACCACCGGCTTCGACACACTCTCCATTCATGCCGGAGCGAGGCCAGACCCGACGACCGGCGCCCGGACGACACCGATCTATCACTCGGCGTCGTTCGTGTTCGATGACACCGAACACGCCGCGTCGCTCTTCAACCTCGAGGTCAGTGGCCACATCTACAGCCGTATCTCCAACCCGACGGTGTCGGTGTTCGAGCAGCGGATCGCCGCGCTCGAAGGGGGTGTCGCGGCGGTGGCCACGGCCTCCGGACAGGCGGCTTTGCACATCGCCATCACCACGTTGATGGGTCAGGGCGGACACATCGTGTGCTCGTCGGCGGTCTACGGCGGCACCGTCAATCTCTTGATCAACACCCTTCCCCGTTTTGGGATCACGACCAGCTTCGTGGATCCGCGCGACCACGTCGCGTGGGATGCGGCGATCACCGAGGACACCCGTCTGGTCATCGGCGAGACGATCGGCAACCCGGTGATGAACGTGCTCGACCTTCCGGCTGTTGCCGAGATCGCCCATGCCCGCGGGGCGCCGCTTCTCATCGACAACACGTTCGCCTCCCCCTACCTGTGTCGCCCCATCGAATGGGGGGCTGATCTCGTCTATCACTCGGCCACGAAGTTCATCGGGGGCCACGGCACGGTGATCGGCGGTGTGCTCGTCGACGGTGGAGTCTTCGACTGGGAGCGATCCGACCGCTATCCGACGCTGACCGAGCCGTACCAGGGGTATCACGGCATCGACTTCGTCGACGAGTTCGGTCCTGCCGCGTTCGCCTCCCGGGCCCGCGCCGAGGGTCTCCGAGACTTTGGCGCGTCGATGAGCCCCGACACCGCCTTCCATCTCATCCAGGGCTGTGAAACCCTCCCCGTCCGTATGGCGCGGCATGTGTCGAACGCGCGGGCAGTGGCCGAATTTCTCGAGAGCCACGAGGCGGTCCGCTGGATCGCATACCCCGGCCTGGAGTCGCATCCCGACCACGAACTCGCCGGCACACTGCTCCCCAAAGGCGCGGGTGCGGTACTCGCCTTCGGAATCGAAGGCGGCCGGACTGCCGGCGCCCGGTTCATCGAGTCTGTCGAGGTGTTCAGCCACCTTGCCAACATCGGGGATCTCCGCTCGCTCGTGATCCATCCGGCGTCGACCACCCACCAGCAGTTGACGTCCGAACAGTTGGAGTCGGCGGGTGTCGGCGAAGACCTCATTCGCGTGTCGGTCGGACTCGAGGACCCGGCAGATCTGATCGCCGACCTCGGGCGGGCGCTGCGAGCCGCGACAAAGGCCTGACGGTGGAAATAGCTGTTTCCGGGTTGCGTGTCTTCGCCCACACCGGCGGGGTCGACCTGAGGCCAGGTCAGACGACGGTGATGCTCCTGCACGGTGCCGGCAACGACCACACGATTTGGAGGTTCATGACACGGCGGTTGGCGGGCCGCGGCCGACCAGTGGTCGCCCCCGACCTGCCGGGTCACGGCAAGAGCGAAGGACCGGCTCTGGCCTCGGTCGAAGACATGGCGACGTGGTGCCTCGATTTTGCAGACGCCGTCGGTGCGGGCGATCTGGTGGTGGTCGGACACTCGATGGGCTCGTTGATCACCATGGAGGTTGCAACTCGAGCACCCCAGCGCGTGGTTGGCGTCGCGCTGCTCGCGACCGCGGAGCAAATGGATGTCCATGAGGACCTGCAGTCCGCGGCGGATCGACTCGACGGCTCGGCGGCGGATCTCATCGTGGGGTGGACCCACTCGGGCCGCTCACGGTTCGGACACCACGAAGCCCCCGGAATGTGGATGGCGGGGGTCAATCGACGACTGCTGGAACGAAACGCAGACGCTCTTCCGACGGACCTGAAGGCGACTGCCGCATGGGACGGGGCGGCGGCATTCTCTGCGGTGGACGTTCCCACGCTCATCGTGGTGGGTGAACGGGATCGGATGGTGCCGGCGCGCCTCGGCCGGCAACTGCGGGATACCTTGGCGGATGTCGAACTGGTGGAGGTTCCCGGCGGTTCGCACGCGTCGCTGTACGACCATCCCTCCGAGGTTGTGCCGCCGCTCATCACATGGTTCGACACGCTCGAGCACCGGCGAGAAGCCCGCGATTGACCGTCTGCATCGCAGGTGTCACACTCATCCCGCGCTCATCAAGAGCGGCGGAGGGACAGGCCCGTTGATGCCGCGGCAACCGTGAGAACGGTGCCAATGCCTGATCGATGAGACCGAAGGCGGAGACCCGCCCGAGGCCCAAGGGCGCCGAAGGAGTTGAGGTTTTCCGATGCTGAACATGACGGACCCAGGACGATCCGTCGGAGAGGTGACGACCCGTTTCCACACGCTGACGGACCCGTTCACGACCCAGGGTGGCGAGACCATCGACCCGGTGACCCTCGCCTACGAGTTGTACGGCGAACTCAACGAGGCACGTGACAATGTCATCGTTGTGTTCCACGCCATCACCGGGAGCCACCACGCCGCGGGAATCAATCGCAACGTCGAAGGCATCGACGGGCGCTGGACTCAAGAGATTCACCGCGGTTGGTGGGATGGGTTCATCGGACCCGGGAGGGCCATGGACCTCGACCGATATGCGGTCTTGTGTGTGAACTATCTGGGTGGGTGCTACGGATCCACCGGGCCTTCGTCGATCAATCCGGCGACGGGTTCTCGGTATGGATCGTCGTTCCCGCGGGTGACGCTCACCGACATCGTCGACTCCCAGGCGCGACTTCTCGACGAACTCGGCATCGAGAAAGTGCACGCCGTGATCGGCGGCTCGGTCGGAGGGATGATGGCTTCGGTCTTCGCCACCCGGTATCCGGAGCGGGTCGACGTCGTGGTGTCGATCGCCTCGGGACTCGAGACAACCACACTGCAAGCCCTTCTCAACTTCGAGCAGATGATGGCCATCGTCCGGGACCCGAACTTCCGGGGCGGTGACTACTACGACGCGGAGCCGCCCAGTGTGGGGTTGTCGATTGCGCGCACGATCGGCCACAAGATGTTCGTCTCGTTGGGTGCTCTCAGTGAACGGGCGCATGGTCAGGTCATTCAGAACGTGGATCTCGGTGGCTACGAGATCTCCAGTCCGCTCGAGTCGTACATGCTCCATCACTCCGAGAAGTTCGTCGAGCGGTTCGACGCCAACACGTACCTGATCGTCATGCGCGTCTGGCAACACTTCGACCTGGTCGCCGAGGTGGATGGAACGTCGCTGGAGGAGGTGCTGTCCCGGTGCCGGCACCAGCGGTGGCAGGTCTTCACCGTCGATTCGGACGTGTGCTTCTACCCCGAGGAACAGACCGAGATGTACAACGCCCTCCTCGCCGCGGGAGTGCCGGTTCGACGGTTCACGCTGCATTCGGAGAAGGGCCATGACTCGTTCCTCACCGAACCGCACCTCTACGAGGCCCTCATTCAAGACGTCCTGGCCGGCTGGCACGACCTCACCGTCCCCGACATCGGCAGCCTCTGACCGACGGACGTCCATTCGAACCCAGGGTTTGTTCGGACGCATACGTCCACTTCTCGACGAAGAACGTGAACGTCTTTCCTGTCGCACCTGTGTTGCAGGGTGTCGGCCATGATCAAGAACGACGAAGTCCGACAGTTCGCTGCCTCCCACGGCGGCGTCGTGCCCGCATCTGAACTCGATCGCCTGGGATTCACCGCGAACGAGATCCGAGGAAAGGTCCGCCGGCACGGTTGGGTCTCGATCGGACGTGGGGCGTATCGACTGTTCCCGACGAGAGATCACCGGGACGGCCTACTCGCTGCGGTGACCGTTTTGGGTCGGGCGGTCGTGTCCCACGAATCGGCAGCCGAGATCCACGGGTTCACCCGACTCCCCAAGGGGAAGGCGATCGTGACCGTGCACTCCCGAACGACGCACACGTTTCGTTTCGACGAAGTGCTCGCCCATCGGACACATGACCTGGACGACTCACATGTGACTGTCGTCGGTGCTCTCCCAGTCACGACGGTCGAGCGGACGGTGGTCGACATCGCAAAGACCCGACATCCGAAGCACATCGGCGCGATCGTCGATGATCTGGTGAGCCGCGGCGCGCTGGACTTCTCGACTCTGGCCCAGATCGCCGAGTCGGTTGCTCGGCGAGGCAAGCCCGGCACCGTCACGATGCGATCCGTGATCGACGAGCGGGGCGGTGCCATGCTCTCTCAGTCGGAACTCGAACGACGGGCAAGGGCCCTGATCGAATCCTCTGGGCTTCCTCAGCCGATTCACGAGTACGCCATCCCCTGGGCGCCAGAGCGCCGATTCGATGACGCGTATCCCGAAGCCAAGCTTGCGATCGAGTGGGACTCGAGGCGGTTCCATGGGCAACTCGATGCCTTCGAGGCCGACCGCAGGCGCGATCGCACGGCTGCGATTCACGGCTGGAGGGTCGTTCGTTTCACGTGGCGAGACGTCGTGGAGCGACCCCGGGAGATCGTGAACTCGATCAGGCTCCTCCTCGCCCGGGCCAGCTGATTCTCACCGCATTCTCGGCGAAAAAGTGGACGCAGGCGTCCGATCTAACCCTGGGTTCGATTGGACGTCTCGCGGCCGGGGCCGGGGGGCTGGCGAAGACTTGGGCGAGGGACATCCAGGTGGTGGCGACGGGGCCGTCGACCTGTAGATCCGTGTCCGCGACGTTGCGACGTTGGGCGACGACGAGGCAGAAGTCCTCGACCGGGCCTGACACGGAGTCCTCGTTGTCGTCGTTCCACGACCGCACCGTGCCGGACGGACCGGTGAGGACCACCCTCACCCGCGTCTCGGGGACCTCCGTGCCGCGATTCTGAAAAGAGAACCGGAAGGTCTTCACGCCGAGTTCGGCGACATGAAAGAGCCGATCGCTCGACGGGCGAACCACTCCGAGGGCATCGACCACATCCACCCCGTGTGCCCATGTCTCCATGAGTCGCGCTTCGGCGGAGGACCGTGTCTTCATCGGAGGCCCGTACCAGGGGATGCGGTCGGCCGGGTCGAGGCTTCGGAACGCGGCGATGAGGGCACGTCGCTCCGTTGTCCACCAGTCCACGACGCCAGTCGGCGAGAGTCCCCGGCCGGCGGCGAAGTGTGATTCCATCAGGGCGTCGCCTCCGTCGCCGAAGTCTGTTTGTAGCTCCCCGACGAATCGCTCGGGCTCGGTCGCGGCGATCCGCGCCTTCATGTCAAAACCCGTCAGGTGGGAGATCTGGTCACGGACCGTCCACGGTTCGGACGGGGTGACGGTGTCGATGCCACCGTCGGCGCCCTCGGCCAAGCCGTCGACGACCTCCACCAACGACTCGGTCTCCGCCGCCAGGTCGTCGAGGATCGGGTCGCCTTCCCAGCCAGGGTGATTCATCGGTCGCGACCCACCTCGATACCGGTCATCTGTTCCAGTGCCTTGACCATTGCGTGATTACCTTCCGAACCCAGACCCTGCTGCTGCAGCGTGCGGTAGAGATGGAAGGCGATTGACGTTCCCAGTGTCGGGACTCCAAGTTCGTCGGCGGCGTCGAGCACCAGGCGGAGGTCCTTGAGCTGCAAGTCGATCGTGAACCCCGGGCGCCAGTCACGGCGGACCATCTGCGGCCCCCGGTTGGCGAGCATCCAGGATCCGGCGGCACCTCCGGTCACGGCCTGCAGCGTCGCCTCGAGATCGAGTCCGGCTGCCTCCGAGAACAGCAACGCCTCGGAGACGGCGAGCTGGTTCACGACGACCAGCATCTGATTGACGATCTTCACGAGCTGGCCCGATCCGACGTCCCCGACATGGGTGATGGTCTTGCCCATCGCCTCGAAGTAGGGCATCGCCCTGGAGACGTCTGTCTCGGCACCGCCGACCATGATCGAAAGGGTTCCGTTCGCGGCGCCCTCAGAACCGCCGGAGACGGGAGCGTCCACCCACGCTCCGCCCGCTTCGGAGACCTCGGCTGCGAGTTCCCGGGTGACCGTTGGGCTGATGGTGCTGTGGTCGACGATCAGTGCGCCCTGCTGCATTCCGGCGAGAATGCCGTCTTCTCCCCGCACGACGGCTTCGACGTCGGGGCTGTCCGAGACGCAGATGAGCACATCGTCGCACTGCTCGGCGAGAGCCCGCGGGGTTTCGGCAACCGTGGCTCCGTCGACCTCCTGTGCCTTCGTTTGGGTGCGGTTCCACACCACGACGTCGAACCCCGCCGCCACCAGGTTGCGGGACATCCCGCTTCCCATGATCCCGATTCCCACGAATCCGACTGTGCTCACGCGTCGCTCTCCTCACGTATCACGATCAGGGCGGCGTCGGCCTCCACCTGATCTCCAACTGCGGCATGGATCGCTTCCACCGTGCCTGAGACAGGGGCTCGCAGCGTGTGTTCCATCTTCATGGCCTCCATCACCAGAAGGCTGTCGCCCGCCTTCACTTCATCTCCTGTCGTCACCGTCACGCTGAGCACCTTGCCGGGCAACGGAGCGTGCAGCGAACCGGAGTCCGTGGCGCTCGATGGCGACGGGAAGCGCTCGTTCTCGACCAGGCGAATGTGCCCCGTCGGGCCGTCGACGTCGAAGACCGCCCCGGTGCGGGCGACGCGGTACGCCCTGCGCCGGCCGGCGACTTCGAGGTGCACGACGTCGTCCACGACGTCGTACGCGAACCCGGCGGGATCAGCATCGTCCAAGCTGGCCGACCCGCCGCCAGCTCCGAAGGAGTACCGGACGGTGATCGGGCCTTGTCGTCCCTCGTATGCGGCGGTCTGCGGATCGGATGGGTTGTTCCGCCAGCCGGACGGGAGCGTTCCGAGGACCGGTGCATCCGCTCGTCGCGCGTCGTGGGCGAAGAGCGTTGCCGCCAGCGCCATTTCACCCGCATCGGCAGCCGACGGGAGCGGGCCGCCGAGGTCGGCGGGATCGTGCCTCTCCAGGAATCCGGTGTCGGTCCGTCCCGCCAGGAACTCGGGGTGCCGGAGGATACGCACGAGGAGGTCTCGGTTGGTGACGGACCCGTGGATCTGGGACCGCTGCAGGGCCGCGGCGAGTGTGAGAGCGGCTTCCCGGCGGGTGGGAGCGTGGGAGATCACCTTGGCGAGCATCGGGTCGTAGAAGACGGAGATGTCCGAGCCGGACTCCACTCCGCTGTCGACGCGCACCCCCGGCTGGAGCGGAACCGAGAACCGGGTGAGATGTCCGGCGACCGGGAGAAAGCCACGGGTCGCATCCTCGGCGTACAGCCGCACCTCGATGGCGTGCCCGTCCAGTCGGGGCTCCAGCGCCTCGGGTGGCAGGGACTCGCCGGCGGCGACCAGGAGCTGGCAGCGAACCAGGTCGAGTCCGGTCACGGCCTCCGTCACGGGGTGTTCGACCTGCAGTCGGGTGTTCATCTCGAGAAAAGCAAAGTCGTCACCGGACAGGAGGAACTCGACGGTGCCGGCCCCCTCATATTCGACCGCCCGGGCGACAGCCACCGCGGCTTGCCCCATACGGATCCTGAGGTCGGGACCGACCGCCGGCGAGGGAGCTTCCTCCACGATCTTCTGATGACGGCGCTGGATCGAGCAGTCGCGCTCGTGGAGGGAAACAAGGTTGCCGTGGCTGTCCCCGAACACCTGAACTTCGACGTGGCGGGGCGAGGTCAGAAGCCGCTCGGCGAACACCGTTCCGTCCCCGAATGCCGCTTCCGCTTCCCGTCGTGCACCGGCGACTGCGGATTCGAGGGCGTCGCGGGTGGCGACGATCCGCATGCCTTTGCCGCCACCTCCGGCTGAGGCCTTGATGAGAACCGGGTATCCGATCTCGTCGACCGCATCTCCAAGGCCATCCCCGGTCAGATCAGACAGGTCGGCGGACGGCAGCGTGGGAACCCCGGCCTCGGCGACGAGACGCTTGGACTCCAACTTGGAGCCCATCCGAGCGATCGCGTCGGGTGACGGTCCGATCCACGTGAGTCCGGCGTCGAGGACGGCGCGGGCAAAGTCGGCGTTCTCGGCGAGGAAGCCGTATCCGGGGTGAACTGCGGTGGCCTTGGTGCGGAGCGCGGCCTCGATGATGAGGTCCGAACGCAGGTAGGTGTCCGCGGACCTGCTGCCGCCCAAGGCGATCGCCTCGTCCGCCTCGCGTACGAAGGGGGCGGCCCGATCGGGGTCGGAGAACACGGCCACGGTGCGAATACCCATCGCATGGCAGGTCCGGAAGACTCGCCGCGCGATCTCACCTCGATTGGCGACGAGAACGGACTCCATCATCGGTGACCGAAGCTACCAGCCGGGGCGGATGTCGACGTTCAGATGCCCTTGGGTTTCAGATACCGCTCGGCAAGAGACGCGGCGAAGTCGATCGCCAACGCCAGGAGTGCCACGAGGGAGGCACCGACGAAGATGGCGGTGTTGCGCTGCAACTTCAGCCCGGAGTTGATCGTCTCTCCGAGACCGCCCGCACCAATGAGGAACACCAGAGCCGCCATACCCACGTTGATCACGAGCGCGGTGCGGACTCCGGCGAGGATCACGGGGACTGCGAGGGGGAGTTCGATGCGGCGGAGTGCCTCGCCCTTCGACATTCCCATGCCGCGAGCAGCTTCGATCGTCGGCTTGTCCACCTGGTCGAGCCCCACCATGGTGTTGCGAAGCACCGGGATGATGGCGAACACGGTGAGAGCGATGATCGCCGTGATGGTCCCTCGCCCCAGGATGGTGAAGAAGATGATGATGAGTCCGTACGCAGGGATGGCCTGTCCCGAGTTCGCGAACCCGACCACCGTGGGCGCATACTTCCGGAACTTCTCCCGGGTGAGGATGATCCCGAGCGGGATGGCAATGCACACCACGAACAGCGTGGACCAGAACGTGACGTTGATGTGGGACCGGAATTGGCCCACCAGCTTGTCGGTCGAGAGGATGTCTGCAGTCGTGGAGTCGAACTCGCTGTACAGGTACACCGCTCCAACGACCAGCAGCAGGAAGACGAACATCGCCGGGGGGATGACCAACTGAATCCGGTCGCGGATTGTCTGAATCTCGGCATCGGTCTTCTCGACCACGGTCTTCTTGGTGGGAGCGGCAACTGTCATCGGTTTGCTTCCGCCTGTCGGTCACGCTCCACGTCCGCCTGTCGGTCACGTTCAACTCGCTGGAGTTCGTGGAGGAACTCGGTGAGGAGTTCGATGCGGACACCACCCATGTACTTGCCTTGCGGATCGACGCACGCCGCGGTTCCGGTGACCGACAACAGCATCTGCTCGAGGGCGTCGCGCAGAGTGTCCTCGGGCTCAACGGTCACCCTGACACGCTGTCCTGCCTCATCGAGGCTCTCGGATCGGTCAAGTGCCGTGCGATTCAGCCAGCGGGCGGGCTTGCCGTCTTTGTCGAGCATGAGCGCCCAGCCGTCGACTGACTTGTTGATGGCGGCCTGGACGTCGTCGCGGGAGATCGGTGCGGTCACCGTGGGAACGTCGGACAGTTCGAGGTCGCGAATCCGCTTGAGATTCAAACCCTTGAGGATGGCCCCCGAGCCGAGAAAGTCCTCGACGAAGGCGTTGGCGGGATGCGCCAGGATCGCCTCGGGCGTGTCGTACTGGGCGATCCTGGACGATTCGCGGAGGATGGCGATGCGGTCACCCATCTTGATCGCCTCGTCGATGTCGTGGGTGACAAAGACGATCGTCTTCTGCAGTTCCTGTTGCAGACGGAGAAACTCGTTCTGGAGCCGATCCCTGGTGATGGGATCGATGGCGCCGAACGGCTCGTCCATGAGAAGTACTTCCGGGTCGGCGCCGAGTGCCCTGGCGACACCGACACGCTGGGCCTGTCCACCGGAAAGCTCCTTGGGGTAGCGGGTGCGGTAGATCTTGGGATCCATCGACACCATCTCCAGGAGTTCGTCCACCCTTGCATCGATCCGGGCCGCGTCCCATCCCAGGAGCTTCGGCACGGTGGCGATGTTCTCGGCGATGGTGCGGTGCGGGAACAAACCGATCTGCTGAATGACGTAGCCGATGCGACGGCGAAGGTGGTCGGCGTTCACGGTGGTGACGTCCTCGCCGTCGAAGATGATGCGACCGCCGCTCGGCTCGATCATGCGGTTGATCAGCCGCAACGTCGTGCTCTTGCCGCATCCCGAAGGACCGACGAGGACGAGGATGTCGCCTTTGGGGATGTCGAGGTCGAGTTCGGCCACCGCCGGCTCTTCGGTGCCCGGGTAGACCTTGGTGACGTTCTCGAGTCGGATGAATGCTTCGTCTGTCATGGGGGTCTGACTCCTTCGGGGCTACTGGAGGCCTGGCGAGGTCGTGTACTTGCGGATGAGCCCGAGAATCCCGTCGAAGATCAGGGCGAGGATGATGATGAAGAGCGTGCCTGTCCAGATGCGCTCCGCGGCAAGCTGGAATCCCCAGTTGGTGAGGCCGGCCTTGATGAAGTCGCCGAGTCCACCTCCGGCGATGAGGGTGGCGATCGCCGCGATCCCAGCGGTGAGGAGGGCAGCGACGCGTACGCCGGTGACGATGACCGGCCAGGCGAGGGGAAGCTGGATCTTCCAGAGGCGGTCACGACTGGTGAGACCCATACCCCGAGCCGATTCCATCACGGCGGGACTGACCTCGGCCAGTCCCGTCACGGTGTTGCGCAGGATGGGGAGCAGCGCGTACATGAAGAGTGCGATGAAGGCCGACCAGAATCCGAGCCCGACGATCGGAATGAAAATCGTGAAAAGGGCAAGGGAGGGGAGGGTGATGAAGACGGAGGCAATGCCAAGTGCGATTTCCTTCTGCACCGGCTTGTCCTGGACCCACACTCCGATGCCCACACCAACGACCGTGGCAGCGACCATGACCGTCACGATGTAGATGGCGTGTTCGACCGTGAGTTCGAGGACGTCATCGAAGTTCTCGGTGATATAGGTGAAGAGGCTGGCTACGCCGTCCATGTGGTCCCTTCTGAAACCGAGAGGGGGCCGGTACCCGGCCCCCTCTCATCGGATCGTCTGATCAGCCTTCGATCAGCCCCTCGTCGATGAGGAACTGACGGGCAACGTCGGCGGGATCTTCCGCGTCCTCGTTGACCTGACGGTTGAGCTCCTGCATCGTGTCATTGTCGAGAGGCGCAAGAATTGCGTCGGCAATGGCATCGAAGGCATCGGGAGCCTCCTGATACTTCTCATCCCGCAGGTTCATCGAGACGTTGTACAGGATCATCACGCCGGGATCCTCGACCACGGTGAGGCCGAGCGCCGGGATACGACCGTCAGTGGTGAAGATCTCACCGAACTCACAGTTGTCGTTGGCGGTCTCGGTATAGATCACACCCGTGTCCAGGATCTCGATCTGGCTCTCGGGGACTTCGAATCCGGTCGCCTCTTCGAAGAGGACGAGTCCGTCAGGACGGCTCGGGAATTCGGACTCGAGGCACATGATCGAATCGGGATTCTCGGACATGTAGTCGGCCATCGACTGCATGTCGAAGGCGCCACCGTTGGCGTCCGTCACCTCAGGGCTGGAAGCGAATCCGTAGGTGTTGTTGAACGGAGACTGGCTCAGCCACTGGATCTCGTTCTGTTCGAGGTCTCCCTCGCGTACCGCTTGGGTCAGCGTGTCGGGATCGTCCGGAACGTCACCTTCGATGCCGAGGTGAACCGAGTAGCCGGTCCCGTTGTACTCCATGTAGGTGTCGATCTCGCCGGCGAGCAGGGCTTCGCGAGCGACGTTGGTGCCACCCAAGTTCACTCGGTCCTCGACGTTGGCGCCGAGTTCTTCGAACACGACGACCATCATCTGGCCGAGAACGAGCTGCTCGGTGAAGTCCTTGGACCCCACCGCGATGTCGATGCCGTCGAGGCTGACGTCGGCGAGAGCGCCTGCGCCACCGGTCGATGTGCCGTCGCCATCGCCGTCGCCGTTTCCATTGCCGTCGCCGTCGCCGCAGGCAGCGAGAACGAGCGAGAGAATTCCAATCAGCACCGTGAAACGGCGCAATGCAGTTGATTTCATGTGAATGCCTTCCTCCGAATTCGGATGAGGCGCGATCAGCCGAAAGCCGACGCGACCTGGGTTTGACCCTAACAACGGAAGGTTGTCGACCGTCAAATCGTCCCACGATGCGGAACGCAGATTCGTCAGGTATTCACATACGGAACACACCGAATTCGGCGGTTCCTTTCACTTCACCCGAGTGGGTCGCGGAGAGCGCGATTCCGAGCACGCTACGTGATTCTCGCGGATCGAACAATCCGTCGTCCCTGACACGTCCAGTGGAGTGATAGGCCTGTTCCTCGTGGGTGATCTGGGCTTCGATCAACGCCGTGCGTTGTGCATCGGCCTCTTCATCGAACGGGATTCCCCGTGCGTCGGCAGCGTCGCGGGCGATGATCGACATCACTCCGGCGAGCTGTTTCGGCCCCATGACGGCGACTTTGTGGTTGGGCCATCCGAAGACAAAACGCGGATCGTATGCCCGCCCCGACATCCCGTAATTTCCGGCGCCGTACGAGACCCCGGCCATCAGCGCGATGTGGGGGACGGTGGAGTTGGCGATCGCGTTGATCATCTTGGCTCCGTCCTTGATGATGCCGCCTTGTTCGTACTGCTTGCCCACCATGTATCCGGTGGCGTTGTGGATGAACACCAGCGGGGTGTCATACCGGTTGGAGAGCTGGATGAATTCGGTCGCCTTCTCGGCCTCCTCGGAGAAGATGACGCCACGCTGATTTGCCAGGATGCCCACCGCGAAACCATGGATCGAACCCCACCCGGTGAGCATCGACGTGCCGTACAAAGCCTTGTACTCCTCGAACCGGGAACCGTCGAGGATGCGAGCGAGCACCTCGCGCATGTCCATCGGGACCCGCAGGTCGTGAGGGATGACACCCAGCAGATCGTCGATGTCGTGGACGGGATCGTCGGCCGGCATGGTCGGGCCGGGACCGCGCTTGCGCCAGTTCAGGTGGCCGATGATGTCGCGCCCGATACCGATCGCGTCGACTTCGTCCTGGGCGAAGTAGTCGGACAGACCGGAGATGCGCGAATGCATCTCGGCCCCACCCAGCTCCTCGTCCGTCGACTCCTCTCCCGTCGCCATCTTCACGAGCGGCGGGCCCCCCAGGAACACTTTGGCCTGGTCTTTGACCATCACCGCGTAGTCGGCCATCCCGGGCACGTAGGCGCCGCCGGCGGTGGAACTGCCGAAGACGAGTGCGATCGTCGGGATTCCCTGGCGGGACATGTGGGTCAGATTTCGGAACCACTTCCCGCCCGAAAGGAACACCTCTCCCTGATCGGGAAGGTCGGCGCCGCCCGACTCGACGAGGTTGATGAGGGGGAGCCGGTTCTGTAACGCGATCTCCTGGGCCCGGAGCGCTTTGGGCAGGGAGTACCGGTTGGAGGCGCCCGCCTGACTGGTCGGATCGTGGGCGGAGAGAACACACTCGACGCCGTTCACGACCCCGATCCCGGTCACTGCGTTTGCGCCGAGCGGCTTGTCCGAACCCCACGCGGCCAGGGTGGAGAGTTCGAGGAACGGCGAGTCGCGGTCGACGAGGAGTTCGATCCGTTCCCGCGCCAGCAGTTTGCCGCGGGAACGATGGCGGTCGATGTACTTCTGTCCGCCTCCCAGCCGGGCGGTCGCCTGCAGCTCTTCGAACTCTTCGAGTTTCGCCGTCATTGCTTCGCGGTTGGATCGATATGCCTCGGACTTCGGATCGACGCGGGTGGGGAGCGGCTGCACGACCAGAGGCTATTCGGTCACTCGTCGAGGAGGTACACGGGCTCGCGGTAGTAGCGAATCTTGCCGTGACGCTGCTTGTCGGAGAGGTAGTCGTGCAGCCACCGATTCTTGGCGTCGAGGTCCATCGGATCCGACAGCATCTGCAGCGGCAGTTCCAGTCGCAGGACACGACCCGGGATGAGGAAGCGGGTCACGCCGGCCGGAAGAAGGCGCCCGCTGCGAGCGGCGAGCAGCACCTGCTCGACGGTGAACTCCGGATACTCGACCAGAGCCACCCCGTCGGGGTACCAGGCGTCGAGTTTGCTGAGGTCCCGTTCGAGAGTCCGCGAGACCACGGCCACGGCCGTGTAGGACTCGGAGATCGTTCCCAGGGCGTCGAACCGGTTCGTTCCACCGGACGACGAGAGGATGAGGGCGGGGCCGTCGAAGAACCGAACCGAACACAGCGCGCCGGACTCGATCACGCGGTCCGAGGCCTCTGCCGGTTCACACTCGGTGACCACGATGTCGGGGATGGTCTCGAGGACTCGGCGAAGCGTCGCCTGGTCGACGGAACGCACGACGTGGTGCCAGGTCTCGAGGCCGAGACCCCCCTCGACACCGATGTCCTGGACGACGACGTGCGGAACGCCCATCGTCCGCAATGCGTCGGTGCGGGTGGCGCCATCGAGGACGATGTAGCGGTCGCCGACAGCAGCGACGATCGGCGGGTTGCGGAGTACCTGCTCCTCGCGAATCGATTCGGCGAGCAAGCCCGAACGACGCGGATCGGTGGCCTCGTGCGGGACGACCTGGTCGAGGGACACGAAGCGGAGCGGAAGGACCGACTCCGCGGGCTTGGTCGACAGGAGCGCCACCAGTTGGCGGGCGACGTCTTCGGCGGCCGACGTCTGGGCGTCACGGGTCGACGCCCCGAGGTGCGGCGTGGCGAGCACATCGGGACGCATCGCCAGCGGATTGTCAGTGGTGGGTTCTTCTGCCCAGACATCGAGGGCGGCCCCGGCGAGTTGCCCGGCGTCCAACGCTGCTGCGAGCGCCGGTTCATCGATGACGGATCCGCGAGCAGTGTTGATGAGATAGGCGGTCGGCTTCATCGCCGCGAGAAATGCCGCATCGACCAGACCGTCGGTTTCGGGACGACCGGGGACGTGGACAGACACGAAATCGGACTCGGCGAGCAAGTCGAAGAGGTCCATCGGCTCCACCCCGGCCTCGAGGTACAACTCCGGCGTCGGACGGTGCTGGTTGGCCACGACCCGCATGCCAAAAGACTCGGCACGTGCCGCCACGGCTTTGCCGATGCGGCCGAAACCCACGATGCCGAGCGTTTTCCCGGCAAGGCCCATTCCGGCCAGTTTCGATTTCTCCCACTGCCCTTGTTTCATCGAAGCGTCAGCCGCCGCGATGTTGCGGGCGAGTGCCACCACCAAACCCATGGTCAGCTCTGCGACCGCGAGGGTGTTCGCGTCGGGGCTGTTGATGACCTCGATGCCTTTGTCGAGAGCCGCCTTGACATCGATCGTGTCGAGTCCGGCACCGGCACGGGCGATCACCTTCATGCGATGCGCCGCGGCGACCACATCGGCGGTGACCTTGGTCGCCGATCGGACCACCATCGCCTCGTAGTCGCCGATCACATCGAGGAGGCGCTCGAGTTCGAGGTCGGTTTCCACATCGACGTCGAAGTGCTCACGCAGCAGTTCGAGCCCGGCTTCGGCGATCGGGTCGGCGACCAGGATGCGGGAACGTCGGTGGGTAACGGTCGCGTTCATGTGAGGCTCCTTCCGCCACCCACGACCAGAACTTGGCCGGTGACGTACGACGATGCGGGCGAACTCAGCCAGGCGACGACTTCGGCGATCTCCGACGGCGTCCCCATACGTCCGAGCGGGATCGAGGAGATCATGCGGTCGATCACGTCCTCGGGAATCGTCTCCACCATGTCGGTGGCGGTCAAGCCGGGTGCCACGGCGTTGGCGCGGACCCCCGGTGCGAGGGCGATCGCCAGTGCCCGCGTGAGCCCGACCACCCCACCCTTCGACATGGAATAGTTGAACTGTCCGAAGTTCCCCAGGTAGGCCCGGCTGGAGATGTTCACGATCGTCGCCTCGTCGGCCCAACGCCCTTCGAGTGCGTTCACCAGGCGGTGCGGCGCGCCGAGGTTCGCTTCGAGCACCGCTCGGAAATCCGACTCGTCCATGTTCACCAGCCGGGCGTCCCGGGTGATGCCGGCGTTGTTGACGACTGCCGCGACAGTCCCGGTCGCGCCAACGACCGCGGCGATGCCCGCGTCAGTCGTCAGGTCCGCTTCGACAGGTGTGACCTGTGCTCCGGAAGCTTCGAGTTCGAGAGCCGTGTCGGCCAAGCTCGGTGAGAGGTCGACCACCACGAGGTGCTCGAAATCCCTGGTGAGGCGGCGGGCGATCTCCTTGCCGATTCCACGGGCGGCTCCGGTGACGATTGCGGTTCTCATGACAGCGCCTTGCCGATCTGGGCGCCGCCGAGTTGGACGACCTCGCCGGTGGGATCGTCCGGTCCGCCTCCCAGCAACAGGAGAGTCCAACGGACGACGGCATCGACGGGGGTCGCCGCCGAACGGGCGACACAGTTCACAGGCACTCCCTGCTTGCGAAGTTCCGCCGCCAGGGTCCGGGCCGCCGAAACGACACCGTTCGCCGCCATTGCCGGCGTCGGTCCGGTGCGTCCGAGCAGGGCATCGGAGGAGACGACGAAAACGATCGGGGAGCCGGCGATTGCCGCGGCCTTGGTCGTGGTGAACACGGTGGTGAGCGCATCGAGGGTGGTGGGCCAGTCGGATCCGGCTTCGGGAACACCGATCACCGTCGGCCCGCCGGCGTCGGACTCGACCACTCCCGCCGCCAGGAATCCGGCGCGGAGGTCCGCAGGAACATCGAGGTGGGCATGCATGACCGCGACGGTACCCAGCGCGATCGGAGGTCGCCTCTCGAGGCTCGTAGCCTGGCCGTGGAGGTGCACCGTGTACGACTACATCATCGTGGGAGCCGGGGCCGCAGGATCGGTGCTGGCCTCACGACTGTCCGCCGATCCGGATCGGACGGTGCTGCTGCTCGAGGCGGGCGGGTCACATCGGCGCAAGGAGATCGCCATCCCCGCGGCCTTCTCGAAGCTGTTCGGTACCAACTTCGACTGGGCATACCGGACCGTGCCCCAACGCGAACTGCACGACCGCGAGCTCTACTGGCCGCGAGGCAAGGGCATCGGCGGCAGTTCGTCGATGAACGCCATGATGTGGGTCAGGGGAGTCCCCGCGGACTACGACGCCTGGGCGGCGGCAGGAAATGACGGATGGTCCTACGACGACGTTCGGCCGTACTTCCGGCGGGCCGAGGACGCCGTCCGCCGCGATCGGGTCCACACCGGGGTCGGTGGGCCGATCCGGGTGGAGGAACAGCGTGACACGAACCCCGGCACCCATCTGTTCGTGGCTGCGTGTCAGCGGGCCGGCATCCCCCGGAACCCGAACTCCAACGCCGGCACGAACCTGGGAGTCGACTACACCCAGGTGACGCAGCGCCGTGGCCGCAGGGCATCGAGCGCCAGTGTCTATCTCGATCCGGTTCGATCGCGTCCGAATCTGGTGGTGGAGACGGGTGCGCATGCCGTACGAGTCAGCATCGACGCGGGGAAGGCCGGCGGCGTCAGCTACCTGCAGTCCGGAGAGCTCCGCACCGCGCGGGTGCGTCGAGAGGTGATCCTGGCGGGCGGTGCCGTGAACACGCCGCAGCTGCTGATGCTCTCGGGGATCGGGCCGGCCGAACACCTCGCCGATGTCGGCATCGAAGCCGTGGTCGACGCGCCGGGAGTCGGATCGAACCTCTCCGATCACCTGGCCGCCGGATTCATGATGGAGACCACACGGACCGACACCCTCGTGGCGGCGGAGACTCCGTTCCAACTCGCGGACTACCTCACTCGGCGTCGCGGGCTCCTCACCTCGAATGTCGGCGAGGCCCACGCCTTCGTGGAGAGTCGACCGGGACTCGGGGACATCGAGCTGATTTTCGCCCCGGTGCCGTTCCTCGACCACGGACTGACCAAGCCCGACCGCCACGGCTACACGATTGCGGCGATCCTGCTTCAGCCCGAGTCACGGGGGACGGTGCGGTTGGCATCGGACAACCCGTTGTCTCCACCCCTCATCGACCCCGGATATCTCACCGCAGACGGTGACCTCCAGTCGCTCGCGTGGGGATTGGAACGAGTCGCCGAGGTCTTTGCCACCGAGCCCCTCGCCGGAGTCGTCCGCGATCCGATCCGGCCCGAGACGCTGCCCAGCACCGAAGACGAACGCGCCGAGGTGATTCGCAGCTGGTCCGAGACGCTCTATCACCCGGTGGGCACCGCCGCGATGGGTTCGACTCCGGACTCGGTCGTCGACCCGCAGCTTCGGGTGCGGGGTGTCGAGGGCCTTCGTGTCGCCGATGCCTCGGTGATGCCGACGTTGAACCGGGGCCACACGTTCGCGCCGGTGGTGATGATCGCCGAGAAGGCCTCGGAGATGATTCTCGCCGGCTGACGCATCGGGGCATGTCGAGAGAGGCGGGCGGCTTCGCCGACTGTCTGTCTGTTCCGCCCGAAAAAGCTTCGCTTTCGGGCGGGAAGCTGATGGATGGGGCTCGCAGCTCGACCAATCCGCCCGCTTCAACCGAGGGTTGGCGGAGGAAGCTTGCTTGTGGTGGAGCGTCCGTCGAAGCGAATCGGCGAACCGATCACGCGCACCCGTCCCGCGGTGGGATGGTCGATCTCGACGACCATTTCGTTGTGGACCACCTGTGGGTCGTCCCAGGTTTCAGGAAGCGTCAAGACCCGACCGATCGGAATGCCGATGTCGACCAGTACGTCGATCCAATGCTCGGACGGCTCGCCTGCGAAGACGGGTGCGAGCACCGCGACGATCTCTTCGACCGCGGTCATTCGGTCCTCGTTGGTGGGGAACCGGACCTGGAGGTCCCCCAGCTCGAGGGTGTCACAGAGGCGGGAGAAGTGGTCGTCGGAGATGATGGCGAGGGCAATGTGGCCGTCGCTGGTCGCGAACAGCTGGTTCGGAGCGGTGAAGATCGACGCCGTTCCGATGCGGGGCGGCTGGGTGTCGTGGTGGAAGGCGATCGCGTTCCAGCCTCCCTGTACCGCCATCAGACTGTCGCGCAACGCCACATCGACCCGTCTTCCCGGACGTCCCGGCTCGGCGAGAGCGGCGCACACTCCGGCGACCAGGTTGGTGGCGGCCACATAGTCCCCGATCGTCGTGGCGGTCTTCGCCGGAGGACTCGCC
The DNA here is from genome assembly GCA_040880725.1 of Acidimicrobiia bacterium. Classification (GTDB taxonomy): domain Bacteria; phylum Actinomycetota; class Acidimicrobiia; order Spongiisociales; family ZC4RG35; genus DATHWB01. Next base: position 56,474 of record JBBDHV010000021.1, read on the forward strand.
TCGGACCCGGTGATCGAGATCATTCCCGACTCCGCCTGGAAGACGATGTCGATTCCCGCCCGGGCGGCGTACGGACCGTCGGAACCGAATGCCGACGCCACCCCGTAGATGATCGTCGGGTTGTACTCCCGAACCTCGTCCTCGCCCAGGCCCAGTCGTTCCATCGCACCGGCCCGAAGATTGTGGATGAGGACATCGGCCGATTCGACGAGACCGCGCGCCCGGCGGCGCCCCGTGTCGGAGCGGAAATCGATGATCTCCGAGCCCTTTCCCCGGTTCACCGAGAGGAAGAAGACCGATTCGTCTCCCAACCAGGGGCCGAACTGGCGTCCGAGGTCACCCGATGGTGGTTCGATCTTCGTCACGGCCGCACCGAGATCGGCGAGCATCATCCCGGCGTACGGGACGGCGATGAGGTTTCCGACCTCCACGACGCGCACACCTGCCAGCGGGAGAGGCCGAAGCTCCCGGTGAGAGTGGTCGTTCGGCCTGTTGCTTGGATTCCCTGCGGCGGTCATCGTTGCCGATCGTAGGTCGGGCGTCCTGAGCGACGCCGTTCTGGTATCAAGCAGTGAGCGAGAAGGGATCGGCCGAAATGGGCATCGTCGTCGGATACATCGATACTCCCGAAGGCAACGCCGCTCTCGAGCGCGCCATTGCGGAGGCAAAGCTGCGCGATGAGCGCCTGGTCGTACTGCACTCCGCGGAAGGCGGGTCCGGCCAGAGTGCCGCGAAGGCGCTCGCGACCGCCGAAGCCATCGCCGCCGTCGAGAAGCGACTGCAGGCAGACGGCGTCGACTACTCGACTCACGACTACGTGCGAGGCAATACGCCCGCGCAGGATGTCATGGCAGCGGTGCGCGACCACGGCGGCACCATGATCGTGATCGGCATTCGCACTCGGTCGGCGACAGGGAAGCTGCTGCTCGGCTCGAACGCCCTCGACATCCTGCACGACACGACGGTTCCGGTGTTGTGTGTGAAGGCGTCCGGCAACTGAGCTGAACGGCCCCCAGGGGGGTGTCGGTAGCCTCCGCAGGTGTCGCTTCCTCCTGCACTCCGGTACGAGCCAGACCCGTGGGCCACATCGCGCACGATCGTCATCGGCCTCGCGGGGGGTTCGGGATCGGGAAAGACCACGATTGCCGAGGCGCTGGTCGATGCGATCGCGGGCGTCGCGTATATCCGCCACGACGACTACTACCGGCATCGGCCTGAACTGAGTTTCGACGATCGCACCAAGGTCAACTACGACCATCCGGATTCGCTCGAGACGTCGCTGCTCATCAGCCATCTGGCTGCGTTGCGGGATGGTCAGCCCATCGAGCGACCGGTTTACGACTTCACCGCCCATTTGCGCTCTGACGAGACCGTGGTGGTCGCCCCCGCCCCGGTCGTGCTCGTCGAGGGGATCCTCGTGTTGGCCGACGACCACCTCCGCCGGATGATGGATCTGAAGATCTACGTCGACACCGATGCCGATCTGCGCCTCGCCCGGCGCATGGACCGGGACATCCACGAGCGAGGTCGCACCGCCGAGTCCGTCTTGACCCAGTATCTGGCCACGGTCCGACCCATGCATCTGGAGTTCGTGGAGCCTTCGAAGAAGCATGCCGACATGATCATCCCCGGCGGGTTCCGTATCGGCGCCGTTGCGACGGTCGTCGAGATGATCCGAGGCCGTTTCTCCACAGCGTGAGACGACGGGTAGCTTTCGGAGTACGACACGTTCATCCCGGTCCGTGACATGAACCGACAGGGGACCAGGAAGGCATTCATGCTCGCTCCGTCATTCACACTGTCCGACCACGATGGTCGACCCCATTCGCTGAAAGACCATTCGGGACGCCGCCTCATCATCTTCTTCTATCCGAAGGCGATGACGCCCGGATGCACCGCCGAAGCGTGCGACTTCCGGGACGCATACGACGACTTCATCGACGCGGGATACGACATCGTCGGCGTCAGCCCCGATCCGCCCGAACTCAACCGGCGTTTCCGGGAAAAATTCTCGCTGCCGTTCCCGCTTCTCTCGGACCAGAAGCACAGCGTGGCCGGCGCCTTCGGGGCGTGGGGGACGAAGATCAACTACGGCAAGGAATATGAAGGTCTGATCCGCTCGACGTTCGTCGTGGGTCCCGACCAGACCGTCGAGCGCGAGTACCGCAACGTGCGGGCGAAAGGCCATGTCGACCGCCTCCGCCGGGAGCTTCTCGAGTCCTGAGCCTCGCCGCAGAAGTGATGTCCGGCGGTAGCCTTCGGCAGGTGAACCGGTTGCTTGCGTCCCTGCTGACGATCCTCCTCCTCGCGGTGTCGATCCCGGTGCAGGCACAGACGGTGGACGACATCGCCCCCGAGCTCGAACTCCGCGGCTATCACGTGGGATCGGGTGCCGACATCACGATCAACGAGATGGAAGAGCTCGTCGATCAACACGAGGGATTTGGGTTCGTCGCTCTCGGCCCGACGCCTGCCGGTGGTGCTGATCTCCTGGCCGACCGCCTGCTCGACGAGGCTCCCTCGCTCGAGACGATCGTGGTCCTGACTGAAGACGAAGCCGGGGCGGCGTCCGTGGTTCACGGCGACGAGGCACTCGACGCGGCCTTCGATGAGGCGTTCGCCACGACCGGCGATTCCTACCTCCGAGACTTCGAACAGGTGGCCGTCGCGCTGGGAAGTGCAGGTGGGCCCACCGTCACGGTGCCAGGACAGGTGACGACCCCTGGAACGGTTCCGAGCTCCGACACCGGCGGCGGATTCTCGATCTTCTGGCTGATCGCGATTGGCGTCATCGCCTACATCGCCTTTCGGATGTGGAAGAACGGCCAGGATGACGAAGGCGCCGTCGGCCGCAGATTCGCTGAGGCGAAGCGAGAGATCGAGGCACAGGTCGCCGTCGTCGCCAACCAGATCCTGGAGCTGTCGGACCGACCCGACCTGGCGTCGCACAGTTCTGCCACCGAGCACTTTCGCCGCGCGACGGAGATGTTCGGATCGGCCGAGTCCCGATTGCGGGAAGCGGCCACGATGGCCTCGCTCGAAGCACTCGCTGACGACCTCGACGATGCCCGTTGGGAGTTGGCGGCCGCCGAGGCACTCCTCGACGGCAGACCGGTTCCCGACCGGCCCGAAGAGGCGCATCCCGAGCCGTGCTTCTTCGACCCGACGCATGGGGCCGGAACCGAAGAAGCCGAGCTCTCGACTCCGGCAGGAACGCGGACCGTGAAAGTGTGTCGCATGGATGCCGAGCGACTGCGGAAAGGCGAACACCCGGAGCCGCGGTCGGTGACCGTCGATGGCCGCGCCGTTCCTGCCCCCACCGCGCCCCGCAGTCATGGCGGTCAGGGGATGGACGCGCTCGACATCTTCTCGATCCTGGTGGGAGGAATGGGCAACGCCGCCGGATACCGCTGGGGCGGCACCCGCCGCCGTCGACCGACGGTGTTCGGCGGGATGGGCGGAGGATTCGGTGGCGGTCGGTCACGGGGAGGCGCGTCGGCGGGGCGTCCGTCGATGGGTTCTCGGTCGGTCGGCCGAGCGCGTCGGGGACGTTGACCTCGTAAGCTTCGGCACAACCGAACACCGAGGGGAAGACAACCGTGTTGCGCCGCATATGGGGATATTTGAAGCAGTTGTTCCGGACGACCGCCGAGTCGGCGATGGATCCCGAGATCGAGATCGAGCAGGCGATCACCGACGCCCGCAAGCGCGATCAGGACCTGCGCAATCAGGCTGCCAAGGTCATCGCCCATCGGACACAGCTCGAACAAAAGATCGACCAGGCGGCAACACAGGTCGGTGAGGCGCGGGAAACCGCCAAGCAGGCGCTGCTGCGCGCCGACCAGGCCAAGACCGAAGGCGATGACGAAGGCGTGCGTCGTTGGAACCAGGCTGCCCAGTCTCTCGCCCTCAAGCTCCAGGCGGCAGAGTCGAATCTCGAGGGGTTGAAAGGCCAGTACGAGGTGGCGATCAACCAGGCAGACGACGCCAAGTCCGCAGTGCAGTCGAACGCGATGCGGCTCCAGGAACTTGCCGCCAAGCGGATGCAGCTGGTCGGCCAGCTCGAGCAAGCCAAGATGCAGGAGTCGGTCAACTCTGCGGTCGAGTCGATCTCGACATCGATGGAGATGGACTCGCCGACGCTGGCGAACGTCGAGGACAAAATCAACAAGCGTCTCGCCGAAGCGAAGGCCCAGACCGAACTCCGGGAAGCGACGCCGGAAGGTGCGGAAGCGGAGCTGAAGGAGTCGGTCTCCTTGGCCCAGGCCGACGCCCGCCTCGAGGACCTCCGCAAGGAACTCGGCCTCTCCTGAACCACGGAACCGTCGCCCGGCTTCTTAGCGAACCAGCGCGCCATTCCTGACGCGTTTCGCGTGGCGAAAACGGGTTCGGCTTCCCGCCCGAAAGCGAAGCTTTTTCGGGCGGAACAGAGAAACAGTCGGCGTAGCCAGCCTGCCTATCCGCTGACCCTGTAAGAACGCGTGTGGGCCGGTCGGGCGGGGGTCGGGGGCGTTGGGGTTCTACACTCGCCGTCCATGACCGCCACGGCCGAACAGGACACGACCGAAGAGTCGCCGTCTCGTCGGGTCCCTTCTGCGAGCCGGATCCTCCTGGGGCTCGGGGTTCTGAGTGCCTTCGGCACCCTGGGGCTGTGGGTCCTCGGCAGCATTCCGGAAAAGCACGTCCCCGAAGTCGGCAGGGTGGTGTTCGGGAACATTCCCGGCGCGTTGAAGGCGACGTTCTACGTCGCCACGGCGCTCGGCCTCGCCGTCTGCTTCTACCTCTTCTCTCTGCGAGCCCGGAACTGGGAGCGTGGCGCAGGCGAGCGCCGGACCGGCCTGTGGGGTCGCCGCTTTCGTCGCCTCGAACAGGGCCTTCGCATGAAGACTCTGCTGCGGGACCGCCAGGCAGGGTTGATGCACACGATGGTCTACGTTGGGTTCATCGTTCTCTTTCTCGGGACGGTCACGCTGGAGATCGACCATCTCCTTCCTCTGCGGTTCAAGTTCCTCGAGGGCAACGTCTACCTCGGGTACTCGTTCATCCTGGATGCCGCGAGTCTCGTGTATCTCGGGGGCCTCCTGTGGGCGCTGGGTCGTCGTTACCTCCAGCGACCCTGGCGGATCCGGTCGAAGACCAAGCCGGAGGACGGTTGGATCCTTGGTCTCCTGACCTTCATCGGTGTGTCTGGACTTCTCACGGAAGCCGCCCGGATCACTGTCGACGGTCGCCCCGATTTCGAGGTGTGGAGTTTCGTCGGCTACCCGCTGTCGACACTGATCTCCGCGAGCGCGGCACCCGACTGGCACCAGATCTTCTGGACGGCCCACGCCGCGGCGTTCCTCGCGTTTCTCGTCATGCTGCCGACCACCAAGCTGCGACACATGGTGACGTCGCCGGCGAACATGTTCCTCTCGCCGAAGGATCGCCCCAAGGGTGCGATGAAGCCGATCCCGAACCTCATGGAAGTCGACGACATCGATGTGATCGGTGCGTCGACGATCTCGGAGTTCACCTGGAAGCAACTCTTCGACACCGACGCCTGCACCGTCTGCGGTCGATGCACTTCGGTCTGTCCCGCCAACATCACCGGCAAACCGCTCGATCCTCGGGAGATCGTCCTCAAGGCCGGCGAGGTGATGGCGGCGTCGGGTGCCCCGGTGGTTTCTCCTCCGGTTGGCCTGGCACCGGGCATCGTGATCGAGGGCGACTCGGTGTTCCAACGGGTGACGCCCGAAGAGGTGTGGTCGTGCACGACATGCAAGGCGTGCGACGAGATCTGCCCGGTCGACATCGAGATCCTCGACAAGATCCTCGACATGCGCCGCTACCTGTCACTCATGGAGTCGAACTTCCCGAGCGAACTCGGCAAGGCGTACATGGCGATGGAGAACCAGGGCAATCCGTGGGGAATGGGTCAGCAGAATCGAGCCGACTGGACGAAGAAGCTGGACTTCGAGGTGCCGATCCTCGGCGAGGACGGAGTCGACCACGCCGAGTATCTCTGGTTTGTCGGGTGTGCGGGAAGCTTCGACGATCGGAATCAGAACGTCACTGTGTCTCTCGCCAAGCTGCTCCACGAGGCCGGAATCGATTTCGCCATCCTCGGTCCCGGGGAGACGTGCAACGGCGACCCGGCCCGTCGGTCCGGCAACGAGTATCTGTGGCAGCAACTTGCATTGCAGAACATCGAGACGTTCGACGACCTCGGGGTGAAGAAGGTCATCACCCAATGTCCGCATTGTTTCAACACGCTCGCCAACGAATATCCCCAGATGGGCGGAACCTACGAGGTCGTCCACCACACCCAAGTGCTGGCCGAGTTGCTCGCCCAGAAGCGGGTGACGCCGAAGGGCGGTTCGGGAGCTGCCAAGCGGATCACCTATCACGACCCTTGCTATCTCGGTCGACACAACGACATCTATCTGGCGCCGCGCGAGGTCGTGGCGGCATCGGGCGAAGTGGACATGGTCGAGATGCCGCGCCACGGAACCCGGGGTCTGTGTTGTGGAGCGGGAGGCGCCCGGTTCTGGTTGGAGGAACACACGGGCAAGAAGGTCAACATCGAACGTGCCGAAGAGGCGTTGGCGACGGGAGCCACCGAGATCGCCGTGTCCTGCCCGTACTGCTTCGTGATGATCGATGACGGCGTCAAGGAACTCGGTCGCGGCGATGACGTGCGGGTGCGTGACCTCGCCCAGTTGCTGACCGACGGCTACGAGGACTAGTCCGCTCGGACACCACCGCGATGCTCCTGGAGTACCGGCGGCATTGCCGTAGCTTGGTCTTGGGAAAGAGGCTATCGGAGTTGTCGAACCGCGGCGTGTGAGACGACCGGTATTCGGGGGAAGCTGGCGGTTGAAGGACCTCCTGTCAGTTGCCATCCCGGACGAGGTCGGCAGGGCACGGTTTGGTTCGATGAGTGCGGGGCACTGATTCAGGGCGGCACGGGGCATGCTGCCCTGAATCGCGTTCGGAATCGGATCGGTCGGTCGTCGGTACTCTCGGTCCACGCATGCGCACCACTTCTGCCCTGCTTCTCTGCGTTCTCCTGGTCGGTTGTTCGCCGTCGTCGTCGAACGACTCCGCAACCACAATCGTGACGGTGGTGTCGACGACGGCGGCCGTCACCACCACGACGACGTTGTCGCCGGCAGCCGCGAGGCTGGCCTTTGTGAGTTGCCTCGCCGACGAGGGAGTGGAGGTTCCCGCCGATGCGTTCGATGCGGACGGCGCGCCGCGGCTCGGAGCACTCGCCGAGTCGCTGAACACGGCCGACCCGGCAGTGCAGGAGGCTGTCGTCGAATGTTCTCCGCTGCTGACGTCCAGCCAGGCCGTGGACCTAATGGCCGATCCCGAGGTCCGCAACCTGGTGATCGAACAGCTCGCCGCGTTCGCCCAGTGCATGCGCGATCAGGGCCTCGCCGACTTCCCGGATCCCGATGTCGATGCGCCCGTCGATGCGCCCTTCGCTGTTGAAGACGTGCCCTTTTCGTCGCCGGGATTCGATGAAGCCCTCGGCTCCTGCCGAATGGTCGTCGGTTCCTTCGGGCTGGGCGGCGCGTGAGGTCGGCGGAAGCCCCGCGCGGGCGTTCTAGGGTTCACGGATCATGAAGATCGGCTTCCAGGGAGAGCGCTTCTCCTATTCGGACCAGGCGAGTCTCGAGCTCTTCCCCGACGGGGATCGGCTCGGATTCGAGACGTTCTCGTCCGCATTTGACGCGCTCCGTGACGGGGAGGTCGGGCGCCTCGTCCTGCCGATCGAGAACTCGACCACCGGCAGCGTGCTTCCCGTGCTCGACCGCTTGCTGCCAGGCAACGTGCACATCGTTGCCGAACATCTCGTCGAGGTCCGCCACTGTCTGCTCGTCTCGCCGGGGACGACGATCGACACCATCAAGACGGTGCATTCCCATCCCGAGGCGCTCGCCCAGGCCGAAGTATTCATCGGCCGGCACGGATGGACCGCGATGCCCGAGCACGACACGGCGGGAGCGGTGCGTCTCGTTGCCGACCGGGCAGACCCTTCCGAAGCGGCGCTCGGCCCTGAGCGCGCCGCACGTCCGAACGGTCTGGAGGTGCTGGTTCGCGATGTGGTCGACCGGGCGCACAACACGACCCGGTTTGTCGTGGTGGCCCCCGGCGAGACAGAGACACGACCGGATGCCGACAAGTCGACCGTGGCGTTCACGACATCTCACACCCCTGGTGCGCTCGCCCTGGCACTCACGGAACTGGGTCTCAGAGGCGCGAACCTGACCCGGATCGAGTCCCGGCCCGCCGAGGACGCGTGGCAATACCGGTTCTTCGTGGAGCTTCGCCACGAGCCGGGTGCGGACGGTCTGCACCGGGTATTCGATCCTCCGCCGTCGTCGCTGGGCGACATCCGGTTCCTGGGGACCTACAAGGCCGTTCGCTGACGCGCGAGGTCCCGCAGGGCCGCCCGCATTTCCGCCGTGGGAAGCTGCCCGGGTCCGGCCATGTCGTGTTCGGAGATGACTGCCGTCGGCTCGAGTCCTGTCGCGCGTCGTACCTGTCGGACGTCCTGGCCGGGCCGGTGCCGATTGATCACGAGGTGAGGGGTCGGTCCCACCCACGTCTCGCACAGTCTGGCGAGTCGCACGACGCCGACATCGCTTGCCTCGCCGACGATCACGACCTGGGAGACATCGATGATCGAGTGCCACGCAGAGTGAGGGCCTCCGTCGATGACGGTCGTGGCGTGCGCATCGCGCGCCGCGTCGATGATGCCGGCGAGCCGCACGGTTCCGACGACGGAGGTGCCCGCCGGTGCGGGTACGAGCGACGCTCCCCGGGTCCGATGCAGCATGCCGGAGCGCGTAGGTGGCAGCATCATTCGGAGCCCGAGTGACGGTCCGGCAAGATCCGCTTCGATCAGGCACGACTGTTCCGAGACTCCTGCCACATGGGTGAGGGCGAGCGCCACTTCGCTGCGCCCCGGAGCTCCGCGTGGGCCGGTGACTTCCACGACCCTCCCCGGCTGCCGTTCGTGGCCGGCCAGCGCCATGGCCAGCATGCCCGCGGGGGGTGTGGCGGCGTCGATGACGTCAGGGATCCCGGCCGCGTCGAGAATCTTGGCCCCGGGCGCGTCGGTGGCCACCCCGATGAGCCTCGTCGCAGTGGACAGTTCCCGCAGATTGGAGGCCGGCAACCAGTGTGCCTCCGACCCGACGAAGACGACGTCGGCTCGCGCCGCAACGTCGACCAACCCGGCGTGGTCACAGCATCGGCCCACGAGGCGCGCCAGTCCGGTCCTGCGGGCGTGCTCCACCAATCGTGACTCCCAGCCTGCTCCGATGACGGTGGCAATCCCAGGTCTCACAGCGACCGCAATCCGGACACGACCGAGATGGGGATGATCACGCTGCCACGCGTCGAGACGAGGTCGAAGTGGTCCGCACCGACGCTCTCGATGACTCCGGCGATCTCGCCTTCGCGATGGGTGACCACGACCGCCTCGGAACGCTCTTCGAGGTCGATCAGGCGGTCCCGAACCGTGGCGGAACGGCGCCGACTGAGATCCGCCGCTTCCTGCTCGGCTCGAAGCACCCGGTCGAGGTGGGTGCGGATGTGCCGGTCGATCTCGATGAGATCTGGATGCTCGTGGTGCATGCTCGCTCCGATATCGCTGACGTGTCGTACTTTGTAATAGAACGTAAACCAACGTCAAGCAATAGTATCTGTCGCCCCAGCAAGGTGTTGTCGGCACCGTTCATGTGCCAGCGGGACCGGTGAGCACCTACCATCGAACGCCATGACTGCTCCACGACTGGCGATGCCTCAGGCTCCAACGGTCACTCCGGATACCGACGAGTCCGCCGACACCGACCTCACGTGGAAGGTGGTGGTGTGGAATGACCCCGTGAACCTGTTCGACTACGTCATCTGGGTGCTGATGGAACTCTTCGGCCACTCGAAGGCGAAGGCGGAGAAGCTCACGTCCCAAATCCATCACGATGGCCGGGCCATCGTCAACGACGGACCCCGAGAACAAGCCGAGATGGACTGCTACCGGTTGCATCGGCAGGGCCTGTGGGCCACTCTTGAAAAGTGACGAATCTCTTCGAGCCCACTCCTGATGGCGTCCGCATCACTCTGCCTGAGGGACTCGTCGACTTCCTCGAAGATGTCCCCACCGCCTTGGATCTCGTCGGCAAGCGCAAGGAGGACCCTGCCGCCGAACGTTTCCACGTGGCGATCTATCCCGAAGACGACGCGGCCAACGACGAATACTGGCGTTGGATGGAAGGCGAACTCGACGAGTCGCGGGCTGCAGACCGCTCGGCGTTCGCCACCATCCTCGGCTCGGCAACCGACGGTGTCGTCGTCAGCCGGGCGGAAGCCCACGGAGTGCTCAGGGTGCTCGTGGAGATCCGACTGGCCGTGGCGGCCCGGCTCGGCGTCGAGACCGAGGAGGACTACCAGGCTCTGGATCACACCGATGCGGTGGTCCTCGACACGCTCGCCGAACTGCAATTGCTGTTGTTGACCGCGATGCAGTCGTGACCCTCGTCGAGATCGACGCGGTCGGTTCCGACGGCGAAGGGATCGGAAGACTCGACGGGAAAGCCGTCTTCGTCGCGGGTGCGATGCCGGGGGATGTGGCGGAGGTGGAGATCGTCATGTCCAAGAAGCGGTTCGCCCGCGGTCTGCTGACCGCGCTGGCCCGTCCGTCACCGGACCGTATTCCGATGCCATGTCGCCATGCCGCCGAGTGCGGGGGATGCACCTGGCAGATGGCGCCTCGCGACCTGCAGGCGGCCTGGAAGCAGGCTGCGGTCGAGGCGGCACTCGGCCGGATCGGCCGTTTCGATTCCGTCGACGTGCGACCTGTCGAGACGCCCGGTCCCGACTTCGGATATCGCAATCGACTGGACCTCCACCCGTCTCCGGCAGGCCCAGGCTTTCACCGGCCGGCCAGCCACGATCTCGTGGTGCTCGCCGAATGCCTTCTCGGCGCGCCTGCGGTTGCGGCGCTGCTCGACGACGTGCTGGGGAGACCCGCAGAGTCGGACTTGACGCTCCGGGCGGGGCTGAGGACCGGCGAAGCGGTCATCATCGGGGAGGGCCACGCCCGACCCCAGGACGCGATCATCACGGAGATCGTTACGGGAATCCGGTTTCAGATCACCGGCCGGGCGTTCTTCCAGCCCAACACCGATGGCGCAGAGACGTTGGTGCGCCTCGTCGCCGAGGCTGCCGGCTCGGGTACGACCCTCGTGGACGTGTTCGCGGGCGTCGGGCTCTTCGGCGCAACCGTGGGCGCCGACTTCGCCGACGTGATCGCCATCGAGTTCAGCCGCACCGCGGTCGCAGACCTCAGACGCAACCTTCCCGAAGGCCGGGTCCTGGCCATGCCGGCCCTGCCAGGCTTGCAGGCGCTCGATGCGGGGGCGGACGTCGTCATCGTCGATCCGCCGCGCACGGGACTGGGGCCGGAAACGGTCGATGCGCTCGTCGCTTTTGGCCCACCGGTGCTCGTCTCCGTCTCGTGCGACTCGGCCACGTTCGCACGAGACGCCCGCCTGCTCGCCGATGCCGGCTATCTACTGGAGTGGGTCCAGCCTGTCGACCAGTTCCCCCAGACTCCCCACGTGGAAACGGTCTCGCGGTTCGTGCGCTCCTGACTCGCGAACCGGTTTCAGCCTTCCCTGGCCGCGACGTCGAGCACACGGGCCAGTTCAGCCGGTTGGCTGGGTTCGGCACGCGTGAGAGGCTGGGAGAGGGGGTCGTTTCCGCTCGCGACCCGCTCGCCGGCTCAAGGCAGCCGACGGTCCCCCTACGTCGCGGTTTCTTCCCCCAGTGGGGCAAGTCCGGCGCCAGCCGGGATGGGGGAGTTCTCGGGTGTGTCTTCGGTTCGGCATCGGTCCACCACGTGAAGTGTATGCGCCGGACCCGTCGCGTATGTCGGTGCTGCGCGGACTTCTCCAACGTTGCCCCAGCCTGTGGAAAAGTCCGGATCGCGGACCCTCGTCTCGAGAGGTGGCATTAGGTTCGGGGCCAGTCGTCCAAGGAGGAGCACCTTGCAGGTGTCATTGACCGTCAACGGGGAGTCGGTGTCGGCCGATGTCGAACCACGGACACTTCTTGTGCACTTCATTCGGGAGAATCTCGACCTCACAGGCACGCATGTCGGATGCGAAACGTCGTACTGCGGCGCCTGCACGGTGCTGGTGGACGGCAAGTCCGTGAAGTCGTGCACGATGCTCGCCGTGCAGGCGGCCGGTGCGACCGTGACCACGATCGAGGGTCTCGCCGAAGGCGACGAAATGCACGCCTTGCAAGAGGGCTTCTGGGAGCGCCACGGTCTGCAATGCGGCTACTGCACTCCCGGGATGATCATGTCGGCGGCAGGTCTGCTCGCCGAGAATCCGAGTCCGACCGAAGATGACATTCGGCACGGAATCGAAGGAAATCTGTGCCGGTGCACCGGCTATCACAACATCGTGAAGGCCATCGACTACGCCGCTTCCAAGTTGCGTGGCGAAACCCCTGCCCCGGCGGAATGGGAGGTGAACGCATGAGCACCACCAGCGCACTCGGTGGCGTCGTCCGGCGACGCGAGGATCCGGCGCTCGTCACAGGCACCGGTCTGTATGTCGACGACGTGAAGCGCACCGGCATGTTGCATGCTGCGTTCGTCCGCAGCCCCTACGCCCATGCCCGCATCACCTCGATCGACGCCGACGAGGCTCGTTCGATGGACGGGGTGAAGGCGGTGTACACCGCCGACGACGTCCGGCATCTCGGGTCGCTCCCGGTGCAGGTTCCTGTCGGTCAGGCGCGACCGCTGCTGGCGGACGGGACCGTCAAGCACATGGGCGAGGCGGTGGCGATGGTGGTCGCGGCGACTCGCACCCAGGCTCAGGACGCGGCCGACGCCGTGTTCGTCGACTACGACGCCCTGGAAGCAGTCGTCGACCTGAAGGACGCCGCGTCGGATCGGATGAAAGTCCACGACGGACTGGACTCGAACATCCTGGTCACCTGGACGACACCGTTCGGCGCCGACGACGAGACCCAGGCGGGCCTCGTCGATCAGATCGCCGCTGCCAAGGACCGCGACGACACCGTCGTCGTGTCGCTGGAGATGAACAATCAGCGGCTGCTCCCCACCGCCATCGAACCGCGTTCTGTGGTGGCGGAGTGGAACAGCGGATACGAGGAGATGACCCTGTGGTCGTCGTCGCAGATGATCTCGGCGGTCGCCGGCGCTGTCGGCAAGGTTCTCGGGATTCCCTACAACCATGTCCACGCCATCGCCCCCGAAGTCGGGGGAGGCTTCGGCGCCAAGCTGAACGTCTATCCCGACGAGATCCTCGTCCCGTGGGCTGCCAAGCAGTTGGGCAAGGCGGTCAAGTACACCGAGAATCGCCGCGAGGCAGCGGTGTCCACCATCCAGGGGCGAGGATGGATCGGGACGGCCACGATCACCGGAACCCGAGAAGGTGAGGTCCTGGCGTACGAGTTGGACGCCATCTGTGACATGGGGGCCTACTCCCAGAACTTCACGGTCGCCATCCCGTTCCTGGGGGTCTTCGTCGGATCCGGCCAGTACAAGTTCCCGACACGTCTCAAGCTCGACTGTGTGACGACGCACCTGCAGACGACAGATGCGTATCGGGGAGCGGGACGCCCTGAAGCGATCTACTACCTCGAGCGGATCATGGATGCGTACTCCCGTGAGATCGGAATGGACTCGGCGGCGGTGCGCATGAAGAACTTCATTCCCAACGAGGAGTTTCCCGGGGCGATGTCGCCGGCGGGGTTCGCGATCGACACCGGCGACTACGGGACGAATCTGCAGGCCATGCTGGACCTGCCCGAGTACTCCGAGATGAAGGCCGAGCGGGACCGACTCCGATCGGAGGGCAAGCTTGCCGGTGTCGGCCTGTCGACGTACATGGAGGTGTGCGGTTTCGGCCCATCGGGTCTGGTCGATCTGGGCTTCTCCTGGGCCGAGTACGGGGTGCCGTCCGCCTTCAACGGCTCCGGCCTGGTCCGGGTCAATCCGGACGGCACGGCGAACGTCATCATCGGAACCGGCCCCTCGGGACAAGGGCACAAGACCACGTGGTCCCAGATCGTGTCCCAGCAGACCGGGATCGAGATGGACAAGATCAAAGTCACCTACGGCGACACGAAGGAGGCGCCGGTCTCGATCGGATCCTTCGGATCGCGCTCTGCCGCCGTCGACGGCGCTGCCGCGTTCGAGGCGGCGGGGAAGGTACGCGAGAAGGCCGCCAAGGTGGCCGCCCACCTGCTGGAGGCATCTGAGGATGACATCCGGTTCGAGGACGGCGCCGCACATGTGGCGGGATCGCCCGACAAGTCGATTTCCTGGGAGGAGATCGCCAAGACGGCCTACCAGCCTCACCTTTTGCCCGAGGGCATGGAGGGCGGGATGGAAGCACACGCCATCTTCAGCCCAACGAACGCCACCTGGCCGTTCGGAACGATGGCCTGCCTGGTCTCGGTCGACTCCGACACCGGTGACGTGAAGATCCTGCGGTGGGTGAACGTCGACGACTGCGGCGAGGTCATCAACCCGATGATCGTGGACGGCCAGATCCACGGCGGGGTCGCCCAGGGCATCGGACAGGCGCTCTTCGAAGACGCCATCTACGACGGTGACGGGAACCTGCTCACGGCAGGACTCATCGACTACCCGATGCCGACCGCGGCCGACGTCCCGAGCTACGAGCTGCACCGCACGGTCACGCCGACGGATGTGAATCCGTTGGGGGTGAAGGGTGTCGGCGAGGCTGGAACGATCGGCTCGGCCCAGACGCTCGTGAATGCGGTCGTTGACGCGCTCGCCGAGAAGGGTGTGAAGCACGTGGACATGCCGCTACGACCAAAACGGGTGTGGCAGGCCATGCAGGACGCGCAGAACTGAGGAGGACGAGATGTATCCAAGGGCTTTCGACTATGTCGCCGCCTCCTCGATCGACGAGGCGGTTCGGGAATTGGGCAATGCCGACTTCGCGAAGGTGATGTCGGGCGGGATGTCGCTGATTCCGATGATGAAGCTGCGGCTGCTGTCGCCCGATGTCGTGGTCGACATCGGCAGGGTGCCGGGGCTCGACGCCATCTCCGAGGACGGTGACGCCATCACCATCGGCGCGCTCGTGACTCACGAGAAGACGGCTGCGGCCGACGTTCCCGCCGTGTTGAAGACGGCGGCTGCGTGGACCGGTGATCGCCAGGTGAGGGTGCGGGGGACGACATGTGGAGCCGTCGCCCACGCAGACATCGCCGCCGATCAACCTTCCGCGGTGCTGGCGCTAGGGGGGACGATCACCGCGCAAGGTCCCGATGGAACCCGCGAGATCGCCGCCGACGACTTCTTCGTCGACGCCATGACCTCGGCTCTCGAACCACACGAGATCCTGACCTCGATCCGGATCCCCAAGCGGGGCGGCGGTTCGGCGTACGAGAAGCTCGGGCGCCGAGGCGGCCACACCGACTATGCCGTCGCCGGTGCGTCGGCATGGGTGGAGAAGTCCAACGGGTCGGTCTCCGACGCCCGTGTCGCATTGACGGGGGTGGGACTCAAGCCGGAATTGACCCGGGGCGTCATGGAAGCGCTCATCGGAACCGACGGAAGCGAGTCGGCGGTGGCTTCCGCGGCTGAACGCGCCGTGGAAGGCATCACCGTGCTCGAGGATCTCTACGGTTCCGTTGAGTACAAGACCCATCTCGCCAAGGTGATGGTGCGGCGGGCACTCAACCAGGCGTTCGCGCAGGCCTAGGCAACTCGTCGCCGCAGTGCGGACAGATCTCCGGATCTTCGAGTTCGTTCAAGTCGACGAAGCGCCCGCACGTCAAACATGTCGAATTGAGGAAGCAGGCTGACTCACCCATTCGCCTGCTCCTCGTCTGGCGGGTCGTAGTCCACCGGATGTCCGGCGTTGGCCCAGGACACGATGCCTCCTGCGAGGTTCCAGACGTTCTCCAATCCCGCCTGGGAAGCCAGGGCCTCGACGACCTGGGCGGAGCGGCCACCCGAGTGACACTGAAATACGATCTCCCGGTCGGCGGGAAGTTCGGAGAACCAGTCGTTGATCGTGCCGATCGGCCGGTGGATCGCTCCGGGGATGCGTGCTTCGTCCCATTCGGCCTGCTCGCGCACGTCGACGAGAAGGGCGCCTGCCGCGATCCGGGACGCCGCCTCCTGCGCGTCGACGGTGGGGACCTGTTGTTGGTCGAACACGTCGAAAAGCCTACTGCGGGTGTGGGATTGTCCCTGCGACCGGTATCGTGGAGGCATGCTCCCCTCCTCCGTGGAAGAGGTCGTGTCCGCGTTGGCAGGCGCCGGCTACATCGCTGACCGCAGCCTCGCGGTCTCGGTGCATCTTGCCCTCCAACTCGAGCGCCCGCTCTTTCTCGAAGGCGAAGCCGGGGTCGGGAAGACCGAAGTCGCCAAGGTCCTGGCTCAGATCCTCGGAACACCGTTGATCCGGTTGCAGTGCTACGAGGGCCTCGACGTCAACCACGCGGTGTACGAGTGGGACTACGCCCGGCAGATGCTGGCAATCCGTCTGGTCGAGGCCAAAGGTGAGACTGTCGATGCCGACATCTCCGACATCATGAGTCGGGAGTTCCTCGTTGCCCGACCGCTCCTCCAGGCAGTCGAAACGCCCGGCAGACCGGTGCTGCTGATCGACGAGCTCGACCGCGCCGACGAGGAGTTCGAGGCCTACTTGTTGGAGATCCTTTCGGACTTTCAGGTCACGGTCCCCGAAATCGGGACGATCCGGGCGGAGCAGCCGCCGGTGGTGATCCTGACATCCAACCGGACCCGAGAGATCCACGATGCCCTGAAGCGCCGGTGCATCTACCACTGGGTCGACTACCCCGATCTCGACCGCGAGGTGGCGATCGTGATGACCAGGGTGCCGGAGATGGATGAACGCCTCGCCCGGCAGTTGGCGGCTGCGATGCGAGATTTCCGGGCGCTCGACCTCTTCAAGCCCCCCGGTGTCGCCGAAACGATCGACTGGGCGCGGGCGTTGCGGGTGTTGGGTGCTCACGAGCTGGACAAGGAGTCCGTGGACGACACGCTCGGCGTGGTGCTGAAGTACCGCGAGGACGTCGAACTCGTCACTCGCGAGGGGACAGAGAAGTTCGCCGCCGGCTGACGCTCGCATCGGGCGCGGTGCTGGCGGGGGCACTCCTGGTCGGCGTGCCCGAACCGGCGGCCGCCTGGGAACACGACCTCGCCGAAGTTCGAGTCTCCGAGTCCGGCGGGCTCTCGCCGCGCACGCTGGCGGCTCTCGACACGATGGCCTCGGTCCTCGGGATCGAGCCCACCGTGATGCAGTCCGGAACGATCCGGATGCAGGCGGTGACCAGGGGAGACACCCGGGTCCAGTTCTTCGACCCGGGTTTCGCGGTGCCGATGGCGTTCACTGCTGTGGATCCGGTCGGCGCCGCCCCTCTGCTGGGCGTCGAGATCTCCGCTGCTCTGGCTGACGGCGTGGTCATGTCCGTAGCCACCGCGGCGTTGCGTGGCGCCGAGGTCGGCGACGAGATCACCCTCGAAGCGTGGGACGGCGCCATCCACACCCTCGAGGTGTCGGCCATCGCACCGGACGAGTCGATGGGGTGGTCGGAGTTGCTGTTCGACACTGCCACCGCCACTTCGCTGGGCATCGAACGTCCCAGTTCGGCGCTGATGTGGGGTGTGAACACGACCGTGGTCGACCTGATGGTCAGGGCCGTACTCGGCGACGCTCCGATCCGGGTGAGTGGCCCGGGCTCGGAGGGTGAGCCTTTCGTCGACGGCGTCCTTCCGATGGCCCAGATCAAGCAGCGGTTCGGCGAGTTCTCCTTCCGGCAGACGGGGACCGACCGGATCGAGACCGACAACCACTGGTACGACGCCAACATCCTCACCGTCGAGCTTCCGCGCCTCGGCCAGTTCCGCTGCCACCGGCTGGTGCTTCCCGCGATCCAGGGCGCTTTGGGTGAGTTGGAGGCGACCGGTCTCGCCGACGAGATCGATCCGGTCGATTTCCAGCTCGCGGGAGGGTGCTATAACCCCCGCCTCGCCCGGGGCGGAGACCTGGACAGGGGTTTCGCCCTGTCCAGGCATTCATGGGGCATCGCCATCGACTTCAACCCGACCTCCAACGGGTTCGGTTCGGCGCCGTCGCTTTCCGAGGAGTTCGGCCAGGTCATGCGCAACTGGGGATTCGTCTGGGGCGCCGGGTGGCGGATCCCCGATCCGATGCATTTCGAGTGGCAGGGCGAACCGCGAGACGCGGTGCGGGCGGACTGCGTCGACTACCTCGCGCGCACCGGCCCCCCGTGGGAGCGCGAGGAAGCTCCAACCAACTGTCCGGGATGATGGCCCCCGGCGGATCCTCCCGGCTCGTCGAGTTCGGTCGGGCCCTGCGCGAGGGGGGCGTCCCGGTACCACCGACGATTGCCCGTGATCTCATGGGCGCCCTGGAACTCGTGGGGGCGGCGTCCGCCGAAGACGTGTACTGGTCGTTCCGCGCGCTGACCGTCACTGCCCGCGATCACATCCCGATCTTCGATCGGGTGTTCATCCGGTTCTTCCGGGGGGAAGAGGGGGTGGGGATGGCCTTCACCGAGATGACCTCGCCCCGTACCTGGGCGATCGAGAGAGGGGCCGGCGAGGGGGAGGGGGACGGTGGAGACGAGGAGGAGACGACGACTGCCCTGGGGGCGAGTGCCGTCGAACGACTCGCCGAGAAGGACTTCTCGTTGCTCACCAAGACCGAGGAACAGCAGGTGAAGGCGATGATCGCCCAGATGGTGTGGAACCCCGCACTGGTGCGGGCTCGTCGGCGTGCGCCGTTGCGACGTGGCGATGTGCCCGACCTGCGCCGGTCGATGCGGGCTGCGGTGGGACCGGGAGGCGACATGATGCGGCTGTCGATGACTGCGCGCACGGTTCGCAAACGACCCGTGATCGTCATCGCCGACGTATCCGGCTCGATGGAGCAGTACGCCGAGATGCTCCTGTACTTCACCCATGCCGCTCGCGACCGCTTCGGGCGACTCGAAGCCTTCGTGTTCTCCACCCGGCTCACACGCATCACCCGTGAGCTGGCGCGCCGCAAGCCCGCCGACGCCATCGCGTCGGTCGCCGACCACGTCCACGACTGGTCCGGGGGGACCCAGATCGGCGAGTCGCTCCGCACCTTCAATCGGGACTGGTCCCGCAGGGTGTGTCGGGGGTCGCCGGTGGCGATCATCATCTCCGACGGATGGGACAGGGGAGAACCCGAGCTGCTCGGAGCAGAGATGGAACGCCTGCAGCGGACCGTGTATCGGACGGTCTGGCTGAATCCTCTCGCCGGCCGGGACGGGTTCGCTCCGGAGACGCGGGGGATGAAGGCGGCGCTGCCCCACATCGACGACTTCCTCGCTGCGGGGAATCTGCGCGATCTCAGAACCCTCGTCCGGCTCCTAGAGTCCGTGGGGACGACCTGAGGACGCAGATGAGGGAAGAACTCGAGACCCGTGACCGCTGGGTCTCCGAAGGAAAGACTGTCGCCGTCGCCACGGTGGCGAAAGTCAGCGGATCGGCACCACGCCCGGTCGGCTCGAAGTTCCTCGTGAGCTCGGCCGGCGACATGGAGGGTTCGGTTTCGGGCGGCTGCGTCGAGAACGACGTGTTCCTGCACGCCCAACAGGTACTCGAGTCCGGTACGACAAAGGTCGTCACCTATGGCATCGCCGACGACGACGCCTTCGAGGTGGGTTTGGCGTGTGGCGGCAGCATCGCAGTCGTGATCGAACCGTGGTGAATGCCGTCCTCGATGCCCTGAGAGCTCTCGTCGACTCCGAACGACTCGGCGCCAAGCTGACAGTGGTCACAGGCCCAGCCCTCGGTGCCTCTGCCGTCGTTGACCGCGAGAGGGGAGTGGTTGCCGGGGACACCGCCGCCACGGCCCTCGCAGCCGAGGATGCGGTGGTCCTCATGGACCGCGAGCAGTCCGCCACACTTCGCTACGACGGCGCCACCGAGATCTTCGTGGACGTCGTGGCGCCCCGACCGCGTTTGCTGGTCTTCGGAGCCGTCCACATCGCCCAGGAACTCGCCGCCATCGCCGGCCGCCTCGGATATCACGTGACGGTGTCCGACGCACGACCCGCCTTCACCACCCGAGACCGGTTTCCTGACGTCGACGAACTCCTCGTGGGATGGCCCGGCGACCTCGCGGACCGTCTCGTGCTCGACCGACGCACCTTTGTCGTGGTTCTCAGCCACGACGCCCGATTCGAAGACCCGCTGTGGCCGATGGTGGCCGACACCCCGGTCCGCTACATCGGGGCGATGGGCAGCAGGAAGACTGCGGCCGCCCGTCGGGAGCGACTGGCGGAGGCCGGTTGGGCAGACAAGGAACTCGACAGGATCCACGGACCGATCGGCTTCGACATCGGCGCGGAGTCTCCCGGCGAGGTGGCGGTCGCGATCCTCGCCGAGATGACCGCGGTGCGTTACGGCGCCACTGCAGAGCCGGCGCTGGTCGGTGTGCCGCAGCGTCTCGGGAAGGCGGAAGGATGATCGCCGCTCTCGTCCTCGCCGCAGGCGGGTCGCGCCGTCTGGGTCGTCCGAAGCAGCTGGAACGGTGGGGTTCGGCGACGCTGCTCGATCGGGTGCTGGAGCACGTGAAGCGCTTTCCGGTCGACGAGACCTGGATCGTCCTCGGTGCCGAAATCGAGGCGGTGATGGAAGGTGTCGATCTGACCGACATCGGCATCATCGAGAACCCGGAGTGGGAGGAGGGGCTGGCGGCGTCCCTGCGGGTGGGCCTGGATGCGCTCACCCGGCTCTCCAAGGTCGAAGCAGCGTTCATCGTGCTCGGTGACCAACCGGAGATCCCCGACGAGGTGGCCGAGAAGCTGGCGGAAGCATGGAAGGTCACGAAACACCTCGCGGTGGTCCCCAAGTACCGCTACACGTGGGGCAATCCCGTGCTGGTGTCCCGGGACCTGTGGCCGCGTCTGATGTCGCTGGAAGGCGACGAGGGGGCCCGGAGACTTCTGCAGGCGCATCCCGAATGGGTCGAAGAGGTCTGGATCGAGTCGCTGCCCCCTCGGGACATCGACACTCAGCGGGACGTCGAGGAACTGCGTCCCCGCCGGAGCTCGTGAGGGACCACTAACCCTCCCGGGTCAGCACGAAGCTGGCCACTGTCGTCAGGGAGCCCCCGATGTTGAGCGTCTGAGCGGTCTGGGCGCCATCGACCTGCATCTCCCCGGCCGTCTCCTGCAGCTGTGAGGCGGCGTCGACCAGCATCCGAACACCGGTTGCCCCCACGGGATGGCCTCCGCCGATGAGGCCGCCGGAAGGGTTGATCGGGAGGGAACCGTCCATGCGGGCTGCTCCCGTTTTCACGACCTGCCACGCCTTGCCCGGCTCGCTCAGTCCGAGATGGTCGTATGCGAGGTACTCGCTGATGGTGAAACAGTCATGGGTCTCGATGAGATCGATGTGGTCGAGGTCGGTTTGCGCCATCTCTCGGGCCTCGGTCACGACTCTTGTCACATGGGGGAACATCGGGCCGCCTTCGGGCATCGCCGCGAGCTTCGAGTCGAGCAGCATGGGCGCGGTCGCGGTGCTCCACCCGGCGATTCGAGGGAACGCAGACAGCTCGGTCCCAAGTCGGTTCGCATGGCGGGCGGCGTACTCAGCCGAGCACAGGACGACTGCGGCGGCCCCGTCGGTGATACGGCCGCAATCCTGTCGGCGGAGTCTGCCCTCCACGATCGGATTGAGGTCGTCGTCGGCTGCGAACGCACCCGGCTCGAACGACCATCCGCGCGCCTGAGCCTTGGGATTGCGGTGGGCGTTGTCGAAGTTCTTGCGGGCGATCTCAGAGAGGTGAGTGTCGTCGAGCCCCCAACGGTTGGCGTAGACCTCGGCGATCTGGGAGAACTGCGACACCCACGGATAGGTCGCCTCGCGTCCTTCCCGTCCCTGCCACATTGCCGCACCCAGGTGGCCGGCGGCGGTGCCGGCGTCGACGTTGCGCATCTGTTCCATCCCCACCACGACCACCACGTCGCTCCACCCCGCCTCGACTCGGGCGATGGCGGACAACGCCGCGATCGAACCGGAGGCACAGGCTGCCTCGTGTCGTGCCCCGGGCTTGCCTGCGAACGCCGGGTCGATCGCTGCCACCATCCCGCCGAGGTGTCCCTGGCCAACGAAGAGTTCGCCAACGAAGTTGCCGACCTCGAATGCGTCCACCTCGGCCGGATCGAGCCGGGCGTCTGCCAGCGCGCCGAGCACTGCTTCGGAGAGGCCGTCGAATGGGCCGCGATCCAGGGACGCCCAGTTCTCGGCGAAGTCGGTCTGGTACCCGCCGAGGACGTGGATGCCCCTGGTCACGGTCGGTGAGCTTCGAGTTGGTCCTGGTCCACCCAACAGGCGTGGAATCCGTGCGGCACCCTCTGGGGGATCTGGACTCTTCCCACCTCGGTCATGGTCGGGGCGTCGATGATCACGCACTCGGAGAGGCCGTCTTCGTGGTTCGCCACGAAGCTGACGAGGTACCCGTCGTCTTCGGCGGCGGATCCTCGCGCCGCGAACGGCGCCTCGGAGCCAAATCGTCCCGGGCCGAAGTCGTATCGCAGCGAGGATCCGGTTTCCATGTCGTACTTGACGATCCCGTCGAAGAGGGTGGTGTACCCGCTCTCGATGGCGATGTTGTAGGCGTACCGGCTTGGGATCCCGGTCATGGCCGTGTTGATGGTCGGAAACTCGGTGTTGAGGTCGTCCATCGGACCCTCGCTGGTGCGTCCGGTGGTCAGGTCGAATCGATAGCGATACCACTGGGCATCGAGTCTGAGGTATTCGAGGAGCGACTCCAGCGGACCCGTGAGGGGGCGGTCGGGCGGGGCGGGCCGCCGCGTGCGGCACACATCCAGCACGATGGTGCTGCCTTCTTCCCAGGCGTTCATCGTGTGATAGATGTAGCACGGGTCGGCTTCGAACCAGCGAACCTCGTTCGTCGCTCCGTAGCGCGGGATGACGGCGAAGCGGGCGGGGAGATCGGCGTTGAAGATCAGCCGGTGCCGGCCGGCCGCGAACACCTCGGGGTCCGCGTACAGCGGAAGGTCCATGAGGATCGAATGATTCGGGGTGATGGCCATGTCGTGCGGGAGACGGGCGGCCGGGAGGGGAACCGGGACGTGATGGACCAGCCGGCCTTCGGCCGAAACCACGCCGTACCAGAGGTAGGGGGCGGTGGGGCCGTAGTCGAAGAAGAGAAACTCCCCGGTGGACTCGTCCACCTTGGCGTGCGCCGACACGCAGCCGTTGCGGTCGCCGCCCCAGTCTTGGCGCCCGGTCGCCTCCAGCGTCATCGGGTCGATCCGGTAGGGGTCGCCTGACAGGTACCAGAGCGCGAGCAGTGACCCGTTGTGAAACATGACGTCGGTGTTGGCAGTGTCCTTCAACCCGCGATACATCGTGGTCGGCGGGTTGCGGTGCGACGGCTCGATCATCCCGGCGTACCGCTCACGACCGACCGCCCGGTTGCCCTTGAAGCCCTCGGTCTGAACCCAGCGGTTGCGGTAGGTCGCTTTGCCGTCCCGGAAGTGAATGGCGTGCAGCATCCCGTCGCCGTCGAACCAGTGATATCGACCTGGCGGACTGAACATCGGGTTGGGACCGTTGCGGACGTAGAGGCCGTTGAGGTCCGCGGGGATCTCGCCGACGACGGTGAGGTCCTCGGCGTCGATCTCGGTGTCGACCGGGGCGTACCCGTCCATCAGGTACGGGTTGTCGCCGGTGTCGAGGGCGAGTTTGAGGGCATCGTTGCGGACGAGCGTCACGGTGATCCTTTCGGGCGCCCTCCCAAGGTATCAACTGCCAGGACGAAATTCTACCCGCCGGTAGAAGAGTCTTTCGCGGGTAACGTGCCGTGCGATGCGAGAACTCCAGGGAACATGGCACCTGGTCGAGTGGACGGTGTCCGTCGATGACACCGTGACCCGGCCATTCGGCGGTCAGGCGGAAGGCCTGCTGACGTATACCGAGGACGGCCGGATGTGGGCGACATTGCAGCGAAAGGGCCGCCGGCCGCTGGGCACCGGGACGCTCGCCGCGGCCACTGCCGAACAGCGGGCGGCGGCTGCGGCCGGGTACTTGGCATATGCGGGCCGCTACACACTCGATGACGGCCGAGTGACCCACCATGTGGAGGTGAGCCTCTTTCCCGACTGGGTGGGAGACGTCCAGATTCGTCAGATCGGCTGGACGGACGAAGGCGATCTGGTCCTCTCGACGCCTCCGGCCAAGACTCCCGCGGGGCGTACGGTCGTCAACCGCCTTCGTTGGCGGAAGTGAGTTCTGCCACCACACCGAGCGCACGACGGCCGTGGTCTCCGGTGGCGGTGACGGGAACCACGCACACGGTGTCCAGCCCGGCCTTGTCGTAGTCGGCGAGAAGCGACGCGATGTCGGACTTCGACCCCACGAGCCCCACACACTGTTCGAAGTCGTCGGGGATGGCTCCGATCAGGTCCCGGGGGTGGACGCCCGACCGGGCCATGTCGACGAGTTCGGTGTAGCCGGCTTCGGCGAACATCTCGCCGTAACCGGGAGCGCCGAGATAGCCGACGACTGCAGACCTGATCTGGGCGATCTCGGCGGGGCCGGGCTCAACCGCCGTGACCAGCCACGCCGACATCGGCATTCTGGTGCCTCCCGCGGCATCGACCGCCTTCCGAAGCCGAGCCGTCGCCGACGGCGTGACCATGTTGAGCACCATCCCATCCGCGTGAGCAGCCGCCGTCCGCACTGCGGCCGGGCCGAAGGCCGCGAGCAGGATCTCGCTCGGTACCGGGGGTAAGCGGAGCCGGAAACCGGTACTGGGGTCGCGGTCGCCCGCGAGGAGCGTGCGAACCGACTGGGAGGCGATCCCGAGCTGGCGGGTCGCACCGGTGCGACTGCGGCCGTGCCAGTGATTCACCACGGGACTCGACGTCCCGAGCGCGACGTGCGCGAGCCGGCCGGTCAGCGACGTGATCGATGCGACTCCCATCGCGACGGTGGCGGGCGTGCGGATCGTGACTGCCAGTGGCCCCACAACCGGCTCGATGTGCGACGTTGCACCTGAGACCGCAGTCGCGAGGGCGAAGGCGTCGTAGGTGGCCATCTCCCCGATCCAGAGACGGCGGTACCCGAGCCGTTCGGCCTCGCGGGCAGTGGTGATGGCTTCCGTCGGTGCCCGGTCCTGCCATAGCCCCAGCACTGCGTCCGATCTCACGCGGTGATGCCGCCGAGGATGATGTCGCCGAAGCGGTCGGCGAGCTCGTCGATACTCAGCCGTCCTTCGGGGTGGAACCAGGTGAGCGTCATGTTGCACATCGACAGCGACGCCTTGACGGTGACGAACACGTCGATGTCGGCTCGGAACTCGCCGGTGGCCATCCCCTCTTCGAGAAATTCTGCCCAGCGACGCTCGAACCGGCGGCCCATCTCGTCGACCACCGAGGCGGATTCGGCGCTGATGGCCTGGAGACGCTCGCCGAGAAACATCGTGTAGATGTCGCGGTGGTGGTGGAAGACCTGGAGGTGGGTTGCGACGGCCTGCCGCACCTTTGCGGTGGCGGTCGTGGCGTCGAGATGTTCGAGAGCGTCGACGGCGATCCCGACCCTTGCTTCGATGACCTTGACGAAGAGGTCTTCTTTGGAAGCGCAGTAGTAGTAGAGGGCAGCCTTGGTCAGGTCGAGTTCCGCCGCGATGTCATCCATGCGGGCGGCGTGATATCCGTCACGAGCGAAGATCCGGGCGGCGGAGTCGAGGATCTGGTTCCCGCGCAGGCGTCGTTTTCGTTCCACGGTTCCGGTCACCGGCGGAACCCTAGAACAGGTCTGCTGCCCCTGTCAGCGCCTCTGCGCCAACGCTAGGGTCCAGCGGCATCGGCGCACGGCACTATTGGAGAGGGAGCAGGTAGTCATGGGTTCGATCGGTGAGTTGCGCGGCATCCATCCGAAGGAGGCCACGAGGCTCCGGAAGGCTGGCGTTCGCACGACCGAGTCGCTTCTCCGGCATGCCAGCACGAAGCGGGGCCGCAACGCTCTCGCCAAGTCGGCGGACCTGGATCCCGACCAGCTTCTCGACTGGGTCAATCGGGCCGATCTCATGCGGATCAGGGGAGTGGGAGCCGAGTATGCCGACCTGCTGAAAGTGGTCGGCGTCGACACGGTGAAAGCCCTTCGGCGGAGAAATCCGAGAAGCCTGCTGATTTCGATGGTCGAGGTCAACGACGCCAAGCGACTGGTGCGTCGCCTGCCCACCGAGGCCATGGTGGCGGCGTGGGTCGAGGCGGCTGCAAGCGTGGAGCCCTCGGTTTCGAGCTGACACGGTCAGCGGTTAGGCAAGCCGGCTTCGCAGAACGGAACGGGCCCCCGGCCGAATCGACCGGGGGCCCTTGTCGCGTGTGCGTCAGCTGCGGCCCGTCAGGAGGCCTTCTGGGCGGCGGGCTTCTTCGCCGCCGGCTTCTTGGCCGCAGTCGTCTTGGCGGTCGTGGCCTGGGCTGTGGGCTTCTTGGCGGCGGTCGTCTTGGCGGCGGGCTTCTGGGAGGTGCTGGACGACGACGCCTGGGCGCTCGCCGCAGCAGCGGGCTCGGAGTCACCGACGGTGACCGTCACCGCCATCTTGGACTCGGGCCGGAAGTTGGCACGCCACGTCGACACGATGTCCTCGAGCTGGTCGCGCAGCTTGTGGACTTGGGTGGACATCTGATCGAAGTCGACCTTCGAGGTGATCTCGTCGATCGCCTTCGTGTCGGTGACCTGCGACAGGAACTTCTCGCCTTCGCCCGCCCAGATGTCGATGCGGCCCTTGACATCGGACGACGCGTTGGTGGCGTTCGAGTTCAGCTTCGCCATGAGCTCTTCGAGCTTGGTCTGGGCTGACTTGGCGACGGCGACTTGGGCGCCGACCGCTGCGTAGAGATATTTCTTGGTTTTCATGGAGGCTGCTCCTCTTCTCAATCCTGCTCGTCGTTGGCGGTCGCGGCATCGAGCAGCGCCCGGTACAGATCCAGCAGGACTTTCTTCTGTCGTGGTGTGAGTGCGACGTCGGCTTCGATTGCCTCGACAACCGTCGGGGCAGCAGGGCCGGCGTCGATGAGACCGGCCCGGGTGTAGAGGGACTCGGCGGAAACCTCCAGGGCGCGGGAAAGGCGCTTGAGGATCTCGGCCGATGGCCGACGAATGCCGCGTTCGATCTGTGACAGGTAGGGGTTGGAGACGCCGGCTCGATCCGCGAGACGGCGAAGCGAGAGGTTGGCCCGTTCGCGTTGCTCGCGTATGAAGGTGCCGACGTGTCCGTCGTCCTCGACGCTCTCTACCTGCTTGCTATCAGTCACAAAGTGCAAGATACTGCAAGCAGTAAACTTTTGCAAGCGCGCGACCGCTTCTTGCACGCACCCCGGATCGGGTCCCGATCAGGCGACCGGGCCGTTGCCCAGGGCGTTGCCGACGAAGAAGGCGATCACGCCGCCGAACCCGGCGATGGCGAGGTTTTCGAATCCGGCGATGAACGGGTTCGTCCGGGTCACCCGCGTCTTCGCCATTCCGACGCCGAACAGCGCCAGGGCGGTGAGAATGGTGGCCCACCAGAGTCCGCCTGTTGCCGTCTCGGTGAAGAGGAACGGTGCCACAGCGGGTGTGGCGCCGAGCAGGAACAGGAGCCCCGAGAACGCCATCGCCCGGTACGGCGAGCGTCGTTCCGAATCCGGTGCACCGAACTCCAGCGCCTTCATTGCGTTCAAGAGTGCTCGATCCGATCGGTCGAAGGCCGCCACCACCGTGTCCAGGTCCTCGTCGTGGACGCCCATGGCCGAGAACATCTCGTGCAGTTGCTCCAGTTCGGCTTCCCGGTGGTGCCGAATGTGCGTGCGCTCCAGCTCGAGCTCGGATGCGAGTACCTCGTCTTGGGACTTGGTTGCCAGGTACTCGCCTGCGCCCATCGACACCGCACCTGCGAGCGCGCCGGCGATGCCGGTGATGACGACGTCTTCTCTCGACAGGCCGGCTCCGACCACGCCGATGACGAGCAGCACCATGGAGACGAGCCCATCGTTGACACCGAGGATGATGTCGCGCCAGTACTGGCGTGTTTCGCCGACATGGGGTTCGTAGGGAACGGCGGCGTCCGCATGCGATTCCGTGGCCATGCCGGCGAGTGTATCGAGCGCCCGGCCACGCCGTCCGGGGGGGAAAATGCCCCGGATCGGACTTCCTAGGCTGTTGCGGATGCAACGAGAAGCCGCCGTCCTCGGCACCGGTCTGATGGGAACCTCTGTGGCGATCGCGCTGCGAACGGCCGGGTGGCACGTGCGCGGGTACGACCCGGACGGTGCTGCGCTGGACCTCGCGACCCGCATGGAAGGTGTCGACCCGTGCGAGACGATCGCCGAGGCGGTCGAAGGTGCCGACCTCGTGGTGCTCGCAGGCCCCGTCGGAGCGATCCTCGACACCCTCGCGACGATCAACACCGATGCACTCGTCACCGACGTCGCCGGGGTGAAGCAGCCGGTTGTCGAGGCGGGTTCGCGACTGTCTCGTTTCGTCGGCGGACACCCGATGGCCGGACGGGAATCGGCCGGTCCCGAAGGCGCATCCGGCGGCATGTTCCGGGGCGCGATCTGGGTGCTCACCACCGACGGTGCGGCCGATGTCGACCTGATGGAGATGTCGGGGATCGTCCAGTCACTCGGTGCGGTCCCCGTGCAGATGTCCGCCCTCGCCCACGATCGGGCGGTGGCGGCCGCCAGCCACATCCCGCACCTGACAGCCGCGAGCCTCGTCACCCTCGTCAATCGGGAAGAAGGCGCGCGAGCACTGGTCGCCGGCGGCTTCCGTGATCTCACCCGGGTGGCAGCATCCGATCCGGGCTGGTGGTCCGAGGTCCTCGTCGCCAACCGCGACGCCGTCGCCGAGGAACTCCGTTCGCTGGCGGACTCGCTGAACGAACTCGCCGGCTTGGTCGAAGCCTCGGACGGCGATGCGGTCCATCAACGGCTCGAAACCGCACAGCGACTCCGGCGTGCGATGACCGCCCCGGTGGCGGCGGTCAGGGTGATCCTCGAAGACCGCCCCGGCGAGATCGCCGAAGTCGGTCGTGCCCTCTCCGACAGCCACGTGGACCTCCGCGACCTCCAACTCCGCCACGCCGTCCACGGCGGCGGCGGTGTCCTCACGCTCTCGGTCAAACCGGTCGACGCCAAGAAACTCCGCGCGGCACTCACCACCGAGGGCTTCCGCCTGCTTGATTAGGCGGGGGGTCGAACCCCCCTGCACCCCCCGGACGGCGCGGCTGCGTCTACGGGGTCCACCGTCGATCCACCCAATGGCCCATGACGGGCGGTAGTCGTGGAGGTCTGGGACGCGCGGTGGCCTTCGCGCGACGGGTTCGATCCGCGTGTGGTCTACGGGGTCGCTTTCGCTCGCGGCCCCCGTGCTCTCATCGGAGACGCGTGGCCAGTCCGCGCACGAACCTCACCCACCGTGGTTCTCAACCGCGACCACACCGAGACGATGAGTCACAGGGTGCGACGTCGGCCAAACCCGATGAGGCAGCCGCGCCAAGCGGGGGGTGCCGGGGGGTCGCCCCCCTGCGAAATCAGGCAGTCAGTTCTTGGAGGATTTCGAGGCCGGCGTGGAGGGCTGTTTCGAGGGAGTGCTCGTCGAGCGTGAAGGATGCGGAGTGGAGGTCGTTGGTGGCGGAGGTGCCGGCGGCGCAGCCGAGGCGGAAGAGCACTCCGGGGGTTTCGGTGAGGTAGAGGGCGAAGTCTTCGCCGCCCATCGACGTGTGGGTGGAGGTGACCGATCCGGGTCCGAGGGCCCGTTCGATGGCGGGGGTGAGTCGTTCGACGAGGACCGCGTCGTTGACGACGGGGGGTAACCCGCGGTTGTACCTGACTTCGGCGGTGGCGCCGAACGGGGCGGCGAGGTCCGCGGCGACCCGCCGGATGAGTTCGGGAACCTTCGCCCACGTTTCCTGGTCCGGTGTCCGGACGGTGCCCGACATCTGCACCGTGGTCGGGATGACGTTGTCGGCCGTTCCCCCGTGGATCTGTCCGAAGGTGATCGCCAGTGGCGCCCGGGCATCGATCAGGCGGGTCACGATGCCTGCGAGGTTGGCGGCGACGTGACCGGCGGCTTGGACGATGTCGACGGTCTCGTGGGGACGGGCGGTGTGGCCGCCGGGTCCTTCGAGGAGGATGGAGAAGCGGTCCGCCGATGAGGTGATCGCACCCGGTTTCACTCCGACGAGACCGGCGGGCAGGTGCGGGTCGACATGGAACGCGACGATGGCCTGTGCCCCGCTCACCGCGCCTTCGGCGGCCATCTCGTCTGCGCCGCCGGGGAACACCTCTTCGGACGGTTGGAAGAGGAACCGGACTCTGCGCCCGTTTCCGACGTTTTCCCATGCGATGGCCAGGCCCAGTGCGATGGCGGTGTGGGCGTCGTGACCGCAGGCGTGCATCACTCCGGGAGTCTGGGAGGCGAATGGGAGACCGGCGGGCTCGGTGATGGGGAGTGCGTCGAGGTCCGCCCGAAACACGACGAGGGGTCCTTCGGAGCCGACGTCGACCGTGAGACCGGATTTGGGGGTGCGAAGGCGGGGCCGGAGTCCGGCGGCGGTGAGGTGGCCTGCCACCAGGTCCGTCGTTGCGAACTCCTGTTTGGAGAGTTCGGGATGTCGATGGATGGCCCGCCGGACGTCCACCACGGTGGGGAGGACGCTCGCGACCACGTGGGAGGTGTCGAGCATGAGCCCGGCAGGGTACTGGCACATGGTGCGACGAACCAGGCCGGGAGGCCCCCCGGGTCTAGCCTGTCGCCGGTGGCAGAGTCGAGACGGACACGAACTTCCAACTTCGGGTCGTCCCGCCGTGAAAGCCACGATGCCACGGCGTTCTACGAGCGGTTCGATCCTCCGATCATCGGCGAGGACCGGGACATCGACTGGAACAAGGCGCTGGACGCGATCCATCTCGGTGACGCTCGGACGATGGTCGAGGTGCCGTCGAACTCCGTTGCCCTCGTGGTGACGTCCCCGCCGTATTTCGCCGGCAAGGAGTACGAAGAGGACATGGGTCAAGGTCATGTGCCCGCGTCGTATCAGGCGTATCTCCACGGCCTGGAGGAAGTCTTCGCAGAGTGCGTCAGAACGCTGGAGCCGGGCGGCCGTCTCGCGGTGAACGTCGCCAACCTGGGCCGGAGGCCGTATCGCTCGCTCTCCGGAGATGTCATCCGCATCTTCGAACGCCTCGGGTTGCTGCTGCGGGGCGAGGTTGTCTGGGTCAAGGCCCGTGGTGCCTCCGGATCCACGGCGTGGGGGACCTTCCAGCGTCCGACGAATCCGGTGCTGCGGGATCTGAGTGAGCGCATCGTCCTGGCGTCGAAGGGTCGCTTCGACCGGGCGGTGTCGATGCGCGAGCGCGAGGAGCATGACCGGCCCCATGTCTCCGACATCTGGCGGGACGAGTTCATGGAGGCGACGACCGACATCTGGGAGATCCCGTCGGAGAGCGCCACTCGGGTGAACCATCCTGCCCCGTTCCCGGTCGAGTTGCCGCGACGGCTCATCGAACTCTTCACATATCGGGGTGACCTGGTCCTCGATCCGTTCATCGGTTCGGGAAGCACGGCGGTTGCCGCGGTGCAGACCGGTCGGCACTACGTGGGATATGAGATCGATCCTGAGTACCACGCCAGGGCCGTCACGCGGGTGGCGAGCCAAGTCGCTGATTCGACTCCGGGTCCTCGCGCCCCGGCACTGCCGGGGGAAGGCACCGCGACCGCAGTCGCAGTGCAGCAGGGCCGTGCGATCAGGGACGTGGCGGCCGCGGTTCTCGAAGACGCCGGCTTCCGGGAGGTCAGGGAAGGGGTGCGGGTCGGTCCCGGAATCGATGTGTCGTTCGAGGCAACCGACCAGTCGGGGGAGGCGTGGCTCTTCGACCTCTCCGGAGCGTTCACTGCGTCGGTCCCCGGACTCGTGCGCACCGAGGTGCTCTGGAAGGCCGTGGGGCGCGCCGCGGCGATCGATCGTCATCGCGCAGGGCGCAAGCTGGTCCTGCTCACGTCGCATCGCCCCACCGAGCGTTCCCCTGGGGCGCGCATCCTGGCGGAGATGGTCGGTCCGGACCGTCCGATCTTCGACGTCGTCGAACTGCTCGACGACGAAGGCGCCGCGCGGTTGGCGGCCTATGCCGACTCCTGACCTGCGGTGGGACTCGATGCCGAAGGTCGAGCTCCACCTGCATCTGGAAGGGGCGATCCCGTTGGATGCGATGTGGGAGTTGGTCTCACGGCATGGGGGTGACCCCGAGATTCGGGGACCGGAGGCGCTGGCGAAGCGTTTCGAGTTCACCGATTTCGCCCACTTCATCAGCGTGTGGGAGTGGAAGCTGCGGTTCCACGACACACTCGACGACTATGCCTTTCTGGCCGCCGCCGTCGCCGCGGACCTCCGCCGCCAGGGGCACTCCTACGTCGAGGCGTTCGTGTCGCCGACGGACTCACCGCTGGATCCCGCCGAGATGCTGCGGGCGGTTCGCAGCGGCCTCGAAGAGGTCGACGGCATCGAGATCGCCCTCATCCCCGACCTGGTGCGCGACACCGGACCCGAGTTGGCCATGCGGACGCTCGACGCGGTGATCGGTGTTGCCGAAGAGGCCGGGGTGATCGGAATCACCATCGGAGGTTCGGAACAGCACCACCCTCCCGAGCAGTTCGCTCCGGTGTACCGAAGGGCACGTGAGGCGGGGCTGCGGCTGACGGCCCACGCCGGCGAGGCGGCGGGTCCCGAGAGCGTCCGCAGAGCGATCGAGGATCTGGGCGTCGACCGCATCGGTCATGGGGTGCGGGCCGTCGAGGATTGGGCGCTGCTGCGCGAGTTGGTCGACCGGCAGATCCCCCTCGAGGTGTGCCCGACATCCAATGTGCGCACGAAGGTCGCCCCTTCGCTGCCAGATCATCCGATTCGCACCCTGATCGACGAGGGCGCGTTCGTCACGTTGAACACCGACGACCCGGCGATGTTCGGTTGCACCCTGGCCGGGGAGTACGCAGCCGTTCAGTCCCTCGGCTACGACGATGAGACGATGCGGTTGCTCTCCGAGAACGCCATTGACGCCTCGTGGGCGTCTCCTTCCCGCAAACGTCAGCTGCATGTCGACCTGGCGTCGTGGTGGCAGGGCCAGCTCCGGCCGCCGGTAGCCTCATCCCCATGAAGGTGGCGGGTGCTCAGCTCAACCTGACCGTCGGTGACCTCGAAGGCAACGAGGCGCGGATCGGTGAGGCAATGGACTGGGCCGAGGAAGCCGGTGCCGACGTCCTATTGCTCCCCGAGCTCGCCGTCACGGGGTATCCACCTGAGGATCTGGTGCTGCGCCCTTCCTTTGTCGAGGCGAACAAGCAGGTCGTCCGACGGCTCGCCCGCCGGTCCGCCAAGACCACGACCGTCGTGGGCTTCGTCGACGACTCCAACGGCAACCCGGGGGCCGATGACGCCGTGCCCCGGGAGGTCGCCAATGCCGCGGCCATCCTCGAAGGCGGGCAGATCCGGGGGGTGTACCACAAGGTGCTGTTGCCCAACTACGGCGTGTTCGACGAGGACCGGTACTTCGGAGTCGGGATCGATCCCGACCGCACCTGGGAGATCGCCGGCATTCCCGTCGGTGTGTCGATCTGCGAGGACATCTGGCTGCCGGACGGCCCCCCGCAGGCTCAGGCCCAGGCGGGTGCCCAGATCCTGCTGAACATCAACGCGTCGCCGTTTCATCGGGGGAAGGCCACGGACCGCGAGGAGATGCTGGCGGCCCGGGCTCGGGCTGCGTCCACGCCGGTGGTGTACGTGAACCTCGTTGGTGGTCAGGACGAACTGGTTTTCGACGGTGCCTCGCTGGTGCTCGCGGCGGACGGGACGGTCTTGCATCGTTCTCCGCAGTTCGCCGAGGATCGGTTCCTCGTCGATGTTCCCGTTGGGCTCGAGGCGGGAGAGCCGTGTTGTGTGGCAGAGCTGCTCGAGCCGACCGAGGAGGTGTATCGGGCGCTGGTGACGGGACTCGGCGACTACTGCAGGAAGAACGGCTTCGGTCAGGTGGTGCTGGGGTTGTCGGGCGGAATCGATTCGGCGCTGACTGCCACGATCGCCGCCGATGCCCTCGGCGGCGAAAACGTGTGGGGGGTCACGATGCCGTCTCGTTTCAGTTCGGAGGGCTCCGTCGCCGATTCGAAAGCCCTGGCTGCGAACCTCGGGCTTCGGTTCGATCAGATTCCGATGGACGAGATCTTCTCGGAGTTCTTGTCTGCGCTCCACCCGGTGTTCTCCGGGACCGACTCGGGCGTGGCGGAAGAGAACATCCAATCCCGCATCCGGGGTGCGTTGCTGATGGCGATCTCGAACAAGCATGGTCCGATGGTGCTGGCAACGGGCAACAAGTCCGAGATGGCTGCCGGATACGCCACCCTCTATGGCGACATGGCAGGGGGTTACGCCGTCCTCCAGGACGTCTTCAAGACATTGGTCTTCGACCTGGCACGCTGGAGGAATCGCGAAGGCGAAGTCATACCGCAGAACACGATCGACAAGCCGCCGTCCGCCGAGCTTCGGCCCGACCAGAAGGACACCGACAGCTTGCCCCCATATGAGATCCTCGACGCGATCCTCGAGCGCTACATCGAGGACGACATGGGCCCGGCGGAGATTGTCGACGAGGGCTTCGACGAGACCCTCGTGAGACAGATCGCCAGGATGGTGGACCGCAACGAGTACAAGCGACGTCAGGCCGCCCCCGGCGTGAAGATCACCACCAAAGCCTTCGGACGGGACAGGCGTCTGCCGATCACCAACCACTTCCGACCATGATCACTCTCGTCGACGGAATCCGACAGGACGTCCTGGCTGTCACCGACTCGACGATCGTCCGTGGCGATGGTGTCTTCGAGGCGGTACGCAGCTACGGCGGGAGGGTGTTCGCCCTCGAAGATCATCTCGAGAGACTCGCCCTGAGCGCCGTTGCGATGGGCATACCGCTGCCAGATGATGGCCGCATCGGCTCCTGGGCGCGCTCGGTGGGCGCGGAGGGCGGGGAAGGGATCGTGCGGATCATCGTGGGGCGCGGCGATGCCGTCCCCGGGATGTCGGGAGAGCAACGCATCGTCGTGATACATCACCCGGTTCCGTTCACCCCCGCCACACTCCGTATCCGGCCGTGGCCAGCGCCGTGGCACCCGGCCGGTCGCCCCTGGGAGTTGGCGGGCGTGAAGACCACTTCGTACGCGCCGAACCTCGCCGCGACCCGGATGGCAGCACGCGACGGGTTCGACGATGCGCTCTTGGTCTCGTTCGACGACATCGTCCTCGAAGGCCCCACTTTCGGAGTGGCGTGGGTCACCGAAGGGGTCATCACGGCCCCCGAACTCGACTTGGGCATCCTCGATTCGATCACCCGGCGCCGCGTGCTCGCACTGGCCTCCGCAGAGGGCCTGTCCGTGGAGACGGGACGTTTCGGGATCCACGCGTTGGACGAGGCAGACGAAGTGTTCGCGATGAGCACGGTCAAGGAGGTCACACCGGTCATCTCCGTGGGCGAGCGGGAGTTCGTGGTGGGACCGGTGACCGCCCGGTTGCGGGACCTGTTCCGTCGTCACGTGGTCGAGGCCGATCGCTTGTCCTGAGGCGTGGGTAGCCTGAGTGGCCGAACGTCCCTGTGACGGTCCAGCGCCGGATCGCAGTGGAGCCAAAGTCATGGAGGTCCAACGTGGTTCGCAGATCGATTGCACTCTTTGCCGCGGTGGTGTTGGTGGCTGCCTGCTCCCCCGAGGAGGCGGAACTCACCACCACGACGACCACCACGCTCGCCGAAACGACGACCACCGCGGCCGACGATTCCACCACCACCCCCACCGACGGTGGCGACGAAGACGGTGACGACGAAGACGGTGACGACGAAGACGGCGACACTCCCGCACCGGCCATCAGCGACTACGAAGTCGTCGTCCGGGGGAGCGCCACCGGGGGAGAGACGTTGTGGATTCTCATCGAGCCCGGTGACTACACCGACGTCGACCTCGAGAACCTGATCCGAGAGCTCGTCGACGAGAGCGACGTCACGCTGGCAGGTATCAACGTCTTCGATGATCGCGACGCTCTCGAAGCCGGCACGGTTGCGGCGGACGCGCGAACCGACGAGCAACAGGAGTTGGTCGACGCGCACTTCCTCGTGAGCCTGGTCGACGGTGCGGTCATCCGTTTCGAAGGCCCGTTCGCGGAGTTCGGGGAGACTGCCGTCGGCAGCTGAGACGCCTCGTACGCTGGCGTCGATGGATCAGAGGACCTTCCCGCTCGGAGCCAGGGTCACCCGCGAGGTGCTCGCGGCGGATCTCCACGGGGTGCTGCGGGAGTTGCGGGAATCTGAGCCCGTGTCATGGATCCCTTCCCTCCACGGATGGATGGTGACGCGACGTGACCTGGCGATCGAGGTGCTGCGCGATCCGGAGCGGTTCACCGTCGAGGATCCCCGCTTTTCGACGGGTCAGGTCCTGGGTCCTTCGATGCTGTCACTCGACGGGGTCGAGCACGCCAGGCATCGGACGCCGTTCGCGGACTCATTGCGCCTGCCGCGCGTTCGTGAGCACTTCACCGGAGTCGTGGAATCCGAGGCCCGCCGCCTCGTCGAGTCCATCGCACCGATGGGCCAAGCGGATCTCCGGCGCGACCTGGCGGGACCATTGGCGGTCGCCGTCGTCGCAGCTGCCCTCGACATGGCCGGAGTCGATCCGGTCGTGATGCGACGCTGGTACGACGACATCGTGGCTGCGGTGTCCGCGGCCTCGGACGGAGTGGTGGGGGTGAAGGTGCCCCCGTCCGTCGAGTTGCTGGAGCGACAGGTGAGGGACACCATCGCGGCGGGTGGTTTGCTCGCCGACGCACGTCTGACCTTGTCGGAGGCTGAGGCCGTGTCCAACACCGCGGTCATGCTCTTCGGCGGCGTCGAGACCAGCGAAGGCGCCACCGCCAATGCATTCATGCATCTGCTCTCTCATCCGGAGCAGCTCGATCGGGTGGTGGCCGACCCCGAGCTCCTGTCCCGCTCGGTCGACGAGTCCTTGCGACTGGAACCGTCGGTGGTGCAGTTGGATCGCTTCGCGACAGGTGACACCGAACTCGGTGGTGTCGCCATCGGTGCGGGGGAGTTCGTGATGGTCTCGGTGAGTGCGGCCAACCGGGATCCGGCGACCTATCCCGACCCTGACCGCTTCGATGTGACGAGGGAGAACGCGCGGACGCATCTGGCGTTCGCCCAAGGCCCCCACCACTGCGTCGGACTGCATCTGGCGCGGGCCGAAACGCGTGCTGCCCTTGCCGCGGCGCTGTCGCGCCTGCCAGGGCTACGCCTCACAGGTGAGGTCGAGCTCGAAGGGACGGTCTTCCGCAAACCGCGTGCGGTGCCGGCGTCCTGGGTGGTCTGAGTCACGGGCGACTCAGAGGAGCAGCGAGGCCACCAGCAGGAAGCCGCCGAATCCCACCAGGTCGGTGATGAGGGTCAGGAAAATGTTCGCGGCGAGGGCGGGGTCGAGGCCGAAGCTCCGCATCAGCAGCGGGATGGTGGTTCCCACGGTCGTCGCAATCGAGAGGTTGGCGAGTGTGCCGATCGCGACGACCAGGGCCACCCGCGTCGCCGGTGCCTCTGTCGTGAAGATGTCCGCGCTGATGAGCACGATGGCAGCGGCCGCCGCGAAGGCGGCGAGGGCCAGCCCGTTCAGCACCCCGATGGTCGCCTGCCGCCCGATGATCTCCAGTGATCGCGAGCGGGGGAGTTCGTCTTTGGCCATGCCGCGGATCACCACCGCCAGGCTTTGGGATCCGCCGTTCCCTCCGAGGAGCGCGATCACGGGCATGAGGGCGGCGAGCACGGGAACACGGGAGATCACGCCGGTTTGGGACTCGATGACGAGCGCGACGCCGAGCGACAGGAGCAGGTTCACTGCCAGCCATGGCAACCGGTTGCGGACCGATACCCCAATGGCGGTGTAGGCGGTCTCCTCGGCGCCGGCGCCGACCGCCGTCGCGAAGTCCTCGGACGCCTCGTCCTGAACCGATTCGGTCACCGACTCGTGGGTGACCATGCCTTGCAGGCGGCCTGCTTCGTCGACCACGGGGAGACCGAAGAGGTGATAGCGCTGGCTCAGATCGGCGATCACTTCACGGTCGGTGTTGACGTCGACATGCACGGGGTTGCGCACCATCACCTCGTCGAGGCCCACCCCCGGCCGGTTGAACACCAGATCCCGGAACGAGAGGACGCCTTCGAGCTTGCCGCCCTCGTCGACGATGTAGACATAGGACAGGTCTTCGAGTTCGTCATGAAGCTGGCGGATGCGTTCGATCGCCTCGCCCGCGGTCATCCCGAGCGGAAGGCGGGCGATCTCGGTGGTCATCAGTCCGCCGGCTGAGTCCGGGGCGTACCGGAGCAGGCGTCGAATCTCTGACCGGACGAGGGGTTCGACGGCGCGCAGGATCGGTTCGCGTTCGTTGGGCGCGAGCTGTTCGAGAATATCGACGGCCTCTTCGGCCGCCATCTCCTCGAGCACCCGGCCCGCCGAGTCCACGTCGAGAGCGAGCAGGAAGTCCGCCGCGAGATCGTCTCGCAGTTCCTCGAGCACCCCGGCGGCCTGCTCGTCTTCGAGTTCGACGAAGAGTCCCCCTGCGGTGTCGTCCGGAAGGGCCTCGAGGATGTCCGCGGCGTCGCCCGGCGTTGCGTCGGCGATCGCCGCCCAGGTCTCGTAGTTCTCGTCGAGGAAGTCGCTGACTTCCTCGGGATTCTTGCGCGCGGCGAGACGCAGTTGTCGTGCGAGTTCGCGCGGTCGACGCAGGCTGAACTTCATCGCGGATCCCGGTGTTGGTCGGGTCTCAGGCTACCGACCCGGCCCGGTCAGCCTCGGAAGGGTTTGACGTCCTTGACGGTCACGGTGAAGGAGCCGCCGGGCGCCTGGTAGGTGACCTCGTCGCCTGCCTTCTTGCCGAGCAACGCCTTGCCGAGCGGCCCGTCCGGCGACGCCAGCAGGAGCCCCGGCGCCTTGTTCTCGGGGGAGGCCACGAAGAAGTCGTTGGTGTCCCCGTCGGGATCGAGCAGCGTCACGACCGACCCGACGACGACGGTGTCGGATGCCTTGACCTCTTTGACTTCGGCCTTGTCGAGGAGGGTTTGGATCTGGCGAATCCTCGCCTCCATCAACCCCTGGTCGTTCTTGGCGGCGTCGTAGTCGGCGTTCTCGCGCAGATCGCCGTGTTCGCGGGCGGTCTGGATGCGCTCTTCGATCTCGGCCCGCCCCGCGGTGACGAGATGCTCGAGCTCTTCCTGAAGCTTCTGATGTGCCTCGGGCGTCAGAAACGTTGTGTCGTCGGTCATGAAAGACACTCTTCTCGGATCGGGTAAGCCCCCAAAGATAGGGACCCCTCCGCGTTCTTAGCGAATGAGAGCGTCACAAATAGGGCGTTTCGCGTGGCAGAAAACGTGGTCTGCGATGCGGATCGTTTCGTACCGCTGCCCCCGGAAGCGCCGGTACCGTGCCGGGAGTGGAAACGGTACGGCTCACCAGCTTCAGTCACGGCGCCGGTTGAGCGTGCAAGCTCGGATCCTCCGAGCTGGCGCAGGTCCTGCGTCCTCTGCACGGTCACATCGCGGCGACACACCCTGACCTGATCGTCGGAACGACAACGTCCGACGATGCCGGGGTGTATCGCGTCGCGCCCGGAATGGCGCTGGTGCAAACCGTCGACTTCTTCACCCCCGTGGTGGACGAGGCGTATGACTGGGGTCGCATCGCCGCCGCCAATGCGCTCTCCGACGTGTATGCGATGGGCGGGACGCCGATCACCGCCCTCCAACTCCTCGGCTGGCCGCGTGATGTGATTCCGTGGGAGACCGCGGGTGAGGTGATTCGCGGCGGGGCCGACGTGATGGGCGAAGCAGGGTGCGTGATCGCGGGAGGTCACTCGGTCGACGACGCCGAGCCGAAGTACGGCTTCGCGGTGACCGGACTCGTCGATCCCGACCTGGTCACGACCAACGCTGCGGGCCGACCGGGCGACTCCCTGGTCCTCACCAAGCCGCTCGGCACCGGCATCATCACCACCGCCATCAAGCGAGGCGCCTGTCCTCCGGCCCTCCGCGACCGGGTCGTGGAGCAGATGGTCTCCCTCAACGACCGGGCGGCGCGTGCAGTGCGCCGCGCCGGGGCCCATGCCGTGACCGATGTGACGGGCTTCGGTCTGCTCGGTCACCTGCACGAGGTGCTCGAGGCGTCGGGCGTGTCGGCGGAGATCGACACCTCCGACGTGCCGATCATCGCCGGAGCCGCCGCCCTCCTCGCGGACGGCTTCTTCCCCGGAGGTTCCGAGCGCAATCTCGCTGCAGTCGCAGACCTGATCGACGGCGACGCGAGCGTTGCCGATCGCCGGCTACTCGCCGATGCCCAGACCTCTGGCGGTCTGCTCGTCTCCACCAACGATCCGGACACGCTGCTCGAGGCGCTGGCAGACGAGGGCGTCCGCGGGTGGCGGATCGGTCGGCTGACCGACGCCGGAGGCAACCGAATCCTGCTGCGGACGTCGTAGCCGGCAGCTGCCATACACTTCCGGACGATGGAACCGCTCGACCGCCTCGCCACGATCGCCGAGGCTCTTTCGATCCCGCGTGTGCAGCGACACATTCTCTTGTGCGCCGACCAGACCACTCCGAAGTGTGCCCCGGTCGAAGAGACGCACGAGGTGTGGCGCTACCTGAAAGCTCGCTGCAAGGAGCTCGGGATCGCGTCGGCCCCGCCCACATGGCAGGGCCCGACCGCCTCTGCTGCGACACCGACCCCGCCCGGAGACGGGTCCGTACTCCGCAACAAGGTCGACTGCCTCCGGATCTGTGAGATGGGCCCGATCGCTGTCGTGTATCCGGACGGCGTCTGGTACCACTCGGTGACGATCCCGGTGATGGAGCGGAT
The DNA here is from genome assembly GCA_040880725.1 of Acidimicrobiia bacterium. Lineage (GTDB taxonomy): Bacteria > Actinomycetota > Acidimicrobiia > Spongiisociales > ZC4RG35 > DATHWB01. The sequence continues at coordinate 97,515 of JBBDHV010000021.1, forward strand.
CATCACCGAACATCTCGTGGGCGGTGTCCCGGTGTCCGAACACGTCTTCGCCGTCGGGGCGCTCGGACGATGAGAGGGGTCGGCGCGGTCCTCCTGGCGTTTCGGATGTTCGGCCCCGTTCTCAGGCCCCGTTTCCGCGAGCCCCAGACGCACCCGTGGCCGCTGGCCGGTCGGACGGTGTTCGTGGGGGATCGGGAGCTCGTCGTTCGCCAGACGGGGCCGGTCGACGCTCCGGACATCGTGCTGATCCATGGGCTTGGTGGGGCGAGCCTGACCGAGTGGTACGAGGTGGGGCCTCGCCTCGCTCAGCAGTTCCGTGTGACCCTCGTCGAGCACCGCAACCATGGATCGGCCGCCCGGTTCACCGATCGATACGACATCGCCGATCTGGCCGATGACACGGCCGGGGTCCTGGAGGCCGTCGGCGTCGAGTCCGCCACGGTGGTCGGATACTCGATGGGGGGCACGGTCGCCCTGGCGATCGCGCATCGTCATCCGGACCTGGTCCGGCAGCTGGTACTCGTCGGCGCCTTCGCCGCCCATCCGCAGGCGTGGCGGATCGCCCGTCAGGCGGGAACGTACGTGGTTCGGGGTTGGGAACGTCTCACCGGGGTGGGAACACCCGAGGTGCGCGCCGGCTACCTCATCCTCACCGGTGCGGTCGCCCCCCAGCACGCCCGATGGATGTGGGAGGAGACGCATCGTCGCGATGTCGACGGCGGCGCGGCGGCATCGCTGGCGCTCATGCGCTTCGACGCCACGACCTGGGTTGGATCGCTGAAGGTTCCCACCCTCGTGATCATCCCTACCCGGGACCAATTGGTGCCGCCGGGATGGCAGTACGACCTCGCCGGGATGATCCCGAACGCACGCATCGTCGACATAGACGGGGCGCGGCACGAAGTCCCGTGGACGCATCCCGAACGGCTCGTCGACGAGATCCGCACGTTCGTCGGAGAACCGTGATGGACAGAAGCGCCACCCTGGAATGGCTGGGTGCACAGCGGCTCGGGGTCATCGCCACCATCAAGTCCGATGGTCGGCCGCAACTCTCCAACGTGTCGTATGCCCTGATGGGTGACGAGGTGCGTGTGAGTGTCACTGCCGATCGCGCCAAGACGAAGAACCTTCGCCGCGACCCGCGGGTGTCGATGCACGTGACCACCCCGCAGTTTCATCCCTACGTGGTCGTCGAGGGCGTCGCACAGCTGTCCGAGGTGACGACTCACACCGATGATCAGGCGTCTGACATGCTGGTCGAGGTCTACCGGGCGATCGCGGGAGATCACCCGGACTGGGACGATTTCCGGCAGGCGATGGTCGACGAGCGACGGATGGTGCTGTCGTTCGTGGTCGATCGGATGTACGGGACCGGGCCCTGAGGTCCGCTCAGGCCTCGTCCATCATCTGCTTGACGAGAAAGCCGATGAGTCCGGCAACCAAGAGGAAAACGATGAACTTCTTCATGGCTCCGAGCATACGCCGCCCCGAGGCATGCGATGGCTGAGATTGTCATCGTCGAGTACCGATCCGACTGGCCGGCGCGCTTCGATCGCGTGGGAGCCGATCTGCGCCGGGCGCTCGGCGATGTCGCCATCGTATCGATCACATCGGATCGACGGCGGTGCCGGGGCTGGCGGCCAAGGACATCATCGACATTCAGGTGACGGTCGCCGACCTCGAGGACGAGCGGATCGCCGAGGCCATGGGAACGATCGACGACATCGAACCGTGCCGGGCCGCCTTCGACCACCAACCGCCCGGCGTCGAGGTCCCCGAAGACCAGCGACGGAAGGTTGTGGCATCTGCGAAGCCCCGACGGGGCTGTCAACGTTCATGTTCGCGTCGACGGACGGTGGAACTGGCGGTACGCCTTGCTCTGCCGCGACTTCTTGCGAGCCCATCCCTCCACCGCAGGCGCATACGGCGAAGTCAAGCGGCAGCTCGCACGCCACTTCGGCGACGATGTCGAGGGCTATTACGACATCAAGGATCCGGCCTTCGACCTGTTCATGTCCGTCGCCGGGGAGTGGGCGGAGTCGTCGACGTGGGCACTCGGACCATCGGACGCGTGACAGCGGAGTATCGCCCCGTGACTTCTACCCTTGCCTCCATGCGCTCGATAGTCCCCCGTCTTGTCGCGATCGCTCTCGTCCTTGCCGCCTGCGGCGGCGAGACGGCCAGCACGACGGCCGAGGCCACGACGACCACGTCGCTTGGCGAGACCACCACGACGGCGGCGGCGTCGACGACCACGACCGCGGCGGTGACGACCACCACAGTCGCCGAGACCACGACGACCACCCAGGCACCCGACCCGTACACCTTCGAGATCGTCATCGAAGGCTCCACGGTCACCGGTGGTGGACGTCTCTCGGTGCCGGTGGGTGAGACGGTCACGCTGCGGTTCACCTCCGACGTCGCCGACGAGATCCACATCCACGGCTATGACCTCTATGTCGATCTCGAGCCGGGGGTGGCGGCAGAGGTGTCGTTCCCGGCCGACATTCCCGGGACGGTCGAGATCGAGACGCACAACGATCACCGCGAGATCGCCAGTCTCGAAGCGTCGTGATACTGCGCCGGCGGCTGTACGCGGTCCTTGCGGTCGCAACCACACTCACCGCCGGCGGTGCCGTGCCCGCCCTCGCCCACGGGCTCGGCGGACGGCTCGATCTCCCCGTTCCCCTCACCTTCTTCGTCGTTGCGGCCGGCGTCGTGCTCGTGCTCACCTTCGCCGGTCTCGCGGTGATCTGGCCCGATCCGAGACTGCAGGAGCCCCGGCCTGAACCCGCCGGGCGTCCCGTTCCGTGGCTCTGGAACCTGCTCGGGGGGATCGGCGCGTTCCTGCTGGCGCTCACGCTGGTCGCCGGCGCCATCGGGATCGACAACAGCACCCGCAACCCCGCAGCGGTCGTCGTCTTCGTCGGGTTCTGGCTGATCCTTCCGTTCACGGCGGCGCTCCTCGTCGACCTTCATCCGGCGATGAGCCCGTGGAGGCGGCTCCCGCATTGGCTGGGACTGCGACCGACAGAACGCCCCGAGATGCTGGAACGACTCGGCTATTGGCCGGCCACTGCGATCTTCCTGGCGTTCACCTGGTTCGAACTGGTGGCGCCGGACAATGGCCCGCGGTCGATCGGCATCGCCGCGCTCGTCTTCACCGTCTACATGCTGGCGATGAGCATGTGGCTGGGGACCGACACGGCGACCCAGACGTCGGACGGGTTTGCCGTGTACGCCCGATTCCTGGGTGGAATCTCTCCGTTCACCTTCGAAGGCGGCGTGTGGCGCAGGCGCGGCTGGCTGCGGGGCCTCGTGAACCTTCCCGAGCGACCCGGGATGGCTGCGTTTGTCATCTCCATGATCGGTACCGTCACCTACGACGGCGGTGCGTCGACCGAATGGTGGGGAACCTGGATCCGCGATCCCCTCCTCGGGATGTTCGAGGGGTGGGGGTGGACGGTTCGGCCCGCCACCGTTGTCACGGGGACGATCGGGTGGGCTGCTGTGACGCTTCTGATCGGCGTCACGTACTACGCCGCATCGGCTGCCGCGGCCCACTGGGGCGGGGTCTCGACCGGCACGCGTCACGTGGCGAGACGGTTCGCCCACACCCTCGTCCCGATCGGGTTCGCCTACGCCTTTGCCCACTACATGACGCTGATCGTCTTCGAAGGTCAACTGTTCATCTCCACGTTCTCCGACCCGTTCGGTCTCGGATGGGATCTGTTCGGGACGGCGGACAGGCGCCTCGACTTCACACTCATCCAGCAGTCGCGTTCGTGGGTGTGGTACCTGCAGGTGGGGGTGATCGTCCTCGGCCACATCGGCGGCGTCGTCCTCAGCCACGACCGGGCGTTGGCAGATTTCCCACGGGCGAAAGCGGTCGCGTCCCAGTACGCGATGCTGCTGCTGATGGTGATTCTCACTGGCCTGGGGCTCGTGATCCTGGCTGCCGGATGATCTTCTTCGCGCACGGCCTGTACCTCGACGAGTTCCTGTGGTTTGCGATTCCGGTCGGTCTGTCCTTGTGGGTGTTGCGTTGGGCCGAACGGAGAGCACGCGCGCGCGCCGAAGCCGAGGCTGCCGAGACCCAAGAGGACAGCGCGGACTGACCGGGCCGGGATTGGTCATGGCTATCCTCGCTCCGCGATGAGTGAGAACCTCTCGGCCGCAGCAAGCACGATGAACGTTCCGGAGACGCTCGTGCAGCGTTCCGCCGAGGCGCGGGCGAAAGCAACCGGCGCGTCGGTCGATGATGTCCTGGCGGCATGGGCCGGGGGAGCTGCTGCGCCCGCCGCAGCGGCACCGGCCGAAACGGCCCCTGCGCCGGAGCCGGCAGCGGACGCGACACCCGAGCCGGTACCCGCCCGCGAACCCGAGACTTCACCAGCCGAGGCTCCGGCGGCTGCCGTCGCGCCGGCGCCCAGCGTCATCGCCGTCATGGAGCTTCCCGAGGACGAGCCGGTGGATCCGGTCGGATTCCGGGAACGATCCCGGGTCGGCGGACGGATCGGAATGGGTTTCGGGGTGCTGGCCGCGCTGTTCGTGATGCTCTTCAGTGCCCAATGGTTGTTGGCTCGATCCGGAGCCACCGAAACCGAGGCTGGCGAGATCAGCTTCGTCTTCTCGGTCGTACCGGGCACGTTCATCATCGGCTCGGCCCTACTCGGAGCGGCGCTCGGGGCCGTCGGCGCAGGATTCGTCCGGGCCCTCACCGGCTGGCGAGCCGCCGGGATGCGTCTTGTCTCGTCGCATGCCTCGTCCCTCCTCGCCGGTGCGGTGGCCGGTCTCGTCACAGGAGTGGTCGTGGCGGCGGTGATCGCCGGATCCGGTTCGGTTGACCCTGCCGATGAGACTGCCACTCTCGTTCCGATGCTTCCCGCCATCCTCTGGACCCTGTTCGGCTGGGTTGGGGGTGGGTGGCTCATCGGCACCCTGGTGCACGCCGTTGGAGTTCCCGACGGTCTCGCCGGCGACGAGATCACGGAAGGCGTGGTCGTCCGCCAGCGGCTCGGCTCGGCCTTCTCGCTCCCGGTGGTCTCGGTTCTCGCGATCCTGGTGTTGGTGCTGCCTGCCGCATGGGTGTTCATTCAGTTCCCCGCCTGGGCACCTCTGATCGCCATCTTCATCTCCGGCGGAATCATCTCGTTTGCGGGTCTGTCAGCGGCGCGCCCCGGCATGAAGATCTCGGCGGGCGAGTTCCTGGTCGCAGCCTCCGGCGTCGGCGTCGTGGTGATCATCCTGGTGGCGGTACTCACCACCCAGGGCGCCGGCCACTGACGGACCGCTGCCCCGCCAAAAGCCCAAAGACGCGTTCTCAGAAGCCGGGCGGATTGGGCGAGCTCGCGAGCCCCATCTGTCGGCTTCCCGCCCGAAAGCGAAGCTTTTTCGGGCGGAACAGAAAAACAGTCGGCGAAGCCGGCCTGCCTATCCGCCGACCCTGTTAGCGAATCACAGCCTCAGTAATACGACTATTCGCGTGGCAGAAATTTGCGGGGCCATCGCTTCTGGTCTGCGTTGCGCTCCATTCATGGAGCGCTGCCCCGCTAAAAACGCGGAAGCAGGGTGTTGAAGAGGGTGCGGAGGCGATCGGCGGCGGCGTTGGCGGCCTCGATGACTTCCTCGGCGGACAACCGGGTCTCGGAGATCCCCGCCGCCAAGTTCGTGCACAGTGACAGTCCCAGCACCTCCGCGCCCATGTGGCGGGCGGCGGTCGCTTCGGGAACCGTCGACATGCCGACGAGGCCGGCACCGAGCATCTTCGCCATCTGCACTTCGGCGGGGGTCTCGAACATCGGGCCGTGCCACCAGAAGTACACCGCCTCGCGCAACGCCTGGCCCACCTCGGCCGCGGCAGCGTGGGCCGTGGCACGGAGTTCGGGGGTGTACACGTCGGACATGTCGGGGAACCGCGGTCCGAGGCGGTCATCGTTCTCGCCCATCAGCGGGCTGATCCCGGACATGTTGAGATGGTCGGTGATGAGCACCAGATCACCGGGTGCGATCCCCTCGCCGCACCCTCCCGCCGCGTTGGTGAGGATGACCTTCTTCGCCCCGGCGAGGATCGCCGCTCGCACCGGAAACGTCACCGCATCCATCGGATGACCCTCGTAGGCGTGCGGGCGACCTGCCAGGAGCAGCACCCGGTTGTCGCCCATCTGCACCGAGTAGGCGGTCCCGGCGTGTCCGACGGCCTTCGGGATCGGGAAACCTGGGAGGTCCGCATAGGAGACGGACGCGGCGTCCGTGAGAGTGGCCGGGTAGCCGCCCAGGCCGGAACCGAGGACCGCGACCACATCGTGGCGCTCGACTCCTGTCCGCGCCGCGATCGTGGCGGCTGTGGCCTGGAGCCGTGTGTAGAGATCCGTCACGCGATCACCGCGTCCAACGCCACGCCGATCATGGCATCGACCGCGTCGTGGACCACCTGGCGGTGCGGGTTGTACCCGTCCTTTTCTCCATGCAGCGGGTTGCCATCGGACACGAGCACCGCCCCGACCTCTGTGCCGTTGAGCGTCCCGATCACGAACAGGGCGGCGCATTCCATCTCCACGGCGACCGTTCCGGCTTTCGCCCACTGGGCGAGGGACGATCCGAGCACGTCGTGGGAGTAGAAGACCGCGTTCGTCAGGACGATGCCCTCATGACTGCGATGCCCGACGGCGGCGATGGACTCCCGCAGCGACATCACGACATCGACGGATGCCAGCGCAGGGAAGCTGGGCGGGACGAGCCCGGCGGTGAGCCCGTCGTCACGGATGGCGCCGGTGACGACAACCAGGTCTCCGTCCTCGACTTCCGGCTGCAGCCCTCCGCAGGTTCCTGCCCGGATGATGCGCTGCACCCCGGCCTGATGGAGCTCCTCGAAACAGAGCGACGCCCCCGACGCCCCCACGCCGTGAGACGACACGACGACGTCGACTCCCTTGTGACTGCCCGCAAAGGTCACGTACTCCCGGAAACGACCCAACTCGCGCGCGTCGTCGAGCAGCGCTGCCACCTTCTCCGCCCGGTCGGGATCACCCACCACCACAGCACGGGTGGGGATCTCCCCCGGTGTGACTCGTAGAACCGGCGTGGGATTCGCCATCAGATCACCTTTCTTGATTGTGCAGGGGGTCGAACCCCCCGGCACCCCCCGGACGGCGCGGCTGCCGGGAGCTTGTGGACGTGCGGTCTCACCCGATGGCTCATGACGGGACTTCAACGACTTCATCAGATCACGCTCTTTGATTGTGCAGGGGGTCGAACCCCCCGGCACCCCCCGGACGGCGCGGCTGCCGGGAGCTTGTGGACGTGCGGTCTCACCCGATGGCTCATGACGGGACTTCTCGCGGAGGTCTGGGGGACCGACCCCAGTGCTTGCCTTGTACTTGCATCAGATCACTCTTCTTGATTGTGCAGGGGGTCGAACCCCCCGGCACCCCCCGGATGGCGGGCTGCCGGTGCTTGGTGTGCCTGCGGTCTCACCCGATGGCTCATGACGAGACTTCAGCGAGTTCATCAGATCACGCTCTTTGATTGTGCAGGGGGTCGAACCCCCCGGCACCCCCCGGACGGCGGGTTGCCGTCACCGGTTGTGCCTGCGGTCTCACCCGATGGCTCATGACGGGACTTCAACGACTTCATCAAATCACTCTTTCGTTGCCGCCGTCGATGGGGATCTGGGCGCCGGTTGTGGCGGCGAAGGTGTCACCGCACATGGACGCCACCATCGCACCGACACGCGCCGACGTCACTTCCGTGGAAAGCAGGTTGCGCGTCTTGTACTCGTCGACGGTCAGCCCGTAGCGCTCCGCCCGTTCGGCCAGCAGCTCGTCGGTCCACAACCCTGTGTCGAAGACGCCGTCGGGGTGCACGACGTTCACCCGGATCCCGTCGTCGGCCCATTCGAGTGCGGCCACCCTGGCGAGTTGGGTGACCGCCGCCTTGGACGCCGAGTACGCTGCCGCCCCCTTGCCCGGGGCGGGCACGTTCTTCGAGCCGACGATGACGACCCGCCCACCCACCGGCGACCGGGCGAGGAGGGGATGAACGGCAGAGAGCAGGTCCGCGACGGCGTCGACGTTGACGGCTTGCACACGTCGCCAGGACTCGGAGTTGAGACGTGCGATCGGCGAGGACGCGCCGAAGATCCCCGCGGCGGACACGACGACGTCGACGCCGCCGAACCGCTCGACCACCTCGTCGAGGGCTGCGTCCTGGGCGGCGACATCGGTCACGTCCACGGTGGTTCCCAGCCACGACGGTCCCGAGAAGGTCGTTGCGACGTCGTCGCTGACATCGAATCCCGCCACCGCACAGCCCTGCGAGAGAAGCGCTTCCGCGCACGCACGTCCGATGCCCGACGCCGCACCTGTTACGACGGCGACCATGCCGGTGAACGGCGGTGGCGACCCTGCCCGCCGGAGCTTGGCCTGTTCGAGATCCCAGTATTCGCAGTCGAACAGGTCTCCGGCGCCCAGCGCCTGGTAGCCGCCGAGGTGATCCTCGGACCGCTGCAGCACCGACATCGTGTGCCGGTAGATGTCCGCGGTGATGTTTGCGGCCTTGGGGGACTCGCCGATGGTGAGCAGTCCGAGTTGGCGGTCGACGACGACCCGGGGAGCGGGATCGAGCATCGTGAGGTTGGTGCGTCCACGGTGCTCGTGCTCGGTGAAGTACGCCCGGTACTCCTCGACGTAGGACTCGACGTCCTCGCCGATCAGCGGGTGGCGTTTGGTGCGAATCACGTGGTCCGGGGTGAGTGGTCCCCGTGTCGCCAGCGACTCGAGGTCGGGGCGGGACACGAACTGGGCGACAGCGCGGTCGGAGTGTCGGGACATCACCATCGGACGACCTGCAGCCTGCGAGACAGCTCGGCGGAGTTCCGCCAGGCGCGGTCGGTCCACTGGCGCGAGGCCGTCGGCGGCGTCCTCGGCGACGGGAGCGTGGGAGGCGAGCCGGCGTTCGGCCCGGTCGATGAGGTCGACGTGGCGTTCGTAGGCCGCCTTCGTGTCGGTTCCGAACGTGAAGAGGCCGTGGTTCATCAGGACCATGCCGATGGTGGTGTCGTCGGCCTCCTGCGGCCAGAGTTCGGCAACGGCCTTGGCGAGGTCGAAGCCCGGCATCGCGTACGGGACGATGACCACATCGTTGCCGTACACCTCGCGTACCCGGTCGGTTCCGTCGGCGAGGTTCGTGAGGGTGACGATGACATCGGCGTGGGAATGCTGGACGGCGGGGAACGGCAGGAAGGCATGGAGGAGGCTTTCGACGGACGGAGCAGGAGCGTCCGGGTCGAGCTTGGCGGCCGACAACTCTCGCATCATGTCCGGATCGGACAGGGTGTCGAGTGCGAGGAGTTCACCGAGCCGTTCGAGTCGCAGCGGCGTGAACCCCGGGGCTTGGATCGATCCCAGGTCCCAACCCGAACCCTTCACGTACAGCGCGTCGACCTGGGCACCGGTGATGTCGGCGAACGGGGCCTTCACCGACGTGTTGCCTCCGCCGTGCAGCACGAGTGACGGGTCGGATCCGATCAGCCGGGACCCGTAGACGCACGCTCCGATCGGCCCCTCGAAAGCGGCGGCCTCGATGTCGTTCCAGCGGCTCTCCATCGCGTTCTCCTTGGTTCAGTAGGGCGTGTCGCCGCCGTCGACGTTGATGGCCTGGCCGCGGATGATGATGGCGTCGTCGGACAACAGGAACGCGACCACTCGGCCGACCTCGGTGGGCTGGACCTTGCGGCCGAGTTGGGCGGGGCCCATCGAGGCGAGCAGTTCGTCGGCGGGCACGTCGATCCTCGGTGCCAGCCACTCGGCGACTCCGGCGAGCATGGGTGTGTCGACGCCTCCGGGACACACCGCATTCACGTTGATTCCGTCCGGTGCCCACTCCAGGGCGAGGGACCGTGTCATGTTGATGACGGCCGCCTTCGAGGCGTTGTACCCGGCCATGTTCTTGTAGCCGACCTTCCCGCAGTTGGAGGCGACGTTGACGATGGCTCCTCCACCGTGTGCACGCAGGTGACGTCCGACGGCCTGGGCCATCACGAAGGATCCGGTCACGTTGACCCGGAACTCCCGGTCCCACGCTTCGGCGGAGGCGTCCCAGGCGGTGTCGAGGGTGACGACACCGGCGTTGTTGACGATGCCGTCGAGTCGGCCGAAATGCTCGACGGTCTTGCGCACCGCGGCACTGGCGCTTTCGACGGAGGTGACGTCACCTTCGACCGGGAGCGTCCGTTCACCGTCGGGGTCCACGCGGCGGGCGGTCGCAGCCACTGCGTCGGCACTCAGGTCGACGAGTGCCACCTGTCCTCCCTGTTCGAGGATCGCGGTGGCGATGCCCTCGCCGATGCCACCGGCGGCGCCGGTCACGATGTACACGCGGTCAGTCAGATTCATGTCGTCACCATGTCGTGTTGGTCAGGACGCCGCCGTCGACCACGAGGTCGATGCCGGTGATCCAGCGGGAGAGGTCACTGCAGAAGAAGACGCAGGCGTCGCCGATGTCTTCGGGTGTTCCCAGCCGACCGAGCGGGGCGGCCGCCGTGTACCGGTTCACACCTTCGGGCCACTGTTCTTCGATGCCGGGGCGGGCGATCAGCCCCGGCGACACCGAATTGATCCGGATGCCCTGGGGTCCGTAGGCCAGCGCGGCTGCTCTGGCGTGCATGACCAGGGCGGCTTTGGACGTGGCGTAGTGGCCATGGACCGGGGTGGGGTGGTGCGCCTCGATCGAGGCGATGTGGACGATCGAGCCGCCGTCTGACATCGCGGCTGCAGCCGCTCGGGTCAGACGGTGGGTGGCCGTCAGATTCGTGTCCATCATCTCGGCCCACTGTTGGTCGGTCACGTCGGCGAACGGCACGACTGGCTGAATCCCGGCGTTGTTGACGAGCCCGTCGATCCGTCCATGCGCTGCGAGGGTGGCTTCGATCACCCCAGCCGGCCCGTCCGTCGTAGTGAGGTCGGCGGCGACGACCGTCATGGATGGGTCGTCCACCGGTGAGGATCGGGTCACTGCGACCACGGTGGCGCCTGCTGATCGCATGCGTCGGGTGATTCCGGATCCGAGCCCGCCGCCGGCGCCGGTCACGACGATGACCCTGCCGGTGAGGTCCAGGAGTTCGGCGGGGGATGCGAGGTCGGTCATCCGTGTTCCTTTCTTCGAGCAAGGCCGCGGGTCATTGCGCGAGCCGTGCGGCGCGTGCGTCGAGTTCGGCCATGACCGCGGCTTGGTCGACGGTGGTTACGTGTCCTCCGTCGACGACTTGGCGGCCTTCGATCCACACCGATTCGACTGCCGCCGGTGACCCCGACCAGACCAGCCGGGACACGGGGTCGTCCTCTCCGGGGACGACCGGGTGGAACGCCGGGGCGTTGGACAGCGCCACCATGTCGGCGCGGGCTCCCGGGGTGAGCCGTCCGAGGTCGGGTCGGCCGATGGCGTCGGCGGCGCCCGCAGTGGTCATCCACAGGGCGCGCGCAGGAGGAAACTGCTGGGCGTCACCGGCGCGAACCCGGGCGAGACGGATTGCGGTTCGCATCTCTTCGAACAGGTCGAGCCGATGGTGTGACGCCGGTCCGTCGGTGGCGATTCCGACTCGGATCCCCGCCGCGAGCATGTCGTCGACCCGGGCGATACCCGAAGCGTGTTTGCTGTTTGAACAGGGACAGTGGGCGACGGAGACGCCTTTGCGTCCGAACGCTTCGAGGTCGTCGTCGGTGAGCCATACGCCGTGTGCCGCGAGGGCGCGGCCGTCGAGAAGTCCGAGGGATTCGAGATACGCGGGCGCCGACATCCCGGTCTTCTCGCGGACCGCAGCGTCCTCCCACTCCTGTTCGGCGACATGGATGTGGACGAGCATGTCGTGCGCGGCTGCCAGCTCGGCAAGGCGGCGGAGACACTCGTCGCTGACCGACCACGCCGCATGTGGACCGACTCCGACCTCGATGAGGTCGCTTCCGCGCCAACGCTCGGCCATCGCTTCCATCTCGTCGACCTGGTCCTCCCAGCGACCGAAGGCCGCGAGCTGGGCGTCCTCGATGATCGGTGCGGTCACCACGGACCGGAGCCCGACTTCGGTGGCGGCTTCGGCCACCATTTGGCCGTGGAAGTACATCTCGACGGTGGTGGTGATGCCGTTGCCGAGCAGTTCGACGGCTCCCGCTCGCATGCCCGCCCGGACGTCCTCCGCGTTGAGCTTGCCTTCCCGCGGCCACATGACTTCATGGAGCCACCGGTCGACGGGGAGGTTCTCACCGGCTCCGCGCAGCAACACCATCGGGGTGTGGCAGTGGATGTTGACCATCCCGGGCATCAGGAGACCGTCGATGCGGTGGGTTGTCAGGTTTTCCCGACTGGGCGCGACGTCGGCGGCGCCCGACCACACGACCCGGCCGTCTTCGACGTCGACGGCGCCGTGGCGAATGGGGCTGATCTGCTCGTCGGCCATCGTCAGGAGGGTGTCGGCGACGAAGCGATCCAAAATGCGACTCCCGGTCGAGTTGTCTGACAAGCTACTGGTAGCATGTTCCGGCTGTCAATCGAGGGCGCATGACTGTCGAACCGACCGGCTCCGGCCCAACTTTGTCCGCCAGGGTGGCGGCGGATCTCCGCACCCGCATCGAGGCGGGGGAGTGGGCGCCTGGCGAGAAGATGCCCGGTGAGCACGACCTGTGTGCGCACTACGAAGTGTCACGGGCAACGATTCGCACCGCGCTGCAGGACCTGGAGAGCAGGGGCCTGACCGTCACGAGACACGGGCTCGGGACGCTGGTCACCGCCAACGCAGTCACCGGGCAGGCGGACCTGCGCAGGCTCGAGTCGATGACCGAGACGATCCGGCGCCACGGACGCACGCCCGGCATGCAGTACCGCTCGATCGTGCTGCGGCCCGCCAGCGAGGGAGAGGCAGGCAAGCTCGCCGTGGAGGAGGGTGACGAGGTGATCGCCACCGAGCGGGCGCTCACCGCCGACGATGAGATCGTGGCCTTCTCCTATGACGTGATTCCTCGAGCGCTCTTCCCTGCTGATTTCGACCCGAGCGAGGTGGCGGGGTCCTTGTTCGCTCTCATGGAGCGACATGGGGCGCGAGCGATCGTCGCGATCAGCGAACTGCACGCAACCCACGGCAGGGACATCGGATGGGGAGACCGCCCCAACGATCCCTCCTACCTCTTGCTCATCCAGGTGCACACCGACGTTCGGGGAGTGCCGATCGCGCTGGCTTCGACCTACTTCATCGAGGGACGGTTCCCGTTCGGTCTGGTTCGTCACCGGTGAGGTGGAAGCCGTTGTTGACGACGTGGCGGTCTCGCCTCTAGCCTCGCCCGAAGGCTTGTCTGACAACCCGAAGGGTGCGCGGATGGATCGGCTCGGATACCGGTCACTCGATTGGATCGACGGCGCGGTGACGCTCGTCGATCAGACTCGACTTCCCGGATCGTTCGAAACGCTCCGCATCGACGACGTGCCGGCGATGGTCGGCGCGATCAAGCGCCTTTCGGTGCGGGGAGCTCCCGCCATCGGTGTCGCCGGGGCTTTCGGGGTGGCACTGGCGGTGCGTGACCACGGCTCGTCAGGCTCCGAGTTCGACGCCGCAGCGGCCGCGCTACGCGGCGCTCGGCCGACGGCGGTGAACCTCGCGCGCATGGTCGACAGGGTCGCCGCGCTCGCTTCCCACGGTTTCGAGCGAGTCCTCCAAGAGGCCATGACCATACGCGACGAGGAGCTCGTGGCGTCCCGGGCGATGGGCGAGTTGGGCGCAGATCTGATCGGCGAGCTCGCAGGCGACGTCCCGGTGGCGGCCATGACCATCTGCAACACCGGCGGTCTCGCCACGGTCGAACGCGGTACGGCCCTCGCCGTCATACAGACGCTCCACGAGCGGCACCGCTTGCGCGAGGCGCTCGCGCTGGAAACGCGCCCGCTACTGCAAGGTGCTCGTCTCACGACCTGGGAACTGGGGCGTATTGGTGCCCCCCATCGTCTCGTGGTGGATTCCGCCGGACCCTTCCTCCTCTCACTCGGCGCGGCCGACGTGGTGCTCACCGGAGCCGACCGCATCGCTGCCAACGGTGACACCGCGAACAAGATCGGCACCTTCTCACTCGCACTCGGTGCTGCGCGGGCCGGAGTGCCGTTCATCGTCGTGGCGCCGGAAACCACAGTGGACATGTCCACCGCATCCGGAGCCGAGATCGAGATCGAAGATCGCGGTCCTGCGGAGGTCGTCTCGCTGGCGGGAGTGGCCATCGCTCCCGGCGGAACGGATGCCGCCAATCCCGCATTCGATGTCACACCTGTCGACCTGATCACTGCCATCGTCACCGACCGGAGAGTGATCAGATTCGATCAGGGGGAGACCCTGGACACGGTGGGCCTGGGGCCCCTGATGTCCGAACAGAACCGATAGGAGAGAGAGGAAACTCGGATGAGACAACACACGAAATGGGGCGCTCTCGTGCTCGTGCTGGCAATGGTGCTGGCGGCATGCGGCACCGACGACGCCACCGACACCACCGATGGCGACACCGACAACGGCGAGGCTGACGGTCCCAGCCTCATCTATGTGACACCGAACCCGATCGGCGTGAACCGGTTCCTGGAACTGGGTCAGATCGGCACCCAGCGGGCGGCGGAGGCACGCAATGGAACCTGGAAGACGTTCGAGTCAACAGACGATTCCAGCCGGCGGGCGAACATCGAGGCAGCAGTCGACGAGGCACCCGACGTGATCATCCTCACCACCTTCACCCTGGTGGAGTTGGCGGACGAGTTCTCGAAGGCGAACCCCGATCAGGAGTTCATCCTCATCGACACGTGCCCCGAGGAGCCTGCCCCCAACATGCACTGTGGCGTGTTCCGTGAACAGGAAGGCGCATACTTGCTCGGCATCATGGCTGGGTCGCTGACAGAGACCCAGCAGGTCGGTTCGGTGGGCGCGCTCGACATCCCGTTCCTGCACCGGTACACCGACAGCTTCGCCCTCGGCGCCCAGTCGGTGAATCCCGACATCACCGACAACCAGGTGTGGATCGGTGGCGACAACCCCTTCTCCGATCCTGCACGGGCCAAGGAGCTGGCGCTGGCAGTCGCTGCCCAGGGAGCCGACCACATCTTTGCGGTGGGGGCGGGCTCGAACGGTGGGATCTTCGAGGCCGCCGAGGAGGCGGACTTCCTCAGCTACGGCGTTGACGTCAATCAGTGCCCTGACTCCCCCGGCAACATCGTCGACAGCAACATGAAGCTGGTGGATGCGCTGGTCGAACAGCTCGTCGAACAGACCTTGGATGGCACTGCCGGAACCGTCGTGTCCTTCGGTCTCGCTGAGGGCGGGACCGGTGTGATGGCCCTCTCTGACGACCTGGCCGACAGCCAGTGCGTCATCGCGGACCATCCTGAGATCGTCGATGCGGTCAAGCAGGCCGCCCAGGACATCATCGACGGCACCATCGTGGTTCCTGACCCGCTGGCGGGCTGAGCCACTCGATGACGATCGAGCTGGAGCTCCGCGGCATCACCAAGCGGTTCGACCGGGTCGTTGCCAACGACTCGGTCGATCTGACGGTGCGTGCCGGAGAGATCCACGCGATCGTCGGTGAGAACGGGGCCGGCAAGACGACCCTGATGTCGATGCTGTACGGGCTGTTCGCCCCGGATGAGGGCCAGATCCTCATCCGGGGGAGCCCGGTGCAGTTCGAGTCGGCCCTCGATGCCATCGAGGCCGGGCTGGGCATGGTCCACCAGGCCTTCAAGCTCTTTCCGACGCTCACGGTTGCCGAGAACGTCGTGTTTCGCAGTGAGCCGACGCGTCGCGGCATGATCGACCGTGTGGCGAGTGTTGCGCTGGTGCGGGACCTCGCCGAGACGTACGGTCTCGCCGTCGATCCGACTGCCGTCGTCGAAGCACTGCCGGTGGGCGTGCTGCAGCGCGTCGAGATTCTCAAAGCCCTCTACCGCGACGCGCAGGTGCTGATCCTCGACGAGCCGACGGCGGTGCTCACTCCCCAGGAGCGGGACATGCTCTTCGACGTGGTTCGGCGGTTGCGCGACGCCGGGCGGACGATCCTCTTCATCACCCACAAGTTGGGTGAGGTGATGGCGGTCTCGGACCGGGTCACCGTCCTGAGGAACGGCAAGTCCGTGGCGGAGCTGATCACCTCGGAGACGACACCCGAGGAGATCACCCGACACATGGTCGGCCGAGACGTCGATCTCGGAAAGCGGGCATCACTCCATCAGGCAAGCGACGTCGTGCTGAGCGTCAAGGACCTCGTCGTGCACGGCGAACACGACCGGGCAGTGGTTCACGATGTCGGCTTCGACGTGCGCGCCGGGGAGATCGTCGGGGTCGCGGGCGTGGCCGGCAACGGTCAGACGGAGATGATCGAGGCACTGACCGGTCTTCGACCGGTCAAGCGAGGAGAGGTGACGCTGTCCGGCACGGACATCACCCTTGCCGACGTGGCCACCCGCCGTGCCACCGGTCTCGCATACATCCCGGAGGACCGTCACGTCGTCGGGACCACCAGCTATGCGACCGTCTCGGAGAACCTGCTGATGGGCCATCACCGCGCCGACGACGTCGCCCGGCGAGGATGGTTCCAGGTCGACGAGGTCCGGCGCCGGGCGAACGAACTGGTGGAGCGGTTCAACATCAGGACGACTTCGATCTCTGCTCCGGTGGGAACACTGTCCGGAGGAAACCTGCAGAAGGTGGTGGTGGCGCGGGAACTCGCATATGAAGCACCGCTCCTCATCGCAGAACAACCGACCCGAGGCGTCGACATCGGCGCGATCGAATTCATCCACCGCCAGCTTCTCGACTATCGGGACGTCGGTGGGGCGGTGCTGATGGTCTCCGCGGAGCTGTCGGAGATCCTCGCGTTGAGTAGTCGCATCCTTGTCATGTTCGAGGGCCGCATCGTTGCCGAACTCGACCCCGCCACCGTCGATGAGCGCGAGATCGGCCGCTACATGACCGGTTCACATGCCGGAGCCCTCAGTGCGTGAGCGCCTGAGTCGACACAACGTGGCCACCTTCGCCCGCTCGGTGGCGTGGAGCCCGGTGACCTTTTCGATCATTCTCGCCTTGGCGGTGGGGGCGGCGATCGTCGCAGTGACCGGACAGGATCCGTTCCTCGCCTACCGGGAGATGTTCACCGGGGCGGTCGACGGCTCCGGGTTGCGGAACACGCTGTCCCGTTCCATCCCCATCGTCGGAATGGCCCTGGCCGTCTCGGTCGCGTTTCGGGCCCGTGTCATCAACCTCGGTGGTGAGGGACAGATGGTGGTCGGCGGTCTCGCGGGAACGGTCGTGGCCATCTACACCCCCGGGCCGGGAGCGGTGGTCATCCCGCTGGCACTGATCGCGGGCGCGGCAGCCGGAGCCCTGTGGGCGCTGCTCCCGGCGCTGGGCCAGACCCGACTGGCGCTTCCGATCCTCATCACCAGCCTGCTGTTGAACTACGTCGGACGAGCGATCACCGGGTATCTCGTGCGGTTCCCGCTGGCCGACGTCTCAGTCACCCTCGCCACCACTCGGCAGGTTCCCGAGACCGCCCGAATGCCGAAGATGCCGATTTTCGGGGGTGTCAGCCTTTCGCTGATCCTCGTGATCCTGCTCGTCGCCGGGCTCTGGGTCGCCTACTCGCGAAGCGTCGTCGGGTATGAGACGCAGATGGCCGGGTACAGCGGGCGGTTCGCCCGGTACGGCGGTGTTCCGGTCGAGCGGCAGACGGTGGGGGTGATGCTGGTGGCGGGGGCGATCGGAGGGGCGATCGGCACGCATCTCATCATCGGCGACGCGCTGCGTTTCATCGAAGGCGAGTTGGTGCTCAGCGGCCTGGCCTGGACCGGGCTGCTCGTGTCGCTGCTCGCCGCCAACCGTCCGGTCTTCATCCTCATCGCCGGCGTCTTGTTCTCGGGGCTGCAGATCGGCGGTCTCGCAATGCAGCGGAACGCCGAAATCTCGTGGCGACTCGCCCAGGTCTTGCAGTCTCTCGTCATCATCGCCGTTGCGAGTCGGCTCAGCCCGACCCGCTGGAGACCCAAGGCAGTCCCGGGGAGTGAGGCAGCCGACGAGCTCACCGCGGAACCGGCTCGGATGGGTGAGATCTGATGTTCGAACAGCTCTTCGACTCGGCACTTTTGGATTCGGCGATCAGGGCGATGATTCCGATTCTGCTGGCGGCTTTCGGCGGGATGATCTGCGAGCGTGCCGGCGTCTTCCAGATCTCGCTCGAAGGAATGATGGTGGCCGGAGCGTTCGCGGCCGTGGGCGGCTCGTACTTCGCCGAGAGTTCGACGATGGGGATCGTCTTCGCCATCGCCGCAGGTGTCGCCGTGTCACTGATGCTGGCGTTCGGGGCAGTGACCAAGAGAGGCGATCCAATCGTTCTCGGCATCGCGATCAACCTGTTCGCGTTCGGGATCACCGGGTTTCTGCTGCCCCAGATCTTCGGGGTGCGGGGCGTGTTCCAGCACGACCGAATCGACGGCCTCGAGCGTCTGCCGATCCCTCTCCTGTCGGACATCCCGGTGGTTGGTGGCGTGCTGTTCAACAACACGATCACCGCGTATCTGTCGTTTCTGTTGGTGCCGGCGCTGTGGGTGTTCCTGTTCCGGACCCCTATCGGCCTGCGTCTCCGTGGTGTGGGTGAGCGGCCCGCGGCGGCCCAGACGCTGGGCGTGTCACCGACCAAGTACAAGTACGCGGCAGTCATGGCTTCGGGTGTGCTGTCCGGTCTGGCCGGCGCCCAGCTGGCGCTGGGCAACGTCGTCCAGTTCGCCGAGAACATGTCGAGCGGCCGCGGCTGGGTGGCGGTGGTCGCGGTGATGCTGGGGCGGGCTCATCCGGTGGGCGTGTTGGGAGCGAGCCTGCTGTTCGCGTTCGCCGAGGCGCTTGGATTCCGCTTCCAGGGCAACGGCCTCCCGGTGCAGATCACCGACGCCCTCCCCTTCGTGGCGACTCTCCTCGCCCTGGTCATCGCCCGCAAACGCTTCTCCCGTCTCCTCGACCTCACCACCGCCTCCGCCTGAAGACGCGTTCTTACAGGGTCAGCGGATAGGCAGGCCGGCTTCTTAGCGAACCAGCGCCTCATAGATGAGGCGTTTCGCGTGGCAAAACCCGATTGGCCATGGCGACTCGGCGCCCGCTCCTCGGTTCTGGTCTGCGTTGCGGTTCATCCATGCACCGCTGCCCCGCTAAAAAGCCTTACACCAGTTCTCGTTCGAGGCGGTCGAGGGTGCGTTCTTCGCCGATCCAGCGGAACCAGATGCGGGCAATGAGACCGAAGAGGTAGAAGGCGCCTCCCAGCTTCATGATGACCCCGGCGATCGTCTGGTCTTCGATGGCGGTGAGACCCCACGTCAGCGGGGCATCGCCGTATCCCGGGTACAGCACCGAATTGCCGAAGGTGAGGAACGACGCCGGGACGATCGGGACGATCGTGTTCATGAACAGGTACATGATCTGGCCGGGGCGGCTGATGCGCGGCAGGGCGGGGGTGGGGCTGAAGACCGGCATCCACATCGACACTGCGGTCAGGAAGAACAGCACGTGGACGGCGAAGTGGGCCCATTCGGTTGTGTTCTGCCAGGCGATCGCCGCCGGCCAGTGGATCGCGACGATGGCGATGTTGAAGGAGATGATGCCGACCACCGGGGTGGTGAAGTAGCGGACGACACCCACGATGCGGGGGTGGGCGATGGTGGCATCGGCCATCCACCGGGGGAGGCCGATGAGAAGTAGCGGCGGGACCACGTAGCCGATGAGCATGTGCTCGAGCATGTGGAAGGTGACCAGCGTCTCCTCGGCCAGATCGTGGATCGGATACCCCGAAGCGATGAGCATGACCGCCACTCCCGAGTACCAGGCGCGCCGTTGGCCGCGGGTGGCAGCTGCGGCGTCGGGTGCGGCGAGTGGACGAATCCTCGTCTCTGCCCACCACCAGCCCACTGCGAGGATGACGATCAGCGCCAGAACGTCGAGGTGGAGATGGAAGTCGGGGAGAGGTGGCATGTCGCCCCTAGCGGGAGATCAACCCCACGAGGAAGGATGCGACGACGATCCCGTACAGCGACAGCGCCAGGATGAACCCTCCGGCGAAGAATCGCGTCAGGAGGGGCTTTTCGAAGCGCAGGTGCATGAACCAGCCGATCACCACGACGAACTTGAAGAACGACAGGATGATCAGCAGCGGACCGTCCCAGCCGGCCATGTCGACGGCCTCGTCGACGTAGAAGAGTGCGACTTCGACGGCGGTGACGATCGCCAGCATGATGGCGATCTTGACGTATTGACCCGTCGTCGGATGGAGCGCGTGATGTGTTTCGTCTGTCATCAGACGGCTCCCAGCAGGTAGACGATGGTGAAGATGACGATCCAGATGATGTCGACGAAGTGCCAGTACAACCCGACGAGTTCGAGGTTCATGCCGTGCTTCTCGGAAAGGCCGCCTTGGCGTCTCGCCATTCCGAACAACGACAGGAGCATGATCACCCCGATGGCCACGTGCAGGCCGTGAAAACCGGTGAGCATGAAGAAGGCCGAGGACGCCGGGTTCGTGGTGAGTGTCATGCCGTACACCTGGATGAACTCGTAGAACTCGAAGACCTGCCCGCCCAGGAAGATGGATCCGAGCATCGCGGTTGCCAGCAGCCAGGTCTTCGTGCCGTTCTGGTCGCCGCCCGCCAACGACTGGTGGGCGAGCACCATCGTCAGCGAACTCATCAGCAGCACGAACGACGACACCGATGTGAAGGGGATGTCGTAGATCTCGCGGGGCACCACGGTGTTCCCGAAGGTGTCGTTGCCGTACACCATGTAGCTGGTGATGAGCGCACCGAAGAACAGGAATTCGGAGCTGAGGAACAGCCACATTCCGAGCTTGCGGTTGTCGATTCCGAAGGATTCGTGCTCGCCATGCCCGCCGTGGTCGTCGGCGTGCGCCTCGGCGACTTCGACCGTCTCGGCCATCAGTGCGCCTCCACCAGTTCTGCGTCGTGTTCGCCGCCGCCGTCGTCCCCGTGGGGTTCTTCGAGGGGCTCCATGCCCCATCCGAGCAGCGACCCGAGGGTGATGACCGCACCCAGGACGATCAGGACCTTGCCGACGATTCCCTCGTGGAAGATGATCCCGTAGGCGATCAGCGGCAGGCCCACCGCCATCAGGAACGGGAAGTAGGACGGGTTGGGCAGATGGATCGGTGACTTGGGATTGCGGCCGCCATGGTCGAGCCGGGCCACGAGTTCGTCGGCGTCGTCCTTGCGAACGGCTCTGCCCTCGGTGTCCTCGCCGTACTTCATGTGCCAGAAGTGATCGAGGCTGGTGACCACCGGGTTTTCGGCGAAGTTGTACTCGGGCGTCGGGTTGGGGATCGTCCATTCGATCGTCCGGGCATCCCACGGATCGAGACCTGAGGCCGCGCCCTTCCGCTTCGACCACGTCCAGTTGAACATGAAGACGAGGATCGATGCGGCGATGGTGAAGGCGCCGATGGTCACCGCCAGGTTCCACGGACCGAAGTTGGTCTCGGGGGCGTACCGCCAGGTGCGACGCACCATTCCCTGGAGGCCGAGCCAGTGCATCGGGGCGAACGCCAGGTTGAACCCGATCATCTGGATCCAGAAATGCGTCTTTCCGAGCGCCTCGTTCATGACCCGCCCGGTCAGCTTGGGGAACCAGTAGTACAAACCGGCGAAAATCCCGAAGATCGCCCCACCGAAGAGCACGTAGTGGAAGTGGGCGACGATGTAATAGGTGTCGGTCTGCTGCCAGTCGGACGGCACGACGGAGTGCGTCACACCGGACAGTCCGCCGATCACGAACATCGCCACGAAACCGATGGCAAAGAGCATCGGCGTCGTGAAACGTATTCGTCCACCCCACATGGTCCCCAGCCAGTTGAAGATCTTGATGCCGGTGGGGATGGCGATCGTCATCGTCGACAACCCGAATGCGGCCTGGGCCACGGGGGTGAGTGCCGAGGAGAACATGTGGTGCGCCCACACGCCGAAGCCGAGGAAGGCGATGCCGCCCCCGGCGAAGACGACGGCGGCGTATCCGAACAGCGGCTTGCGGGAGAACACGGGGAGGACTTCGGAGACGATGCCCATGGCCGGGAGGATGAGGATGTAGACCTCGGGATGGCCGAACAGCCAGAACAGGTGTTGCCACAGGACGGGATCTCCCCCGCCGGCCGCTTGGAAGAACAGGGTCCCGAACGAGCGGTCGAACGTCCCCATGAACAACGCCACGGCAATGATGGGAAGCGAGAACAACAGCAGAAAGGCGGTGACCATCGTCATCCACACGAAGACCGGCATCCGCAGCAGTCGCATGCCCTTGGCCCGCATGTTGAAGATCGTGACGAGGAAGTTGACCGCCGAGATGAGCGACGCAACCCCCAGGATCTGGATCCCGAGAAGGGCGAAGTCGACCGCCGAACCAGGCGAGAACGCAGGGCCCGCATTCGGTTGGTACAGGAACCACCCGCCGTCGGGGAGTCCGCCGAGCAAGGTCTGATCGCTCGGATCGATGTTGCCTGGCACGCCTTCCACGCCGAGGGGCGGGGTGACATCACCGAAGAAGATGACGGAGTAGAGGAAGAGGGCGCCGGACAGGAAGATCCACCACGAAAGGGCGTTCATGCGCGGGAAAGCCACGTCCCTGGCACCCACCATCAGGGGGAGCAGGTAGTTCATGAACGCCGCCCCCACCGGCATCACGAACAGGAAGATCATCGTGATCCCGTGGGTGGAGAACATGGCGTTGTACTCGGCGGCGGTCAGGAAATCGCTGTTCGGCCCGGCGAGCTGGAGGCGGAGCAGCAGGGCTTCGAGTCCTCCGATGATGAAGAACGTGAAGGCCGCGTACCCGTACATGATGCCGATCTTCTTGTGATCGACGGTGGTGATCCACGACCAAAACCCTTCGGTGGTCTTGGGACGGCGAAAGATCGTCGTGGACGGGCGTTGGGCAGTAGCGGTCACGAAAGGGTCTCCATCCAGGCGATCAGATCATCGATCTCTTGCTGGGTCAGTCCAAGGTTCGGCATGAACGAGCCTGGCTTCACCTCGGGCGGGTTGGCGAGCCATTGGGTGAGGGCCTCGTTGTAGCTCAAGCCTTCGTAGGGCAGGTATGCCCCGGCGAACACGTTCCGGCTGGCGAAGTGGGTGAGGTTGGGGCCGTTGAACCCGGGATCGGGCACGATGTTGTCCGCGATGTCGAGGTTGTTGTCTTCGAAGTCGACGGTGTGGCATTGGGTACAGCCTCGGTTCAGAAACACCTGGAGGCCTTCCCACGCCGGGGTTCCTTCCGCGGGTACCGGCGCTCCCGACTGCTGGCTGACCACCCAGGCGTCGAAGTCCTCCAGGCTGAGCACCTGGGCGCGTGCCCGCATCAGGGAGTGGGACAGTCCGCAGAACTCCGCGCAGTGACCCCAGAACTCGCCCGGTTCATACGCGTGGAGAGGGAGCAGGGTCACCTGGCCCGGCACGAGGTAGCGCTTGCCGTTGAGGGCGGGAATCCAGAAGTTGTGCATGACATCGTCCGACGTCATCACGGCGCACACGTCCTGGCCGGCGGGCATGACGAGGACGTTGGCGGTTTCGATGTCGTGGTCCGGGTACTGATACTCGAACCACCACTGGTGGCCGATGATTTCGACGGTCATGGCGTCGGGGGCGCATTCGGTGAGGTCGAAGACCCCACGCACGGTGGGGATCGCGATCCCGGCGAGGATCAGCGCGGGGATGATCGTCCAGGTGACTTCGAGCTTGGCGTTGCCGTGGGTCTGCTTCGGTTCCTTCCGGCCGGGCCGGTCACGGAAGGCGATGACCGTATAGAGGATGGCGATGTTCACGAGGGCGAAGATGACGGTGGCGATCCAGAACACCGGCCAGAACAGACCGTCGATGCGATCGGCGATGGCGCCGGCCGGCTCGAACGTGGTCAGGGGGGAATCGATCTCGATGAACGAGCACGAGGAGACCAGCACTGCCAACAGCGCGACCCCGCCAAACCGGAAAGGGCGCGTGGATTCTTCCGAACGGCGCCGCCGAGGGTGCTGAACCATGGGGCGAGTGTAAGTGTCGGCACCGTCGCGGGCCAAGCCAAGCGGGACGGGCCGTTCTTGGCCCTTCATCCGAGGTTCTCGACCGCGTCGGTCAGCTCGTCGCGCCCCACTGCACCTTCGTAACGCGCCGTGACCACACCGCTCGCATCGATGACGAAAACCCAGGGTTCGGAAGGAAGTCCCCAGGCTTCGACGGCGGGAACGGCCTCGAGTGATCCGCCCGCCGCGGCATCGAGATCGGCGTAGATCTCGACGTGAATCCAGTTCACGTCGGGGTAGGAGTCCATGATCGATCGGACGACGTCGAGTGTCGGTCCGCAGGACGCGGTCGTGCAGAACGCCGGCGTGGCGAAGGCCACGACCGTGGGGTTGCCGTTGGCGAGTGCGTCGTCGAGGGACAGATGGTGCAAACGGGGATCGGGGTCGGCGTCCGAGGAGATCTCTTCGAGCGGATACTCGGGATGGGTGCGGGTGGCGACGGAGATGGCCGGGTCGCCGACGGCGGGGACCGTGCTCGATGCCTGAACCCCGAATGGAGTGGGCGGCGTGGGCGAGGAGCCTTGCGGTTCGAGGACGACTTCCCATCGTCCGGGGGCGGTGAGGTCGACGTTGGCGACGAGGAAGCCGCGCACCTCTGGGATCGCCCATACCCACCGGGTGTCGACTTCGGCCACTTCCTCCCCGTCGAAGAGGAACCGGGCCTTGGTCGGAACGTTGGGTGTCGAGAGGAATGTCCCGTCCTCTTCGGAGGCGATCGCCATCAGGAGTCGGTTGGGCCCGGGAGTGAGCGTCTGCTGAGTGTTGGCGACGAGTGCGATCCCTTCGGTACCCCCGCCGCAGGCGGCGACCAGCAGCACCATCGCCCCGAATCGACTGACCTTGCGCATCGTCGGCATCTTGGCACCCACGGAACACTGTGTTGGCGGGTCGCCCGCCTGCGTGACTCGGTACGATCCGGACGTGGGTTCGAATGGACCGCGGTTCGAAGCCCTCGGGGCGCCACGCTCACTATCGGAGACACTGTCTACACCTTCGACAACTACTACTGCGCAGAGGGAACCGAGAACACCCGCAATGACAGTATTCCGTTCTCGTCCGGAGCCATCGGCGAGTTCGAAGGCAGCCGGGCGCAGTTGGACGTCTCCATGTATGACCCCGAGGGGCGGGACAGCATGGACGCCGACGGCGTGTCTTTCAGCGTGACCCTGGACGACATCGATGACTTCGAGAATCCGGTCGTGAGCTGGACCGATTCCTTCTTCGCCGACGCACCGCCGGACTTCGAGTACGACGGAGCCACCCTCCGAGTGGAGGCGGTTTTCGACGATGAGCTGACCGACGAGATGGAGGGGATTCCCGGCGTGCTCGAAGCGACCTGCGGCGGCTGAGCCGGGGCGAGTGGCCCAGTGTCGGAGGTTTCAGATGACGGACGCCCCGCCGGGGTGGACGTCCTGGGGTGGGGCGCCTACCGCAGTCGGCGCTCCACCCCGAGAACTCCTACACCTTGCGGAAGTGCGCGATGAGCCGTCGGGTGAGCTCGTCGTGGAGTTCCGGCGGCAGGTCGTGGCCGGCTCCTTCCATCACCCAGAAGTCGGCTCCTGGGATGGCGTCTGCGGTGGCAACGCCCCCGGAGATGTCGATGAGGGGGTCCTTTTCGCCGTGGATGACGAGCGTCGGTGCGGTGACGGTCGTCAGGTCGGGAGTCCGATCGCCGGAGGCGAGGATGGCGGCGAACTGTCGCCCGGTGCCCTGGGGGTAGACGACCCGGTCCAGGTTTCGCGCCGCCGTCTCTCGCGACCGAGCTTCGTCGAAGTAGTCGGCCCATGCCGAGCGGTTGTAGGCGATGGTCGATTCGATGGATGCCTCCCTGTCGGTGGGCGGTGGCGTGAAGAGGGCCATCTGCATCTCGGGGGTGGCCTGGCCGACCTCGGGATTGCCGGTGGTGGACATGATCGTCGTGAGTGTGAGGGTTCGCTCCGGATGTCGGAAGGCGAAGGTCTGGGCGACCATGCCTCCCATCGACGAACCCACGATGTGGGCCTGGTCGATTCCGAGAGCGTCGAGTAATCCTGCGACATCGTCGGCCATGTCCGTGAGGAGGTAGGGGACCTCGGGCACTCCACCCGCCTGGAGGGTCTCGAAGACTCGCACGACGCTCACTCGCGCGCCGTCGAGGTGCTGGGAGTAGCCGGCGTCACGGTTGTCCATGCGGATCACTCGGAACCCGGCGTCGACGACGGGAGCGATGAGCTCGGGAGCCCAGTACGGCAACTGGCCTCCGAGACCGGGGATGAGCACCACCACGGGATCGGTGTCCGCCCCGGTGCTGTCGTAGAAGATCGTCATTCCGTTGGCAGTGACTTCGGGCATGGCGCCGCAGACTATTCCGGCCGGGATTCGAAGCCACCCCGACCGGTAGGCTTGGCAGGCCATGGGAGCCGCTGTCACCACCTCCGCGCCCGCAACAGGCTTCCGTAGTCTGATCGGCCCCTACGTGGCGTTGATGAAGCCCCGCATCATCGAGCTGCTCCTGATCACGACCGTCCCGGCAATGGTCCTGGCGGCCCGCGGCTGGCCCGGCACGTGGCTGGTGGTCGCAACCCTGGTGGGGGGCACGTTGTCGGCCGGTGGAGCCAACGCGCTGAACAACTACTACGACCGCGACATCGACGAGGTGATGAAGCGGACGTCGAAGCGGCCTCTGCCCAACCACCGCATCGAGCCGTCCGCCGCCCGCAACTTCGGCTGGGCGCTCGGTGTCGCCGGTTTCGTGGTGCTGTGGCTGACGTCCAATCTGCTGGCTGCGGCGATCTCCACTGCCGCATTGCTGTTCTATGTCTACGTGTACACCCTGCGTCTTAAGCGCACGACGTCCCAGAACATCGTCATCGGCGGTGCGGCAGGGGCGGCCCCCGTGCTGGTGGGCTGGGCGGCGGTGACCGGTGACCTGTCCACGCCGGCGTGGGCCATGTTCGCCGTCGTCTTCGCCTGGACCCCACCGCACTTCTGGGCACTCGCAGTGCGCTACCGGGACGACTACGCCTCGGCCGGTGTTCCGATGCTGCCGGTGGTCACCTCGATCGAGTCCACCACTCGGCAGATGGCGGTGTACGCCGGGATCACGGTGCTGTTCTCGCTGGCCCTCGTTCCGCTGGCCGATCTCGGCTGGCTGTACATGCTCGCCGCGGTCGTCTCTGGTGGCCTGTTCATGGTCGAGTCGGTCCGGGTGATGTTCAAACCCGAACGGGCGATGAAGCTCTTCACCTATTCCACTGCGTACCTGACGGTGTTGTTCGCCGCTCTCCTCGTCGACGCCCTCTGATCTGTTTGATTGTGCGGGGGGACGACCCCCCTGCACCCCCCGACAAGCGCGGCTGCGGGGACGGGTCTGCCTGCGGTTCCCCCGATGGCCCATGACGGGGTGCTCACGCGGAGGTTTGGGGCGCGGTTTGATTGTGCGGGGGGACGACCCCCCTGCACCCCCCGACAAGCGCGGCTGCCTCTTCGAGTTTGCCCTGGGTTTCACTCGATGGCCCATGACGCGAACGGGTCGCAGAGGCTTGGGGCGCGCGCGGAGAGGGTGGGGGAGAAATAGTGTCAGTCGCCGGGGAGGGGCCAGCCGGGTCCCACGAGATCGCCGAGTTCGGTCGACGGGCTGCACTGGCAACCGTCGACAACTCTCACATCGCCGCCGAGTACGCCCGACAGGCCTCTTTCGGCTCCGTAGTCATCGAAGTCGACGGATCGCACCTGGTCGCCGAGACGACTCGGATGGCCAGGTTGGCACCGGTCACCGACGACTCGTTCGAGCGCAACGAGACCACGCGGCAGGCAGCGTTCGGCGGCTGATCACGTAGCGAAGAAGAGGAGGGCCGTTCCGAGTTCCGGGACGGCCCTCTCTTTGCAGTGGAGCGTTCTTGGGGTGTAGTTGTCTCGCTGCAGAAGGACAGGGACCGAGGGGGTTCGGGCCAAACCTGTTGTCGGGGGCCCGCAGTAGTGTGGCTTGCCGGAGCGGATGAATGCGCCCTCACCGAGGAGCGGGAAGTCGACGCCCAAGGAGCCCGCGGAACTGTCCCCTTCGGAGAAGAATTGATTCACAAAGAGGGTGACGCGTCGATGCCCAAGGTTCCGTTGCACGCGCTTGATCGGCTTACGGAAACGGCAGGCCGGATCGCTCCGAGCGACATTCATTTGCTGGTGGATTTGGTGTGCGAACTGCTTGGAGCGCAGGCGGGCAGGCTGCATGTGGCCGATTATTCGCTCCGGCGGTTGCAGCGCATTGGTGCAGACGGCGCGATCGGGTCGCCAGAGCCCATCGCCGGTACTTTGGTCGGCCGGGCCTTCACCACCGATGAGCCGACCGTGTCTGTGGGAGAGCCGACGACGGTGGCAGTACCGCTGGTCCACGGTACGACCCGGATCGGACTGCTCGAATTGGACTTCGACACCTGGGACGGCTCCGTACCTGCGATGTTGAATTCCGTCTTGACAGTCTTCGTCCTGATTCTGACCGCCAAGGGTCGCTACACCGATTACTGGCACAGGGCACAGCGGTCCGAGCCTCTCTCGCCTGCGGCTGAGATTCAATGGGACCTCCTGCCGCCACTCTCCTGCACCACAGATCGGGTCGCAGTTGGCGGCATTCTGGAACCGGCCTATGACATCGGTGGCGATTCCTTCGATTACGCCATCAACGGTTCCCTGTTGCAGTTTGCGATAGTCGATGCCGCCGGACGTGGCGCGTCTGCGGTTCTTCAGTCGGCTGCCGCCATCAACAGTTTGCGCAACGCTCGCCGCGCCGGTCTCGACCTCGTCTCTGCCTACCGACAGGCCGATCGCCTCATCGAAGTGCAGTTCGGACTGAACACGTTTGTGACGGGGTTGATCGGTACGCTGGACCTCGAGAGCGGTGTTCTCACTTGGATCAACGCCGGTCACGTCCTGCCGATGTTGGTGCGCAACCGCACGTACGCAGGCGAGTTGGCGTGCGCGCCCTCGACACCGTTCGGGCTCGGCCAGGCGGTGGCGGAGGTGGCGACGGAAGCCCTGCAACCAGGGGACCGAGTGTTGTTCTACACCGACGGATTGATCGAGGCGAAGTCACCCGACGGCAACCTATTCGGAAGCGACCGTCTCGCCGATTTTCTCGTTCGAGCCTCCATGGAAGACGTCGCGGTCGCGGAGACCGCCCGGCGTCTGTCGGAAAATTGCATCGAGTTCGCGGATGCAACGCTGAAAGACGACGCCACGCTGCTCCTCGTCGAGTACTTCGGGCCCCCCCCGACGGCATAGGCGGGCGCGGGGATGTAGCCCCGTCGGGAGGGTGCGCCGCGAACTGGCGGACGGAGGTGCCGTTGCGTCCTACCCTTCCCGACGTGTTGGCCATCATCTCCTATCCGCCCATCCCGCTGTTCGAGGTGGGGCCGCTCACGATGTCGTTGCACGGTGTGTTCGCGGCGATCGGGTTCGTGCTGGGCGGGCTCTACACCACTCGTCTTCTCAACCAGCGGGGCTTCTCAGGCGAGGCGTTCCAGTCGGTGCTGTCGTGGGCGCTGGTTGGCTCGCTGGTGGGTGCCCGGTATCTGACGACGCCGGCGGCACTGATCGACGGGGTGCCGTTCGTCACCGCCATGAATCCGCTGTCGGGGAACTTCTCGATCATGGGTGGGTTCGCCGGCGGCATCCTCGTGGGGTGGTGGCGGATGCGGAAGGTCGGTCTCGATCGGCTGCCCACGTTCGATTCCGCGGCGTACGGCCTGGCGATCGGCACGATCGTGGGCCGGATCGGGGACCTGGCGATCGTCGAACATCTGGGAACGGCGACGACGGTGGCCTGGGGGTATGGCATCAAACCCGGATATGACGTCGCCCCGATGCACGACGCCCTCGAGTGCGTCCCTGCCGCCGCCGGGATCGACGGCCTGTGTGGCGTATACCACCACGTGGCGGTCTACGACATGATCGGCGCAGTCATCTTGTTCTTCGTCCTCCAGCAGGTGGATCGCCGATTCCGGCTCCACTACGGCCAGCTCTTCTCGTTCTGGATCGTCTGGTACGGACTGCAGCGTTTCATTCTGGATTTCCTCCGCTTCGGCAGCGGGGATCGAACGATCGGCGCCTTCACCTGGAATCAGCTGAGCGGCCTGGCGGCAGCTCTGCTGGGCGTGGGCCTTTTCGTGTGGTTCCGTCGCCAGCCGGAGGTCTCAGCCGTCAACGACGAAACACGGTCCGGGCTCACTCCAGTCTGATCGTCCTGATCCGTTGTTCCATGCGACACCTCCACCCCCGATTGGTGCCGCATCCGTGACACCGGGGGTGGTCGCGTACCCTGGGTTCAGGAGTACCGAAACGGTGCTCCTGGGCCCACGGTTCGGGATGTCGACGGGGCCTTTTCGATGTTCGAAGTCGCGTCTGGTACGGATTGCAGCGTTTCGTCCTCGCGCTTCCTTCGTTTTGGACGTCTGAAGTCGACAATGGGGTGTTTGCCCGATACCGACGGTGCTCATCGCTGGCACAATGGAGTTCGCAGGAGGTGACGGAGATGGAACCGAGAGACCTGACTTTCGATGACGCCGGATCCGGTGAGCCGGTCGTTCTGGTTCCAGGCGGTTTGACCGGTTGGCTGTCGTGGATTCCGCATCAGCAGCAACTCATCCACGGGTGGCGGGTCATTCGTGTGCAACCGATTCACAACGAGTTGGGTTCGGCCGGCGTGGTCGGTGATCTGTCCTACACCCGGGAGACCGCCCGAGAGAGCCTGCGGATGACCTTTGATCGTCTCGGCCTGGAGCGGGCGCACCTGGCGGGATGGTCCGCCGGCGGACAGCAGGCGATCGACTTCACCATGGCCTACCCGGAGCGGGTGCGTTCGTTGACCGTGGTCGAACCTGCCTCGTACTGGGTCCTCGCCGAGGTGGGCTTCGAGGATCCCCGCCTCGATACGGTCAATGACCTGACCGACACCTTCGCCGGCCGTCAGGTCACCGAAGACGACCTCGCGATGTTCCTTGCCTTCGCCGGGTTTGCGTCGTCGCCCGAGTCAGCGCGGACGATGCCGCAGTGGGAGAGCTGGGTCCTGCACCGTCAGGCACTGTCATGGTTGGGAGGCGACTTCCTGCGCTCCGATGCGACCGTCGACGATTTGCGCAAGATCCTGTGTCCGACGTTGGCGGTGAAGGGGACCGTGACCGAGCCGTGGGAGATGAGGGTCGTCGACACGATCGGCGAGGCGCTGCCCAACGCGAGGGTGCTGGAACTGGCGGGAGACCACGCCTGTCACATCCAGAGCATCGACCGCTTCCTGGAAGAGTTCGAGAGCCACCTCGAAGGAGCCTGAGCTCCTCGCTGTCACTCCAGTCTGATCGACCCGTCGGCCCCGATGGTCCAGCCGGGGTTGTGGGCGATCTCCCAGGGGTGGCCGTCGGGGTCGACGAACGCACCGGAGTAGCCGCCCCAGAACGTCTCGGCCGGGTCCTTGCTGATGGGCGCCCCCGCGGCCCGGGCTTCTTCGATGACCCGGTCCACCTCGGCAGGCGACCCGACGTTGTGCGCCAGGGTGACCCCACCCCATCCGCCCGGGTCGGTCACCCCCGAGTCCTCGGCGAGGTCGGAACGATCCCACAACCCGAGGACCATCCCGCCGGCCTGGAAGAACACGACGCTGTCGGTGGGCCCGGTCGCCGACCATCCCAGGGCTTCGTAGAACTCCCGCGCTCGATCGAGATCCGCGACCCCGAGCGTGACCAGGCTGATCCGTTGTTCCATGCGACACCTCCACCCCGATTGTGCCGCATCGTGTGACACCGGGGTGGTCGCGTACCCTGGGTTCAGGAGCACCGAAACGGTGCTCCTGGGCCCACGGTTCGACCTGCACCCTTCACCTGTCTCGCATAATCAGATAATCTGATGAGATGATCGAGATCACCGCCACCGATGCAGCAAGGGCGTTCTCGGACCTGCTCGACGCCGTGGAGCATGGCGGCGAGGAGTTCACGATCCTCCGGCGGGGACGGGCTGTTGCCCGCGTCGAACCCGTTGCACGCAGCAACGGCGCCGAGGTCAAGGCCTTCCTCGCCCGACATGAGCCTGATCCCGAATGGCTCGACGATCTTCATGCGGTACGGGATCTGCTCGAGGTCCAGCCTCGACGATGAGTCGGCTGCTGCTCGATACGACCTTCCTCATCGATTCGATGCGGAGTCCGGATGTCGTTCTCGATGTGATCGACGACGCAGCAGACGTGGCGATCTCCGCCGTGTCGGTGACGGAACTGCTGGTCGGTGTGGAGTTGGCCACAGGAAAGACCAGGACACGCCGGAGAGCCCTGGTCGAGGAGGCCGTGTCGGCGATGCGTGTCCTGGCCTATGACCTCAGCGTGGTCGGGCACCACGCTGACCTTCTGGTCTTCACCCGTCGGGCCGGGAAACCACGTGGAGCGCACGATCTCCTGATTGCGGCGACGGCACGCGCCGGCGAGCGAACGGTCGTCACCGCCGACGTGTCAGCCTTCGATGATCTCCCCGGCGTGGCGGTGGCGACGTACCCGCGCTGAACCTCGGCATACCCTTGCGGCTGTGACCCTTCCCGATACCGGACTACCGGTCGAAGCCTCCGTTCCAGACGTCCGTGTGGCGCTCGCCGACGAACACGCCGCAGTGCTCGTAGCCCCTCCCGGGTCGGGCAAGACCACGGTCGTTCCGCTGCGGCTGTTGGACGAGCCGTGGCTGCAGGGTCGCAAGATCGTGGTGTTGGAACCGCGACGGCTGGCGACCCGCGCGGCAGCGCGACGGATGGCTGCGCTGTTAGGCGAACCGCTCGGCCAGACAGTCGGATATGTGACTCGAACGGATCGCCAAACCGGCCCGGACATGGCTATCGAAGTCGTCACCGAAGGGGTGCTGACCCGTCGGCTGCAGACCGACCCGGGACTCATGGACACCGCGGCGGTGATCTTCGACGAGATCCACGAGCGCAACCTGCAGACCGACCTCGGCCTGGCGCTCGTTCTGCACTCTCGGGGACTGTTTCGGGCAGACCTGCGCCTGCTGGCGATGTCGGCGACCATCGACGCCGGTCCCATCGCCGCGATGGTGGGCGGCCCGGTCATCACCTCGGAGGCTCGGACCTATCCGGTGGATGTCCGCTGGAAACCCGCCCCTCGCCGCACCTACATCGAGGACCACGCCGCCGCGGTGATCCGTGAGGCGCTCCGCACCGACGAGGGCGACGTGCTCGTGTTCTTACCGGGGATGGCCCAGATCGACCGGGCTGCGCGCAACCTCGAAGGCATCGAGGCCGACGTCCACCGGCTGCACGGCAGCTTGCCGCTCGACGACCAGGATCGGGCGATCACGCCGGGCCCGGGACGCAAGGTGGTGCTGTCCACCGACATTGCCGAGTCCTCTCTGACCGTCGAGGGTGTTTCCATCGTGATCGATTCTGGTCTCGCCCGCTCGCCCCGCTTCGACGCCCGCACCGGCATGAGCCGTCTCACGACGATCGGCATCTCCAAGGCGTCCGCCGACCAGCGAGCGGGCCGTGCCGGACGGCTCGGTCCCGGCGTGGCGTACCGGCTGTGGTCGAAGATGGAACACGCCGCCCGCAAACCCGACA
This sequence comes from Acidimicrobiia bacterium, assembly GCA_040880725.1. GTDB lineage: Bacteria > Actinomycetota > Acidimicrobiia > Spongiisociales > ZC4RG35 > DATHWB01. The sequence continues at coordinate 131,204 of JBBDHV010000021.1, forward strand.
TCGAACCCGAGATCCTGTCAGTGGATCTCGCGGGCTTCCTGCTCGACCTGGTTCACTTTGGTGTCGACGATCCGAAGGCACTCACGTGGCTTGATCCACCTCCTGAACGGGCGGTGCTCGAGGCGGCGGACCTGCTCCGTTCGCTCGGGGCGATCAACGACGACCGCAGGCTGACGGACACCGGTGCGACGATGGCCCGGCTGCCGCTTCATCCCCGACTGGCCCGCATGGTGGCCGACGCCGGGCCGGACGGCTGGACCGCCTGTCTGGTGGCCGCACTGTTGGACGACAGGGATGTCTTCGGTGGCCGCCTCGACGATCGCCCGGTGGATCTGGCGGCACGTGTGCGAGCCGTGGTCGACGGCGACGGCCGGGCCGACCGACGGGGCACCGAGCGGGTGCTCCGCACCGCCCGAGACCTCGCCTCCCGGGCACGTATCGGCGAGTCGGCTGTCGAGCTCGACAGGGTCGGTCCGCTGCTGGCCCTGGCGTTCCCCGACCGGCTTGCCATTCGGCGGGGGAGTCCCGGACGGTTCCAGCTTCGGCTGGGGGCGACGGCCTGGGTGCCGAACACCGATCCGCTCGCCCCCGAGCCGTTCCTGGTGGCCGCCGACCTCGACGGCAAACGCAAGGACGCCCGCATCCGACTGGCGGCGGCCATCGACGCCGAGGAGGTGGTCTTCGCCTTCGCCGACGAGATCGACGAGCGCACCGAGCTGGTGTGGGAGTCGGATCGGATCATCGAGCGCACCGAACGAAAGCTGGGCGGGATCGTCCTGGAGTCATTCGAGCGCAGGGCCCGTCCCGACGACCGCACCAGGGAAATGGTCCTTGACCGGGTTCGTTCGGATCCGCGCGTTCTCGACTGGCCGCGGGCGGCGACGGCGTTCGTCGAGCGTGTGGCCTTCCTCCACCGTTCCGACCCCGACGCCTGGCCGAACTGGTCTGTCGAGTCGCTCACTGCCTCCGCAGACGACTGGCTGGCGGTATGGGTGACCGGGGCGACATCGGTCGAGGACGTGCGGCAGGTCGATCTGCTGTCGGCGCTGCGGACCGCCCTCGGTCACGACGCGGCCCGGCGGGTGGACTCCGAGGCTCCGACGACGGTGACGTTGCCGTCGGGTCGGGAGGTGAAGGTCGACTATTCGGGCGAGCGTCCCAGCATCGCCGCCCGGGTCCAGGAGTTCTACGGCTCCAACGTGACGCCGCAAGTGGGTGGCCGTCCGCTGGTCCTGGAGTTGCTGTCCCCGGCCCAGCGCCCGGTGCAGATCACCGACGACCTCGCCGGCTTCTGGAAAGGCTCGTGGGCCGAGGTCCGCAAGGACATGGCCGGCCGCTATCCGAAACACGACTGGCCCGAACACCCCGCCTGACCGCAGGGGCTGGCGTGCTCTGGGGCTTCCCAAGGCTGCAACAAGGAAGCGGCGACTGAGTCGCGCTGAGCGTGTCCGAGGCACCGGCCACTGCAAACTGATCGTGGAGTCTCCGTAACGCTCTCGGAACGTGTGGAGAGTACAAATGAGCCATGGCATTGCCATCATTCGGGTGCAAGGCGATTTGAGAGCGCAAGTGAGCGAGTCCCACCCACGCGCCGCCCCAGTTGCCGCGGGGCTGTTCGGGGTCTTCGCGCTACTAGTCGTGGCGGTGGGGGTGATGACTGTGATCGCGCCTCCCCCTCCCCCAGGCGTGGAACCGGTCACGGCGGACGCAACCCTGTTCACGGTGGGCCTCTTTGGGATCATGGCCGTCGGAGCCCTGGTCGCCGGGCGTCATCCGGCCAATCCCATTGGATGGCTCCTTTGCGGCTTCTGTCTCTTGCAGATTCTCGGACCCGTGTCCTATCTGTATGCCATCGTGGCTTTCGGCGGATCCGATCCGCCTCGTTTCGGAGCGGAGACTGCCGCCTGGATGTCAGTGTGGACCTGGATTCCCACGATCGCCGTGCTCGGTCTGGCATTGCTGCTCTTTCCCGATGGCCGCCCTGCCTCTTCCCGCTGGCGATGGGCCGTGTGGATCGCCGTGGGCGGCATCGGAGCCTCAGTCGCGCTCGGGGTGGCACTCTGGCCTCAGCGGGGAGTGGAACTGCTCGCCCTCGGCGACGTCTTCCCTGGGGCGGCCAACATTCCCGGGAACCTCGCGTTGGCGCTTTGTTTCGCGTCGTTCGTGGCCGGTGCCGTATCGCTGGTCGTTCGCTTTCTGAGAAGCCACGGCGAGGAGCGTCTCCAGTTGAAGTGGCTGATGTTCGCCGCTGGTATCGCCGCCTCCGGCTTGATCGGGTTGGCCCTCGCCGACGCCGCTCTGGAGAGCGACCCCTTCTGGGTGGACATGCTCAGCACTCTCGGCGTGATGGGCATACCGGCCGCCATGGGTGTCGCCATCTTCAAACACCGGCTCTACTCGATCGACCGCATTATCAGCCGCACCCTGAGCTACACCATTCTCACCGGAGTGATGGCGGGCATCTACGCCGGAAGCAGCCTCCTGTTGGGATCAATGCTCAGACCGTTGACCGGATCGAATGAACTTGCGGTCGCAGGCTCGACGTTGGCTGCCGCAGCGCTCTTCTCCCCAGCTCGACGATGGATCCAGTCAGCGATGGACCGCCGTTTCAACCGTCGCCGCTACGACGCCGCCCAGACAATGGAGGCATTTTCGGCGCGGCTGCGATCCACGGGGGACATGGAGACCTTGCGTGTAGACCTGACTGCTGCCGTCACCGAAACGCTCCAACCGACCCACCTGTCGCTATGGCTGCGTGAGTCGCCACGATGGGACAGTTGACGCAGCAACCGAGCTGCGACTCGATCCGGCGAAGGGTGCTTCGCTGGTCACGCGTTCAAGACGAGCACCGGACATGGGGCATGTCCCACCAGGTTCTCCACCCGTGGCCCGAGGTGGAGCCGTCTCGTACCTGAGCGCACGTTCGTCCCGAGTATCAGGAGGTCGGCTTCGATCTCGCGCACCACGGTCAGGATGCCGAGTTCGACATCGGTGGCCTCGATGGAGCGGGCGTCGACGGTCCGACCGAGTTGGCGTGCGCGTTGCTCGAGTTCCACGGCGATGTCCTGTGCGAGATCGGTCCTCGCTCCACTGAGCGTCGGAGTGAGCACGTGACAGGTGGTGATCCGCGTGTCTTCATCGGCCAAGGCGAGCGCGAGGTCGAGGGCCCGCGATGAACTCGCGGTGCCTTTGCTGGGGACGACGATTCGCCGCGGAATCCAGTCGTCTGCCAAGGATGCGGCCCGGACCACGAGGGTTGGGCACGGGGCCAGCCTGACCAGATCGTCGAGAACGGTGCCGAACACCGTCGACGGGAGCGGCGAGACGGTCGGCGTGCCAACCATCATCAGGTCGAAGCCCCATTCGGCCTCCCGGAGGATGGCTTCTATGGGACGATCGGACACGACGAGTCGGTAGCTGGTGTCGACCGCGCCGAACACGGGACGGAGCCGATGGAGCGTTGCTGCTGCCTGGTCGCGTGTCGCCGCGTCCGGTACGGAGAGCACCGTCGTGCTCGTGCCGTACACCCGGCGGAGACGATCGGAGATGACCGATTGGACTCGCTGTGTTCCGCCCGCTGCGAGATCGGGCCTGACCGGAACGAGGATGCGTTGCAATCGGGCGCCGAAGGTGGAATCCATGGCCGCCGCTCTCGCGAGGCGATTCGACTCATCGTGGTGCGTTTCCACCCGTGCCAAACAAAACCGGAGAGCTACCGGCGCCATCACCGATGTGACAACAGCCATCACCACGATGATGGAGAACATCTCCACCGAGAGGATCCCCAGCGACAGTCCGATGGTGGCGACGATGATCTCGAGCGCCCCTCTGGCGTTGAGCCCAGATCCGTAGGCCAGCGCCGACCAATGATCCTGGCCGGACAGGACTCGGGCACCAGCGTAGGCGCCGACCACCTTGCCAATCGTGGCGACCGCAATTACTGCGAGGGTGATGCCGAGTTCTCGCCTCATCAAGTCGAGGTCCATGAGAACCTTCGCGAGGACCGGA
>JBBDHV010000022.1:0-4900 GCA_040880725.1 Acidimicrobiia bacterium
TTGGACCGACCGGCTTGGCCGGTTAGACCCGGTGGGTCCGGTGGTCCTCGCCCATGCGGTGACGCTCTGGCTGTTGGATGGTCCTGGTTTCCCCGCCGCCGTGCTGATGGTGGGGCTGGTCCTGGCCGCTGGTCGGGCCTGGATCACCGGTCTCGCCAGAAGAAGGGACACCCCCTGGGGGGAGCGGCTGTTGACCGTACGGGGGGTGGCATCGATCGTCCTGGCCTACCTGGTGGTCTTCCTCGACGGTGGGACCGAGAGCCCCTTCTTCTTCTGGCCGCTTCTCATCCTGGCCTGGGAGGCACTCACCCAGCCGATGGGCAGGTTCCGCTGGCTGCTCGTGGCCACCCTCGCCTCTCATGTGGGGGTGGTGGCTGCTCTCGGTGAGGTCACCCCCGCCAGCGTCACCCGGATCGGACTCCTCGCCGCCTTCTGGGCAGCGCTGGGACTGGGCCGCCGCTACCTGATCGCACAGCAGCTACAGACCGCCCGGCTGGGCGATCTGGTTGGTACTGCCTTCGCCACTCTCCCCATCGGAATCATCGTTGCCGTTCTCGACCCTCCGACCACCGACTATGTCAACCCGGCAGCCGAGGCGCTGGGGATCACCAGTCTCAGCTCCATCCTGGTCCGTCCCTGGCAGAGCAGGGAGCCGGGCAGTGTGACGCTGGCCGACTTCGTGACCGCCTCCCTCTCCGAGGCTCCGAAGCTGGCGCGGGCCGGGCTGCTGGTCGTCACCGGCGACGTCCGGAGCCCCCGCTTCCTGCGGGTTCATCCGAGCCGGTACCGTCACCACAACGGCGGGGAGACCGCGGTCGAGTTGGTGGTGGTGTCGATAGAAGACGTCACCCTCCAGGTGGCCGCCGGGGAGGAGCGGCGCCGCTTCCTCGAAGAGGCCAGCCACCAGTTGAGGACCCCGCTCACCCCGATCATCGGCTACGCCCACCTCCTCGCCGACGGCGCCATATCACCCGGTGAGATCGGCGGAACCGCCCGGGACATCCTCGACGCCGCCACCCACTTGGACCGGCTGTTCGAGCGGATGAGAACCGTCACCCGCCTCCAACAGGTAGAACCACTCGTCTTCGAAGAGGTCAGCCTCCCCACCCTCTGGCAGCACCATTGCCAGCCTCTGGACCCAGAACTCGCTGGGAGCGTCTCCACCAGCGGTGATCCCGACCTCCGGGTCCGCTGTCATCCCCCCTACATCGCCCGCGCCCTCTACGAGCTGTTGGACAACTCCCGCTCCCACGGTGTTCCGCCCATCGCCCTCACCTGGCAAGCCGACGGTGACCATGTCCTCATCGAGGTAACCGACGCCGGAGCCGGACCCCACCCCCATCTCCCCGCCGACGAGGTGCTGCCCTTCGCCGCCTGGGCCAGCCCCCGACCCCGAGACCTGATGAGCAGCGACCCCGACACCAGCACCGGACTTGGCCTCTACCTAGCCGCCTCCCTCACCACCACCTCCGAAGCCACCCTCACCTTCCAACGCCGGCCCGACCATTGGGCGTTCACCCTCCAACTCCCCCAGGCACGCAAGCCACACACCACCGCATACCCCGCCACAGAACACGAGCCGACAACCGTTACCACCCCCCGGACTCCCCCCCCCCCGGGGACTCCCGTTCAGGATGACATCTCAGGCAAAGAGAGCGGCCCAGGAAACCGCCCCTCCAGCCGAAATGTGGGCCACTACCCGATCGCAAGCCCGAATCCCCGACGCGTGGGCCGCTGTTGGCAGGCGCGAGATACCGACCTAACCGAGCCCATCGACACCAGACACGGTGAGAGTCTCGTACAGCCTCCGTCGTATCCGAAGAGACCGACCCAAACCTCCACGATCCTGACGCTCACCGACTCGCTCACCGACTCGCTCACCGGATGTTCGATGGTGATGTATAGATCAACCTCGAGTTACCGCGTCGTCGTAGGCGCGTCCGATTGCGACGGCTCGCAGGGCCTGAGTGTCTGTGGAACTAAGCGCATCTGACCAATCCGCCACGAGGGTGTCCCGTAGAGGCACCCGGATCCGCGAGTTGAACCAGAATGACCGGCAGATGCCGAACACTGGGCTCAGAAGGCGATTCACCTGCATCACCACTGAGGGGCTATCGGCGGGCTCCGATCCGCTCGGAGGGCTTGCGATGTCGCCTTCGTCCGGAGCGACGTCGTCAGTCACGACTGCGGCCCAGGGAGACGAGGCGGTCTGCGATCGCGTGGCCGATGCCGAGGTCGAGGGCCCTGTCGAGGAACAGCCACTCGCCAGCCTGGTTGGCCTCCAAGAAGAAGATGGACTCCGAAGTGATCATGAAATCGAAGGCGGCGAACTCGAGCCCAAGCCCGGCCCGATAGGACTCGCACGCATGGACAATCTGCTCGGGCGGATCCCACGGCTCCCAGAGCTCTGGATCGAAGGGCGTCTTCCTCCAGTCGAGGCCGCGGCTCCGGCACCGGCCTGCGAAACAGCGGCCCCCGAGAGACACGACCCTTGCGTCAAGTCCACCTTCGATGAGCTGTTGGACGACGACCGGCGCGGCATGCCATGCGTCGACTGGCAGGGCGGTGGCCCGGTCGAGATGCTCGGTGAACACGAACGACTTGTCGGAGAACGAGAAGTAGGCGGAGGCGAGTGTCTTCACCACCGCTGAGCCGACGGCTTGTTCGAACTCGATCGCCCTCGACCGATCGTTCGTGATGAGAGTTAGCGGGACGTCGAATCCCACTGATCTCGCTACCCGGAGGATGTCCCGGTCGTCGTTGAACTTGGGTGGGCGACCTCCGCGTGATGGTGCATCGTAGGGTCAGGCTGTGACAGCGGCGGGGACGTTGAGTGCGACGTCGGTGCCGGGCTGGTCGGCGGTCGCTTCGGCGAGCGCGTCGAGCAGCTTGGGGAGCTGCCGGTAGCCCTTGTCACTTGCGTCTGACTTCGTGATAGAGATCCGCCGATTCCTAACCCAACGATGGGAGGCTGTGGGCCTGACCCTGAGGAGGGTATGGATATGAGTAATCAGGCGGTCCCTGGTCGTCGTAAGCGACGGCTGTTGACACCGGAGGAGAAGTGGGAGGCGTTCTTGGAGGTGACCTCTCGGGAGTTGTCCCAGGCTGATACTGCTCGCAAGTGGGGGGTGGACACCTCGGTGGTGATCAAGCTGCGACGCGACGCCAAGGACGCGGCGTTGACGGCGTTCGCTGCTTCCCGCCCGGGCGGGTCGCGGGATCCCCGTGACGTGGAGATCGAGATGCTGAAAGACGAGATCGCCCGGTTGTCTGAGGCGATCAAAGAACAAGCGATCGAGTTGGCGTTGATCCGAGGAAAATCGCGTTGGGCCTGAACCTCGCCCGGGTCCCCCGCCGTTGTACAGGCGAGGTCAAAGAGGGCCTGTTGAAGCTGATCGACGCTGCTGTCGAGGGCGGCTGGTCCCATGCCCGGGCGTGCCGCACGCTCGGGGTCTCTGATGTGAGAGCGCATCGTTGGCGGGCCCGCCGCCGAAAGATCGGCACGCTCACCGATCTCGCTCCGGGCGGCAACCCGGTCCATCGGATCCTCAACTGGGAACGTCAAGCAGTGTTGGCCCTGGTCGAGGAGTGGGGACCCACAGACCGCACTCACCGCAAGCTGGCGTATCGGGGCTCATATCTAGGACGAGTGTTTGTGTCTCCTTCAACATTGTTACGCATCACCAACGATGCTGGAGTGTCGTTGCCGGGTGAGCCGCCCCGACCGTCTCGGCCCGCTCCGGTGCTGCCGGAGATCCCGTGGGAGCCCAACCGGATCTGGATCTGGGATGCAACCCATTTCACTCGTGCCGACCGGTCGGTGTATGCCATCGTTGATGTCGTCTCCAGGCTCTGGGTCGACACGCTGGTCACCACCGAACAGACCTCTACCCAAGCCCAGCTGCTGTTCGCCCTGGCGCTCGAATCCCAGGGCCTCCTCGACATCGACGGCCGACCGATCCAGCGGCCGTATCCGGGGGCCGGGGACCAGGACGGTCCGGTGTTGGTGGCCTGGTCGGACAACGGACCCGAGATGACCGCCGGCGACACCCGCACCTTCATGGCGCTGATGGCCATCATCCAACATCACGGACGGCCCCACACCCCCACCGACCAGGCACCCATCGAGTCGTTTTTCGGGCATCTCAAAGGTGAATGGCCCCACCTCGTCAGGATCTCAAATCCCGCCGTTCTCGAGATCGAGCTCGACAGGATCCGGATCGAATACAACACCGTCCGGCTGCATGAAGGGATCGGCTATGTCACCCCCGACGACGAACACTCCGGACGAGGCGCCGCCATCCGACGGCGACGATCAGCCGGGATGAAGAAGGCACGCACAGATCGGATCGACTACAACAGAAACAACCCGCCCGAAGCCCAACCATGAAATGGGTTAGGAATCCGGCGACCTCTATCAAAGAGTCAGATACGGCTCACTTGACGCGGCGGAACTGGTCCTGGGCGGCGAGCATCCCGGCGGCGGCCCAGCGCAGTGCCATCTCGCCGTGCTGCCAGCGCTTCACCCGGCGGGCGTGGTGGCGCACGATCTCGATCATCGACTCGACCGGGTTGGTCGACTCGAGGGTCTTGAGCAGGCTGCCGGTGACGCCGAGCCGGTTGACGGTCAGCGTATGCTCGAGCCCTTCACGTAGGGACGCGGCGGCGCCGGGCCGCTTCTTGTCCAGCGCCCGCGCGAGCGCTTCGAGTTCACGCGGCGTCGGCGTCGGCGTCGGGGTTGGCCCACGCGGCTCTCAGCTTGCGTTGGATCAGTGGTCGCTCGGCCTCGGGCAGGTGGGCGAGCACGTTGCGTTCCTTGTGCAAGTAATGCCGATATCGGCATTACAACCATTATGTGGATCAGCGGATTATGTCGGCTTCGGTTCGGAGGTGGTGTAAT
>JBBDHV010000023.1:0-23293 GCA_040880725.1 Acidimicrobiia bacterium
ACCCTGGCAGAACCCGAAGAAGCGGCCGCGCCATCCGGGGGGTGCAGGGGGGTCGTCCCCCGCACAATCAAACTGCGCCCATTTGGGTGAGGGCGTCGGTGAGAGTGGTGTGGCCGGTTGATGCGTGCGCGCGGGCTTGGGCGGTGAGGCGGTCGACCTCCTCCGAACAGGCTCGCAGTGCCGAAAGTTGCAGCTGCAACGGCGGTCGGAACGCCTGCGGGAGGTGTTCGACGAGTTGTGCACCGGACACCGGACCGGAAAGGCCCAGCGTGGCGGCCAGGTCGGCGGTCCGTACCTCCCGCTCGATCTCGAGTGCGCCGAGCTGATCGTGGAGCGCGTCGACTTCGTCCGCAGCTCGCAAGGCCATGGAGGCACGCCCGGCGGCCGAGAGGAGACAGACCTCGGTGAGCTTGAACGCGAGCGAACCCAGCACCCTCTCGGTGCGGACGAGTACGTCGAGGAGGAGGGCCAATGTCGGCACCTCACCGCCCCCCGCCGGAACTCAAAACTGCGTTCATGGCCCATAGGTCGTCCGGACGGACCCCGAGGTAAGCGACAAAGGTCCCTTCCGCCGGCCTTATCCGCGGTCCTCGCGGGCCGACGTGTTGGGAGACCGACATGACGATCACTGCAGAACCCTTCGCTGACACCGACAGTCCCCCACCGGACGACGTCCCGCGCATCCGCGCCCACGGAATGGGCCTTCCCGATGCCGCCGCGCGGCGCCTTGCGGCTGCGGGGATCGAACTCGTCTCAGACGCCGAGAACGCCGACTTGGCACTGGTGTCGACCCGCGTGTACCGAGATCCGGGCGTGCACTCCGCGGTCCGGGATCTCCTGGCGCGCACACCGGCCGTGCCCGTTCTCGCCCTCGTCCACTTCGGTGGGGAAGGCCTCGCCGTCGAATTCCTGCGCAAGGGAGTCGTCGGCATCGTCGCCGAAGGCAACGAAGCCCTCGTCGTCGACTGGCTCGGCGACTCGAGCGAGCATCAGCGTCTGCTCGAAGTCTTCGGAGAACGACTGGGCCGCTCCGGTGCGGGGGCCGCCAACAGCCACGGATCGAGCCACTCTCGCAGCCCCTTCGAGATCCGACTGCACGACCTCAGCCAAGGCGGGGTGCCGCCCCGCCTCGCCCTCATCCGGATCCCCGAATGGAAGGACGCCGTCGCCCGACTCTCCGGAGAGGCAGTGGCGCTCCTCATCCGCCGCCTCAACGTCCAGGTCGATGACCTGTGCAGACGGGCAGGCGCCGATCTCTTCGACATCGCGCCCGGTGAATACGCCCTGATCGCCCGCGACCTCAACGCCAAGGACATCGATGTTCTCGGCCGGAACCTGGTGGCCGTGATCGGAAGCTTCTCACCCAACAGGACCTCGTCGCTACGCGCCGCATTCGGTCATGTCGGGCCCGACGTCACCTCGGATGTGGGCACCCTCATCGAACTGGCCCGCCGCGCGGTGGACGTCGCCACCGAAGGCGACAACCCCGTCGTCAACGCCGACGACCTCACCAGGGCTATGGCCTCGTCCACCGAACTCGACACCGTCATCGAAGCGATGGAAATGCTCGAGCAGAACGACCCGGCCGGTGAACACGGCACGCGAGTGGCGGCGCTGGTGTGGGCCTTGGGCGAGGAACTGAACCTCGATGCCCAGGAGGTCGTTCACCTCCGCTTCGCCGCCCGGTTCCATGACCTCGGGAAAATCGGCCTCGACCTCGAGCATCTTTCCGGCGAGGACGCCTTCGAGGATCCCGTCTATCGACTCCACCCCGCCCGCGGGGCCGAGGCGCTGCGGGCCGCCGGCGAGCAGGTGATGGCGGCGGTGCGACACCACCATGAACGGTGGGACGGGACGGGATTCCCCGACGGCCTCGTCGCTGACGCGTCGCCCATCGAAGCCCGCCTCATCGCACTGGCAGACGCGTACGATCGGCTCACTCATGACGGCACCGGCCACGAAGACGCGTTGAAGGTCATCGAGGGGGCGGCGGGCAAGCAGTTCGACCCCGATCTCGCCCGACTGGCGATCCGAGTGTTCGCCGACCGCGTTTCCTGACGTCCTGTCCCCCGAACAAGCCCCGTCTCGAAGTCCGGGCGTCACCCTGAGGACGGGTCGCCGCCTTCCCCGTTCTCGGCGGAACCGACCTCGCGAAACCATTTGGACAACAGGACGATCAGCAGCACGCCGTAGGTGTCGGCGACGAGGGAGATCATGTACTCCCAGGACCACCACACCCAGTAGCCACCCGACCAGGTGCCCACGTCAGACCCGAGCGGCTCCTCCCGTGCGAACACGTAGGACCCGGCGATGACGGCGTACACCGTCTGGACGAACAAGATGGCGGCGATCACCAGCGACAACGAGTGATCCCTCCACCAAACCCCGGTTCCCTGCTTCTTCTCGAACAGACCGCTGGCCATCTTCGACCTCCGCCGGATCCGATACCCACTCCCCAGGCACCCAAACCGCGGGACCGCCGCAGACAGGTCGATGTCCGTGCCGTGGGCGCCCGTATGCCGCCCGTGCTATTCGGCTTCGGCGGCCGGTTGCATGCCTTCGAGGGTTCCGGCGAGAACCAGGATGATGCGCTCGGTCACCACGCGCAGTCCGATAGCGGCCAGGAACACAGCTGCCGCCCGCACCCCGGCTTCGACCAGCGTCAGTTGGCCGGTGACGAGGAGGCCACCGAGCACCGCGAGCGCGATCAGCCCGACGACAGCAACAAGACGTTTGACGGTGCTGGGTCCGTTCACTGGCATGCCGCCAGTTCCCGCAAGGTGAGCGCAACGTCGACGGCGGACAGGCGGAGGGCCGGAGCGCCGAGCGCGTCCGTCATGCCGTATCCGAGCACGAGACCCATCGATGCGGCCAGCCGTAGTGCCGTCGGGGCTCCACCGAGTCGACTCCACGACACCGCGAGGACGTCATCGCCGAAGGCGGCATCCCAGGTTCCCCGCTCGTCGACGACGAGGTGTCCGTACCGCTCGCCGGCCGAACCCCGGCCGGCGACCGAGACTTCGAGCGCCGTCGCCAGCCGGTCCGATCCGGGACCGACGAACTCCGAAGCACCGCGAGGCAGGGGACGACACCACGGCGCAACCGCGCCCGCGATGGCCGCAATCCATCCGAGGTCGTCACGCGGGTCCACGCCGGTCACCGCATCGAGGATCTGGGCGGGGACGTCGAGACGGGCGAGACGCCCCGAATCCCATCGAATCTCCCCGGCGAGCCGCCAGGCGCCCGGCGCTGCCGGCGCGACCACAACCGGGTCTTGCGCCGCGCTCGCCGGCGTGCTCACAGGAGGCTCGGTCTGAGCGAGGCCGGCAGCAGGACCGACCGCGACCACGTGATCGGGATCGTCCGCTTCGTCGTCGGGTTCGGCGAGCGCCACACGCAGCGAGTGACCGAAGTCGGCGGAGTCGCCGGTGGGACCGGCACCGGCCGTTGCTTCCAGGCGTACCAGTTCGGTTGCGAAGAAGCCGGCGACACCGCCCTTTCTGATCTTCCGGGCATCGAGGATGACCGCTCCGGGACCCAGCCGGGAGTTCACCTCGGCCAGGGCACGTTCGGCGGTGGATGCCTCCACCGTGAAGGTGGCGGTCTCCGCTGTGGGGGTTTCAGTTGTTGACACGGGTTTCTCCAATCACGCCGACGGGCTGCACGTCGACGTTGGGGGGCAATTCCGGATACGCCAGGACCGGGACGTCGAGTCCGGCTCCGGCGAGCGATTTCCTGAGTGGACGGCGGAGCACCGCCGAAGCGACGACGGCCAGGGGCTGGTCCGAGGATTGGTCGGCCAGGGCTCGTCCGGTGTCGCTGATGAGGCCGTCCAGTGCTCCTGGCTCGGGCACGATCATCATCTCACCGTCCACCTCGCGCAGACTCTCGACCAACTTGGCCTCGTAGGTGGGGTCCAGGGTCACCACCGACAGCACCCCGAGCGGGCTGATGCGGTAGACGATCGACGGACCGAGCGCGATGCGTGCGGCGACGACGAGCTGATCGACCGAACGTGGTTCGGGTCGTGCCGTGAGCGCTTCAATGACGCGAGCCAGGTCCTTGACAGGCACTCTCTCGTCGAGCAGTCGTCTCAGCACGACATGCAGCGTCCCCAGCGGCAGGCGTTCCCCACCCACATCGTTGGCGAGTACGGGCTCTTCTTCCCGCAGGATCTCCACCAGTTCCTGCACCCGTTGACGTGTCAGGAGGGACGCGGCATTCGACCGGACGACTTCGGCGAGATGGGTGACGACGACGGACGAGCGATCGACGACGGTCGCGCCCTTCGAGGCGGCTGCGGCCTTGGTGGCGGCGGGCAACCAGAATGCGGTCAGCCCGAAGACCGGTTCCGTCGTCTCGGTGCCACCGAGTGCCCGCAGCTCCTGTTCGGGTCCGCTGGGGATCGCCAGCACCTTGCCCGGGGGGACGCTTCCACGGCCCGCCTCCACCCCACGCAGCGAGATCCGGTAGGTCCCGGGCGCGAGCGACACATCGTCGCGGGTACGGACGTAGGGCATCACGACACCGAGCTCGGCGGCGATCTGATCTCGCAGCGACTTCACCCGTGCCAGGAGGTCCCCACCCCGTTCGGAGTCGATGAGGTCGAGCGTGTCGTATGCGAGATGCAGCTCGAGCGGCTCGACCCGCATCGCCTCATAGACCAGCTGGGACGAGTCCGCCTGCACGGTGACCGTGTCCTCGGCGGCGGCGGCGGCGGCCTCCGCGGCCGATGCCCTGTCCGCCCTTCCGGCGCCGAGCCACAGCAGGGCGGCGATTCCGAAGAACACCATCTTGGGAAGCCCCGGCAGCAGGGCGAAGCCGGCGATCATCAGTGCGGTGGTTCGCAGCGCCTTGGCACGTCCGAAGATCTGGGCGGACAGCTCGTTGCCCAGGTCGTTCTCGGATCGAACCCGGGTGACCAGCAGACCGGTCGCCAGCGAGATGAGCAGGGCGGGAAGCTGGCTGACCAGTCCGTCGCCGACCGAGAGGAGGCTGTAGGTCTCCAACGCCTCGTTGAGGCTCATTCCTTTCTGTCCCATGCCGATCGCGAATCCACCGAAGAGGTTGATCACCGTGACAACGAGCCCGGCGATGGCATCACCCTTGACGAACTTCGAAGCGCCGTCCATCGCGCCGTAGAAGTCGGCTTCCTTGGCGATGCGGGCTCGCAGGTCCCGCGCCTGAGTCTCGTCGATCAGCCCGGAGGACAGATCGGCGTCGATGGCCATCTGCCGGCCCGGCATGGCGTCGAGAGTGAACCTGGCACCGACTTCGGCCACACGGCTCGCACCGCTGGTGATCACCACGAACTGGATGATGACGATGATGAAGAACACGACGAGGCCGACGAGGACCGAGCCGCCGACCACGAAACTCCCGAACGAGTCGATCACCTTGCCCGCGTAGCCGTTCAACAGGATCTGGCGGGTGGACGACACGTTGAGGGCGAGGCGCATCAGCGTCGTGACGAGAAGCAGGGAAGGAAAGACGCTGAACTCGAGGCTGTCCTTCAGGAGCATCGTCCCGAGAAGAACCAGCACCGCCACGGTCAGGTTGGCGGCAAGCATGACGTCGAGCAGCACCGGTGAGATCGGGATGACCATCATCAGCACCGATGCCAGCACCAGGACGGGCATGAGCACCTTGCCGGGACGCATCATCGGGAACACCTCTCAACGAGCACGCGTCAGGCCCCTCGCCGTCGCAGGCGGTAGACGGTGGCGAGGATGACGGCCACCGCCTCGTAGAGGTCCGAAGGAACGAGGTGGCCGACCTTGCAGTGCCGGTAAAGCGCCCGCGCCAGCGGACGGTCCTCGGTGACGTGGACTCCGTGTCGGCGCGCCTCCGCCTTGATCCGCAGAGCCATCTTGCCCATGCCCCTCGCCACCACCCGCGGGGCAGGGTCGGACGGCATGTACCGCAGCGCCACCGCGACATGCGTGGGGTTCGCGATGACGACGTCGGCACGACCCACTTCGACGATCATTCGGTTGCGGGAGACGTCGAGGGCGAGACGCTGCCGCCGCGCCTTGAGCATCGGGTCTCCCTCGCTGTCGCGCATGTCGCGCTTCACGTCGGACTTGGACATCTTGAGGGACTTCTGGGTCCGGTGGCGGGTGATCGCGTAGTCGGCGGCTGCGATCGCCATGGCGGCCAGTCCCACCCGGCCCATGAGCGCCATGGTCTGTTCCATCGTCATCCGCATGCCTTCGCTGAGACTGCGTCCGGCGCCCATCTCGCCGACCCATTCGGCGACCGGAGCCCATGCCACCGCGACGAGCAGTATCAACTTCAGCGCAGAGCGCACCAACTCCCAGGCGGCACGGGTCGGCTTCAGCTTGTCGAGTCCTTGTTTGGGATTGAGGTTGGACAGTTTGGGTTTGGCGCCCGCAACGTTGAAGACGATCCCGGTCTGGGCGACGCCGGCTGCGATTCCGGCGACGACGGCGACGGCGAGGAAGGGCAGCGAACCCAGTGCGAGGAGGCGGAGCGCCTGCCGGCCGGCGATCTCCAACGGGTTGGCTGCGGTGCTCGCCGCGAACAGATTGACCATTCCGTCCCGGAACTCTGTGACCACTCCGGGTCCGAGGGTGCGGAGCGCGACGAAAGAAGCGATCAGTGAGAACGCCACACCCACCTCTTGGGAGCGGGTGTAACCCTGGCCCTTGTTGCGCGCTTCCTTCAGACGGCGCGGCGTGGGCTTTTCGGTGCGGTTGTCATTCACAGGCGGGCAGTCCTGGCAGGGTTTCGCTGATTGTTCGACCCGTCCCTGGGTGCCGTTTCCGCCTCCCTATCCGTGGGCGCGCAGCCGTGTGGCCACCCATCCCGTCGGACCATGCCCGCTCCGGATAAGCGCGTGTCACTGGGTGCGCAAGCCCGCGATGGTGTCGGAGATGATCCGGGCGGTGTGATCGAACAACCCGTCGACGAAGGTCGGCATGCTGACCACAACGATCGCCACCATCGCGATCGACAGCAGGACTTTGGCGGGGAGACCGACGAGAAACGCGTTGAAGTGCGGGACCAGCCTCGTCGCCAATCCCAGCACCATCTCGGCGAGGAAGAGGGCCGCGATCGCCGGCAGTGCGATTTCGACAGCGGCGAGCATCATGGTTCCCACGAGTTCTGCCGCCATGCGCCCGATGCCGGCGTCGAGTCGAATGCTGCCGTCGAGCGGGATGACACGCACGGACTCACCGAGGCCCGAGATCAGCAGCAGGTCCCCGCCCAAGACGAGAAAGAGGGCGGCAGCCATGAGCCCCAGCATCCGCCCGTAGGCCGCCTCGCGCTCCCCGGTGGAAGGATCGAACACGGCACCGACGGAGAGCCCGCCCGAGAAGTCGATCAGGCCGCCGGCTGCCGCGAAGGCGTGATAGAGCACACCGGTCAGCCAGCCCAGGCTGATCCCCACCATCGCGTTGACACCGATCCCCGAGACCACCTCGAGCGTCGTCACCACGTCGATGGGATGAGCGAAAGCGAATCCGAGCACGACGATCAGGGCGATCTTCCCCACCCCCGGCACCGTGCGGGCGAAGATCGGAGACGCCACGACCAGGCCGGTCGCCCGCACGGTCGACAGCACGAGACCCCCGGCCCAGCCGCCGTCGATGATCACCTCCACGACCGGCTCACAGCTCGGCGATCATGGTCCACAGTTCCGTGACCCATCCCACCAACTCACGCAGCATCCACGGCCCGGCGAAGACCACGATCGCCGCCGCTCCGATGAGCTTCGGAACGAACGTGAGGGTCATCTCCTGGATCTGGGTGATGGTCTGCAGCACAGAGACGACCACACCGATCACGAGGGCGGCGAGAAGGATCGGCCCTGCCAACTTGGCGCTGACCACGAGCGCATCGACCACGACCTCGAGTACCTGGGCGTCGTTCATGTCACCCCCAGCACCGATCCGACCGTGGAACTGATGATGAGACTCCAACCGTCGACGAGGACAAAGAGGAGAAGCTTCAGCGGAAGGCTGATGAAGACGGGCGGGAGCATCACCATGCCCATCGACATCAGGATGGCCGAGACCACGAGGTCGATGACCAGGAACGGAACAAAGATCACGAAACCGATGAGGAACGCCTGACGAAGTTCGGAGACCACGAACGCCGGGACGAGGACCGACGCTGATGTCTCCTCCGGTGTGGCAGGGGCCGGCCGGCCGGACATCCCGGCGAACATCTCCAGATCGTCCATGTCGGCGTGGGCGAGCATGAAGCGTCGGAAGGGGTCGAATCCGAGCTCCATCGCCTCCTCCTGGGTGATCTCGCCTTCCAGGAGCGGGACGACCGCGTCGTTGTAGGCCTCTTCCAGCGTCGGACTCATCGTGAAAATGGTCAGAAACAGGGCAAGGCCGATCAGCACCTGCGACGGAGGGATCGTCTGCAGTCCGATGGCGTTCTTCGTGATGCCGAGCACCACCACATACCGGGTGAACGAGGTCATCACCAGGAGCAGACCGGGAAGGATCGCCCCGACGGTGAGGAGGAGGAACAGCGACACCGACTGGCTCAAACCCTCGTCGCCATCCAGTTGGAAAGTCACCTCCGGCGTGTCCGGAACCTGGGGCACGACGACTGCGCCGTTGGTTTGCTCGGAGACGGGCAGGCCCTCGTTGGGACCGACCGGTGTCTCTGCCTGAGCAGAAGCCGGTAGCGCGCCGGCGATGAGTACGACGCCGAAGGCGATGACGATCGCCCACTTGGCCAACATCGCATCTCGCCCGGACGGGCGCGGCAGAACGACCGGGCCGGTCGGCGGCCTAGTGCTCGTAGACATGGGCGAGCTCCTCGGACGGACGCCGCGTCGTCAGGTGACGCCAGCGTTCGACGAAGCCATCCCATGGCTGAATTGCGGCCTCCTGGCCAGAGCCGGCGTCCGTGCCGGTCTCGATCGGTGTCCGTTCGATCGAACCGAAGGCCACCCGCGCATCGGCGGCGGACTCGGGTTCGAGTTCGGAGAGAAGGGTGATCTGTGACTCGGTGACTCCGAGTAGCAGTCGACGGTCCGATACCGAGACGATCACAGCTTGGGCGGCCTTGCCCATCGACACCCGCTCCACCACCCGCATGCGGTTCGAGGACCCACCCGGTCCGCGCCGGATCAGCCAGCGCACCGCGAACGGTCCGCCGAGCACGATGATCAGCGCAGGCACGAGGCGAGCGATCAGCTCGAACGCGTCCCCACCCATCACAAAGCCCCCCTCTGGCAGACGTTCACGACCGTTCCACGACCTCGGTGATGCGCACGCCCAACTCGTCGTCGACGACGACCACGTCGCCACGGGCCACCAGCGTTCCGTTGACGAGTACGTCGACCGCGGCACCCGCCGACCGGTCGAGTTCCACGACGGTCCCTTCGCGCAGGCCAAGGACATCACGCACCCGCATCCGCACACGTCCGAGTTCGACGGTGACGTCGAGCGCCACCTCACCCAGGACACTCAGGCTCCGGAGATCTCCGGCTCCGCTGCCCGCGCCGAGATCGGGGAACGTCGCCGGTGAGACGATCGCCTGCTCCGCGGTGTCTGTCGTGGTCTTGGTCATTCGTTCCTCCATGATGAGATCTGGACGGCACGGCGCGAGCCGCGACGGCCGAGGCGGCATTCGAGAAGCGGCATTCCCGCCACCGACACCAGCGCGGGTTCGCCCACGCGGTGGTCGAGTCGAAGCACGTCACCGGGCTGGAGTGCGGCGATCGACGCAGCCTCGACGGCCGCGGGGCGCAGGTGCACGCTGGCTGTCACGTCCGTCGCCGAGAGTTGCTCTTCGATGCGTGCGGTCAAGGGGTCGGAGTCGGACTGGGACGGTTGCTCATGATCCCAGGCATGCCGACCGAGCCGTTCGACGAGCGGCTGCAGCAGTGTGAAGGGATAACAGAGCGTCAACAGGCCGTCGCTGCGGGTGCCGTGTGACACCGCGACGGAATAGCACAGCACCAGCACCATCTCCGACGGGGAGACGGCTTGGACCAGGTGTGGGTTCAACTCCACCGAGCCGGTCTCCGGTTCGACGTCAGCCAACGGACCGAGGGTCTCCCGCAACGCACCGACGGCGTGTTTCAGGATGTCCCGGAGCAGCGCCGCCTCGAGTTCGGTGGGCCGCCGCATCGACACCGGACGTCCTGTGCCGCCCAGCATCCTGTCCACGAGGGTCAGACCCATCTGGGCGTTCATCTCGATGAGCATCGCGCCGGGGAGCGGTGGCAGCCCGATCACGCCCATCACCGTCGGATTCGGCGTCGACCGGCTGTAGTCCTCATAGGTCAGCTGTTGGACGGCCGTCAGTTCCAGATGAACCACCGACCGCAACGCATTGGTGAGTCCGCTCGCGAAACGTCGGGCGAAGGTCTCGTGTGCGACTTCGAGGCTGCGGACGTACTCGCGCGCCAGTTTGCCCGGACTCCGAAAGTCGAACTGGGCGGCTTCCTGCTCGGCTTCCACGCGGGGGCGGGGTGAGGTGGCAGTGGTCACGGTCGGGACATCCATCGCATGCTCCCCCCTCCGTCGGCCACCGCGCCCCGCGCTGAAGCGCGCGCCGCCTATTCGTCGAGGATCATTTGACGAGAGCTTCGACGAGCACCACGCGGCGCACCGTCCCGTCCGGATAGATCGCCGAAATTCCTTCGGTCAGCCGGGACCGCAGTTCGTCGAGTCCTTCGGGTCCGCGCAGTTCTTCTGCGGAGAAGCCGGCGACCACCCCGATGGCGGCGTCCTTCACCAGCGCAAACTTCGGCTCGACATCCGCCTCGACCGCAGCGGCGTCGAGGACGAGGGCAATTCCGACACGCGCATACTCGACTCCGTCCCGTAGCCCGACGGTGAGGACCCCCACTTCGACGACCGCGCCGTCCGCCACCACCACCGGCTCCTCTGCGCCGGCGGCGTTGACCTGCCAGGCGCCAACGGCGCCGGCCACGACGACCGCAGCCAGCAGGAGACGTGTCCGCTTGGAACGAAAGGCCGCCAACTTCTCACTCATCGAAATCAACTCCCTGGTACAACACGACGAGTTCCACCCGCCGGTTCAGTGCTCGGGCATCGGAATCTGTGTTTTCGACCAGTGGCCGGTGCTCGCCGTACCCGACGGCCCCCAGGCGGTCCTGGTCGAGTTCATGACCGTCGACAAGGAGATGCAGGACGGCGAGCGCACGCTCGGCCGAGAGGTCCCAGTTGTCGAAGCCGGGCCTGCCGAACGGCACATCGTCGGTGTGGCCCTCCACCTGGACCGCGTTCTCGATCCGGGACAGCACCTCGGCGATGGCGCCCACGATTTCGACTCCCGACTCACCCAGTCGCGAGCTACCGCTCTCGAACCGCAGATCGTCTGTCGCCACCGACACGACCAGCCCTCGCTGCGTGATTCGAAAGCTGGCAGCCCCCTGATGGCCAGATGCGCTGAGGGACTGTGCGATGGCGTCCTGCACGATGAGCAGCTGATCCGGGGTGAGCACGAGTTCGGGGAGCTCCACCCCCTCGTCGGTCCCGGCCATGGTTGTTGTCGTCGTGGCGGGCGCCGGAGCCACGAGTTCGGGCGGCACACCATCGAGCAGCCCATCCGATTCAGCCAGGACCGAGTCGACCTGGCCCGGATTCCCGAACGGTGCCTCGAGGCCCGCCACGAGCTGTTCGAACTTGGCGGCGTCCAGCTCGGACATCGAAAAGAGCAGAACGAAGAACGCCAGAAGCAGCGTCACCAGATCCGAATACGTGGTGAGCCAACGCTGAGAATCGTCGCCGCCGCCGCGACGCCGGTCACGCATCGTGGGACCTGCGGGGTGTCATCACGCCACCGCTTCCTGTGCCGGCGGTGCCGCCGCCGCCACGGGGGCACTCTGCTCGGCGCGAGCGCGATGACCGATCCGCTGGGCGGGAGCGAGATGCCGTTCGAGGCGGTCGACGAGCACCCTGGGGCTGACCCCGACCTGGATGGCGAGCACTGCGTCTCGAACCATCTCCTTGGTCTGCATCTCCGCCTCGTGCAGGCGGGTCAGGCGCGACGTGATCGGACCGAACACGAGATTCGCAAACAGCACGCCGTAAAGCGTGGTGAGGAGCGCGAGCGCCATCGACGTGCCCAACTGGGAGGGATCAGACAGGTTCCCCAGCATGTTCACCAGGCCGATCACCGTGCCGATCATCCCGAGCGTCGGTGCGAATCCGGTCAGGCTGCGGAACACCGAGATGATGACGTGATGCCGCTCACTCAACGAATTCAATTCGGCATCCAGCACCTCCTTCACCGTCTCGGGATCGAGCCCGTCGACCAGGCTCTGCATCCCGGTCAGGGTGAACGGCTCGTCGAGTTCCTCGAGCCGCGCCTCCATCGCCAGCATCCCCTGCCGACGGGCGATCTCGGCGAACTCCATCAGGTCTGCGATCACCTTGTTCGGATCATCGGTTCGCCCCTGGAATGCAATCTTGAGTGCCTTCGGGACGTTCATCAGATCGACGAGCCGGTAGCCGGCCACCGTCGCTCCAATCGACCCGAGCAGAACCAGCACCAGCGACGAAGGCGAGAGCAGTGCGGCGGCGGAGTTACCGTCGATCATCATGGCCACGACGATTGCCACCAGGGCGACGACGACCCCGACGATCAGCGCGATGTCCATTTTCAGGCCTCCCCGCCGTCAATCACGGTGAACGGAGGGCGGTCGCTGCGCAGGACATGCTCGGCGGTGGCGAGGAGGGAACCGCGGTACTGGCGCACGCGCTCGACGATCGTGTCGGGGTCGTCCGATACGACGATTCGCCGGGCATCGACGAGTGTGATGACGGTGTCCGGCATGGTTTCGATCGTCTGAATGAGATCGGCGTTGAGAAAGAACGGCTTGCCTTTGAGCCGATGGACGAGGATCACCCCGCACCTCCATGTGCGCGTGCTGGCATGTCCTCCCCCGTCGGCCGCCGCGGCGGCCGGTTAACCGCCCGCCGCTTTCGTTTCACGCCTGCTCAGGCTGGGTCCCGGATCGATTGGACGTGGGTGAACGGCACGGAGCGATCCCCTATGTGAAGCACAGGGCCGTCGACGGTCATGGTCACGGAGTCGACGATGCCCGCAACCTCGGTCCCGTCGGGCCCGATCGCGCTGACGTGCCGGCCGATCGTTTCGATGGCGCCCGTGACATGCTGGGCTCCGATCATCGATTGCTGCGCCTCCGAAATCGCACGCAGCGTCTCGATCGTGGCGAACTGCGCGGTCTGAGCGAGCATCTCGTTGGGTTTCGAAGGCTGCAGCGGGTTCTGATAGCGCAACTGGGCGACCAGCAACTGAAGAAATGCCTCGGATCCCATTGCGCCGAGCCCTGTCGCCGCGGTGGGCTGGGCAGCCGACGGACCTTGTACTCCACCAATCATGTCGTTCTCCTCACAACAGGACACCGGGCCGAGAGTCACCGTGACGTCGGAGGGAGTTCGTCTCCACCGCGACGTGGGTGTCACCTCTCTGGCCGGTCTGTTCTTGACGTCTTTGTCTGCTCCCGGCGAAGTCGAAGCCACGTGCATCGAGTTCCCGCCTCAGGTCGTCCAGCCACCGCTCCGGCAAACTGTCGTCCGTGCCGGACGCATCGAGCTCCACACGACCGTCGACCATCGTGACCCGCACGATCAGTTCGCCCTCCCCATCCGGAATCTCCACCCGCATCTCCCCTGGCGTGGAGTCGAGGCCACGGCCTTCCAGCCACTCCACGACCTCGCGTATCGACGCGACGCGCGCGGCTGTGTCGGTGCCGGTGACGGAATCGGATACGACCTCCGTCGGCGCATCGATCTCGGTCTCGCGGCCTTCAGCGAGCCCCGCCGGGCGCTCAAGATCCGGCGATGCCTCGATCAACCGGACTACCGGCTTGGGCGACCCGGAACCTGTGTCCTCGACGGCGTCTGACGCGATGGACCCGTCGACCTCGACCGAGGACTGATCTTCCACGGGTGCTTCCAACGGCGGAGAGACCGCCGGCCCCTCAGGATCGTCACGCACAGTCCCGGGAGTCACAGATCCCAGCGTGTCGAACGGCATCTCGGTCGGTGTCGCAGCCTCCGCCACGGCGGGGGCGACGAGGATTGATTCATCCAGTGGGCCATCACCGATCATGGCGTGGCTCGCATCGCCGGCGGCCGAGGCGACCGAACGAGACGTCGGGTTCGAGTCTGCGATGGGTGGCGCCACCCGTGCCTCCAGTGACCCTCCGGCGAGGATCGGCCCGAAGATCTTCGGCTGGGCGACGACCTCGGGGGACACCGGCGACGAATGTCTTTGGCTGGGAGGAGTCACCAGCGGGCCTGCCACGTCCTCTGCCATGAACGTCCCTGGCTCACCTGCGGCCGCATCCGGCGCCTCGGGGATCGCCTCGGCAAACTCTGGAATGGCCGCAGGCCGGTGCTGTCCACTGCGTCCGGGGACGGTCGTCGGAATCTCACCTATCGGGACGGGGGGTGCGGCGCCCACCAGGGTCGCGAAGATCGAAGCGAATGCGTCTTCGTCCCGGCCTCCACCATGTGTGGGCGTGGCGGGGGCATTGTCGGGTCCGGACACGGTGGGGACCATCATCGGGAATCTCCTCGGGGTTCGGCACGCATCACGTGCAACAGAGCCATCAAGTCATCCATCGAGTGATCCGTCGCTCGGCGGGCCCGTTCGGCGGACTCGAACCGGTGACGCTCGTCCAGGTTCTCGACCGCGTCGAGTTCGCCCCTGCTGGTGATCCAGTCCAACCGCCGCCGTTGCATGCGCTCCTCGGCAACGGCGTGGGCAGTGGTGGCGGCAGCCACGAGTTCACGGGAACGAACGCCCTGCAGATGCAGTCCCAACAACTGACCGCTGCTGAGTGGGGCATCCGAAACGTCGACGGTGGATTGCTCAGTGCGTCTCCGCTCGAGTTCGCCGAGCCTGTCGCGGCGTTCCATGACGGCCTCGCCGAGATCGCGGCGGGCTCGTCGCTCGGCGAGCGAACGCAGCCGCATCAGCGCGTTGAGCGGACGACGGGCGGTTGTCATGATCGGCCCACGATCGCGGCGAGTTCCCGCCACGAGGGTTCGAAGTCGGACAGTTGGTCGGGCGTCTGCCGGAAGAGCGAGACGAGATCCGGCGAGAGTGCCAGGCCCCGGTCGGCCTCCGGATTCGACCCGGGCACATAGGCGCCGACTTCGACGAGATCACGCACCTCGTCTGCGGCGGCGAGAGCGGAGCGTGCGCTCCGCGCCACCAACGTGCGCTCCGAACCGACAAGGCCGTCCGCAAGTCGACTGAGCGACCGGAGGGGATCGATCGCTGGATAGCGGCCGAGCGTGGCGAGCCGCCGATCGAGCACCAGGTGTCCGTCGAGGATGCCTCGCGCCGCATCGGCAATCGGATCGTTGTGATCGTCACCCTCGACGAGCACCGTGTAGATCCCGGTGACCGTTCCCGCCGAGCGGGGACCTGCCCTTTCCAGCAGGCGGGGAAGAAGGGAGAAGACCGAAGGGGTGTACCCCCGGGCGGTCGGCGGCTCCCCTGCTGCCAGTCCGATTTCCCGTTGGGCCATCGCCAAGCGGGTGAGTGAGTCGACCATGAGCATCACGTCGGCTCCCTCGTCGGCGAACCACTCTGCCATGCGAGTGGCCACCAGCCCGGCTCGAAGGCGCACCATCGGCGACTCGTCCGAGGTTGCCACGACGACCACGGTCCGGGACAGTCCTTGCGCGCCCAGCCCGTCCTCGATGAACTCGCGCACCTCCCGTCCCCGCTCGCCGACCATCGCCACGACGTTCACGTCGGCCGACGCTCCGCGAGCAATCATGCCGAGGAGGCTCGACTTGCCGACGCCGCTTCCGCCGACGATTCCCACCCGCTGGCCCTTGCCGAGCGTGCAGAGCAGATCGATGACTTTGACGCCCACCGGGAAGATCTCATCGATGCGTTGCCGAGTCAGCGGCGGAGGAACCGACCCCTCCAGCGGCACCCGATCCAATCGCAACGGCGGGCCGCCATCCATCGGCGATCCGGAGGCATCGACGACTCGACCGATCAGTTCGGCGCCGACCGGGACAGATGCCGCACGCGGCGCCTTCCACACCCGGTCGTCCGAGCCGATGCCCGCCGTTTCACCCAGGACGACAGCCCTGGCGCCGGAGTCTCCGACCGATACGACCTCCGCCGCGAGCCTCGAACCTCCCCCGGCGACTTCGAGAGAATCGCCGACTCGCAGCCGGAGCCCGCGTACTTCGATCTCATGTCCGACGACGCGTGTGACCCGCCCCGTCGGGCGGATCGGTGTGAGAGTGCGAGCCTCAGTCGGCATCGAAGGCCTCCCGCAATACCGTCCACGCCACCGCACGAGTCAGCTCGGCACTCCCCCACTCGCCGCGTATCCGGGCTTCGCCCGGCATGAGGACGGCGCTGCTGCGGACCGTGCATCGAAGGTCATCGAGGGTCCCGGTGACGAGTTCCACATCGTCGGCGTGCACCTCCACGACGAAGTCGGATCCTTCGAGGCTGTCAAGCGCCGCGTCGATCCGGTCGGTCAGGGCGGAGGAAGTGATCGGGACAGTCCCGGTGACGCACTCTGCGAGTTCCAGCGCCAGCGACACGATCCGCTCGGTGTCGGCCCGAACCTGTTCCCGGACTTCGGAGGCGGCCTGATCCACGGCGGCCAGCACGGTCATTCGCACGACGTCGATTTGGCCGGTCAGTTCATCGACCGCGTGGCGTCGGCCCTCCTCCACTCCTCGTGCGTAGGACTGAAGGTCGGTCTCGGCGAGGCGCTGCTCCCATTCGGGGTCAGGGGGAAGCGCCTGTGAGAACTGCAGAACCCGGCTGGTTCCCATTGCGGGTGAGCGAAGGACGCTAGCCAACGAGATCACCCCCGCCCTTTCGGGAAATGACGATCTGGCCGGTCTCGTCGAGGTGGCGGATTCGGGCGACGACCTCGCTCTGTGCCTCTTCCATCTCGGTGCGACGGACCTGTCCCATGATCTCCATCTCTTCGGCCAGATTTTCCCTCGCCCGCGACGACATGTTCCGGAAGATGGCGTCCTGGACGTCCGGTCGAACGCCCTTCATGGCCGTTGCGAGGGTCTGCTGGTCGATGGTCTGGATGACTTCCTGGATGGAACGGTCGTCGAGCAGGGCGATGTCTTCGAACACGAACATCAGCGCCCTGACCTGCTCGGCCAGTTCGGGGTCGACCTCGGCGATTCGCTCCAGGATCGCCTTCTCCGTCGTCCTGTCGGCGTGGTTGAGCATCTCGGCCAGGTCCTTCACCCCACCCCGCTGGGTGGCCTCCGCAGATGTCATTGCCCCCAGCCGTGCCTGAAGAACCGATTCCACGTTCCGGATCACATCGGGTGAGGTGCGTCCCATCGCGGCGATACGAAGCGTCACTTCCCGCTGCATGTCCGACTCCAACCCGGCGAGCACACGGGATGCGTACGACGCCGGCTGATGGGTGAGGATGAGCGCCACTGTCTGCGGATGCTCCTCCTTCAGGAATTGGACGAGCTGTTCGGGATCGACGTCACGCAGAAAGCCGAACGGCATCGACGTCCGAGTGGCCATGATCCGCTCGATGATCTCGGCGCCCTTCGAACCCCGCCAAGCCATGACGAGTTCCTTGGCGTACTGCATGCCGCCCTGGGTCACGAGCTTGTGGCCGATGATCTCTTCCTGCACCTCTCGGAGCACCAGCTCGAGTGTGTCGGGGTCGATGGTCTCGAGCTTGGCGACCTCCGAGGCGAGCAGTTCCACCTCGTCTTCGCTGAGGTGGCGCATGAGTTGGGCCGAGGTCCTCGAACCGAGAGCGATCACCAGCGCGGCAGCCTTCTGCCGCGACCCGATCTCCGACTCACCGGCCGGACGTTGGGAGATCCCGGCCTCGAGTTCCTCCAACACCGAGAGGTCGGCGCTCATCGCCGGTCCGCCAGCCAGCTCCGGAGAAGTGTTGCAATCTCCTCGGGCTGTCGTTGCACGAGATCGATCACGTCGTCGGTGATGGAGGGCTCGTAGGAGGCCTGCGGCGCGTCGTCCGCCCGACGGCCCCCAACAGACGCCAGGACGCGCTCGGGCTCAGGTTGTGGGAGCGGAGTCGGCAGCGGCGTGTCGACCTCGAGCGTGGCACGCCGCCGGCCACGAGACATCACGAGGAGGCTCACGACCACACCCAGCATCAACACAGCACCGATGATCTCGGGGAGGCGGTCCACCCACTCGTCCACCGGAGAGGGTTCGGGGAGTGGTGCGACATCGACGCCATCTCCCAGCGCGAACGGAGCTGCCGACACCTCGATGACGTCGCCGCGTTCGGGGTCGATCCCGGCGGCCGCAGCCACCAGGCGCTCGACGTCCTCGAGCGGGATCGGGGCGCCACCGGCCGACCCGTCATCGACGATCACGGCCACCGAGAGACGTCGGATGTCGCCGGGCGCACTGATCACCGAGGTGAGTTCCCGGTCGATCCCGTACTCCCTGAGAACCTCATTGCGGGCATAGTCGTATTCGCCGGCGTCACCGGTGACGATTCCGCCGTCGGCTCCGAGCGCCGCCCCGGGGGCCACTCCGGTGCCCGAGTACTCCTCCTCAACGGTCTGTTCACTCAACGTCTGCGTGTCCTCACCGAACGTCTCACGCTCGAGGCTTCGCTGGTCGAAATCCAAGTCGGCCCGCACGACGAGCGCGGAACGACCAGGCCCGAGCACCGAGGACAGCAGCGTCTGGAGGTCGGACGTCAGCGCGCTCTCGAAATCCCTGGTCTGGCGCAGTGACCTACTGCTCATCCCTGTCACGGACGACTCCTCGCCTGCGGCGTGGAGCACCTGACCGGACACGTCGGCGACGGTCACCTGTCCTGGTTCGAGTCCGTCGACCGACGACGACACCAAGAAGACCATGGCCTCGACTTCGCCGTCGCTGAGGCTGCGAACGGGACGCACGAGGACCGAGGCGGTGGGCGACCGGCGCTCCTCCGAGAAGAGCGGCTCATCGGGGATGACGAGATGCACTGTGGCGAACTCGACCCCGTCCATGGCAAGGAGCGTCTTGGACAGCTCACCTTCCAAGGCGCGCTGGAACGAGATCCGTTGCTGAAAGTTCGAGAGCGTGAGGCCCTGCTCGTCGAGCAGTTCGTAGCCGGCCGGCACGACCTCACCCTGGACACCTGCGGCAGCCAGAGAGGCGCGCAGCGCGTAGACCTGACTGCGGGGAACGAGGATGCGAGACCCTGCGGCCTCCAGCTTGTAGTCCACGCCCTGGGTCTCGAGCTCGTCGATGACCGATTGGACCTGCGGACCCTGCATACCCGAGTAGAGGACGGTGTACGAGGGGGCGGTCACCCACCGGAAGAACATCACCGAGGCGAGCGCCAGGATGACGATCGACACGGCGATGCCGACCTGTTGGGCCGGTGGCACGGTGCGCACCAGCGTTGTCAGACGTTCTTTGAACTCCATGTCAGAGCGGCATCCTCATGATCTCCTGATAGGCCTCGACGGCGCGGTTGCGGACTTGGACCATCAGATCCATCTGCAGAGACGCCTTGGTCGTGGCAAGCATCAGTTCGTGTACGTTCGTCGAGCCGCCTGTCGCGAGGTCGGTGGCAATGGCGTCGGCACGTCCCTCGGCATTGGACACCGACTGCACGGCGTCGCCGATCTTCTTCGAGAAGTCGACATCGGACGCGGCTCGTGGTCCGGTGACGCCGGCGTCGACGGCCGCAGGCATCCGGATCGGTTGAATGGGCATGACCACCGGGCTCACCCCCGCCCGATCCGGAGGGCGGACTGATATGCCTCCCGCGCCTCGGAGACGACTTGGAGGTTCGCCTGATATGACCGTTGGGCGATGATGAGATCAGTCATCTGACCGCCGAGGTCCACCACCGGATGCACCACGTATCCGTCTTCGTCGGCCATCGGGTTCTCCGGGTCGAAGATTCTCGGGGCGTCTCCACCCTGTTCGACCACAGCAGTCACCGCGACGCCCCGGCCCTGGGAGGCGTTCAATCCTCTGATCTCCTGGGCCACGACCATGTGAGCGCGGAACGGCTCTTCGTCACCGGGCCGCACCGTGTTCAGGTTGGCGAGGTTGTGACCGATCGTGTCCAGCCAGAACTGGGAGGTTCCGAGAGCGGAGCCTGCGATGTCGAACGTCGAAAAGGCGCTCATCACGCACCGCCCCGGATGGCGTTGCGGAGCTGGGACGCCTTGAAGTTGTAGGCGGCGACCATCGAGTCACGCAGAAGGCCCGTACGGATCATGTCGACCACCTCGTCCTCGAGTGCCACTTCGTTGGTGCCGTTGGGGACACTCACGATCGGCGATGTGGAGGGGTCGCTGAGCTGCCTCGGGTCGCCGGAACGGAGTGCGCCGGCGAGTTGATTCTCGAAGGACACCCGCGACGGACGGAAGCCCGGGAGGGAAGCGTTGGCGATGTTGTTGGCGGTCACGTCCGCCCGAACGGCAAGGCCGTTCAGCGCGTACTCGACGGCATGCATCGTGAGATCCTGCATTGGGCTCGGGCTCCTTGTTCTCTCCGACCTCCGTCCTTGGAGAGTTCACCCGCCGAATCCCTGGCAGCCCTCACCCGGTCGGCCACCACCATCCCGCCTTAAGCGCGTTCTTAGCGAATGAGCGCCTCAGAAACAGCGCGGTTCGCGTAGCGAAAAGCCGACCCAGATTTCTGCCACGCGAATCGCGTCATTTGTGACGCGCTGGTTCGCTAAGAACGCGTCCGAGCCGACCCTGAGTCAGGAGGCGTGGTGGCGGTAGGCGTGGCCGGCGTGACGGCGGGCACGGGCGGCATCGAGATCGGCGGCGGTCCGGTCCCGGGTCTCGGCGACCAGACCGATCACCTCACCGATCTCCGTCAACAGGTTCTCGAGGGCGGACCGATCGATCCCAAGATCACGGTCGGGACGATGGAACGGCTGAGTGGCGAGCCCACTGAGGTCGCCGCTGTCGATCGCAGATCGGATGGCCTTCGCCTCCCGGTGGATTTCACCCGCAGAATCCCAACTGATCACGCCGCCCCCTCCACCTCGCACTCGACCACGTCCCAGGCCTCGCGGAGGTCACGGAGCACCTGCCCGACATCGGCGAGAGGGCGAAAGTCCTTCGCCACGTTCGCCTCGACCAGCCGGGCACGACAGAATTCGTACAGCGACGCCAGCGACACAGAAATGTCCCCGCCCCGATCGTGGTCGAGCGCCAGTTCGAGCTCCAACACGATGCGCTGGGTACGAGTGAGCATCTCGTGAATCGCCGACGGGTCGAAGACCCCGGCCCGGAGATCCTCTGCCGCCGTGTCACAGAGTTCGATCGCCTTCTCATACAGCATCCCCACCAAACGGGCCGGCCCGGCCGTGACAACCGAATGGGATTGGTAGATCGCCTGTGCACCAGTCATCGTGTCTCACTCATCCCTGCTGTTGGAGGCCGGCGAGTTGGGACTGCAGCCAGCCCTGCTGGGACTGCAGTCGACTCATCGTGGTTTCGAGCGTCGCGAACCGCATGATCAGCTCTTCCTGAACTCGGTCGAGCCGAGCATCGAACCGTTCGATCTGGTCGTCGACAATGCCAATCTGTGCTTCCCAGTGCTCGCGGGCCCGAGCCACGGATCCGCCAGTTCCCTCCAGGGGGCTGAGAGCGGCAGACACGTTACCTGCGATACCGTTCGACGGGAGCACTTGGCCCAGGGCAAGGGTTCCGCCGGCACCGTCGACCTCGGTCTGGGTCGCCAGTATCCGCAGGGTAAGGCCCGCCACATCTCCAGACGATGTCGTCAGGGACTGGCCGGACCCTGTCCCCGCAACGCCGTCGATGGTGCCTTCCACGTCTTCGCCGGTGAAGGACCCATCAAGGCCGAGAGTGCCGCTGTTGGACACGGTGAACGAGACTGCGGATCCGTGTCGGGATTCTTCGAGGCGCATCGCCCCCCCGTCATCGGACGCGGTGATCGAGTCGATCCCGAGGGCGCGCAGTTGGTTGTTGACCTGGGTGATCGCTTCGCCGAGAGAGGCGCCGGCACTCACCGTCACCTGGGCGGCCTTGGCGCCGCTGACGACGTCAAACGTCAGATCCGCGTCCGGCGACGCGTACACCGCCCCCGACACGGCAGCGACCCTCGCCGCCCGAGTAATGACAATGTCGTAGACGCCGGGCGTGGTCTCATCAGTCGAACGGACATACTCCACCCGGGCATCGGTGGCGCTTCCCGACCGGGACAGCAGCGAAGCGACCCCCGTGAAGTCGGTCGACAGCGCAGACTGCAGCTTCGTCTCGTCGAGTTCGAAACGCCCATCCCGGGTGATCTCGAGCCCGATCGCCGACGAGTGAGAGAAGGTTCCCCCCTGCACGATCTCGGTCACCGAGGTCTGTAACTGCGTCAGAATGCTCCGCGCCGTAGCGTCGCCGAGGAGTGGCCCACCCTTGCCGGATTCGCTGTCGTAACGGCTCAGGCTCTTGAGGGTGTCGATGGCGCTGTTGAGCGCGTCCACGAACGACTTGATGCCTTCGGTGGCAGCCTCGAGATCGCGGGAGGTCGTGATGGTGACTTCTTCCGGGCCTTCCGAGACGAGGTCGATGGTGACTCCGTCGATGAGGTCGGTCACGACGTTCGTGGAGCGGGTCACTGTGAGTCCGCCCATCGTGAGTTGGGCGTCCTGGCCGGTCCGAACGGTGTCAAAGGTTGCGAGGCCGGCCTGGTCGCCGGTGGCGGTAAACACCGAGTCGGATCCGGTGGTGTCGGCCGTCAGGGAGAGCTTGGATACGGTGTCGGACACCTTGAGCACCGACGCCGATACGCCGACACCGAGGTCATCGATCTGATCTGCGAGTTGTGCGAGGGTGGTGGAAGCGTCGGTGACGATGTCGTGGTCTACTCCGTCGACCGTCAGCGTGAAGGTGCCGGCTCCGACGGTGTCGGTTGCCGAGCCGAAGTCAGCGGAAACAATGTGATGGGCCCGGGCGAGAGCGTCGACGGTGAACGTCAACGACTGGAGCTCCGGAGAGCCGGTGACGGACACCGATGCTCGCTCGGGATGGGTCGACGTGCCCGACATGAAGGCCTCGAGGGAGCGGTCGCCGACAAAACCGTCGACTGCGCTCCGGAGCGCCGAGAGCTTGGTATTCACCTGTTGCCAGGCTTCGTCCTTGGTCTGGAAGCTGGCGCGCCGCTGTTCGAGACGCTGTAGTGGGATCCGCTCGACCTGCATGAGCTGGCCGATGATCGCCTGGGTGTCCAGTCCTGATGCCAGTCCACCGATGTACATCATTACTCCTGTGCTTGATGCCGGGTGTGGCCGCGATCACGCGGCCAC
>JBBDHV010000023.1:23303-31149 GCA_040880725.1 Acidimicrobiia bacterium
CCCCCCCCCCCCCCCCCCCCCCCCCCCCCCCCCCGGCTCTGGTGCCGTGACTGCTACTGGAGCAGCGAGAGCACCGACTGCGGAACCACGTTGGCCTGGGCCAGCATGGCCGTTCCTGCCTGCGCCATGATCTGGTGACGTGTGAACGACACCATCTCTGCGGCCATGTCGGTGTCCCGGATACGGGATTCCGATGCGGACAGGTTCTCGACCGCCACGCTCAGGTTGGCGATGGTGTGCTCGAGGCGGTTCTGGGTGGCACCCAGAACCGATCGGGTCGAAGACACTGCATCGATCGCGTTGTCGAACGCGACGAGCGCAGCATCTGCGTCCACCGACACGTCGGGCGTGTCGACGTCGACACCGAACACGTCCGTGCCGGCCAGCGCCAGATCGTCGTTGATCTGCAGCGTCTGACCCGAGTTGGCACCCACGTGGAACGTGAGTTCGGAGCCGAGCGCGCTGTAGTCCTGGAAGACCGTGTTGCCTGCGAACGTGGTGCGGGAACCGATGGCGGTGATCTCTGCCACGAGCTCATCGATCTCAGCCTGCTGTTGCGTGCCGTCGGTGGTCGCCGTGTTGGCGGCATCGACTGCGAGCTGGCGCATCCGCTGGAGGATCGAGTGGACCTCCTGCAATGCTCCCTCGGCGGTCTGGACGAAGCTCACGCCGTCCTGGGCGTTGCGGATCGCCTGCTGGGAGCCGCGAATCTCCGCCCGCAGGCTCTCGGACTTGACCAGGCCGGCGGCGTCATCGGCGGCCCGGTTGATCCGGAAGCCGGAGGAGAGCTTCTCCAGCGACTTCCCGAGTTGCAGATTGGTGGTCTGCAGGTTCCGATAGGCGTTGAACGCCATGATGTTCTGATTGATGCGCATGGGGACCTCCTTGTGGAACGCATCGGCCGGAACTTCCGACCTTTCGCCGACATCCGTGTCGGCTTACC
This sequence comes from Acidimicrobiia bacterium, assembly GCA_040880725.1. Lineage (GTDB taxonomy): Bacteria > Actinomycetota > Acidimicrobiia > Spongiisociales > ZC4RG35 > DATHWB01. Next base: position 24,247 of record JBBDHV010000023.1, read on the forward strand.
CGCTTCGTCGGTCACCTCATGGGCCGGTTAAGCGCCCAAGGCGATTTATTGGGAATTTGGTGACCCGAGACGATTAGGACTCAAGTTCGAGGGTCGTTGTGACCGAGGTAGGAGAGATCGGCCGCGCCGGCCATCCGAGGAGAAGAGAGAACAATGATGGCGGAGCCACGCCCCGAAGAGGATCACAACGAACTCGTCACCGCCCACCTGGAACTCGTCGGCCATGTCGTCAATCAGGTGTCGAGCTTCTATCCCCGACACGTCGATCGAGACGAGTTGTGGAGCGCCGGCGTGATGGGACTCGTCGAGGCGTCTCGACGGTTCGACCCGGAGGTAGGCGTCCCGTTTGCCCGTTATGCCTCCATCCGCATCAAGGGCGCCATCATCGATTCCACCCGCAGCCGGGACTGGGCGAGTCGTCGCCTACGCCGCAGGTTGCGTGAGGTCGAGACGGCCGAGGCGGCCCACACGGGAGCCAACGGTCAGCGTCCGGATGACAACACCCTGGCCGAGCTGGTCGGGTGTTCGGTCGATGAGCTTCGCGACCTCCGGGAGAAGGCCAGTAGGGCCACACTCCTCCGCCTCGACGTCGACACCACCGAAGACGGTTCCACCCTTGCCGACCTCGTTCCCGAGACGAGCGAAGAGAACCTGCCCCAGGAATGGCTCGAGAACAAGGAGTTGGCGGGCGCTGTCCGCGACGCGCTGCGATTTCTCCCCGAAGTCCAACTCGAGGTGCTCGAGCGCTACTACCTGAAGGGCGAACTCCTCCAGGAAATCGCGGCGGATCTCGGAGTGACCGAGGCTCGCACCTCCCAGATCCGGAGCCAGGCGATCAACGCCATCCGTGCGTTTCTGGCTGAGCACTACGACGGCGTTCCGGAAGTCAGCGACGTCGCCCCAGGGAGCACTGCACGCCAGCAGTTCGTTGCCGCAGTGTCGGCACACAGCACGTTGCACACCCGCCTCGCGGCCTACGACGACAGCGCCGCCAACACCGCACGTGGAGTCACCCGCCGCTCAGGCTGAGCCAGGTTTCGGGACCGAGCACAGACTCGAGAGCCAACCTCGAAGACTTCCGCAGTCTCAGGGCGTGCCGCGGAACTCCCAGTGCCAGGACTCGTTGGAGATGGGGTGCCATCCGAAACTCTCTCCGTGGGCGTTGAGCCAATCCCACTCCCGATCGCCGGGACCGACGAGCCGACCGTTGCTCACGTCGATGGCCAGACCGTTGCCGTGTTCACTCTTTCCGGGCGGAAGCACGTTGGCCGGCTTCTTTCCCGCCAGGTAAGCCTCGTGTGCGTGGGCTTGGGTCTCGTACGAGCGGTAGGTGTCGATCACACGAAGGTCAACACCATCGCGTGCGGCGGCCGACCGCATCGCCTCCCACGCCTGGGCCGCCGGTTCCAACAACCGGGCCTGACCGCCGTGGACCGCCCCGGACACGTTCACCAGCAGTCCACTCCCTTCGAGATGGCCGTTGCGTGTCTCGACCGCATGACGGCTGAGATAGTCCCCCAGCTCATGGCTTCGTGACACGCTGCCGGCCGGCACTCCGTCCCACGCCGTGAACATCCCTGATGGACGAACCGTACTGGTCGCTCGCTCGAGAGACGCGGAGAAGGACTGACCGCCCGCCGGCATGATCCGTTCTTGTATCTGAGCCACCCGGGAGGCCACGGCTGCAACACCATTCATACCACGACAGTCGGCAGCGGCGCTCTCAACCTAAGCGCTCGGACGATTCGTCAGTCGATCGGCGAGTCCGCCAACTCGATGCGCATCCGTTTGTTGGCCTTGCCCTTCGACTCGGTCTTCACGACCCGGACCGGACCGACCTCGAGGGTGGTGCGGACATGAGTCCCGCCGTCGGCCTGCCGGTCGAGTCCCACGATGTCGACCACCCGGATCTCGGAGACGAACTCGGGGATCAGATTGACCTTGGTCCGGATCAGGTCGGGATCTGCCAGCGCGATCTCCCTGGCGAGGTAGACGATCTCGGTGGGATAGCCCTTGACGAGTTCGGCGTTCAGCGTGTCCTCGACCTGCTTTCCGAACTCCTGGGAGATGCCGTCGAGTTCGAAGTCCATGCGTGCCGTTCCCGGCTCCATGTTCCCTCCTGTGACCTTCGCCCCGAAGTCACGGAACACCACCCCGGACAGGGCGTGCAGGGCGGTGTGGGTTCGCATGGTGCGATAGCGCCGCTCCCAGTCGATGACACCCTCGGTGTCCATGCCCGGTTCGGGAAGGGGGTCTCCCTCGACCGGGATGTGGGTGACCAGTCCGCCGATCCGGACGGTGTCAGCGATGCGAGTTTCGCCTCCGTCCCAGCGCAGCACTCCGGTGTCGCCGGGTTGGCCGCCTCCCCTGGCGTAGAACACGGTCCGGGACAGGACGATGCCGCTGTCGGTGGCGTCGGTCACGTTGCCTTCGGCAGTGGCGAGGTACGCGTCGCGACCTGCGAGTTCTTCGATTTCCACGGATCCTCCTCAGGAATCGGTTGTGACCGGCTCGTCGGAGTCGGCTGGGCGGAGTTCGGTTGTGTCGAAAAGCCGCTCCTCCTGAAGTTTGCGGGGCCGACGACGTTCAGGACGCTGGGTGACCTCGATCGAAGAATCCAGCGCCTCTTCCCACGATTCGCCGAGCATCCGGGTGCGCCACAGGTGGCCGGCAACGATCCGGATCACGGCCACGAGCGGCACCGCCACCAACACCCCGAGGAGTCCCGCCACCGAACCGCCGACGATCAGCGCGATCACGATCACCAACGGTGACAGGAGGACCCGGGTCCGCTGGACCATCGGCGTGATCACATGATTGTCGATCTGCTGGATGCCGGTGAAGAGGAGCACCGCCAGTGCGGCGGTCGAAGGCTCGCCTTCCACGAGAGCGACGATCACGGCGAGCAAACCGCCGACGAACGGACCAACGAAGGGGATCAGGTTCAGGACGCCGGCGGCCATCCCGATGATCAGCCAGAAGGGCAGGTCGAGGATGAGCAGCACTCCCGCAGAGGCCGCCCCGACGATCAGGGCCACCAACAGCTGGCCTCGCACGAACGCCGCCACTGCGGTGGCGACCCGGGTCGACACATGCTGGAACTCTTGTCGGATGGATCGGGGAATCAGTTCGACGACCATCTGCTTGGTGCGAGGCAGATCCAACAGCAGATAGAAGGCGAGGACGGGTGCGAGAGCGACAATGGCGACGGTTTCGGCGACGCCGCGTATCAGCCTCCCGGCCCCGGAACCGAATCCGCCGACCAGGCTCTGCAGCGTCTCCTGGTTGCCGGGATCTGCGATCCAGTCCGAGATCGTGTCCGACGTCCAGACGGGTCCCAGGTCGATGCCGAGATCGTCGCCTGTGTCCTGGAGGAACTCGATGGTCTCGTCATAGAGCACCGGGAGGCGGGCACCGAAGTCTGCGGCTTGTGCTTGGACGGTGGGGACAGCCAGAAAGCCGATCGCCACGAGAAAACCGGTGAACACGACGAAGGCGAAGATGGTGCCGACCACCCTCGGGATCCCCGCCCGCTGCACCGAGCTCGCAATGGGGTCGAGCACGATGACGAGACCTGCGGCAAAGACGAGCGGGAGCCAAATGATCCTCACCTGGTTGGCCGCCCAGGCCATCACACCGATGATCACGAACGCGCCGATGATGGTCCAAACAGTGAGTGCGGCCCTGCGGACACGGTCGGTGGAACGCGTTTCGGTCACGAGCCTCAGGGTACTCAGCGGCTGACGATTCGAACGGACCCCGAGACGACCCGAATCGTCCAGCCGTCGCCTGTCACAGGGGCTCGCGCTCCGTTGCCTTCGACGGCCCAATCATCGGGAACTCGGGTCGATCCGATCACCTCGACCGGCACGTCGGCAGGTACCGAGACTTCGATATCCCCTGCGACATCGATGCTGGTCGGCGTCCCCGGCTCGCCAAGCAGAATTCGCCCTGTGGCAGCTTGGAATCTGCCTCCGATCACGTTGACGTCCCGCAGATCGAGATCCATCCCCGACACGGCGATCCGCAGATTCCACTCGACGACCGGGGGGACCGAGACCCGGTACTCGCCGAATCGGAACCAGGGCGACCGGGCGGTGTCATCGGTGAGGGTCAGCGCCGACGCCGCAGATCCCGACACCCGCTCGAGGACCGGGGCGCCGACGTCGCCGCCCACCGGCAAGGGTGTGACTTCGAAGTCCCCTGCCCGCATGCGCAGCGAGAGGTCGTCGATTGCGACGGTGAGCCGAGCCTCGGTGATGCCGGCGAGATCAGATCGGACTGCCGCCGCCGAGGAAGGCAACCCTTCCACCCCACCGAGATGAAGCCCGACGGTGACGAGAAGCCAACTCAGCAGCACGAGCGGGGCGAGGGCTCGGTGTCGGCCCCCACGTAGTCCCATCAGCAAGGCGGGCACCACCAGCACGGCGATCGGCCACAACGCGATGGCATCCAGCACGGCGGTGCGTGACAGCACGTTGCCGGCAATCCCGACACCGAGCGCCAGGGTGGTGAAGAGGGTCATCGTCCAGGCCGCCACCGGCCACGGGCTGCGGCCCACGGGGGGACCGCCCGCGCTCACCCTTCGTAGCCGGCCCCGAGAACGACGACGACGTCGGCGCCAAGGTCAGGCCCCTCGTACGGTTCGACCGCACCGTCGGGAATGAACTCTGCCTGGATTTCGGCGGCTTCGGGAGCGAAATCGCCCAGGTACCACACCCGCGACTGCTCGAGCGTGGGCTCGTAGTTGTCTGCCTGCAAGGTCTGGTATCCCGCCTCACCGAACGCCGTGGTCAGCGCTCCGGCGATTCCGGCCCGCCCCGTCGAGTTGAGAACCAGCACCGTGACTTCGGAAGGCTCACGAGCCACCACTGCTTCGATCGTCGTGGTGGTCGGCGCTGTCGTGGTCGTCGTCGTCCTCGGAGCGGTCGTCGTGGTCGGCGCCTCGCTGCTCGTCGGTGAGGTGGTGGCGGTGGTGGTGGCGGTGAGGGTGGTACCGGACGCATCCGGGTCGTCGTCGGCACCGAGTCCCGCGAAGAGGGAAAGACCGCCGTAGAGCAACACGCCGACGATGACGATGCCCACAGCCATGACCACGAGATCCCGAATGAAGGCCGAGGATCCGGTGGCGACGTGTTTGCCCCGGTTGTCCATCATCGACTCCCGATCAACGCTCGCAGTCGCCTGACGGTCAACGGGTCGTAGCGGTCCGCCTCCGGCAGTTCGACCAGCTCGCGCAGGCGCGTGTAATACCGGTCGACGTCGAATCCGAGAACGTCGGCGATGGTGCACTCCTTGGGAAAGGGGTACATCCACCAGCCGCGCTCGAAGTCCAGAATGCGGCGATCGGAGTGTGTCAGCATTGCGATCACCGAAGGGTATCGACGCGCCCCGATTACCAAGGGATTTCGCGCGTCGGCAAACGGACGCCTCGTTCACTGCCTCCCAGGCGTCCTGTCACGCCGGACCTTTGCACCGGGGTCCGCGCAGCCGGCTCGGTGACGGAAGGACTTCGAGTGCTCGGCAAAGGTCGGAAGCGAGTTGTCGTGTCCATGCGGGAACCCGAGCGCGCGGCTCTTCGTGTTCACGTCAACGCGACACGAGAAAGCAGCAGCATGGGCGTCGTGGCCCATCGGACTGCTCTCCGCCTCACCCGACAGCCCAGCCGCTCCCCCGACATTGGCTCATAGAGAATCGGCGGGGTAGAGGCCCGTGCTGATGTAGCGAAGCCCGAAGTCGACAATGATCGTGACCACCGTGGCATCAGGTCCCAGTCGTTCGGCGACGCGCAAGGCAGCCGCCACGTTGGCCCCCGAAGAGGCCCCCGCGAATATCCCTTCCTCCCGCGCCAGGCGGCGTGCCATCGCCCAGGCGTCCGCAGTGCTCACCGTTTCGATCTCGTGGACAGACTCGGGCTCCCACAGCGGTGGGGTGAACCCGATCCCGATCCCCTCGATCCGATGCGACCCCGTCGGCTGTCCCGAGAGCACCGCCGACTCCGCCGGCTCCACCGCCACGATCCGCACCCCCTCGTCGTGAGCCCAGATGGATTTGGTGACCCTGTAGATGGAAGGCGACGAGCTGCGTGAAGCCGGCGTCACTATCAGAGACGCCGGGGCACGGATCGAACAGCTCCTCGACCGAATCAGTTCGCTGCTTCGCCTGCAAAGAGATCCGAAGCGGCAAGAAACAACCCTCAGTTTTGGCCAACTCGTGGAAGAACACCTCTGCTGCGCCCATCCCGAACTGGGCAGGTGCATCCAGATGGAAGGCGTCCCCGACCTCGTCGTCCGATGCGAACCGCGGGGCCTCTCGGCCGCGCTGCATGAGCTGGTCGACAACGGCATCCGGCATGGCACGCCACCTGTGCTGCTCTCGGCGCGACTGGAGAACGACCATGTGCTCCTGCGGGTACGCGACCAGGGTCCGGGGCCGCCGATCGATCCCGGAATGTCTCTCGACCAGACGTGGACCCAGATCAGCCGAGCGGAGGTGATGCCATCGGAAATGGGCGAACGCCTCGGCAATCGCCTTCGCTCATACCCTGGGTCGAGCCGCCGGAGCCTCCCTCGAGTTCGAACGAGACGAAACCGGTTGGGCATTTGCCTTCCGGCTCTCCTCGGGTAAACCACATCCGTGACACATCCGGTTCCTGGCGCAATCGGGTAGGCGGAGAACCGGGCGGGGAAAGGAGAATGAGGTCTCCGCCGACATTCGACCTTGGGAACGTGAACGACGCCCGCGAACAGGCATGAGACCATTCCTGAGCGGATGGGCCAGCGCCCCTTTGGGTCGTGATAGCGTCACTTTCTTGCAGAGACCGACGAGTCGCAGCGCCGTCGGCCGCTTCGGAGGCTCGGAGGCTCGGAGGCTCGGAGGCTCGGAGGCTCGGAGGCTCGGAGG
>JBBDHV010000024.1:0-30698 GCA_040880725.1 Acidimicrobiia bacterium
TCGGGCGGAACAGAGAAACAGTCGGCGAAGCCGGCCCGCCTATCCGCTGACCCTGTGAGTGCATTGCGACGCCGGGGGGCGCTCACCCGAGTGGGCGCCGTTCTCGGGGTCCTGTTTGCATTCGCCACCCTGTTCGTGGGCGCGTCCGCCGTCTTCCTGACGCCATGTTGAACCTGCTCTTCGCGCACGTGGGTCGACCGTTGGAACCTCATGATCTGCTCGGAAGCTGGCAGCCGGGTGCGGGGGTGCTGCTCGCCGTGGTGGCCGTTGTCTACGCCTGGGGGTTGCGCACATCGCCGGAGGATCGCCATCGGGACAGGTGCTTCTTCGGAGGGTTGGGGACGCTCGCGCTGGCGCTCGTATCGCCACTCGACGCGCTGGCGGGGTCGCTGGCGTCGGCGCACATGGTCCAGCACATGTTGATTCTCTTGGTGGCGGCTCCGCTGCTGGCGCGATCTCGGCCCTCGCGGGTCCTGCTGCGGGTGGTGCCAGTGAGCGCCATGCGAACGATGTGGCGATGGTTGCGACGACTCGATCTCGGTCCGAGCCGGCTGGACCGGTGGCGTCGACCGGTGGTGCTGTGGCTCCTCTACGTCGGAGTCATGTGGTTCTGGCACGCTTCGGGCCCGTACCAGGCGGCTGTGGAGAGCGTCTGGATGCACGGGCTCGAGCATGCGACCTTTCTCGGCGCCGGCCTCGGCTTCTGGTGGATCGCCCTCGGACTCGGCCGACATCCGCCCATCGTGGGCTTTCGTGTCCTCTTCGTCTTCGCGGCTGGGATGCAGGGGGTGCTGCTGGCAGCGCTCCTCACGTTCTCGCCCGGACCGTGGTACCCCGTATACGCGGCGACCGCCGCACCGTTCGGTCTCGATCCTCTCACCGACCAGCAGTTGGCCGGCCTCGTCCTGTGGATCCCCTCCGGGCTCATCTACATCGGGGCAGCTTTGTCGATGGTCGTCCGTTGGGTCGCGGACGACGAAGGCGTTCGGGGCGGAGACTCATCCTCCGGCCTGGGTAGCTTGGAACCAACGCATAGGGGAAGGTGACCATGGAACGAATTCGGGTCGGGATCAACGGGTTCGGTCGCATCGGCCGTTGCACCGCCAAGCAGATGCTGGCCGACGACCGGTTCGACGTCGTCGCAGTCAACGACCTGAGCGATGTCGGAGACATCGCCTACCTCTTGAAGTACGACTCCGTGCACGGCTGGTACCCCCGGAAGGTCACGACCGGCGATGCCGGCATCGCCGTCGACGATCACGAGATGGCCTACTTTTCCCAGCGGTCGCCTGCCGACATTCCGTGGGGTGATGTTGGAGCCGACGTCGTGATCGAGAGCACGGGGGCGTTTCGGGGGCGGTCGGATGCTTCGGGCCACCTCGACGCCGGGGCGTCGAAGGTGATCATTTCCGCACCCTCCGACGACGTGGACGGGACGTTCGTGTACGGGGTGAACCATGACGACTACGACGCGGACGTCCACACGATCATCTCGAACGCATCGTGCACGACGAACTGCCTCGCACCTGTCGCCAAGGTGCTCAACGATCGCTTCGGCATCGAGCATCTGATGATGACGACGATTCATGCGTACACCTCGAGTCAAGCGCTGGTCGACACTCCAACCAGGAAGCGCCGGCGGGGAAGGGCCGCCGCGTTGTCGATCGTGCCGACCACGACCGGTGCTGCCAAGGCGACATCGCTCGTCATACCCGAGCTCGAGGGTCGAATGGACGGGATGGCCTTTCGAGTGCCCGTCGAGGACGGCTCCGTGTGCGACATCATGGCGTCCTTGAACCAGGCAGTGGCGGTCGACGACGTGCTCGGGGCGTTGAGCGAGGCGGCGGACGGCCCCATGAACGGGGTGCTCCGAGTGACGGACGAGGCGTTGGTGTCTCGCGACATCATCGGGGATCCGCACTCGTCAATCGTCGACGCCGAGTCCACCATGCTCCTGGGGGATCGAGTCGTGAAGGTCGTGTCCTGGTACGACAACGAATGGGGCTATTCGGCCCGCCTGGTCGACATGGCTGCCGTGGTGATGGCCTGACGGTCGATCAGACTGGGTCCGGTTGCGCGGATCGGCGCCGCTCGGTTTCGAGGAAGTACGCCCCGAGAGTGCCGGCAAGAGTGGCGAACACGACCACCGAATACGCCGCGAGTACCACCTCGAGCGTGCGGGCGAAGCTATCGGGGCGGTTGATCGGCTCGCCGGTGATCGTCGCCAGGGCGGCTGCATGGAGCGCATCGCCGTAGGCGTCGAAGGTGCCGAACTCGTAGAGCAGTTGGCTGCTCCCGAGCACCGTGATGGCGGAGACGACGCCGAGCCATCCCACTCGACTTCCCAGGACCCGCCGAGCGGACCGGGAAGTGCGGACGGCCGAGGACAGGACGCGACCGGTGCGAAGGAATCGCACCACCCGCACGAGGCGGAGAATGCGCAGGAACGGCAGGACGAGGAAGAACACTTGCCACCAATTCCGCTTCAGGAAGCGTGTCGTGTTTGGAGCCACCACGAGGCGAGCGACGAACTCCGCGGCGAAGACGAGCCATATCAGCCAACCGGTGACGGTGAGTGTGGTGCTCAGACCGGAGTCGGACGTCGCCATGGACTCGCCGAGCACGACGAGTCCGAACACGACCGAAAGCGCGCTCATCACGGGCGTGAGCCGATCGAGGGCTTCCTCGGCCCATTCTTCGCGCTCTGCCCACGAGCGTTCGATGAGCGAGGGCTTGGAGATCATGAGGAGAACTTACCGAGCGGATGGCCCTCGGACGGTCGGACCGGGGGAGCGCTCGCGACCTACAGGCCTGTCACGGCCGCATCGGCGGGTTCATCCTGAATTGTTTGGCGCAGGGGTGCTTCCCGCAACAGGAGTGTGATTGCAAACGCGACTGCCACCGCCGCGGCTGCGTATCCGAAGACTCCGGTGAGCGAGTCAGAGAAGGCAGCGATGACAGTCGCCGCCTCGGCAGTGGGCAAGTCGGTGATGGAGGAAGGAGTGAACGTGGATCCCTCGCCGACAGCAACGGACACTCCGTCGAGTCTGCGGGACAGTCCGGCATTGAACAAGGCCCCGAAGGCCGCCGTCCCGATGGCTCCGCCCATGGACCGTGTGAAGGTCACTGCCGAGGTGGCGACACCCAGATCGGCGATCGGAACCGTGTTCTGAGTGGCGAGCACCAGCGTCTGCATCGTGAGGCCGACGCCCACGCCCAGCACCACCATGAACAAGGACACAGTGATCGACGCAGTGTCGGTGCCCATCGTGGACATGAGGAACATCCCGACGGCAGCGATCGCTGTTCCCGCCACCGGGAACATTCGGTACCGACCGGTTCGAGTGATCGCTCGTCCCGAGAGGATGGACGCCGTGAGCAGGCCCCCCATCAGCGGAAGGAGGAGCAGTCCCGAGTTCGTGGCGGACGCTCCTTGTACCACTTGGAGAAACAGTGGGAGGAAGGCGATCGCACCGAACAACGCCATTCCGATGACGAACCCGGCGCCGGAGGCGACGTTGAACGTTCGGAGTCGAAAGAGAGGCACGGGCACGATCGGATCTGCGGCCCGGCGCTCGATGGGTATGAGCGCGACGAGAAGCAGGATCGACACTCCGATGAGTCCGAGCATCGCGGGCGAGTTCCAGTCGTACTGACTCCCTCCCCAGGTGGTGACGAGCACGATGCAGGTGACCGCAGCCACCAGCACTGCCGCGCCGAGGTAGTCGATTCGAGCGGACACCCGTCGGATACCAGTGGGCAGGACCGCGGCGGTCACAAAGAGGGCGATGATTCCCAGCGGGACGTTGATGTAGAACACCCACCGCCAGGAGACGTGGTCGGTGAAGAACCCGCCCAGGAGCGGCCCGGCGACACTGGTCACGCCGAACAGCGCCCCGAAGTAGCCCTGGTATCGGCCGCGTTCCCGGGGAGATACGACATCGGCCACGATCGCCTGTGCGAGCACCATCAGCCCGCCACCGCCCAACCCCTGGACTGCCCGGAACGCGATCAGTTGGATCATGTTCTGGGACAACCCAGACAGGACGCTGCCGATCAGAAAGATCACGATGGCTATCTGGAACAGTCGCTTGCGGCCGTAGAGATCTCCGAGCTTGCCGTAGAGCGGAGTCGAGACCGTCGCTGCCAGCAGGTAGGCGGTGACGACCCACGACAGGTGCTCGAGTCCGCCGAGTTCGCCGGTGATCGTCGGGAGTGCGGTGGCGACGATGGTCTGGTCGAGCGCGGCGAGTGCCATGCCGAGCATCAGTCCTCCGAAGATCACGAGGATCTGGCGATGGGTGAGGTCGGGCGTCGACGGCGAAGGGGCGGCTTTGTTCACTCGAACCTGTCAGGTCGTGGGCCGTTGTGCCATGCCGGCATCGAGTGTCTCGAAGGCCCCTCCGAGCGCGTCTGTGAGGGGAGTGGGCCGCCCGTTGTCATGCCACCACTCCATCGTCGAGCGAAGGGCGGCGACCGCGGTCGCGACGACGAGGGCGGGGAACGGGTCGACGTTCGGGTCGACGCCGAGTCGCCTCGCCACGGCCCCCGTCAAAGCTGCCTCGAGTTGCACCAGACCGGCCATGTGGCGCGGCACCAGCTCCGGGTGCCGGCGCATGAGCTCGGTCCGCACCATCCATCGACTCGCGGTGTCGGGCAGGTCGTTGACCGCGACCAGGACGGCGCTGATGGCCCGTACCGGACTCTCGTCGGCGGGACGCGCCTCGACTTCCTCGGCCAATGCGGTGAGGACGGAGGGGTCCACCCCGACGATGGCCTCCTCCTTGCAGGAGAAGTAGTTGAAGAAGGTTCGCGGCGATACCCCGGCAGCGTCGGCGATCTCTTCGGTGGTCACATCGGCGAGTCCCCGCTCCATCACCAACTGGCGCGCGGCGTGGGCGAGGGCACGATGGGTGGCGAGCTTCCGACGAGTGCGGCGATCGAGTACGTCGGGCATTGAACTTGCAGTTTACGCAAAGTTGCGGAGACTGCAATTTCGCGTCATCTCACCGAGCTGTGCGAACCGAGGAGGGTCAGGTTTGCGGGCGCATCAGTTCGACGAGTTTGCGAACGGTGTTGCAGTTGCGGACCGTCATCGATTTGTAGAGCTTCGTCCCGACGAGTTTGTTCATGCCGCTGCGCGAGTAGTGGGCGCGGTCGACCCGCCACAGCACCGCGCCAGGGGTGTAGATGACTTCGTCGACTCCTTCCCGGATCGTGAGCCGGTCGAGAACGCTGGGGTCGTCGGCGTCGTCCCACAGGAACATCACATCCGACTTCGTCTCTGAATCGTTGGTCCAGTCGTCGGGGAGGGTTCCTGCGAGCTCGAGCATCGAGTCGAGCCCGCGCAGCAGCACCTTCAGATCGAGTCCGAACTCTGCGGCGATGACCCGCTCCAGGCTGGACACCAGGTCTCGGTCGGTGTTCGTGCCTGCCGTGAAGATCACATTGCCGGTGTTGATGCAGCTGCGGACGTCGTCCAGTCCGAGCTGCTCGAAAACGGCGCGGAGACGACCCATCTCGACTTTGTTCTTGCCGCCGACGTTGATACCGCGGAGAAGCGCAACCGAACTCATCGCCCCATTGTTTGCAGGAACGGATCGGAGACGCCGGGTTCCTGCGGCGTACTCAACCGAGCGGTTGATTCCAAACGTTCATGTTCGAAGGGTTCCCCGTTTCGGTGGCCCTCGAGCGACTGGAGTTGGAGGACACCGGAGGTGGCCGCACCCGCCTCACCGCCACCTCGCTCGTCGACTCGTTCGAAGGCCGCGATGCCTTCGTCGCGAGCGGCATGGAGGTGGGGGTGAAGGAAGGGTGCGAACGCCTCGACGAACTCTTCGAGCGAGAGCTCAGGCCGTGAAGTCCCCCGGGCGAGGCTGACGCTCCGCGACGTCACATCCCTCGTCCCACGGGAACCGGCCGGCTGAGTCTGCGTAGGTCAACTGGAGCACGGGCACCGAGAAGCGGTCCGGCCGCTGGTAGAAATCATTCGCCGTGAACACGATGTCTCCGGGATTGGGGACTTCCTCGGGGATGATCGTGTAGTCGGCGAGATCGACCAGTTGACCGGGAACCAGGTGATCGCCGGCGAGGATGTGATTCCCCAGATGAAGGAACACGTCGACGGCCATGTGCGGTGACACACCCAGGAGCAGCAGCTCCGGATGCCCGAGGCCGAAGAGACCCACCGTGTACGCGAATGGCAGTTCGTCCGGGGCATCGGTCGGACAGGCTGGGTTGACGCACTCTTCGCCCCCGACGTACTGGATGTACAGCCCGTCGCGCCGGATCGTCTGGGTGATGTGGGCGTTGTGACGGTCGACCCACGCTTTGGTTCGGGCGTCCATGAACACTCCCTTGTTCAGTGGGAAGTCGCCCGAACGTTACGAACGGGGTGTGACAGAACTGTGCCACGCAATGCGGTGGAATCCGATCAGGCGGGCCGGCGTGCTGTCACTGTGATCGAAGTGGCGACTTCTGCCTTCTGGGCGGGGGAGAGGAGATCTCCCATCAGGTCGATGAGATCCGGTGTGAACAGGGGATACTGCGCCGCGTCCTCGAGGCCGAACGGATATCGCTCGACGACCTCGATTCCGGTGAACCCGACATTGTGGAGTTTCTTGACGAAGACACGCTCCGACAGGGCGCCGGACACTCAACCCGCCCACGCGGATGGATGCGTGAGGATCTCCGGCGGCAGTCGGTCCTCCGACAGCGTCAGGTCCGCCAGACAGATCCGTCCGCCAGGCCGCAGGATCCGCCATGCCTCGGCAAAGACCCTGCTCTTGCGAGCCGAGAGGTTGGCTGCCCCGTTGGAAATGACGACATCGACGGACTTGTCGGCAAGTGGAAGATCCTCGATTTCGCCCTGGAGGAAAATGGTGTTGGCGAGCCCCGCTTCGTGGGCCAGTTCGGCACCGCGTTCGACCATCGACGCCAGAAAATCCACCCCGACGACGTGGCCGTCGGGTCCCACGGCGCCTGCCGCGAGCAGGACATCGACCCCGGAACCGCATCCCAAGTCGGCGACGTGCTCGCCTTGCGCCAGCTTCGCATGGCGCGTGGGATTCCCGACTCCCAGCGCCCAATCGCGCGCACCGGCAGGCAGTCGATCGAGTTGGTCTCGGGTGTAGAACCGGGTGGCGGGACCGTTCGGCGAGTCCAGCGCGTCATAGGCGGTGTAGACCAGCTCCTGGATCTCGTCCTTGAACATCAGGTCTCTCGTCATTGTGTTCCATCCCCCGCGAGTTCCGTGATGAGGCGATCGAACCTCGCTACCAGTGATGGCGGGAGCTCGACGTCCGGCGTCCTCGCCATGAAGCGGCGGAGCTCCTCGGCGAACTCGAGTTCGCCGCAGCACCGGCGACAGAAGTCGAGGTGCTCTTCGAACTTGGCTCGATCCGCCGGGGTGAGTTCCCGCTCCAGGTAGTCCCAGAGACGGCCGACGGCCGCGCTGCAGTCGATCATCGTTGCGATTCCTTCCTCTGCTTCAGCAGCCCGTGTTCCTCGGCGTATTCCCACAACTCCCGTTCGAACTGCTTGCGACCCCGGTGCAGCCACGACAGCACCGTGTTGTGCGGTGCCCCGAGCATCCGGGAAACGTTGCGAACATCCAGTCCCTCCATGTGGACGAGGACGAGGGGGATGCGGTACATCGGCTTCAACCGGTCGAGCACCTCCCACACGTGCTCCTCGGTGAACGAGTGGAGGAAGTCGACGTGGACGCTGTCCGAGTAGGGCCACGGGTCTTCATCGGCGATTGTCCGGTAGAGCGAATAGTCGGACTCCTCCTCCAGTGGAGTTTCGTTGATCCCGCTCGTCGTTCGGCGGAACCGGTCCCTGGCGCAGTTCATGAGGATCGCCCGGAACCACGCCGGTGCCGCCTCGATGTCGCGCAGGTCGTCGTAGCTTCGGAACGCCTTCACCAGGCACTCCTGAACGACGTCCTCGGCGCCCTCGCCCGACAGGCGTCGCGCCAGCGCGTAGAGCCATGGGATCTGTTCACGGGCAACGGACTGGAACTCCACCTTTGCGTCGTTCACTCCCATGCGTCCAACCTACCGAAGAGTCGCCATGCAGTCACTCGTCCCGGCGCCTGCCCCGGATGGGGACGCCGAAAGTTCCGAAGGCTCGTGCCTTCCCTTCGCCCGGAGCTCCGCCGAACGTGTCGACCTTCGGCCCGAGTTCGACATCCACCAATCCAGCTTCCTCGATGATCGCCTTCCACCCTGCACCCGGCAGGGCACCTGCGATTCAACCGGTCCAGAGGTCGATATCTCGTTGCGCTCCTTCCGGGACGGGCTTTTCGACGACGATGTCGGCGATGCGGAACTCGCCCTGTGGCTTCAGGACGCGCCGGATCTCGGAGTACGCGCCGAGCTTGTCAGGAACGAGGTTGAGGACCCCGTTCGAGATCACGATGTCGACCGAGGCGTCTGCAACAGGCAACTCCTCGGCGAGTCCCTTGCGAAACTCGAGTTGGATCAGTCCCAGCGCTTCCGCCGACGCTTGCGCCCGGTCCAGCATCTCGGGCGTCATGTCGATTCCGATCACGCGGCCTTCGGGTCCGACGGATCGGGCGGCGATGACGGAATCGAGACCCGCCCCCGAACCGATGTCGACGACTGTCGCCCCGAATGGCGGCGTGCCCCAATGGAACGGATTTGCCACTCCGGCGAACGCCTCGATCACCTCTGGCGGGAGAGCTTCGAGGAGGTCGGCGGAGTAGCCGACGTGGTCGGCGGCTTTGCGGCCGGTGAAGAAGTGATACCCGGCGGCAGGGTTCCCCGCGACCTCCCGGTACTTCTTCATGACCTGAATCCGCAGGTCGGTGCGGTTCACGATCACGCTGGATTCGGTGTCCATTGTGTCCTTCCGGTCGTTTGGCTGCCTGACGGAGGGCTGTCCGCCCTCCGTCAGGTCGTTCGGGCCTCCTCAGACGATTTCGAGCGTCGTCTTGACAGGCACTTGGTTGGCCAGGCTGTCCCTCACGGGCGAGGTGTCCTGGACGTACTGACACAGCTCCTGAAGCTGTTCAGGCGTGGCGTTCGGGCTGGAGACCCGCCCTTTGGCACGGATCTCCGTGAAGCCCGGCCGGGCACCCTCGATTCCGAGGAAGGGTCGGACGTCGAAGTCTCCTTCGAGTTCATACTCCATCGACTCGATCTCGATTCCCCTTGCCGCCGCGTTGGCGACGTAGCCGACGGCATAACAGAACCCGAGTGCCTGCAGCAGTAGCTCCACCGCATTCGGACCCTTGTTGGATCCGAGCAGGACCGGTGGTTCGTCTCCTTCGAGCGTGAAGGGTGCATCCCGCGACGCATCCTCGTTGCCGGCGTGTCGGAATGAGCCGATCTCACCGACGTTGTAGGTGCCGTCCTTCCAGGTGCTCGACGCCCGGAAGGTGAACTGTCCCAGCTCGGGGTTCTTCTCGATCGCTCCGATCGTGTCGACGAGCTGGTTGACGTCGATGCCATTTCTGATGGTCACCGTGGTGGACATGATGTGTTCCTCTCGTGTTGGGTACGAGTGGCCGGCCTCATGAGTAAGGACGTGGGCCGAGGCGCCTGAATTGCGCGAGGTCCAGATCATTCGATGCGCCGATCGGCCTGCGGCAACGTCTCCCGCATTCGGAAAACGACGTCGAACCCTGACATCGCGGTGATTCCCGCCACCGCCAAGATGGCGGTCTCGATCGTGGAGGCGTCGGCGATGGCGCCTCCGACCACGGCTCCCACTGCGAAGCCGAGGTCTCGCCACAGTCGGTAGACGCCAACTGCGGTACCTCGCCATCGTGGATGGGCGATGTCTCCGACCGCGGCGATCAGGGTCGGATAGGCCATGGCCGTCCCGGCTCCGAACACCGCACTTCCCATCGCCCATGTTCCGACCGAGTCCCCGAATGCGAGAACCGTCAAGCCCACCGCCTCGGTGAACTGCCCGACTGCGATCAGTGGTTTCCGTCCTATCCGGTCGGAGAGCGCTCCGGTGAACAACTGCCCGACTCCCCACACGGCCGGGGCGAGTGCCACGAGGAGCCCGATCGTGCCGAGTTCCAGCCCTTCGAGGGCAAAGAAGAGTGGGAGGAGCCCCCAGGCCATTCCTTCGTTCAGGTTGTTGACCAGACCGGCCCGGGACACCGCCGCCAGGGTTCGGTGGCGCCACGTGGCGAGAGCGAACACCTGGCGACCAGACAAGTCTCCGCTCTCGCCCCCCCGGTGGGTAATGGCCTCATGGGCGGCATGGCCCGCCGTCTCCCGAACGAAGATCGTCGACAGGCCCAGTCCGAGTCCGGCGAATGCGAGTCCCA
The DNA here is from genome assembly GCA_040880725.1 of Acidimicrobiia bacterium. GTDB lineage: Bacteria > Actinomycetota > Acidimicrobiia > Spongiisociales > ZC4RG35 > DATHWB01. The sequence goes on from JBBDHV010000024.1 coordinate 10,310, forward strand.
GGAAGAACGGTGCCGGGCGGAGACCCGCAGTTTCGGCGATGGCTCCCGTGGCCCACGCCGCGACTGCCACTGCGCCGTATCCCGCTGCCTCGTTGAAGCCCATCGCGGTACCGCGCCGGTGCGGGCCCACGAGGTCGATCTTCATGATGACGGTGACCGACCACGCCAGGCCCTGATTGACACCGAGCAGGACGTTGGCGGCCACGATCCAGCCCCACGTCGGGGCGAAGATGAGCATCAGCGGCACGGGGATGCCGATGATCCATCCGGCGATCAGCACTCGTTTCCTTCCGTAACGGTCGGCCAACGCCCCTGCAAAGAAATTGACGAACGCCTTTGTGATGCCGAAGGCGGCGATGAACGTGAGCGCCGCGGTGTAACCCGACAATCCGAACTCGATTTCGGCGAGCAGCGGGAGCACGGTCCGCTCCTGGCCGACCATCCCTCCGACGAGCGCGTTCACTCCGACCAGGAGGGCGAATTGGGGAAGGTTCTCCCGCAACCCGAGTTGGATCCTTTTCGGTGTCACGTTTCGTCCTGAGACCATTCAAGTAGACGTTTGAATGGTCGGAATCTACGGTCGAGGCGATCTGTGGTCAAGTGTCGGCTTGAATTGTCCACGCAGCATCGAAAGGAACGGATGGCACGAGGGGACCGAGCCAGCAAGGATGCGCTCTTCGACGGCTTCGCGACGATTGCCGCGGCGCTCGGCGCCGGTCGGCGCGCCGAGATCGTCGAGGTTCTGTCCCAAGGCGAGCGGACTGTGGAGGAGATGGCCGGCGAGATCGGTCAGTCGGTGGCGAACACCTCCCATCATCTGCGGGCGTTGGCTCGTGTCGGCCTCGTCGCCACCCGCCGCGAGGGGAACCGGGTGCACTATCGAATGGCGTCGGATCGCGTGACGGATGCGTGGCTGGCGATCCGAGCGCTGGCAGCCGAGCGACTGGACACTCTGGACGACCTCGCGGAGGCGTACCTCGGTCTTCGGGATGATCTCGATGTGGTCGACTCCCAGGACGTCCAGCGCCGGATGGCCGACCGCGACATTGTCATCCTCGATGTGCGGCCAAGCGCTGAGTACCGGGCGGGCCATATCCCCGGAGCCCTGTCGGTTCCTCCCGACGAGTTGCACCGCCTCGACCAGGTGCTTGGCCAGATCAGCCCTGACGCCGAGATCATCGCCTACTGCCGAGGGCCGTATTGCGTGTACGCCGATGAGGCGGTGCGATGGCTGGCATCCCGCGGGCGAATGGCTCGAAGGCTGTCCGAAGGCATGCCCGAGTGGCGTCGGGCAGGCGGACCGGTCGAAGTCTGAACAGGGGTCTGGATTCTGTCGTGGAGCTCTGATATGATCGAACATATGTTCGACACGCTGACTGAGGCCGAACTCCAAACAGAAGACAATCTGGTGCTCGAGCTCGAAGCCGACCCCGACCGGTTCTTCACCGACGAGCCGGTGGTGTTGCCTCCAGACCTGGATTCCTGGGAAGCTGACCTACGGCTCGCCGCCGTCCTGTCCGCAGTCGACGTCAATCGGTTGTCCGGGACGGACCGGGTGACATACATGAAGGCGCAGTACCGGTTGAACTCGTCGGGTCAGGCCCGGTTCCTGGGATCGGTCAACGCCGTCTCCGACGCGTAGAAGCTGACGGATTGGGCGAGCTGCGAGCCCCATCCGTCGGCTTCCCGCCCGAAAGCGAAGCTTTTTCGGGCGGAACAGAGAAACAGTCGGCGAAGCCGGCCTGCCGATCCGCTGACCCTGTACGACGAGATGGCCGAGGACATCGAAGACCCTGATGCGGGGGCGTCGATGGAGATCCGGGCCGCCCTGCGGTGGACCCGGCGGGCAGTCGACAATGAGATGGCCTTCGCCCACGACCTCGGGGTCCGTCTCCCCTCCCTGTTCGAACGGCTCAGCCAAGGACACGTCGACCGCCGACGGGCCGAACGTCTCTCCGATCACACCTCCCACCTGTCCGTCGGCCACGCCCGCCAAGTGGTGGACAGCTTGTTGGATGACGCACCCCGCTGGACGACCGGCCAACTGATCGAACGGATCCGGCGGGCCTGTCTCGAAATCGACCCCGACACCGCCCGGGAACGATATGACGAGTCCCGTTCCGAACGCAGGGTGATCACATGGTCCGATCCCGACGGGACGATCACCCTGTCAGGGATGGGCCTCGACCCGGTGAAAGTCGCCGAAGCGACAGATCGGATCAACCGGCTCGCCCGGGAACTTCGCACCAACGGGGAAACCCGCAGCATGGACCAGCTCCGTGCCGACATCTTCGTAGAACTTCTCACCGGGAGCAGCGACCTGCCCCGGAAGGGCAGTGTGCATCTCACCGTCGACCTCGCCACCCTCACCCAACTCAAAGACCTGTCAGGGGACCTGGCAGGGTATGGGCCGGTCATCGCAGACATCACCCGCCAACTCAGCAGCCAGTTGGGTGAAGGCGTCTGGGACTGGACCGTGGTCCACCCCGACACCGGGATGCCGATCGGCGATGGCACCACCCGGCGGCGTCCCACCGCCTCCCAGATCCGCAAGGTCAAAGCCAAAAACCGGACCTGTGTCGCCCCCGGCTGCCGGGCACCCGTCGTCGACTGTGACATCGACCACACCAACAGCTGGGCCGAAACCGGTGTCACCGACTCGAACGACCTGGCCGCCCTCTGCCGACACGACCACTGCATCCGCCACCAAACCGGATGGACCTACCAGCCGCTCCCCAACGGCGACTACCTCTGGACCAGCCCCCTCGGCGGACCCGGCTACACCACCAGCGGCAACGACCCACCCTGAACCGGCCGCGCACTTCCCCACCCCGGCGGACCTTCGGAACTGAAGGGCCAGCCCCAGCAGTACCGTTCTCACATGACCTCGGCGTCGGCTGATCAGCGCGCGCTCGAACTCGTCTTTGGGGAGGGCGCCGATCGGGTGTGCCGGGACATTCCCGACGAGGCGTGCCATGAGCAGCCTCGGAACCTGAGCTTGCATCTCGCCGCCTTGACCGCGACCAAGACGGGTGACGGGATCGTCGATCCCAAGTTGGTGCTCTCGTGGCTGGTGTCGGCGCTGGGAGGTTCCGCTTTGGCCGTGGGATTGCTCGTTCCATTGCGCGAGGCGTTCGCCCTGTTGCCGCAGCTGTTCATCGGGCATCGGATTCGGAGGCTTCCGCGACGAAAATTCGTGTGGGCGGCAGCGTCGTTCATGCAGGGTCTTGCCGTCGCCGCCATGGGGGTCGCGGTCCTGGTGTTGCCCGAGGCGGCCGCGGTCTGGGCGGTCGTCGGACTCGTGCTTGTGTTTGCTATCGGTCGGAGCGCGGCATCGGTGAGTTACAAGGATGTCCTTGGAAAGACGGTGTCGAAGTCGCGGCGCGGGACCGTCACGGGAACAGCGACCTCGGTGTCAGCGGTGGTGGTGCTGGGGCTCGGTGGGGGACTCGCGGCCGGCGTCATCCCTCTCTCGTCGACCACTATTGCCATCGGCCTTCTCGGCGCCGGAGGTTTGTGGTTCCTGGCGGGGGCGCTCTTCCTGCGTGTGGTCGAGGCAGAGGGGGCGACCGAAGGCGGGGTTGACGGCGTCCGGGCTGCATTTGCCAACCTCGGTGTGCTCCGGGAGGACCCACAGCTCGCCAGGTTCGTTGCGACTCGCTCGCTTCTGACGGTCACCGCCATCGCTCCTCCGTATCTGCTGGCGCTGACCGAGTCGGGCGAACAGGGCCTCGGGTCGCTGGGACCGTTCGTGGTTGCCTCGAGCATCGCCACCATCGTCGGCGGCAGGGTGTGGGGTCGGCTGTCGGATCGTTCGTCCCGGCAGGTGCTCGTCGGCGCGGCGGGCGCGGGAGTGCTGCTCTTCACGCTCGCAGGGATCGGCGCAGCCACGCTTCCCGATCTGCTCGCCCAGTCGTGGGTCGCGGCAGGGCTGTTGTTCCTGGTCGTCTTGGCGTACCAGGGTGTGCGGCTCGGTCGCGCGACGCACCTGGTCGACATGGCCGCCGCCGAGGATCGCGCGACCTACACCGCGGTCTCGAACACGGTGGTGGGTGTCGTGATCCTATGCACCGGTGCGTTCGGTGCCCTCTCCGAACTGATCGGGCTTCCCGGCCTGTTCGCAGTGTTCGCGGCGGTCTGTGGGGCAGCGTTCGTCATCGGACGGGGGCTCGAAGAGGTTCAGGTCGAGCGAGACTGATCGCCCCGCTGCTCGGCGGCGACCGCGATCGAGCGAGCCATCCGTCCGAATATGAGTCGGTGGAACGGCAGCATCGCCAGCCAGTAGACGCGACCGGCGAGGCCCCGGGGGCGAAAATATGCCGTCTGGTGGAGCACCGTGTGACCGTGGTCACCCGGCTCGACGCGCCACTCCAGCCATGCTTCGCCCGGAAGTCGCATCTCCGCGGAGAGTTGCAGCAGGGTTCCCGGAGTGACGGCGGACACGCGCCAGAAGTCGATGGTTTCGCCGAGTCGAACCTCCTCCGGATGTCGCCTTCCCCGGCGCAGGCCGACACCGCCAACCAGCGTGTCGAAGAGGCCCCTGATCCGCCAAGCCCAATCCTGGGTGTAGTAGCCGGCGGATCCACCAATGCGCGAAACGGCCCAATACACGGCCTCGGCCGGCGCGTGTGTTTCGACCTCCTGGCTGTCGGACAGCAACGTGCCCCCCGACCAGTCGGGATCCCAGGCGAACGCCTTGGCGGGTCCCGTCGACGCATCCGACCAACGGCTGGGCACATCGAGTCGCGTCGCCCGGTCGAGCGCACGCTCGATGGCTGCGTTCAGACCCATCGTCTCGATCCCGAACCGAGCGGCGGCGCGGTCTCGGACCGTCACCTCGTTCTTCAGAGAGTTCACGAGCGGCCGGGCCACCCCGACGGGGAGCGGAGTGACGAGCCCGATCCACAGCGACGACAGACGTGGGCTCAGGAGCGGTACGGGAACGATGACTCGCGTCCGGAGCCCGGCGACGGATGCATACGCCTGCATCATGTCGCGATAGGAGACAACGTCCGGTCCGCCGATCTCGTAGAGGTGGTCTCCGGCGTCGTCGTCGAGCACCGCGACCAGATATGCGAGGACGTCTCGTATCGCGATCGGTTGGGTGAGGGTCTCCACCCAGCGTGGAGTGACCATGACAGGGAGAACTTCGGTGAGATAGCGCAGCATCTCGAAGGAGACCGACCCCGATCCGATGATGATGCCGGCGCGAAGCTCGGTGACGGCGGTGCCGCCGCTGGTGAGGGTCTGTCCGACCTCTTGGCGGCTGGCAAGGTGATCCGACAGGTCGTCGTCGTGGGCGATGCCCCCGAGGTAGATGATCCGGGTCAGTCCATTCGCTTCTGCAGCGCCGGCGAAGTTCTCGGCCGCCCGCCGGTCGGCGTCGGCGAAGTCACCCTGCTCGCCCATCGAGTGAATCAGGTAGTAGGCCACGTCGCATCCGTCGAGTGCCGCAATGACCTCATCGCCATCGAGCACGTCGCACTGTCGTACTTCGACGCGGTCGCGCCATGGTCGGTCGGAGAGCTTGTCGGGCGAGCGCGCCAGGCACACGACGTCGTGACCGGCCGCGATCACTTCGGGAACGAGTCGACCACCGACATATCCAGTTGCTCCGGTCACGGCGATCTTCACGATGCGAGGCTACGAACGGTCGTGCTCATACCCCAACCCAGCCCCGCGATAAGGCCACAAGACCAACAAGGCTCCCCGCGGTTCGGGAGCCTTGCGCTTTGTCGGGTCAGCGTGTCACTGGGCAGTAAAGGCGCCATCCACCAGGTAGTAGCCGCCAGTGCAGAACGATGCCGCGTCGGATCCGAGGAAGGCGACCAGGTCGGCGACCTCCTGAGACGTTCCGAGCCGCTGAATCGGATGCATTCCGGCGAGGGCGCCGCGGGTCTCCTCGTCCAGGTTCTTGTCGAGGAGCGGTGTCTGGATGAAGCCCGGGCCAACCGAGTTCACTCGAATTCCGCGTCCGGAGTATTCGATCGCGGCGGACTTCGTCAGGCCGACGACTCCGTGCTTTGCCGCCACATAGGCGGGGGCATTGGCGAATGCGACACTGCCCAGGATCGACGCCATGTTGACGATCGATCCGCCACCATTCTCGAGCATTGCCGGGATCTGGTAGCGCATGCCGTAGAAGACGCCATCGAGGTTGATCGAGATGACGGTCTTCCAGCCGTCGATCGGATACTCGCCAACGGCGGCGGACGGTCCTCCGACGCCGGCGTTGTTCACCGCGACGTCGAGTCTGTCGTAGGTCTCGACGGTCTTGGCCACCATGTTCTCGACCTGGTCTGGCTTCGAGACGTCGACATCGATGAAGGTCGCCTCTCCGCCTGCTGCCTGGATCTCTTTGACGACTCGCTCGCCGTTTGCTTGGTCGTAGTCGGCAACCACGACTTTCGCCCCGTTGGCGGCCATCGTGACCGCGACCGCTTCACCGATTCCGGATGCACCTCCAGTGACGATCGCAACCTTGTCCTGATACTCGTACGTGGGCATTGAAACTCCTCTGGTTCCGCTCGCGTCCTCACTGGACCGTTCCCTCCGGTGTCAACGCACATACCCCGTCGAGCCCAGGGCCAAACGGCACGGTCTCCGGGGAGCAGCGTCACATCGGGACCTACGGCACCGTGATTTCTTCCTGCCGTTCGTTTCGTAGTGTCCGAGGTTCGGGTAGGAATGGGGGAGCCGCGATCACGTCAGGAGACGCACCGACATGAGACCCATGACACTCGACGAGGGACTGTTCGACGAGGTGGCCAAAACTCGGGGTGCGGCATTGGTGTCGATCCTCCTGCCCACCCACGTCAAAGGCCCGGAGATTGCCCAAGACCGGATTCGCCTGAAGAACGCCCTCTCGGACATCGAGGGCATGCTGAGCGAGGCCGGATGGCGCCGCTCCGACCGTGAAGCCCGCCTCGGGAAGGCTCGCGGGCTCCTCGACGATGACGACTTCTGGGCTCATCAGGGTCGGGGACTGGCGTTGTACATCGATGGTGAGGGCGAAATCCGTCCGGTCGCGCTGGGCGACGAACCCCCCGCCATGTGCATCGTCGCCGACTCACACCACATTCGTCATCTGCTCGTCGAACTCATGGAGGAGAGCCTTCCGGCGCTCGTCCTGACCAAGGGTGCGGTGGCGTTGTATTTGGTCGACAGCCGGCAGGCAAGTGCGATCGACGCCGACCTTCCGTCGTCATTCGACGACGTGAATTGGTTCATGGACCGCGAACGCCAGGAGCAGCGCCACGCGGATAGTGCCGGATCGGCCGGGGTCCGTCACGGCCACGACCCTCAGGACCGGATGACAGAGGATCTTCACCGGTTCCTGCGTGCGGTCTCCCAGGCCGTGACCGATGCCATCGGTAGTACCAGCCCGCTCGTGGTGTTGGGTGATGAGCCGCTGATCGATGACTTTCGGCCGATCGCCGACAGGGAGGTCGTCGCCCTCGGCCTGGACGGCACGGGCCGGTTCGATTCAGTCTCTGAAATCGGCAAGCGCGTGCGTCCTGTGGTCGCAGACCGTGTCGCCGCGGCCCTGGTGACCAACAACCAGGCGGCGCGCGATGCGCTCGGGACTGCGGACACCGTCACGTTGTTCCCCGACGCGCTGTACGCCGCGGTCTCAGGTCGACTGTCCCACGTCTTCGTACAGCAGGACGCGTCGCCGGTCTGGGGTCGTTTCGATGCCGCGGCGCTCGACGCCGCGGCCGGATCGGATCAGGGCGTCGGCAGCGTGGACCTGCTCGATCGATTGATCGACGCGGCGCGGACGACGGGTGCCGGCATTCGGGTCATGGAAGGTGACGCAGACGGGAGTCAGTTCGTCGGAGTCCGCCGCTTCTGACCCGAGTACGGTCGATCCGACATCGGAGGTATGTGTTGAATCGGCTGCTGTGGGTCCTGCAGATCATCCTCGGGTTGTATTTCATCGCCGTCGGTGTCATACATTTCGTCGTCCCGGAGGGTCTGCCTGCGCAGATGCAGTGGATGTACGACTTGTCCGATACGTTGCACACGTTCTCCGGCATCGCAGAGATTCTCGGTGGGCTCGGTTTGATCCTCTCCGCCGTCACCGGGATTCGACCCGAGCTCGTTGCCTACGCAGCCTTTGGTCTCGGTCTCGTGATGGTGGGAGCGGTGATCTGGCACCTGGGCCGGGGCGAGGCAACGCAGACCGTGCTGAACGTCATCAACATCGCCGTGCTCGTGTTCGTGGGGTACGGACGTCTCCGGCTTCGTCCTCTCCCGCCGCGCTCCGGCTGAAAATCACCGGGGTCATCGGGATGATGTCCGGGATGCGAGCAGCTGGGCCAACCGGGGGTCGACTCAGGGGCCTTGCCGTATGACGTGGCTTCCGGCGTCGTCGACGAGATGGCACGCCACGAAGCGACCCGGCTTGAACTCGCGGAACGCCGGAACCTCCTGACCGCACACGTCAACGGCTTGGGGGCAGCGGGGGTGGAAGACACAGCCGGCCGGCATGTTCCCGGGGGAGGGGACTTCGCCCTCCAGCACGATTGGGATGCGGGTGCGTTCCTTCTTGGGATCGGCCAGCGGGACCGCGGAGATCAGCGCCTGGCTGTACGGGTGGAGGGGTTCTTCGAATAGGGCGTTGGCGTCGGCGGTTTCGACGATGCGTCCCAGATACATGACCGCGATGCGATCCGAGATGTGGCGGACCATCGCCAGATCGTGGGCGATGAAGAGGTAGGTCAGTCCGAGGCGGCTCTGCAGGTCTGCGAGCAGATTGACGACCTGCGCCTGGATCGAGACGTCGAGGGCGGAGATCGGTTCGTCGAGCACGATGAAGTCGGGGTCGATTGCCAGAGCCCGTGCGATGTTGATCCGCTGGCGCTGCCCACCGGAGAACTCGTGGGGAAAGCGCTTCGCCCAGGCGGGATTGAGACCTACCAGCTCCATCAGGTCGGCGACCTTTGCTTTGATCTCCGCGTCGGTGCCCAGTTCGAAGATGTGCAGCGGTTCGGCGATTGTGCGGCCAGTGCTCATCCGCGGGTTGAGCGAATCCGCCGAGTCCTGGAACACCACCTGCATCCTCTTGCGAATCAGTCGCATGCGCTCGTTGTCGAGGGTGGCCAGATCGATCCCTTCGAACCACACATGGCCGGCAGTCGGCTCTTCGAGTCGCAGCACCGTGCGTCCGGTGGTCGACTTGCCGCACCCGCTCTCGCCGACGAGACCCAGGGTCTCCCCCCGGTGGATCTCGAAGGACACACCATTCACTGCGCGAATTGCAGTGTCCTCGCTGCCGAACATCTTGAACGACCGCACCGGATAGTGCTTGTGCAACTCCTCGACTTTGACGAGGGCTTCGATCGGCTCGTCGGGCTGCGCCGGGTGGGAGTGGCCGGTGACGGTCATTGCACCGGTTCTCCCTTGTCGAGGTCGTAGTGGCACGCGACCAGATGATCGGCGGCGACGCCTCGCAACAGCGGCCGCTCGTCGACACAGCGGTCGAATGCGTACGAACAGCGGGGTTGGAATGGACAGAAGTCGGGTGCGACGAGCAGGTCGGGAGGGCTCCCCTCGATACTGGCGAGTCGCGTCGTTCCGTCGGAGTCGGCCGAAGGGATCGCCGCCAAGAGGCCGCGGGTGTACGGATGCTGCGGGTTCTCGTAGATCTCGTCGATCGGACCGGATTCGACGATCGTCCCTCCGTACATCACCGCCACCCGGTCGGCGATGCCCGCCACGACAGCCAGGTCGTGGGTGATCCACACGATGGCCGTCCCGCGCTCTTGTTGGAGGCGCGTCTTGACCAGTTCGACGATCTGGGCCTGCACGGTCACGTCCAACGCGGTCGTGGGCTCGTCGAAGATCACGATCGGGGGGTCGCCCGCCATCGCGATCGCGATCATGACGCGCTGGCGCATCCCCCCGGAGAACTCATGAGGAAAGCTGCGGTAGCGACGCTCGGGATCGGCGATTCCGACCGCGCCCAGCAACTCGATGGCGATCTGCTCGGCCGCCTCGCCGCTCACTCCGCGGTGTTTGCGGACCGACTCGGTGATCTGGTCGCCAACCCGCATGGTCGGATTGAGCGCACTGAGGGGGTCCTGGAACACGAAGCCGACCTTGCTGCCCCGCACCTTGCGAATCTGGGAACGGCTCGCGCTCAGCAGGTCCAGTTCGGTCTCGCCGTCAGTCAGGATCGCGGTGCCTGCGTCGACGCTCGCGGGCGGTGACGGCAGGAGGGCGACGAGTGCCATCATCGTGACGGATTTCCCCGACCCCGACTCGCCGACCACCCCGAGCGACTCGCCGGCGCGCAAGGAGAACGACACCCCGTTGACGGCGTGAACCGTGCCGTCCGGTGAGTCGAAGCTGACCTTGAGTCCCGTGACGTCGAGGATCACCTCTCCGGAGCGGGCCGCATGCTGCGGGGTCACGTGCGAGATCATCCGCGCGCCCGCCTGATCCTCGGGTCGAGAATGTCCCGCAGCCAGTCACCCAACAGGTTCATGCTCAGTCCGGTGATCGCGATCGCCAGCCCGGGGAAGATCGACAGCCACGGCAAACCCGTGAACAGGGACCTCCGTCCTGAATCCAACATGTTCCCCCAACTGGGAATGTTGGGCGGCACGCTCAGGCCGAGGAAACTCAGCCCGGCCTCATAGAAGATCATTGCCGACATCTCGAAGGTGGCGAGCGTCAGGAGCGGACCCACCAGGTTCGGGAAGATGTGGCGGACGAGGATCGACGGGAGCTTGGCGCCGGTCGCCCTGGCCGCCGACACGAACCCGGCCTCGCGGAGGCGGAGGACCTCACCACGCGTCGTGCGCGCGAAGAGCGGCGATGCGGTGACGCCGAAGAGCATGACGACGTTGAACAGGCTTCGCCCGAGAACTGCGGCGACGACGATCACGACGATGAGATACGGCACGCTGAGCACCAGGTCCACGAGCGACATCAGCGCCTTGTCGAGTTTCCCTCCGACGAAACCGGCGATGAGTCCGATGACCAGTCCGATGGCGACGGCGATCGCCGCGCCGAAGAAGCCGACCGTGACCGACACCCTGGCTCCGAAGATGATGCGGCTCAAGACGTCACGTCCCAGGCGGTCGGTGCCGAGGGGATAGTCCCATGACCCTCCCTCGGAGAAGACCGGCAGAGCCTTGGCGTTGCCAAGGCTCTGCTCCAGCGGGTCATGGGGGGCGAGCTGCGGAGCGAAGACCGCGGTGCCCAGGAGTCCGAGGACGAGAACGAGTCCGATCAAGCCTGCGGGATCACGCAGGATCAGCTTCAGAAACTTGCGAAAGCCCCGCGAACGATCCCCGAACTCGACAGTCCGTGTCTCGGTCATCAGTTCTCCAACCTGATCCGCGGGTCCAGCCAGGCGTACATGAGGTCGGCGACCAGACTTAGGCCGATGGCCGCCGCCGCGATGAAGAGGGTGATGGTCTGGACGAGCGGAAAGTCCCGTGCCCGGATGGCCTCGTCGAGGAGGCTGCCCAGTCCGGGAATGGCGAAGATCGACTCGATGTAGACCGCCCCGCCCAGCAGGTACGTGTACTGGACGCTGATGACGCTCACGAGGGCGATGGCGGTGTTGCGGAAGATGTGGCGTCCCGCAACCTCGTACGCCGAGAGTCCCTTGCTGCGGGCGGTGCGCACGTAATCCGAGCCCACGACCTCGAGCACGGTCGACCGGGTGAGACGGACGAGCCTTCCCATGGCTCCCACTGACAGTGCCGCGGCGGGAAGGATGTACGAGCTCGGTCCATCGATGCCAAACGAGGGCAGCCATCCCAGGTTGACGGCAAAGACGATGATGAGGATCAGGGCCAGCCAGAACTCGGGGGTGACCTGGCCGCCGAGTCCGAGGCCGCGTGCCAGGAGGTCGCTGGGCTTGCCGGCGTTCATTCCTCCGAGGATCCCGAGGGGGATGCCGATCAGGATCGCCACACCCATGGCCAGGCTGGCGAGAGTGAAAGTGAGGGGAACTCGCTGGATCACGAGATCGAGCGAGTGGGTCTGGAAGCGGAGCGATTCTCCGAAGTCTCCGGTGAAGATGCCGGCGACGTAGTCGCCGAGTTGGACGAGGACCGGTCGGTCGAAGCCCATCAACTCCCGGAACGCCTGGACCTGCTCGGAACTGGCTTCGCGCGGCATCATCAGCGAAGCCGGGTCACCGGAGAGCCGAACCAGGAAGAAGACGATCACGACGACACCGACGAACAGCAGGATCGACTGCACGGTGCGGCGAAGGATGTACGTCTTCATGTGCGAATCGGGGGACGGGCGGGGGCTCCCTGTCGTCAGGGAGCCCCCGTGATTCCGTCAGCCGGCCAGTGAGACTCCCTTGAGGTAGTAGTTCTCAGCCGCGCGCGGCTTGTAGTTCTGTACTGCGCTGTTGATGCCTTCGAAGGCGAACGGCTCGTACAGGTAGATGAAGGGCGGATCCTCGTAGGTGTACCGGTGCAACTCCGAGTACACGTTCGCCCTGGCCTCCTCGTCGATCGTCGTCTTGATCTCGTCGAGATAGGCGAGGATTGTGTCGTCGCTCCACGAGGAGTAGTCGGCGTTCTCGCCACCGAGTGCGCCTTCCAGCCGTTCCAGCGACTCCGAGCTCGTCGAAGACCACGAGTCACCGAACAGCGGGGGGAGCTGCTTGGACGCTTCCAGGTCCCAGTATTGACCGGACTCCATGAACTGGATCTCGCCACCCTCGAGGGTGATCCCCACGGCTTCGAGGAACCCGCCCACCGCCTGGCAGACCTCTTCGAAGTTGACGTACGCACCGGTCGGGCACGCAAAGCCGATCTCGAAGCCGTCCGGGTATCCGGCGTCGGCGAGCATCTGCATCGCCAGTTCGGGGTCGTACGAGTACGGCTCCAGCGAGTCGTCGAATCCGAGGCTCGATGTCGCCACCAGTCCCGTGGAAAGTGCCGCCTGGCCGTCGAAGAGCGAGTCGACGATGGCTTGGCGATCCACGGCGTGGTTCATCGCCAGCCGGACTTCGGTGCTCTCCAACGGCGTGCCCACGCCTGTCGTCATGTTGTTGAAGGCGATGTAGTAGACGCGATCAACGGGATAGGTGATCACTTCGACGTCGGCCGCGTTCTCGAGGGTGGCAGCTTCCTCCGAGTTGAACCGCTGGGCGATGTGGACTTCCCCGGTCTGGACTGCGGCGAGACGGGTCGAGGAATCGGGGATCGGCCGGAAGACGAGCGTGTCCACCAGTGGCAGACCCTCATCCCAATAGTCGTCGAAGGCTTCGAGGATGATGCGGTCTCCGCGGTCCCAGCTCACGAAGGCGAACGGCCCCGTCCCGATCGGGTTGGCTTCGATGCCTTCGAGCCCTTCGGACTCGTACTGCGACGCAGGCAGGATCGCCCACTCCGAGAGCTCACGACCGAAGAGCGCATCGGAACTTCCGAGTGTCATCTCGACGGTCATGTCGTCGAGGGCCACGACGGATTCGACCTTCGTGTACAGGTACGCGTAGACGTTGGCTTCCTCCGACGCAGCCTGCCAACTGGCGATCCAGTCGTCGGCATCCATCGTCTCACCGTTGTGGAACTGCACGCCTTCGCGCAGCGTGAACGTGAAGACGGTGGCATCCTCATTCGCCTCCCACTCGGTGGCGAGTCCCGGCACGACCTCGTTGTCGTCGTTGATCCACACCGGTCCCTCGTAGATCTGAGTGGAGACGTTGATGGCGTTCCGTTCTGCCGCGTTCGGCAGGAAGATCGAGTTCGGCTCGGTGGCGAGTGCCACGATCAGCTCGCCTCCCGCCATGGGCTCTTCTCCCGAAGCAGTGGTGGTCGTCTCGGCGGCGGCCGTCGTCTCCGTTGTCGCTGCGGTGGTCGTGGTTTCGTCAGTGTCGCCGTCGTCGTCGCTGCCCGCTCCGCCGTCGCCACATGCTGCAACGAGCATTGCGAGAACGGCGAACAGCGCGGTGAGACGCCAGAGGCGTTTCTTCATCACCATGGTTGTTCCTCCTGATCGGTTGTTTGCTGGGTTTGCCAGCGCTCTTGGATACCGAACGCGGCAGAAAGATCGGTGAACGACCCGTAGTCGAAGTCGGATCGTTCGGGGTCGCGGCCGAAGTGAACCGGGTTCGTGAATGCAACGACCCCGTCCGGACCGACCACGTCGATCCGAACCCAGGAGCGGGCGTTCGGCTCGGGGTCGATGCGGTGCTCGATCACCGGGTTGGTACCTGCTGAGCGAGCGACCGTCACCCCGTCGGTCACGACCTGGATCTCCAACTCGGCGTCGCCCCATGTCCGCGCAGCGATCCAAAACGGCCCGTCGAAATCCTCGATCCGATCCCCCATGGAGACGGTGCCGTGTTCGGACTCGACGGCGAACTCGATGGTCGGACCCATCGTCACGTACACCCTGCCCCGGTCGACGGCATCCAAGATCGCTTGGGGTGTGCAGGCCGCGGCGTCGACGTAGCTTCGAGGGACGCCGACTCGGTGTCCGTCAACGGTGAAGCCGTCGCCCCGGAGGTACTTCTCCGGATCGTGGAAGTCCGAACCCCCGACCGCGGTGACTGCCAGACCGGCGTTCAGCCACTGGGTCCACATGTCGAGCGCCGCAGGGTTGGCGAGGCGGTTTTCGGGCCACGTCGGGTCGTTCCACACTTCGAGGTATTGGAACCCGGCGAGGGGGGCGGCGGTGTCGGTCCATTCCCACGGGAACAGCAGGGGGTGATTGATGGAGGAGCGGAGGCCGGAGCGGCGGATCGTTTCGATGAGGTCGAGGGCTTGGCCCTTCTGTGTTTCGCTGCGCTCGACGAACGCCGGCGGGGGAAGTGCCGGGACCCAGTCGGGCTCGATTCCATCGACACTGAAGACGTTGAAATGCCCATAGGGCATGGTCACTTCGATGCCGGCAATGACAAGCACCTGGTCCGAATCGGAGAAGTCGGGATATGACCAGGTGTTGTGGTCGGTGATCGCGAAGAAGTCCAAGGCTTCGCGCTCGGCTTCTTCGATGAATCGACGAGGAGCCAGCACGCCGTCGCTCAAGGAGGAGTGAGCGTGGAAGTCGCCCTTCAGCCACACCGTGGAACCACCCTTGCTTCCCTGCTCTGTCTCCGTCCCCGACGGGACACTAGACACTCCGGCACCCTGGAGGCGGGGTGAAGTGACCCCTGTCACACGAGGTCGCGGGGCACCTCTTCGTGCCATTCCCGACGAAAGATTTCTGCGTCTCCCTCTTTCGCCACCAGTTCCGCCCGGATCACGAAGTGGGTCGGCGTGGACGAGAGAACCGTGGAGGTGAGGCTCTCCACCGCCCAATCACCGCGGGCCATTGTCCGGCGAGACACCACCTCCCCCCGCGCCGAAGCAGGATCGTCGCCAATGATGGTGTAGCGCTCCACCGCGTGGAGGCCGATCTCGAGGCCGGTCGCGCCGTGCCGGATCACCCCGGAGTCGTCGACGACCTCGAGTGTGTGGACGTCGCCGTCGAGCTGGTGGCTGACGGTCCATTCGACCTTGCCATCCTCGAGCGCGGTCTTCTCGGCCGGTCGGGCACCGGCAGGGGAGCCGAGCTCCGGCAGTGTGTCGTCTTCGGTCCGACGCGGACGGAGGGGGATTTCCAGGGTGCTTGCCGCGCAATCGATGTCGAGTGTGAACGGCTCGGGTGCCGGCCAGATCAGCGGCCAGTACGACGATGACAGCGCCAGGCGGATCCGATGACCCGCAGGGATGCGCTGGGCGACCTCGTTCATCCTCACCCGAATCTTCGTCCGCTTTCCGGGCTCCAGCGGCTCGGGTGCCGAGTGCGAATCCCGGTGGGTGAGGTTGAGCACGCCGTAGGTGACGCGACTCGAGCGGCCTTCGGAGTCGACTGCGCACAGCCGGGCGGCGACCTGGGCCACCGGTCGGTCGGATGCGAGTTCCAGCTCGACGACTGGCGCCCCCAGTATCTCGATGTCCTCGGCCAGCGACTCGGAGTCGAACGTCAACGAGCCGCTGTCGTCGGTTCGCTGATCTCCGGGTTGATCCGGTCCGTCGGCGTACGAGCACCACTTGCCGGCGTGCCGTCCCACCCAAAGCGGCGAACGCAACCGCACGACCGATCCGTCGTGGTCGCTGTCTCCTTCAATCAGACTCCCGTTCGCGACGAGCCTTCTCACACTCGGTGAAATCCGGTCTGACGGCCACGACGGCTCGGCGACCCATTTGCCTGGTCGATCCTCATAGGCCGGGGCTGGGGGGACGGTGTCCTGCATCCATACCCGCAGCGTCGGCTCGTCCATGATTCCGGTGTCGGTCCCCTTCAGCCAGTGGTCCCACCACCGGACGAGCTCGGCCAGGAAGTCGATCGCCGGCCCCGGCTCGGCGATATGCGGGTAGGCATGGGCCCAGGGGCCAATGAGACCCTTCCTCGGTACGTCGAGATTGTCGAGAAGCCGGAACACCGCGTTCGAGTAGCCGTCAGCCCACCCGCTCACCGCGTAGACGGGGCACTCGATCCCCGAGTAGTCCTCGCACACCGAGCCGTGCCGCCAGAATTCGTCACGTCGTTGGTGTTGCAGCCAGTTGTGCAGCCAGAGACCGCTTCCCTCCAGTCGTTCGAACCATCGCTCCCTCCATTGGTCGCCGACGAGGACAGGGTCGGGCGGCATCGTGTTGTACGCGAACATCACCGACGCCCACGACAGGTTGTCCCCGAGGAGGCAGCCGCCCATGTGGTGGATGTCGTCGGCGTAGCGATCGTCGGTGGAACAGATCGTCATGATCGCCTTCAGCGGCTTCGGTCGGAGGGCGGCGATCTGCAGTCCGTTGAATCCACCCCAGGAGATCCCCATCATGCCGACGTTGCCGTCGCACCACGGCTGGGCGGCGATCCATTCGATCGCCGCCACCCCGTCATCCAGTTCCGATTGCAGATACTCGTCGGTGAGAACTCCGTCTGACTCGCCACTGCCCCGGATGTCGACTCGCACACCTGCATAACCGTGTGCGACGAGGTAGGGGTAGGTCAGCGAATCCCGGGCGACCGTCCCATAGCGCTTTCGGTACGGGAGGTACTCGAAGATCGCAGGCACCGGCGCACCATTCGCCGGGTGCCAGATCTTGGCGGCGAGCCGGGTGCCGTCGGACAGCGGGATCCACACGTTCTCTTCTTCGATGAGCGGCGGAGTGTCGATGTAGCGCACTGTGTCTCCCGTGTCGGGCCGGCGGCGATCCTAGAGATTGGGATCAGCCGGCGGAGAGGTCCGCAATGCTCGGGACAACTGCGTCTGCGGTGATCCGAGCCGAACCGTCCGGTGACACGAGCACGAAGCCGGCGGCACCGCCCGCGCGGGCCGTGTCGGCATCGCGCTGGGAGTCGCCAACCATGAGGAGTCTCTCGGGACTGGTTCCCAGCTGCGCAGCGATGAAACTCAGCACCGACGGGTCCGGCTTGGGGGGCACGTCGCCGTCGGCCGCGACAACGACGCGGATCAGCGAGGCGACCCCCAGCGCCGACAGAGCCTCGAGCGTCGGTTGGGTGTCATCGGTGGTCGCGACGGCCAGCTGCAGGCCGGCGCCGTCCAGGAGCGTCAGGGCACCGCGCACGTCGCCGATGGGTTCAGGAGTCAAGGTCGCGCTGAGTTCCGCCGCCCGGTCACGGGCACGCCGCGCTCGTTGGTGCGCCGCCTCCGGGGCGACTCCGGCGTTCTCCAATGCTGATCGGGTGAGCTGGACGAGCTCATCGATGGAAGCGCTCGCATGCGCGCCGTCGGACACGAGCATCGGAAGCTCGGATCGGTCGCGGGTACCGAGGCCCAGCGCGTCCCCCAGTCGGGCGAAGAGTTCAGCCGACCCGTCCGCGGCGACTTCGACCCACAGTCGTGCAGGCTCCAGCCAGTACGAATCGAGGGAGATGAGAGTCCCGTCCTTGTCGAACACGATCCCGTCGATGTCGAATGTGACGTGTCCGGCCCGCAGCAGCATCCGCCGATCGTAGGG
Source organism: Acidimicrobiia bacterium (assembly GCA_040880725.1). Lineage (GTDB taxonomy): Bacteria > Actinomycetota > Acidimicrobiia > Spongiisociales > ZC4RG35 > DATHWB01. The sequence continues at coordinate 28,258 of JBBDHV010000024.1, forward strand.
ATCGGCCACGGTGGGGAACAGGAGGCCGGTGGGTCGGGTGGCGGTTGGTTTCAGGCTGCCAGCGTGCCGCCGAAGACCTGCCATGCGAGAAGCGACTTGGCCACGAGGCTCAGCACGATGTAGGCGGATTCGCCGTACAGGTAGTTCCGCCAGCGCCCGACTTCGCGATATTGGAGCCACTGGTTCAGCGCGAACACGTTGAAGAAGACGAACAGTGAGACGTAGATCGCATAGACGAAGCCGGGGGGTTCGGCACTCGATCCCGGCGAGAGCAAGTAGATCCCGATCGCCACCCACGGTACGACTCCGACGATGCAGCCCAGCCAGAAGGGCGTCAACGACCCGCCGGGCTGCTCGTACTTCTCCTGAATGGCGCCGAAGAAGATCATCGCGGCGTTGACGCCGAAGAGCGCGGTCAGCGCGGCCGCGTCGGTGATGCCGGTGAGCGCGGCGATCAGCACGATCATGAGGCTCGACGACAGTGAGTACTCCACCCAGCGGAAGTGGTTGCGACCCTCGTCGAGTCCCCGGAGATATCGGTCGAAGAACGGAGGGCTGACGATCAGCCAGTGGAACAACGCCGAAAGGGCCAGGAATCCGGCAACCCCTTCGGCGAATGGCAAGTCGAAGAGGACCTTGGGTTCTCCGCTCTGGGACCCTGGTGGACCCGTCAGGTAGGTCGCAGTCACGGGGGTGGTGAAGTCGTTGGACAGCCACAGAACGGCGGCGGCCTGCGCAGCGTGGATTGCTCCCATGACGAGGTTGGTGGCACGCAGCCGGGAGCGGTTCGAGGCGAGCACGATCGGAAGCTAACTCGCCGCCACCCCGAGTGTGAATCACGCTCCTGGTCGAGGAGTAGCCGGCGGTCGAGGAGTAGCTGGCCGACGACGTGTAGGCCCGCGAGGGGCTTTTCGTACTGAGGTCGTTCTTGATTTGATTGTGCGGGGGGACGACCCCCCTGCACCCCCCGGACGGCGTGGCTGCCGGGGTCAGGTAATGCCGGGGGTATCACCCAATGACCCATGACGAAAACTGTGGCGAAGTCCTGCGTCGGGTCAGGGTCCGGCGCGGACCGGCCGGCGACGCAGGAACGTGCGCCGCTGGGGCGGCGATTCGAGGTCGATGATCCGTCCCTGCTGGTGGATGACGACATGATGGTGATACCAGCAGACGGTGATCAGGTTGTCCGGGTCATGGCTCCCGCCCTCCGAGTAGGGGATGAGATGATGGGGTTGGAGCCGGATGCGGGAGTTGCAGCCGGCGATGACACAGCGGTGTCCATCCCGTTGCAGGACCCGGTTGCGGATCGCCCCCGGGATGGCTCGTGAGGTCGGTGAGGTGCTCACCCTGCCGGTGTTGTCGATGAGGTTGATGCGGGTGGTACCCGAACAGAGGATCTCGCCCAGCGTGTTGGGTCCGATACGCGGTCCGGAGACGACACTGGCTCCCGCCTCCCCGTTGGTGACAGTGGCGAGGTGGGAGTCGATGAAGATCTCCGCCGCCAGGTCATGTCCGCCGATCTCGCCTGACAGCCATTCGGATGCGACCGAGACAAGTCCGTCGGCCCGGTCCTGGGAGGTGGTGGTGTCGGGGTTGTCGGGGAGGGTGTCGACCGCGGTCTGGATGGCCTTGTCCACGATCCGTCCGTCCACACCGGAGAGCTGTCCCCACACTTTCCACGATGACTCGTCCAACGACGGCTGCAGATGCAGGTACCGGTCCGAGAAGCTGTCGGATTCGTCCTGGCTGCTGATCCGCCGATGTTGGGAGACCATCTGGCGGACCCCTGCGAGGTCTCGTCCCCAACTGTGCGCAATGGTGTTCTCGTCGGCCCCGGCAGTCCGCAGGCCGGTGACCGCGGCGGCCCGGTCGGTGGTGATCTGTCCGTCTTCGAGGGCGGTTTCCACATCGGGGTCTTCGGCCCGGGCCAAGGCGACCAGCGTCCTTGCGGTGGAAGTTTCGAGGTCGAAACGGCCTGCCACCCACTCCACCAGGGTGCGGGCCCCGTCCACAGTGGCGGCCTGGGCGACGTCCAACTCCCGCAGGATCTGCAAGCAGAGGGCATCCAGGCGGGAGCCTGCTGCGATCAACTCGGCGAAGTCCCGTTCCAGGGCATCGATGGTCCTCGTTTCATCCATGCGACCAACGTACAGGAGGGGTGTGACAGAAAGTCGAACACCTGTTCGAGTTATCCGAGGGATGCAGGGGGTCGTCTTCTGCCTTGTCCGGCAGATCCCGTCATGGGCCATTGAGTGCGACCCTCGGTGAGCACGTAGAGGCAGCCGCGCCGTCCGGGGGGTGCAGGGGGGTCGTCCCCCCGCACAATCAAATAGCGTCCCAGTTCTCCGCGACTACGTCCCGTCATGGGCCATCGGGTGGGTCCGCAGGCAAACCCGACCGCGGCGACCGCGCCAGTCGGGGGGTGCAGGGGGGTCGTCCCC
>JBBDHV010000025.1:0-19835 GCA_040880725.1 Acidimicrobiia bacterium
CCGACCACGCCCGCCAGCGCCTCCCCCGAGGTGACACCGAACACTCCGATCGCCACGGCGATCGCCAGCTCGAAGTTGTTGCCGGCAGCCGTGAACGCCACGGTCGTGTTCTTCTCGTAGCCGAATCCGAGCTTCAGCCCCAGCGCGAACGAGATCCCCCACATCAGCGCGAAGTAAACGAGGAGCGGCAGCGCGATGCGGACGACGTCACCGGGGTTGGATGTGATGGTCTCGCCCTGCAGGGCGAAGAGGATCACCACGGTGAACAGCAGCCCGTAGAGAGCGAACGGGCCGATCCGGGGCAGAAACGTCTCCTCGTACCACTCCACTCCCCTGCTCCGCTCCCCCCACACCCGGGTCAGGTAGCCGGCGACCAGGGGAATCCCCAGGAAGATCAGGACGATCTTGGCGATCTCCCACATCGAGACGTCCAGCGCCGCCGTGTCCAGGCCGAGCCACCCGGGGAGAACATCGAGATAGAACCAGCCGAGGAGCGCATACGCCCCGATCTGGAACACCGAGTTGATGGCCACGAGCACCGCGGCCGCCTCCCGGTCGCCGCAGGCGAGGTCGTTCCAGATCAACACCATGGCGATGCAACGAGCAAGGCCCACGATGATCAGGCCCGTCCGGTACTCGGGCAGGTCAGGAAGCAGGATCCAGGCGAGGGCGAACATCAAGGCTGGACCGACCAGCCAGTTGAGGACCAGCGACGTCACCAGCATCGGCCGGTCGGAGGCGACTTCGCCCACCCGCGAGTAGCGCACTTTTGCCAGCACCGGGTACATCATCACCAGCAATCCCACCGCGATCGGCAAGGAGACGGTGTCGATCTTCACGGCGTCGAGGGCTTCGTTGAGCCCGGGCAGGGCTCGACCGAGCCCGAGTCCCGCCACCATCGCCAGACCGATCCACACCGGGAGGAAACGGTCCAGACGGGAGAGCTTGGCGAGGGCGGCGTCGGGTGTCGGCGTGGTGGCAGTCATCGGGTGCCATTGAAGCGCGTTCGAGTGTCGGCACCATGTCACCGAGGTGTCCGGAGGCTGAACGCCCCATCCCGCAGCCTTACCGAATCGCTGCGGCGACCGACAGGGACCACGCATGCCTTCCCTCCCACTTCCATGAATTCGGACTCTCTCGATGACCTCGCAGCCCAGCTCCGCCACGGCGGAGGTGCGGAGATGATCGATGAGTGGGAGATGACAGAACTCGAGACCGAGCAGGGTCGCCTCCGCCGACGATCACTCGCCGAGCTCTGGGAACAGGCGATGCATCGCGGGGACCAGGTCCGGGTGGTGACGTCGTTCGGACGCATCACAGGCGTGGTGGACTTCGTGGGCAACGACTTTGCCACCGTCATGGGCGATGGGGTGTGCTGGGAGTTGCGACTGACCCGGGCCGTGCTGGCACCCGTCCGGTCCCCCCACGGCGGTCACACCGTTCGCGGAGGCTCGCGGACCTTTCTCGCACGCATGGCCGAGTTCGAGTCGACGGGCGAGGAACTGACCGTCCTCGCGGGAGCCGAGGAGTTCTCCGGGACGATCGCCGTTGCCGCGACGGATCACCTGGTGCTGGTCGGGGATCGCGAGACGATCATTCCACTCACGCTGATCTCCGCGGTCCGCCGCCAGACATGAGGCGGCCTCCCGAGCCTCAATCGCGGTCGATCTTGTCCTCGTCCCAATAGTCGAGGCGGTCGAACGGCATGACCACCGACGTCAGGACGTTCATGAGGTGCGCGGTGACACGTTTCAGGTGACGGTTCAACAGCGCCTGGGGAACACCAACTGTGGATGGAAGTTCGGAAAGCATGAGGGCGTCGACGTTGTCGTCGTACTCGTCGAGCCATCCGTCGCAGCGGTTCAGCAACGCAGTGGCACGCTCGGTGTCCCGGGAGACGTAGGCGTCGGCGATTTCGGAGACCAGCGCGATGGTCCGTTCGAACAGCGGATCCATCATCGAGAGATCAGGGCCGCCGTCTTCGAGCGCGGCGGCGACGTCCCAGATGTTCTTGGCGTAGTCGCCGATCCGCTCGATGTCCTTGATGATCGACATGTACACGAGCACGAGCGGCAGGTCGGCGCCCGATTGCACGCTCACGTGCACGACGAGATCGCGACGGATCGACCGCTCGGTCTTGTTCACCTTGCGGTCGGTTTCCCGGACCAGCGGGCCGATCTCGCGGGCGGACATTCCTGGCTCGAATGCGGAGATCGCCAAACCGAGCACCTCCCCACACGTGTGCAGCATCTCCTCGATGCGCGCCTCGACTGCCTCCAGCCCCGACCCGCTCTGTCCTTTGAATAGTTCGAACACCATGAAGTGACCTCTCAGAACACGACGATACCGATGACCGGGAGCGCAACGAAGGCCCCCAGAACATACGCGAGAACGAGCTGTTTGTGCTGCTGGGCGGTTTCGGCCAGCCGACGGGCGAGCACAAGAGGGATCCGCCGGACCGCCGGGATTGGATACAGCATCAGGATCCCGGTGAGGTTGAACAGGGTGTGGGTGATGGCGATCGTGAGTGCTTCGGGGCGATCTGCGGCCAACGACGCCAACAGTGCGGTGATGGTCGTCCCGACGTTGGCACCGAGTGTCACCGGATAGGCGTTCTCGAGACTGAGAATCCCGGCGGCGACGAGAGGGATCAACACCGAAGTCGTGATGCTCGAACTCTGCACCGAGATGGTGATGAGCATGCCGACGACCATCGCGCCGAGACCTGCGCCCTTGGACAGCATCGCGTTGAGAGAGGCCTCGATGCGGCCCGCCATCAACATGCGCATGTTGCGGGTGATCGACGTCAATGCGGTGAAGATCAACGCCAGTCCGACTGCGAGCAGCGTGAAACCGCGCACCGCTGGGACGTCTGTGAGCGCCTCCACGGCTCTCGTGACGAGGCCGATCGGAACCTCGATGGCATCTTTGATGGGGCTGGAGGACGGGACGGCGGACACGGCGATGTCCCGGCCGGTGAGGACGTCGGTGAGATAGGTGGCGGCCCGCGACAGGAATCCGGTCCAGAGTTCCAGTGGCAGCAGCACGGCCACCGAGATGATGTTGAAGAAGTCGTGAATCGTGGCGCCCGCGAAGGCTCGGCGGAACTCCTGGCCCTGGCGGATGTGTCCCAGCGACGCAAGCGTGTTCGTCACCGTGGTGCCGATGTTGGCGCCCATGATCATCGGGACGGCGGCGGTGAGCGTCAACGCGCCCGAACCCACCATGCCCACGATCGTGGCAGTCGACACACTGGAGGACTGCACCAACACGGTGGCGAGGATGCCGGCGCTCAGAGCCGCGATCGGTGACGACACGAGTTCGAAGAGCCGCTCGGCGGTGTCCGCCCCGAATGCCTTGATGCCCGACTCGAGAGCTTTGACGCCGACGAGAAACAAGAAGAGGAACGCCAGGACCGCCACGGCCCGTATCCACACCGTTGTCGCTCGCCGCCGGGTTGGGCCGGTCGCTGTGTCCACGTCGGGCGAATGTAGCGGCTGACGACTGGTCCGATGCCAATCGCTACCGTCGCGTCGACATGGCCGACCGACACATCTCCGAACACTTCGACCCCGACCGGTGGGAGCAGGTGGGCGGTTTCGACTTCACCGACATCACCTACCACCGGGCGAAGGACGTCGACGCCGTTCGAATCGCGTTCGACCGACCCGAGGTGCGCAACGCGTTTCGACCCCACACCGTCGACGAGCTCTACTCCGCGCTGGAACACGCCCGCGCCACACCGGACGTCGGATGTGTCCTCCTCACCGGCAACGGCCCGTCACCCAAGGATGGTGGATGGGCGTTCTGTTCGGGAGGAGACCAACGAATCCGCGGAGCCGACGGGTACAAGTACGCCGACGGCGAACACGTCGACCCCGCCCGTTTGGGGCGACTGCACATCCTCGAAGTCCAGCGCCTCATCAGGTTCATGCCGAAGGTCGTCATCGCCGTGGTACCTGGCTGGGCCGTGGGCGGAGGGCACTCGCTGCACGTGGTCTGCGACCTGACCATCGCCTGTCGAGAGCACGGGATCTTCAAGCAGACCGACGCCGATGTCGCCAGCTACGACGCGGGATATGGCTCCGCGTACCTGGCGCGGATGGTGGGCCAGAAGAAGGCTCGGGAGATCTTCTTCATCGGAGCCGACCATTCCGCCGACGACGCCGCGCGCATGGGAATGGTCAACGCCAGTGTCGACCACGACCGACTGGAGGATGTCGCGCTCGAGTGGGCCGGGGCCGTGGTGGCGAAGTCGCCCACCGCCCAACGGATGCTCAAATACGCCTTCAATCTCGTCGACGACGGACTGGTCGGCCAACAGCTCTTCGCCGGTGAGGCGACTCGGCTCGGGTATGGGACCGAAGAGGCCGCAGAAGGGCGGGACGCCTTTCTCCAGAAGCGTCGACCGGACTTCTCGAAGTTTCCCTGGCACTACTGATGAACCCCTGGGTCGAGGCCGCCAGGCCACGCACACTCCCCGCGGCAATCGCTCCGGTGCTGGTGGGCTCGGGACTCGCCGCGTTCGACGGCGTCTATCGAAACGACGCCTTTTTCCTCGCGCTGGTGGGAGCACTCGCCATCCAGGTGGCAGCGAACTTCGCAAATGACGTCTCCGACGCCGGACGAGGCGCGGATACCGCCGACCGGGTGGGTCCGGCCCGCATGGTGGCTACGGGCAGGCTCGGAGCCGCCGCGATGTGGATCGCGACCGCGATTGCAGTCGCCGTCGCGGTCGCCGCAGGGGTCGGACTCGTTCTGATCGCCGGGTGGCCCATCGTGGTGATCGGTTTGGCGTCGATCGTCGCCATGCTCACCTACGTCGGTGGTCCGATCCCCTATGGATATCGGGCACTCGGAGAAGTGTTCGTGTTCGTGTTCTTCGGCCTGGTGGCGACCGTGGGCACCCGGTTCGCCCACGGGGGAACGGCCCCCGGATGGGACGCGTGGATTCTCGGCGCCGTGATGGGGGCACTGGCGGCGGCGATCCTCGTCGCCAACAACCTCCGTGACATCGACACCGACCGGGTCGCAGGCAAGCGAACCCTGGCAGTGGTGCTCGACCGCCCCCGCACCCGGCGGCTCTACGCCTGGCTGATGTACGGCTCGTTCGCCGTCATCGCCGTCGCCGCAGTCATCCGGGTAACACCGGTGCTGACGGGTCTCGCAGCACTCTGGGTGCCATTCGCCGTGCGGCCGGTGTCGCTGGTGACAACCACCGACGACCCCGTCCGTCTGATCGGCGTCCTCGGCAACACTGCCCGCTTGCAGCTGCTCGTCGGTGCCACTCTGGGAATGGCCGCCGCCTTCAGCTGAACACGCGGTTCCGCACTGCGGCGGCGACCACGTCGGGACGCTCCATCGGGAGGAAGTGACCCGTGTCAGGCACAGACTCCACCACCGCATTCGCGAAGCGCTGCCCCATGACCTCGGCATGGCCTGCCTCGAACGTGTCGGTGTCCGCGCCGTAGAGGATCGTCACCGGGATCGTGATCTCGCCGATTCGCTCCCAGGCAGCGTGCACTGCCGAAGCTGCGAAGACCGCAGCCTCCGCGGTCGGCTGGCACGCCAGGCGCACCTGGCCGTGATCCTCGATGAACCCACCGTCGAGATATCCGGCCAACGCATCGACGTCCCACGCCGCGAACGGCGGCTTGGACGAGTACGAGGCCTCGACGCCGGCGCGAGACTCGAACACGGCGCGTCGTCGCAGGGCGAGGCTGACGAGCGGGTGGTCGTTGGCCGGGAGATACGGCGGTCCGAAGAGAATCGGCTCGATCAGCACCAGTGCATCGAAACTCCCCGGGTTGACCAGTTCGGCCATCACGAGTGCCGCGCCGCCCATCGAATGCCCTGCGCCGACCACCCGAGTCGCACCGGGGCCCCGAGTGACCGTCGCGTGGATGGCGAGGACGTCATCGGCCATCTCCCACCAGGATCGTCGTTCCCGAGACGCGACACTGCGTCCGTGCCCGCGGAAGTCCCAAATCGTCGAGGAGAACTCCGGCAACCGCGCACGGACCGGACGCCACACTTTCCCGCAGAAGCCGGTGGCGTGCGCGAACAACACGTGCGTTTCCGGAGCCTCGGCCGCGCCACGCGTCCAGCACATGAGTGGAAGCCCGTCCGAAGCGTGAACGACAGCGGGACCGCCGTCGACGTCAGCGTGCGTGGTTATCGACGCCCTCGTAGATGCTGATGAATGTGCGGATCTCCGACTCGTTGTCGTCGGTGAATTCGTCGAAGTGGAAGACCCTGGTCCAGGCAAGGGCGGCGGCCCGATACGAGACACCCTCGTGCTCGATTCCCTCGTACGGGGTGAGCACCACACTCCCGCCGACCTCCTCCACGAACTCGGTGAGTTCGGCCTGCAGATCGTCACACCCGTCGGGGCAGTCGTAGGTGATCACCACTCCCCCGTCTTCGAGGTTGTGGATGAACAACTCCTCGGGAATCGGCTCTTCGTGCACGCCCCAGCGCGCCAGTTGACCGACATGCGGACCGGAGGATCCCGGCGAGGAGTTGTACTCCTCGTGCTGCTGGGACACATCAGCGAGGTGGAAGTTGCCCTGTGACGGAAACGCCACGCCCGGAGGCGGGCTGTCGAACAGGATCAGTGCGCCGAGTCCGAGAACCACCACCGCGCCGGTGATGATGCCGCCCCACGGGACGGGTTTCTTCGGCTTCGGAGCGGGCTCTGTGGACTTTGCGGACTTGTTGGAGGTTCTGGCCATGCTCTCAGTGGATCGGGGGCAAGACGAGGCTACCCGAGGTCAGAAGTTGCTCAAGCCGGCGGTTCGCCGTCCGGCCACTCCTCGGGCGGGTACTGCTCTTTGTCGACAGAGGCGCGGGCCATGTAGGCCGCCGCTTCGGATCTGCGGGCCATGCCCAGTTTCGAGAGCATGTTCGAGACGTAGTTCTTGACTGTCTTCTCGGCGAGGAACATCTCGTCGGCGATCTGCTTGTTGGTCTTGCCCTCTGCGATGTGGCCCAGGATCGTGTGCTCCTGGGGCGAGAGCTTCGACAGAAGCGGGTCTTCCTGGTGCCCGTCCCCCCGCAGGCGGCGGAACAGCCGCTCCGTCATCTCCGGATCGAGGAGGGAGCCCCCGTCCGCCACGGTGCGGATGCTCTGCAGCAGATCGGAACCACGCACGCGCTTGAGGACATATCCGGAGGCGCCTGCGAGGATCGCGGCCATGAGCGCCTCCTCGTCCGCAAAGGAGGTGAGCATCAAGACCTTCACATCGGGGAAGCGAGCACGAATCTCCCGGCACGCCTCGACCCCCGAACCGTCCGGCAGTCGGACGTCGAGGACGACGACATCAGGTTCGTCGAAACCCGTACGGCGAACAGCTTCCTCCACGGAACCGGCCTGACCGACCACGGTCAGGTCGTCGCTCGAATCGATGAGGGCAGCAAGGCCTTCACGGACGATTTCGTGGTCGTCGACGAGAAGGACGCGACGGTGAGGGGTGGTCACGCTGCCAGGGTATCGCCTCGAACGGCGGGCGCCGACCGTCTCGGGTTCGGTGGATACCCTGAGCGACGATGAGCGCCATCGAACGGGGAACACTCACCGATCTGGTGAAGGCGGCCGCCGACGTTGCAGGACAGACCGACCTCGACGAACTCCTGCGGACCACTGTCCGACTCGCCCGTGAAGCGACCGATTCGCAGTATGCGGCAATGGGAGTGTTGGGGTCGCACAACACACTCAAGGACTTCCTCCACCTGGGCATGGAACCTGGCGCCGAAGCACGCATCGGACATCTGCCGGTCGGACACGGCGTGCTCGGCACCCTGATTCGGGATCCTCACACGGTCCGCGTCGATGACATTTCCCGGCACGAGGACTCGGTGGGCTTCCCCGAGCATCACCCGCCGATGACGACATTCCTCGGTGTTCCCGTCCGAGCTGGTGATGCGGTGTTCGGGAACCTGTACCTGACAGACAAAACGGAGCCGTACTCCGTCGATGACGAAGTGCTCGTCGAAGCGTTGGCGGCCATCGCCGGAGGCGCCATCTCTTCACTCAGTCTGCGCCAGCGCCTCTCCGACCTGGCGTTGGCCGAAGATCGCGAGCGCATCGCCCGCGACTTGCACGACGCGGTGATCCAGGACTTGTTCGCGGTGGGTCTCAGCCTGCAGGCGACCACCGGGCAGTTGCAGGACGAGGCGATTCGACGTCGCATGGACGACGCAATCGACCGCATCGACACCGCGATTGGCAGCCTCCGGACATTCATCTTCGATCTGCGATCCCTCGGCACCCTGAACACCACTCTCGCTCGCACCCTCGACGACATGCTGGGGCGTATTACGGGAGGCAAGGCGACGTGGTCGGTTCGCCTGTCCGACCGCATCGGCGAGGTCGCATCATCGATCCTCGACAACGCGGTCTTGGTGATCCGCGAGGCGGTGTCGAACGCACTGCGACACGGCGGAGCGACCGAGCTCGACATTGCAATCGAGCGCTTGGACGATGGCGCCAGGCTGGTCGTGTCCGACAACGGTCGGGGCTTCGACCCCGAGCGCGTGTCGAAGGGGATGGGAATCGCCAACATGGAGGCACGCGCCACCGACGACGGCGGCAGCTTCGAGATCGAGTCGACGGCAGCCGGCACGACGGTGACCGCCGTGTTCAGACGGCGGCCCCACTGACCTCGATCAGTGCGACCAGACGTTCGAGGAAGTTCCTCACCGTCGCCGCTGCCAATCGGTGCATCGCCACTCGATCGAGGAGTGCGCCGACCGGTCCCATCGGCGGGGTGTAGACGCCGCGAAACTCGACGTGGGTGCTGTCTCCCAATGGAGAGAGCACCAGCTCCGCATCCATGTGAGGGAACAGGTGTGTGGCACCGGATGCCCGCCAACTGATCGGAAATGCGATCGAGTTCGAGCCGACCACCGGCACCCCGATGGAGAACGCCACAGGAACCGACACCCCCGGACTGGGTCCGACTGCGAGCTCCTCGCCGCGCCGGTACGCGGCGTCGGCGAGGAGCTCCAGGCCATCGGATCCGGAGATGCGCCGGTGCACGAGGTCCATGGGGAGCGGGATCGACATGAAGTCGCTGACCATCACTGCCAGCCTCCTCGGCGGTGCCACGACGCCGGCCACGCCAGGGTATGCGCGGGACGCTGCATCAGGAATCCTGAACGATGAGTGCGGTGACCATCCCGAACATGCCTTCTTCCCGTTCGACGTGGTTGAGGATGTGGCAGTGCCACACCCAGACACCGGAATCGTCGGCATGCAGAATCACGGTGTACCGCTCACCGGGCGCCACGTTGATGGTGTCCGCCCAGTAGGGGTGGTCCAACGGAAAGCCGTCCTTGGCGATGATCAACTGCGGGAACTGATGCTGGTGCATCGGGTGCGACTGCAGGCCCTCGTTGTAGTAATGGACCATCAGCCAGTCACCGGTGTTCACGACATACGGCTCAGTCGCAGGGAACGACTTCCCGTTGAGGGAGAAGCCGATCACGCCGGCGTCGTTGAGCACCATCGGGATCTCCTGTGCGATCTCGATCTCGTCGGGCAGGGTGATGTTCCCGATCGTCCGGGAGGTGGGAACCGGAACATCGCCGATGATGAGCACGCCGAAGAGCCCGTTCGGCACCGCCATCTGACCGTGCGTGTGAGCGTGATACATGCCCACCGCCGGCCGTTCAGCGACGAATTCGTACACGAATGTCTCGCCGGGAAGCACGAGCGGCTGGGTCAAAGAAGCGACGCCGTCCATGTCGTTGGGTGTCCGGATCCCGTGCCAATGGATGTCGGTCCCGGCCGGCAGTTTGTTGTGGAGGATGACGCGAACCGTGTCGCCGACATCCACCTTCATCATCGGACCGGGCACGATCCCGTTGTAGGTCCAGGCATCGACGAAGCGTCCCGCCTCGACCTCCCACGGGGTGATCTCCGTCGTGAGTTCGTAGACCTTGACGCCGTCGACGATCTCAGGCTCGAGCAGGGCGTTTCCCTGGCCCTCGGTGGCCTGCGGGAAGGCCATGATCGACTGCATCATCGCCTCGTCGAGAGTGCCCCAGTCCATGTCCGCACCGTGACCATGACCGCCGCCGGCCGACTCACCACCGACCGCGGCACCCGCTTCGACGGTCAGGATCCCCCGCATCCCCGCCTCTTTGTGCCCGACGATCGCACAGACGATCTCGTAGGTCCCTTCGCCGATCTCGCCGACATCCCAACTGACCGTCTGGCCGGAGTTCACGTCGGGGGAAACCCCGACGCCGTCGATCTCGAGGTTGTGCGTCACGGTCCCCGCGTTGTGGATTTCGAAGACCACCGGTCCCGGGGGGATCGTCAGGTCACCGGCGATCGACCATTCGCCCAGTGTCACCGCGGCAACCGTGGTGACGGCAGGAGCGCCTGCGGGGTCTGTGGACGGCGACTCGGCCGCGATCACACCAGCCGGGCGCGTCGCCATCGCCACGATGGTCATCACCACGATGAGTACCCCCATTGCGCCGAGCAGCACCAAGAAGCGGTCAAATGTCTTGTTCACGAGAATTCCTCCTTGCAATCCCTCGAAGTCTGGGCGAAGGCCGGCGACCGGTCGGTCCCTGAAAGTCCCGTGGCGCAGGGTCGAAAGTCCCTATCGGACGATTCGCGGGCCCCAAGTCCCTATCGACCCGCTCGATATGCGACCATCGTGGGACCATGCAACTGGAGGGACACCACATGCCGCCCACCGATCACGCGGGACTCGAGGTCCTCACCTACGACGAATGCATCGAGCGTCTCGAACACTCCCAGGTGGGCCGACTCGCGTTTCTCGCTGACGGGGAGGTGCAGATCTTCCCCGTCAACTACCGATGGCACGATGGCGCCGTCTTGTTCCGTACCGCGCCGGGGACGAAGCTCGACGCAGCCTTCTTCAAGAAGGTGGCAGCCTTCGAGGTCGATGGTTGGGATTCGGTCTTTCAGACCGGATGGTCGGTGGTTGCCAAAGGACTCGTGAAGGCGATCGACCCGACTCCGGAGATGGGAGAACTGGATCTGCGCCCGTGGGCCGGCCCGGGACGCGACGATTGGGTGCGCATTCGTCCCGATGAGGTCACAGGGCGCAAGATCACCTGATCTTTGGAGCCTGCATTCGGCTGGCGGGCCGCAATCAGGTAATTACTGTGCGTCGCGAGTGGAGGTAGACGAATTGAGTGAACCCGCGGTAGCCACGGCGTTACTGGTCGACTTCGATCGGGCGGACCCGACCGACAAGTTTCTATTGGGAGGGAAGGGTGCGGGGCTGGCCCACATGATCAGCATGGGTCTCGACGTCCCCCCTGGGTTCACGGTCACCACCCATGCCTGCCGCGAGTTCATGCGGAACGGCGAGGTGCCGGCCGGCCTGTGGGACGAAGTCGAGCAGGCAGTCGGCCGGCTCGAAGCCAAGCTCGACCGAACCTTCGGCGGTGGGCCGGCGCCGCTGCTCGTCTCCGTACGCTCCGGAGCCGTCCACTCCATGCCGGGCATGATGGACACCGTGCTCAATCTGGGGATCAACGGTGATCTCGTGTCGGTCGTCGCCGACTGGGCTGACGACGAGCACTTCGCGTACGACGCCTACCGGCGCTTCATCCAGATGTACTCCAACGTGGTGCTCGGACTCGACATGTCGCCGTTCGAGCGAGCACTGAGGACCGTCAAGGCCGACGCCGGCGCCGCGGACGACACCCAACTGTCCGCCGGCGATCTGCGCCGTCTGGTCGGCGAATACCAGGGCATCGTTCGCGGCCAGGCCAAGAAGATTCCCGACGACCCGACCACACAGCTCCACGACGCCATCGCAGCCGTGTTCGGCTCATGGAACAACGATCGGGCCGTCAGTTACCGCCGAATCGCCAACATTCCGGACGATCTCGGCACGGCCGCCAACGTACAGGCGATGGTCTTCGGCGACCTCGGCCCCACCTCGGGGACAGGCGTCTGCTTCACCCGAGACCCCTCCACCGGTCTCAAGGCGCCTTTCGGCGACTATCTGCCGCAAGCCCAAGGCGAGGATGTCGTCGCCGGAATCCGCAACACCCTCACCCTCGACGACCTGGCCGGCCTCCATCCGGGGCGCCATGCCGAACTGCTCGACACGATGGAACTCCTCGAACAGTCGACTCGCGACATGGCGGACATCGAGTTCACCATCGAACGGGACAAACTGTGGATTCTCCAGACGCGTGCGGGCAAGCGAACCGCGGCAGCGGCCGTGCGGATCGCAACCGACATGGTCACCGAAGGTCTCATCACCACCGAGGAGGCCGTTCTTCGAGTCGAACCCGGCCAACTCGAGCAGCTCGAGCGGCCCCGCCTCGCAGACAGGATCGACGCCGAAGCCCTCGTGACGGGTATCGGTGCGAGTCCGGGAGCGGCCCAAGGCGTGGTCAGCTTCGACGCCGACCGTGCGGTGACATTGGCCTCGGACGGCACCGACGTAGTCCTGGTGAGCCCGGAGACGACGCCGGACGACATCCACGGAATGCACGCGGCCCGCGGCATCCTCACGAGCCAGGGAGGCAAGACCAGCCACGCAGCCGTCGTCGCACGCGGCAGCGGGATTCCCGCCGTCACCGGGGCGGCGGCTCTCGTCGTCGACGAGGAGAATGCCACCGCCCACGTCGGTGACGTCGTCATCCGGGAGGGCGACGAGGTCACGATCGACGGCACGACGGGTGCGGTGTACCTCGGTCTCCTTCCGTTGATCGAGCCCAAACCGGTACCCGAACTCGACGTGCTGCTCGGCTGGGCCGACGACATCCGCCAGATCGGCGTGCGGGCGAATGCGGATACCGGGGACGACGCGGCGCGGGCCCGTGCATCGGGCGCCGAAGGGATTGGCCTGGCGCGTACCGAGCACATGTTCATGGGTGAACGTCTCGAGATCGTCCAGAAGGTGATCTTGGCGGACAACGATCGCGACCGCACTCGCGCCCTCCGCCTGCTCTCGACCATGCAGATCGACGACTTCGAGGCCCTCCTCGAGGCGATGGACGGTCTCCCTGTGGTGATACGCCTGCTCGATCCGCCGCTCCACGAATTCCTCCCCGACCGTTTCGAACTGCAAGCCCAGATGGTCGAGCTGGCTCGCAGGAACAAGCCGATCGCCGAGCTCCAGCACATGGCGACGCGAGTGGCCGCCTTCGAAGAGGACAACCCCATGCTCGGACTGCGCGGGGTCCGGCTCGGCCTGATGGTCCCTGACCTCTACGAGATGCAGGCGAGGGCAGCTATCGGGGCGGTGGTGCGCAGGCTCGAGGCCGGAGGCGACCCGCATCTCGAGATCATGATTCCCCTCGTGTCGACCGTCGAAGAACTTCGTAGGATGCGCGACATGATCCGACGGGTGATCGCCGAGGTCGATCGCGACCTCCACATTCCGGTGGGCACGATGATCGAATTGCCCAGGGCGGCGCTCACCGCGGGTGCGATCGCCGAAGTTGCCGAATTCTTCTCGTTCGGCACGAACGACCTCACCCAGATGACCTACGGACTCTCCCGCGACGACGCGGAAGGCAGCTTCCTCGGAACGTATCTCGCAGACGGCATTCTCACCACAGACCCCTTCCAGACGATCGACGTCGAAGGTGTGGGACGACTGATTCGGCTTGCGGTCGAAGAAGGTCGGGAGGCGAACCCTGCACTGCAGCTTGGAGTCTGTGGGGAACACGGAGGCGATCCCGCCTCCATCGCCTTCTGCCGAGAAGTGGGCCTCGACTACGTCTCATGCAGCCCACCACGCGTCAAAGTGGCACGGCTCGCAGCTGCTCAGGCTGAGATACGCCGGATACGTCAGTCGGACTGAACGAGCCGTTCGGCCGCTGTCCACGGATCGAAGTCCCGTCGGAGAATTCCTTCGACGAGGTCCGAGGGGATCTCCCGGGTGGCGGTTTGTCGTCCCAGCCGGGCGAGCAATGCCCGACGAACTGCGTGCGCGGCCCGTTCGCGGCGTCCCACGTCGCCGTCGGGTCCTCCCAACTGTGCCCGGTGGCGCTCAATGGCGTCCCACACCTCGCCGATGCCGGAGGACTCGATCGCTGATGTGCGGACGATGGGCGGGGACCATCCACCACGCACGCCGAGCTCGAGCATCTGGGTGAGATCGGCCACCACGGCGTCTGCACCCGGCTGGTCGGCCTTGTTCACGACGAAGATGTCCCCGATCTCGAGGATGCCGGCCTTCGCCGCCTGCACCCCGTCCCCGAACCCCGGAGCGACCACCACCACGGTCGTGTCCACCAGTGCCATGACATCGACCTCGCTCTGTCCGACCCCGACCGTCTCGACGAACACGAGATCGAAACCCGCCGCATCGAGCACGACGAGCGCTGCCTCGGTCGCAGTCGAAAGACCTCCCAGCGCACCTCTGGTGGACATGGAACGGACGTAGACCCCCGGGTCCAGGATGTGATCCTGCATCCGAACCCGGTCGCCGAGCACCGCACCTCCTGTGAACGGACTCGAAGGATCGACTGCGATCACCCCCACCGCCAGGCCGCGTTCACGCGCCTGGCTGATCAGACGGTCTGTGAGAGTCGACTTCCCGGTTCCCGGAGCGCCGGTGAGTCCCACGACTCTCGTGTGCCCGCCGTGGGCATGGAGCGAGGCCAGCAGGGGGATGTTCTCGGCGTCCTCGACTGCGCTGATCGCCCGTGCCAGGCTGCGCCGGTCTCCGGCGACCACCCGCTCCACGAGATCGGCGCTGTGCTCAGTCACGTGCGGGAGCGTAGAAGCACTTCCGGCGCGAGCCCGACATCGGTGTCGGCGCGTCGCGCGATCAGTCCGTCGCGGTGACTTCGACGACTCCGGGAACCCGGTCGAGAAGAATGCGTTCGATGCCGGACTTGAGAGTCATCATCGACATCGGACAACCGCCACATGCCCCGACCATCTGCAGGTTGACGACACCGTCTGCAACGCCGAGCAGCACGATGTCCCCACCGTCCATCTGGATTGCGGGACGGATGTAGTCGAGTGTCGCCTCGAGCTTCTCGAGGTCGATGTCACCCGCTTCGCGCGGAGCATTCGAGGTGATGCTGACTGGTGTGGTCTGGGCCATGTCCGATCAATCGTACGAGAGGCGCTTCGTGAGAGCGAACGCCGCACCGGCGGCCGCTATTCCGCACCGCCGATGAGGCGCAACCGGGTCGAGTCGGCTCCCAGGGGCGACCGCACCGACACCTCGACCGTGACCACAGCAGCGCGGCGCGCCCTGTCGAGGTCGACAGCGATCACGCCGGCGTCCCGCACCTCCCATCCGGTGTCCGAAACGACGATGCCGGACTCGCGGACGACGACGCGGACTTCGGCCGCGGTCCGGCTCCGAACGGTGACGAGTTCGACGTCTCCCGAGCTGTCGAAGAAGGTCTGCCAACCCTCGACGCGGGGAGGGAGTCCGACACCCTCCGGCGGGTCGAGCAGTGCGACGCCGTTTTCCCACGACACTGTCCACGTGCCCAACTCTCCCGCACTGATTTCGTCGGAGTCCACGGTCACCCGCAGCGCTCCGTCAGGACGAATCTCCAGCTCGCGATGCTCGGTCCCGAGGCCGACGCGGATCGTCCCGGGAACCACGTCCGCGACCGTGGGCCGCACCCCGCCGTAGAAGTGGGCGAGGATGTCTGCGTAGCCTGAGCCGGCACTGGCCATGGCCTCGGCGCCGTACTGGCTCATCCCGACGAGGTGACCCCAACCCCCTCCCCGAATCCGAAACCGCGTCTCGAGGCCGGGGGGACCTTCGGCGGGTCGCGCCACATAGAGCTCCGACTCGATGACGTAGTTCGGCGACATGATCGTCTGCGGATACCTGCGCTCCGACTCGGGGCTGAGCACCGGGAAGCTGTCCGGGTACAACTCTGCGGCGGCCCGGTTGAGCCAGGTGCGCAGCGTCCACGTGTCGACCGTCTCGACACCACCGGACGACGCGACGCTGACCGTCCACGGGCCGTCGCCATCCGCCGTCCGTCGGGTGGTGACGTCGAGAAGGGCACCGTCGACGAGCCCGGCGTGGGTGAACATCCCGGTTGCCTCACGATGGGTGAGCGTGAACTCCCACGCCACGAACGGCGACGTCTCGCCCGACGATTCGACCGCCCGCAGGTTCGGGTCCGGCGAGGCCCCCGGAAACACGTCTTCGACGTTGCGGGTACGTCCGTCGCTCGTCGACGAGTACAGGGCTTGGACGGGGAAACCTCCTGACATCAGCACCTCACCCGAGGTGGCCTCGACGGCATCGATCCACCGGGCACCGTCGGGCCCGGCGAGGCCCCCAACCCCGGAATACACCTGGCAGGCGGTGGTCGCACAGATGTCGTAGTTGAAAGCACGCCCATTCGGCGCCCTCCCGCGCTCGAGCGTCCACGCCAGATAGGTGCGGGCTGCCACCACCTGGGCGGCGAGGGCTTCCGGGGGCCACGAGAACGGCACCTCGCGGATACCGAGCAGGTAGTCGTCAACCGTGGTCTCCTCGACGAGCGCCATGCCCCCGCCGTGGGCGGTGATGGTCATCGAGCCGGCGTGGATCCTCTCGCCGACCGCCACCAGAACTCCCGCTGCTGGTTCGAACTCGACCCGCGACGCCGCTATGCGGTCGTCGAGTTCGGTCGTCTGTGCCGCCGCGGGAATGGCCGACGTCAACACGGCGACACCGACGGCCAACGCCCTGAGAGTGCCTGCCATTCGAGAGACGCTAGGGCGGTCCCTGCCCAACCTCGCGGAGGGCTACCCTCCACCCCGATGCGTATCGCACTGGGTGCCGACCATGCCGGCTACGACCTGAAACAGCACGTGGGTTCGATGCTCGCCGAGAGCGGGGTCACGGTCATCGATCTCGGCACACACTCCACCGACCCGGTGGACTATCCCGACTTCGCCGCCGCGGTGGCCCGCGCCGTCAACGACGGTCGCGCCGACCGCGGCATCATCATCTGCGGGTCCGGGGCAGGGGCGTGCGTCGCAGCCAACAAGGTGAATGGCATACGCGCCGCCGTCGCCCACGATACGTACACCGCACATCAGGCGGTGGAACACGACGACGTGAACGTCCTCTGCCTCGGAAGCCGCGTCATCGGCCAGAACGTGGCCGATGAACTGGTGAGAGCGTTCATCGGTGCAGAGTTCACCAACGAGGAACGCCACGTCCGACGACTCAACAAGGTGAAGGCCCTGGAGGGCTGACAGCCTCGGCGGCCGAGCATCTCACGGCGCCTCCTGTTCGGCTTCACATGATGAGACCCCTCGCTGAGCGAGAGGTCTCCGATGGCAGCCCCGACCAGGTTCGAACTGGCGTTTCCGGCTTGAGAGGCCGGCGTCCTAGACCGCTGGACGACGGGGCCGAGATTGAGTTGTGGTCATTCGAGGCGAGTCGAATGGCTCGGGGGGAAGGACTTGAACCCTCAACGACGGGACCAGAACCCGCTGTGTTGCCAATTACACCACCCCCGACCGGGTGACGGCGCGCAGCAGCGCCCTCGGCGGACGGCAGTCTACCGCAGGCCCTGCAGTCGTCCCAGTCCGCGCTCACACAGGATCGACCGTGCGCCGACGCGCCGCCCGATAGCGAGGATCAGCCACCTCGCGCAGACCGACCGACACCAGATAGAACGCCGCGGCAAACAGCGACAGGGCGATCGAGGGCGGAATGATGGCGTTCCAGGCGACCGTTCCCGTGAGCGGGTTGGTGAACGTCACCCCGTTGTAGACGAGCGTTCCCCAGTTCACACGGGTGCCGGTCTGGCCCAACCAGGCTGCAAACCCGTCGGCGATGATCGCACCGACGACCGCGAGCATCATGTAGACCGCGGCGAGCGGATACAGGTGCGGCAGCACATGCCGTCCGAGAATCCGCCACTTCCCGGCGCCGGCTACCCGCGCCGCGTCGATGAATGGTGAGGCGATGACCTTCAACGCCTGTGCGCGGATGACGATGGCGCCGGCGCCCACACCGGTGATGAGACCGTAGATCAGGCCGAAATCCACCGGCCCGATGTCCTGTGACTGCTCGGAGGACCCGATGACGAGCATGAAGATCGGCGCAGGCAGCAGCAGGAAGGCATCCGAGATCCGGCTGAACACCGCATCGATCCAACCGCGGAACAACGCACTCATCGCCCCCACCACCGTCGCCGCCACCGCGGTTGACAGCGCCGCCACCACCGCCATCACCCAGGTGGGGCGGGTGGCCGCGAGGAGCTGGGACAACACGTCACGACCGAGCGCGTCCGTGCCAAAGAGATGTCCGTCGCCCGGCGGCGCGGGGTGCGGGATGACGTTCGGGTCGAACCCGGTCACAGGGTCATAGATCCCGCTCGGCCACACGGAGTTGATCAGGAACGGATACACGACACCGGCCAGTCCATAGAGCGCGATGATGATCACCCCGATCACCGCGAGCCGGTTGTGGACGAACTGGCTCGCCCCCATCTTGAAAACTCGCCACGTCCGCGCCCGCCAGGTGATCATGCCTGTATCTCCACGGGATGTGCGATCCGCGGATCGAGCGCGTAGGTGATGATCTCGAGAACGAGACGAGTGATCATCGTGACGACCCCGATGACCATCAGAACGGACACGACGGTCGGGATGTCCTGGGATTCGATCGACGAGAACAGCATCGTGCCGATCCCCGGCCACGACACCGCCCGCTCGATGATCACCAACCCCGTCATCAGATACGGGATCGACACGGCGAGACGGGCTACGAGCGCCAGGACCGCGTTCTTGGACGCATGCCGGTCGCGGATGGTCCTCTCGCGGAGTCCCTTGGCGCGGGCGGTACCGACGTAATCCTCGTTCAGTTGACCGACGACTCCCGCCTGCATGATCAGCATGAACTCCCCGAAGGCGAGCACCACGAAGGCAATGAGCGGCAACATCGCGTCGAAGGCGAGATCGATCGCCCACGGCATGATCCCCAAAGCCGCCCAGAGACCAAGCATCACGCCGAAGGCCATCAGGAGTTGCACCCCTGGCGTGATCCGTTTCCGACGAAGGCGCCACCAGACGGCGCCAAGCACGGCGGAGAGGAGCATGCCGAGGGCGAGCGCCATCGTCATTCTGTTCAAGAACTGCGTTTCGCTCAAAGGAGCGTCGAGCCACAGTTCGCGGCGTTCGTCCTCGAAGAACCGCGCCCTCCACTGGCGAAGACGCAATGCGAGCACCGACGTCACGACGAAACCCGCGAACGGTGGAAACAGCGTTGAAAGCGACACCCCCGCCAGGGTGATCCCGTCGCTACGCAAGCCGCCGCGCCATCCGGTGCTCCGGCCCAGCCACTGACCGATGACGTAGGCGATCGCCAGACCGGTCACAAACACGAAGACGGTCGATGCGATCGCACCGCCGAGATTCCAACTCACCCGGCCACCGGTGGTGGTCTCACCCAGTCCACCCTCGAAGAACCCCTGCAGCCAGCGCCACCACCGGATGTGGATCGGAAGGTTCACGCCGTAGGCCTCGCGCAAGGCCTCGACTTCCTCTGCGGACATCCCCAGCCGGAATATCGAGAAGTAGTCGCCTGGGATGAATGACTCGATGAGCCAGAACATCACGAAGCTGAACACGACCAGAAACACGACCCCGACCGCGAGCCGTCGCCCTACGAACTTGACCACGGTTGTTCCTCCGCCGCAGGAGCTTAGAAGGCACTCCCCACGCGGACCGCCAGAGCTGCGGGCAAAGCAGCTTGTAGGCGGCCCCCGAGGTCTCTTCTCCCGGCGGGGAAGTCCGGCGCCAGCCGTGACGGGATGTTCTACGCCGGCACCTCGACGGGTTCGACCCGCGTGAAGATGTGGGAGACGGCGTCGCTTCCGCTCGCGACCCCCTCGCC
>JBBDHV010000025.1:19935-29717 GCA_040880725.1 Acidimicrobiia bacterium
TGAGACCCCCGCCGAACCCGAAGAGGCAGCCGCGCCATCCGGGGGGCGCAGGGGGTCGCCCCCCCGCACAATCAAACAGCCCCAGTCCTCCGCAACCAGTTCCCGTCATGGGCCATCGGGTGAGACCGCAGGCAAACCCGTCCGCCGCAACCACGCCATCCGGGGGGTGCCGGGGGGTCGTCCCCCTGCACAATCAAACAGTCCCAAGCCTCCGCGACCAGTTCCCGTCATGGGCCATTGGGTGAGACCCCCGCCGAACCCGAAGAGGCAGCCGCGCCATCCGGGGGGCGCAGGGGGGTCGCCCCCCCGCACAATCAAACAGGGCGGCAGTGACGATGTTCTGCGCGAGAGAAGGAACAATCGACTGGCTGCCGCCCTGTGGAACCATCGTATCCGGGCCGATGGTGCCCGACCGGGGGTAACTTCTGGGCATGGTCGATTTTCTCATTGGATACGTGCTCGGTGAACGGGCGACGACGAGGGCGGCAGCGTTGAACAGGACGGCGGGTGCGCGCTCTGCGGCACAGGTCGTGGGTGGGCTGCACGACGTCAACGAGCGGATCGACCGGATGATGCTGGTGGTCGATGCGTTGTGGTCGATGCTGAAGGAGAAGGGCTACACCGACGAGGATCTGGCGGCGAGGATTCGGGCGATCGACTCTCAGGACGGCAACGTCGACGGTGCCCGCAAACCGCTGCCGAGACGGTGCACGAAGTGCGATTCGATGGTCGAGCCGGGCCGGGAGAACTGCGCTTTCTGTGGTGCGGCCTTGGACCCCGGCAGCGCCCTCGACGGTATCTGAACGTTCAGCCCTCCAACGCGGCTGCCGCTTCGGCGCGACGTAGCGCGGTCACGAATTCGGCGAGGTCGCCTTCGAGTATCGAGTCGAGCTTGTAGAGGGTGAGTTCGATCCGATGGTCGGTGACTCGTCCCTCTTTGTAGTTGTAGGTGCGGATCTTCTCGGATCGCTCCCCGGATTTGACCATCGAACGGCGGACCCCTTCGAGTTCGGCGTGGTGACGCTCGAGTTCGAGCTGGTAGAGGCGGGCGCGGAGCACCCGGAATGCCTTCTCCTTGTTCTGAAGTTGGCTCTTTTCGTCCTGACACGACACGACCACCCCGGTGGGGAGATGGGTGAGGCGCACCGCCGAGTCGGTGGTGTTGACGGACTGCCCACCGGGACCACTCGACCGGAACACGTCGACCTTCACATCGTTCGGATCGATCTCGACTTCGACCTCGTCGGCTTCGGGCAGCACTGCGACGGTGGCAGTCGACGTGTGGATTCGTCCTTGGGATTCGGTCCGGGGGACCCGTTGGACACGATGGACTCCGGCTTCGAACTTGAACGCGCCGTAGGCGTTCGGTCCTCGGAGGCCGACGGTCACTTTCGAATATCCACCCGCTTCGGACGGCGAGGTGTCGATCGGTTCGGTCTTCAGGCCCATCCGGCCGGCATATCGCTCGTACATAGCCAGAAGATCCCCTGCCCAGATCGCAGCCTCGTCGCCCCCGGCCGCGGCGCGGATCTCGAGGATGGCCGGCTTCTCGTCGTCCGGGTCGACGGGCGTGAGCGCGATCGTGAGCTCGTCGAGGATTCGCTCCGCGTCGGTCGCTCGGTCTTCGGCCATCCGTCCGAGTTCGTCAGCCATCGACGGGTCGGCGGCGGCCAACTCGCGTGCCTCGCGTACATCGGCCTGCGCGGCCTTGAGCTCGTCGGCGAGATCGATGATCGGCTTCAGTCGAGCGTGGGTGCGTCCCAGCTCCTGATATTCGGAGGGGTCGGTCTCGCTGCTGCCGAGTCGCTCTTCGACTTCCGCGAGCTCGGCTTCGAGCTCGCCGAGCCTCGACTCCAGCCGAGCGTCCATCAGCGGGCCCGGGCCCGCACCGACGTCTCGGGAATCTCACCGCGGGCGATCACTTCGGCCGCCTGGTCGTCATCCAACGCGGAGAGCAGCGAAGTGACCGCGACTTCGATCATCGGCTCTTCGGGCACCCCGGTCGTGAGCCGCTGCAGCCACATTCCCGGAGCAGCGAGGATGCCAGCCACCTTCTCGGAACTGTTCGTACCCGACCAGCGCAGGAGCTCGTAGGACAGGCCGGCGATCAGCGGGATTCCCAGGATGCGACTTCCGACGAGCCACGGCCACGAGGGCCGGCCCACGAGCGTGAACACGACGATGGCGAGGAGAATCACGATGAGGAGGAAGCTCGTTCCGCAACGAGGATGTTCCGGCCGGTACCGCTTGACGGATGCGACGGACAGAGGCTGACCGTTCTCGTAGGCGTGGATCGACATGTGTTCGGCACCGTGATATTGGAACACACGGCGGATTTCCTTCGAGCGTCCGAGCAGCCAGATGTAGGCCACGAACAGCACCAGTCGGATGACGGCTTCGAGCACGACGAACGCCGTATCGGACTCCCCTACCGCGATGTTGGCAACCGCGGCGGGAAGCACGATGAAGAGGCCCACGAACAGCACCATGGCGATCCCGAGTGAGCCGGCGATCTCCAGTCGGCTGAGTTCTTCCTCATCCTCGCCCACGGACTTCTGCGCCGACCAGCTCAGCGCACGAAACCCGAGGGTGAGCGACTCTCCGAGCACGAGCATGCCTCGAACGAGCGGGACCTTCGCCCACTTCGAGCGTGAGGACAGTTTCGGAAGTTCGTGACGCTGGGCTTCGATCTCGCCGTCGGGACGACGGACCGCGACCGCCCACGCCGTGGGGGCACGCATCATCACCCCCTCGAGGACGGCTTGGCCGCCAACGGACTGGGCGGGGTCGATCGAACCTGACGGGGGTGGGTTGGTCATGAAATGGGTTGCCGCCGGTCGCCTGGTTGGCGGGGCCGGCAGGTCGAAGTCACTCGCCTTCGACGGTCTCCGCCTCGGGCTCCGTCTGGGGCTCCGTCACCGCAGCTTCGGCCTTTTGACGCTTCTTCGACTTGAGCTCGGTCCCGGCGTAGCGCTTCTGGAAACGCTCCACGCGGCCACCGGTGTCGACGAGCTTCTGCTTGCCCGTGAAGAACGGATGACACTCGTTGCACAACTCGAGGTGCATGTCGCCCTTGGTCGAGTTGGTGGTGAACGTGTTGCCGCAGGAGCAGGTGATCTCGGACTTCACGTAGTTGGGATGGATGTCGGTTCTCATTACTCCGCTCCTGGCTCAGGTGTTCTTCGCCACGTCGGCGAGGAACTCTTCGTTCGACTTGGTGTTCTTCAGCCGGTCGACCAGGAGTTCCAGAGCCGAGCCGGATTCGAGCGCGAGTAGCACTCGGCGCAGCTTCCACACCTGGGCGAGCTCGCGCTGGTTGAACAGCAACTCTTCGCGCCGTGTTCCCGACGCCTCGATGTCGATGGCCGGGTAGATGCGCTTGTCTGCGAGCTTACGGTCGAGCCGCAGCTCCATGTTCCCGGTCCCCTTGAACTCTTCGAAGATGACCTCGTCCATCTTTGATCCCGTCTCGACCAATGCCGTTCCGAGGATCGTGAGGGAACCACCTTCTTCGATGTTGCGTGCGGCACCGAAGAAGCGCTTCGGCGGGTACAACGCCTGGCTGTCCACACCACCGGACAGGATCCTGCCGGATGCCGGAGTGGCCAGGTTGTGGGCACGCGCCAAACGGGTGATCGAGTCCAGCACGATGACGACGTCCCGGCCCTGTTCGACGAGGCGCTTGGCTCGTTCGATGGCGAGTTCGGAGACTTGCGTGTGCTCTTCGGCGGGACGGTCGAAGGTGGAGTAGATGACCTCACCCTTGACCGATCGCTGCATGTCGGTGACTTCTTCGGGGCGCTCGTCCACGAGGACCACCATCAGGTAGCACTCGGGGTTGTTCTCGGTGATCGCTTGGGCGATCTCCTTGAGGACCGTGGTCTTGCCTGCCTTGGGAGGCGAGACGATCAGACCGCGCTGGCCTTTTCCGATGGGAGCGATGAGGTCGACGATCCGCGTGAGCGTCGAGTCCGACTTCGAGTCGACTTCGAGCTTGAGCCGCTGATCGGGAAAAAGCGGCGTGAGCTTTTCGAACTTGGGACGGCGGCGCGCCTCTTCGACGTCCATGCCGGTGACCGAGTCGATCCGGATGAGCGCCGGGAATTTCTCCTGGCTGCGCGGAGGCCGGATCGGACCGACGATCAGGTCACCCTTGCGGAGTCCGAATTTCCGGACCTGGCTGGCCGAGACATACACGTCCTTGTCGCCGGGGAGATACCCGGTGACGCGCAGGAACCCGTATCCCTCCGGGAGGATGTCGAGCAGTCCTTCGCGTACTTCTTGTTCGCCGTCAGGCACATGCTGATCCTGCTGACGATCCCGGTCGGACCCGCCGCCGCCACCGCCACCGCCGCCACCGCCGCTGCGCCGCCGCTTGCGGTTCCGGTTCCGGTTCCGGTTCCCCTGGTTGTCGTCATCGTCGTCGTTGCGACCACCCTGCGGATTCCCGCCCGAGTACTGGTCACCCTGGTTCTGGTTGCCCTGGTTCTGGTTGCCCTGGTTCTGGTTGCCCTGGTTCTGGTTGCCCTGTTGGCCGCGCTGACCGTCGTTCTGTCGACGATTGTCGCCAGAATGATCGTTTCCGCCGTCTGCATCGGACTCGTCGGAGTCACCTGTCGACCCGTTCGAGCCGCTCCGGTGGTCCTCGTCCGGGCGCGTGGTAGCGACGGGAAGTTCGATGTTGTCGGTCGGCGGTGCCCCTTCGGCGGCTTCGCCGGCTTCGATGAGCGCGGTGATGATCTTCGCCTTCTGAAGACCCTCGGCCTCGATGCCCACGGCCTTCGCGATTTCGCGAAGCTCACCGACCGACTTGCTCTGGAGTTGGGCTCTGGTGCTCATGTGCTCCTCTCGGCCCGCCAGGACAGGATTCGCGTGGGTGCCGCGAACGGCGAAGGAGTTCCAGCGTGTTCCACTTGGGACGTGAGCCACGTGGACCCATGCGTGATCCTGCGTGCGATCCGGGTTGGATCCGGCGGGGAATACCTGACTGAGACTTGTGTCGCAGCGGTGAGGGAGATGATAGCCGCCCTCAGGGCAGAGGCAACTCGGAGAGCACGTCGGCCACGGCGCCGAGTTCCGCGCTCACCGTTTGGGTCCGCTCGGGGCGATCCATGAGATCGGCCAGGTTCGGGGGAAGTTCGGGCGAAGTGCCCGTGGCGCGGCGCACGGCATCGGGGAACTTTGCGGGGTGGGCGGTGGCGACCGACACCATCGGCCGGTCCCCCCGTTCGGCGAACCCGGCCAACCAACCGATGGCGGTATGGGGATCGAATACATCACCGGTCTCGCCGTGGACACTTCCGATGGCCTGCTCGATCTCGTCCTGGTCGAACCAGTGACCGATGAAACGCTCGCGCAGACGGGCATGGGCGGCCTCGTCGAGAACGAGCTCGCCGTCGATCGCCAGCAACTGCATTGCCTCTGCGACGAGGTCTGCACGGCGTCCGACGAGCTCGAAGAGATAGCGTTCGAAGTTGCTCGGAACTTGGATGTCCATGGCAGGGGCGATCGTGGCGACCACCTCTGTGGTCCTCACCCGTCCCGACTCGATGATGTCGACGAGTCCATGGTTGGAGTTCGTCCCCACGACCATGCGGTTGATGGGCACTCCCCCACGCCGGGCGACTTCCGCGGCGAGGACATTGCCGAAGTTGCCCGTCGGCACCGCCACGTCGAACGGGACCCGGAGCCGAGTCGATGTCCACGCGTAATACACCGCCTGGGCCATCACCCTGGCCCAGTTGATCGAGTTGACGGCTGCAAGCCGATGCTTCGAACGGAGCTCAGGATCGGAAAATGCCTGCTTCACGAGACGTTGGCAGTCGTCGAAGGTCCCCTGCACGGCGACGGCACGCACATTGTCCGCAGAAACGGTCGTCATCTGGCGGCGTTGCACATCCGACACCCGGCCTTCGGGATAGAGGATGACCACCTGAACCGCCGAACGGCCGGCCAACGCGTCGATCGCCGCGGAGCCCGTGTCGCCGGATGTGGCACCCAGCACGGTCACCGTGTCTCGCCGAGCAGCGAGGACCGCATCGAAGGCTGCACCGACGAACTGCAGGGCGTAGTCCTTGAACGAAAGCGTCGGCCCCCAGAAGAGCTCGAGGAGATGGTGATCGTCGGCGATGCGCCGCAGCGGTGCCACCTCGGCGTGGCGGAAGGGGGCGTAGGTGGCACGAAGCATTCGGTCGAGGTCGGGTTCAATCACCGACCCTTTCACGAACGGTCGAATCACCGCAGCGGCAACGTCGGCGTAGTCGCCGCTGTCGGGAAGCTCGAAGTGCGGCCATGACTCCGGGACGTACAACCCGCCGTCCACTGCAAGTCCAGTGACCAGGACGTCGTCGAACTCGACCACCGGTGCGTCCCCTCGGGTCGAGACGTACCGCATCACGGCTCCGGGCTGATGACGCGAATCGCCGCTGCGACCTGTTTGACCACATCGAGGGCGCTGAGGCCGGCCGCCGCTGCCCGAAGGTCCACCTCACGGGCATCGTGGGTGACCAGGAGCAGGGTGGCGTCGTCGCCCCTGCCTTCCTGCCAGAGCGACATGATCGACACGTCGTGATCTCCGAACATCGACGCGATCTTGGCCAGCACCCCGGGCGCATCGGTCACTTCGAGACGCAGATACCACTTGGTCGTGGCCTCGGCGAAATCCAGGACCTGCCCGTCGCCGAAACGGATCCGTGGTGCGACCTGGGTACCGGAGAGCAGTTCCCGTGCCGCCGCGATGACATCGCCCAGGACAGCGGTGGCGGTCGGCGCTCCGCCCGCCCCCGGTCCCGAGAACAGGAGTTCGCCCACCGCAGGTCCCTCGACGAACACGGCGTTGTTCGCCCCCCGAATTGCGGCAAGGGGATGCGCGAGCGGGACGAGCCCCGGATGCACCCGGACACACACCCCGGCCTCGGTCCTCTCCGCGACAGCGAGGAGTTTCACGACGTAGCCGAGTTGGCGTGCGGCGGCGATGTCGACGACATCGATCCCCTCGATTCCCTCCTTGTACACGCGGTCAGAACCCACCCAGACGCCGAATCCGAGTCCGGCGAGAATCGCAGCCTTGGCAGCGGCGTCTCCACCGCCCACATCGGCGGTGGGGTCGGCTTCGGCGAAGCCGAGCGCCTGCGCCTCGGCGAGCACTTCGGCGTACGGACGACCCTCATCGGCCATGGCGGTGAGGATGTAGTTGGTGGTGCCGTTGACGATGCCGAGAATCGCCGTGAGAGGCTCACCCGCCAGGGACTCCGAAAGTGGTCGAATCACCGGTATGCCTCCGCCGACAGCCGCTTCGAAGAGGAACGAGACGCCCGCGTCGGCGGCGGCCGTGAACAAGCGGGGTCCTTCCGCAGCAATCAACTCCTTGTTGGCGCTCACGACCGGCTTTCCGGCCTCGAGAGCGGCGATGACGAGGGAGCGTGCCGGCTCGAGTCCCCCCATGACTTCGACGACGAGTTGGACGTTCGGATCGGTCACGACGGACATCGGGTCGTCAGTCACGAGGTCGGCAGGAAACGGACGCGCCTTCGTACCGTCCCGGACGGCGACCCGGATCAACTCGAGTTCGATCCCCGACTTGGAGGTGATGACTTTCTGGTCGTCGATCAACTTGCGGGCCAGGGTGCCGCCGACGGTGCCTCCACCGAGAATCCCGATACCTACGCGCATAAACGGTTTCCTGATCCTGGAATGGTCCGATCCGAAAGAGTTGCGTGCCCCCGGCAGGATTCGAACCTGCGCACCTGGCTCCGGAGGCCAGTGCTCTATCCCCTGAGCTACGGGGGCGCGGCCGGAAGTGTACCCGTGGGGCTCGAGGGCTCAGCGAGCAGGGTCCTCCAAGCCGGAGGAACGGGCGACGTCACCGGCCGGACCCGGCAGGCGCCAGGCAGTGTGCGTGCGGCGCGGATGGTCCACCTCGTTGACGACCGCAGCGATCAGCTCACCGAGGACGGGCGCGAACTTGAAACCGTGCCCGCTGCCTCCCGCGGCGACGACCACCCGTTTCCTGCCGGGTACGGCGTCGATCAGGAAACGACCATCGGCGGCGTCGCAGTAGAAACAGAGCCTGGACCGCTCGATCCGCGCTCCGGCGAGGGCTGGGACCGACTCCCGGAAGAACTCGCGAAACCGGCCGATGACCGCCTCGGGGACCGATGAGGCGCCGAGGCGGCGAGTGATCCCGGGACCATGGTGGCCCACCTTGACAATCCCCTCGGCACTCGCCGGAAACCCGTAGAAACCCGAGCGTGCGAGGTCGAGGGCCCACACCGGCACGTCCGAGAACGGGACGGGATCGGCCGGCCGGAGATACAGGACCGGCTGGCCGGTCGGGACCAGGAGTTCGGCGGTCTCCGGCAGCAGCGTCGACGTCCACGCCCCCGCAGCCACGACCACCCGATCCGCCCTCAGCAGACCGTCATCGGTGAGACCCACCCAACCGTCCCCGATCTGGGCCACGCGCTCGGCCACGATGGCAACGCCGGCGACTTCGCACGATCGCTCCAGGTGTCGAAGAGCCTCCGAGGCATCCGCCCAGCCGGCGGCGTCGTTGACGTACCCGTCGATGAATCGTCCCGGCGTCAGAAACCCCAACAAATCCGAGATCGCGACGGGATCGAGGCGGCGGGCACTCGGGAGCGATCGGTGGCTGGCTCCCGCATACGACGTCGGGTCCATCGGCTCGAGAGTCAGATTCGCCAGTCCCACCTGCGAAAACAGCGGTACCCCGGACTTGGCGTTCCATCGCCGCCAGCCTTCGATCGCCTCGTCCGCCCACGTGGTGTGGAACACATCCCCGCCGTAGTCGTTGCGGATGATCCGACTGGAGTCCTCCGACGCGGCCAGTCCGTCTCTCGTTCCCACAACGACCACCTGATGGCCGCTTTGTCGCAGGCTGAGTGCCGCGGAGAGCCCAAAGACCCCGCGACCGATGACGAGGACGCGCATCCTCTGACGCTATCGCCTGTCACACCGTGCCTGTACGATTCCGGTCATGAGGAGTATCTGGAAGGGTGCCGTTTCGTTCGGCCTGGTGACGATCCCAGTGGCCATGTACTCGGCCACCGAGAATCGCACGCCGAAATTCAAGCAGTTGCGGGAGTCGGACAACTCGGCCATTCGCTACAAGCGTGTCGCCGAGGCGGACGGCGAGGAAGTGCCGTACGCCAACATCGTGAAGGGCTACGAGGTCGACAAGGACCACTACGTGATCTTCACCGACGATGAGCTCGAAGCGGCCACGCCTGACTCGGGAGCGAAACTCGTCGATGTCGTCCAGTTCGTCGATGCTGCCGAAGTCGACGCAATCTTCTACAAGCAGACGTACTACCTCGCCCCCGAGAAGACGGGCATCAAGGCGTACAAGTTGATGGTCGACGCCCTCGCCGAGTCGGACAAGATCGCGCTCGCAAAGGTCTCGATTCGTGAGAAGCAACACATGGCGGCACTCCGGGTGGCAGACGGCGTGTTGGTCATGGAGACGATGTTCTGGCCCGATGAGATCCGCGAGCCGGCGTTCGAAGAACTCGAGACGAAGGTCGAGATCCGTCCTGAGGAAGTGGCGATGGCCCGCTCACTCATCGACAACCTGACGCGTGCCTTCGACGAGTCCGAATGGGTGGACACGACTCGCGAGGCCGTCGAGGCGCTCGCCGCGAAGAAGGTCGCAGGCGAGGAGATCGTCGCACCCGAAGCCCCCGAGCCGACCAAGGTCATCGACCTCCTCGAGGCTCTCAAAGCATCGGTCGAAGCGACGAAGTCGAACCGGGCCGCCAGCTAAC
>JBBDHV010000026.1:0-29239 GCA_040880725.1 Acidimicrobiia bacterium
CTTCCGGTCAGCGCACCACGAAGATGCGCTCGGCGATGAACGGTCCGAGACCGACCTGGTGGTCGTCATCGACGCGGACCGTGATCGTCCCGTCGGGTGTCCGGGCGACCGTTTCCACGTTGGCTCCCGGTCGGAGTCCGTTCGTGTCCAGGAATCCCATGATCTCGTCGTCGAGTTCCAGTTCCTCGGAAATTCGCTCGAGCACCGCAACGCGGTCGGCGACATCGGAGAGGGGCTCCACTGCCGGCGCCCGATATCCGGCTCCGGGGATGGGGTTGCCGTGCGGACAGGTTTGGGGGTTGACGAGCTTGTCCCACATGGCCCGTTCGACCTGGTCCGATATGGCGTGCTCCCAGACCTCTGCCTCCTCGTGAACCTTCACCCACGGAAGGCCGAGCACCTCGGTGAGGAAGCGTTCGGCGAGTCGGTGCCGTCGGACCACGACCTCGGCCAGGTGCAGGCCCGATGCGGTGAGCGTGATCTCGTCACCGATGTCCACCAACCCGTCGTCGGCCATCCGATGGATCATTTCGGAGACCGACGGCCGGGACACGCCCAGCCATTCGGCGATTCGGGCCTGTATGACGGGGAGATCCGCCTCCGCCAGTTCGTAGATCGCCGCCGCATACTCCCGGTAGGGAGTGCGGTAGTGCGCCACGTCTCCAGCTTCGGGTGCAGTCGTCACGGACTCAATCCTACCCCGGGGCGTGACCGGCGGTCCGGGCCGCTATTCGGCGCCTCTCCCGAAGAGTCTCGTCGATACCCGAACGAGAATCGTTAGCCTGGCCTAACGCAACTCGTAAGGAGAATTTGCACTACGGTGATAGTGCAATTTAAGGTGCCGCCGCGACCACACCGAAAGGGACACCGAACATGCGACGAATCACCGGCCTCACACTGGCTCTGGCACTCGTGCTGGCAGCCTGCAGCGGCGCCGATCAGGGTGACACCACCACGACGACGACTGCGACCACCACCACCGGGAGCGACACCGGCGAGGCTCTCGTGCTGTACTCGGGCAGGAACGAGAACTTCGTGCAACCGGTGATCGACTCGTTCACGGCGGCCACCGGCATCGAAGTGGACGTGCGGTACGGCGGTACCGGCGACCTCGCCACCACGCTGACAGCCGAAGGCGACGCCTCCCCGGCAGACGTGTTCTGGGCACAGGACCCTGCCTTCATCGGCGGCATCGCCAAGCAAGGACTCCTCACCGAGCTTCCCGACGACGTGCTCTCGCTCGTGGACCCGCGCTACGCCGACGCCGGCGGTCACTGGGTCGGCATCACCGGGCGCAGCCGGGTGATGGTCTACAACACGGACCTGGTTGCCGAGGGCGAACTACCCGACAGCGTGTGGGACCTCATCGAGCCCGAATGGAACGGGCGCTTCGGGGTCGCACCCACCAACGGTTCCTTCGTTGCATTCGTCACCGGCATGGTGCTCACAGAAGGCGAGGAGCGGACCCTCGAATGGCTGCAGGGGATCGCCGCCAATGATCCGGTGATTCACGACGGGAACGGCCCGATCGTCGACGCCGTCGTCGCCGGAGATCTCGATGCCGGCCTGGTCAACCACTATTACCTGCTCCAACGCATCGACCAGCTGGGTGAGGTACCTGCCCGCAACCACTTCTTCCCGTCGGGCGACCCAGGGGGTTTGGTCATGGCAGCCGGAGCAGGGGTGCTCGCCGGCAGCGACCAGCAGGAGGCGGCGGTCGACCTCATCCGCCATCTTCTCTCCGAGGAGTCCCAGGAGCACTTCCTCACCCTCTTCGAGTATCCGCTCATCGAGGGCGTCGAGGGTCCGGAGGGACAGCTCCCCCTCGCCGAGTTGCCGACGCTCGACATCAGCCTCACCGACACCGCCGACACGCTCGAGCCCGCGCTGGAACTGATCGCGGAGGCCGGACTGACCTGATGACGACCGCCTCGCCTCCTGCGGTCGTTCCGCAGCGGAAGCCCTCCGTCCCCAAGAGGCGGAGGGCTTCCGCCGCGCTGTGGGTGATGGCACTCGCAGTCACCATCCCCGGTGCTGCGCCGATCGCACATCTCGTGTGGACGGTGTTGCGACCCGGAGGATTCGACGCCGGGGGCATCGCGTTCGACCGCCTCGCGGAGCTCTTCGGTTCCACGACGCTGCTGGTCGTGACGGTGACCATCACCGCCGTCCTGCTGGGCACGACGACGGCATGGCTCACCACGAGGACCGACCTCAAGGGTCGTGGCGTCTGGTCGATGCTCGTCACCCTCCCCCTCGTCATCCCGTCCTATGTGGGCGCGCTCGCCATGCTGGGTTCGTCGGGAAACGGCGGGGTCGTGTCCCTCGCCCTGGATGCGGTGGGACTCCCCAAGCTGGGAGTGTTCCACGGCTTCTGGGCGGCGTGGGGGGCGCTGAGCCTGTGGAACTTCTCCTATGTCCACCTCATCGCGACCCCGGCGCTCCGTCGGATGGATCCCGCCCTCGAAGAGGCGGCCCGCGGTCTCGGTGCCTCACCCCGCAGGACCGTCTTCGACGTGATCCTGCCGCAGTTGCGCCCGGCGCTCCTCAGCTCGTCGCTGCTCGTCGCCCTCTACGTGATCTCGGACTTCGGTGCCGTGTCCCTCCTGCGCTACGAGACCTTCACCCGCGCCATCTACACGCAGTTCCGGGGCCGGCTCGACATCGCCCCGGCACTCTTCCTCTCCGGGTTTCTCGTTCTCGCCGCCCTGGTGCTCGTCGTCGCCGAACAGCGCAACCGGGGTCGGGCGGGCCTGGCGGCGAGACGCCCCACCCGTCCACCCGAACATGTCGCGCTGGGCCGCCGCGCGCGAGTCGTCGCCTACGGGTTTCTGGGCGTCCTGGTGATCGCCGCGCTGGTGCTTCCCCTGGTGACGATCGGCTGGTGGGCGATCCGCGGCACGGCGCTGGGCAATCCCGCCGACCCGGTCTGGGCCGAGGCACTCCGCTCCGGGGGGGGCGCCGGGGCGGCCGCCGCCGCCAGGGCCGTCGCCGCGCTGCCCGTCGCGATTCTCACCGTGCGATACCCGAGCCGGCCGGCGCGAATGCTGGAAGCAGTGAGTTGGTCCACGTACTCGCTGCCTCATCTCGCAGTCGGACTCGGATTTCTCGTGCTCTCGATCCGATATGCGCCGGCCACCTACCAGACGGTGGTCCTCCTCGTCATCGCCTACGTGGCGATGTTCCTCCCCCAAGCGCTCGCCGCCACTCAAGCGGGGCTACGTCAGGTGGGGCCCAGCCTGGAGGACGCAAGTCGAAGCCTCGGCTCGGGGGGGTTCACCACCCTTCGACGGATCACGGTCCCGTTGGTGTGGCGGTCCCTCCTCGCAGGGGGTGCACTCGTGTTCCTCACGGTCATGAAGGAACTGCCGGCGACGCTCCTGCTGCGTCCGACCGGCTTCGAGACCCTGGCCGTACGGATCTGGAGCGCCAGCTCCGAGCTCTTCTACACTCAGGCGAGCGTGGCGGCTCTCACCCTTGTCGGGATTTCCGCCGTTCCGCTCTACCTCCTCGTCACCAAAGACCTCCATCGATGATCGACCCTGAGACGAAACACCCCGCCATTCGCCTGCGGGGCGTCGAACGTTGGTTCGGCGAGACCCGCGCACTCGCGGGCGTCGATCTCGAGGTACCGACCGGAGCTCTTCTCACACTCCTTGGCCCCTCGGGGTCAGGCAA
The DNA here is from genome assembly GCA_040880725.1 of Acidimicrobiia bacterium. GTDB lineage: Bacteria > Actinomycetota > Acidimicrobiia > Spongiisociales > ZC4RG35 > DATHWB01. The sequence continues at coordinate 3,679 of JBBDHV010000026.1, forward strand.
GACGACCGCGCTGCGCCTCATCGCGGGTTTCGACAGACCGGACGCGGGAACCATCGAGGTGGACGGGCGCCAGGTCGTCGGGCCGTCGCTGTTCGTCCCCGCCGAGAAGCGGCGGGTCGGCATGGTGTTCCAGGACTACGCCCTTTTCCCGCACCTCACCGTCGGCCGAAACGTCGGCTATGGCGCCCCGAAACGCCGCCGAGCCGCTCGCGTGCCCGAAGTCCTCGAACTGGTCGGGCTCACCGGAAAGGCCGAGCGCCTCCCGCACGAACTCTCCGGCGGAGAACAGCAGCGGGTGGCTCTCGCCCGGGCGCTGGCCCCCGATCCCGAAGTCATTCTCCTCGACGAGCCGTTCTCGAACCTCGACGCCGCATTGCGGGCCAAGGTGCGCAACGAGGTGGCCGAGATCCTCCGGCGGAGCGGCACGACGGCGATTTTCGTCACCCACGACCAGGAGGAAGCGCTGTCGATGTCGGACATCGTCGCCGTCATGACCGACGGCCGAGTGGTGCAGACGGGAACGCCGTCGGAGCTGTACCTGCACCCCACCGACAGCTGGGTGGGATCGTTCCTCGGCGACGCCGATTTCCTGAACGGACACGCCGAGGGGGGACGCGTGGCGACGCCCGTCGGCAACTTCGACAGCCGCCATCAGGGAGACGTGACGGTGATGATTCGTCCGGAAGCGGTCAGCCTCCGCCTTTCGGAGGACGGCAATGCCGTCGTCCGACGCAGGGAGTTCTTCGGTCACGACCAGCTTGTCACCGTCGCGCTGGCGGATGGTGCGATCCTCCGGGCACGGCTCGGCCCGGCACCGCTTCTCCAGCCGGGCGACCGGGTCGAGATATCGGTGATTGAGGCGGCGACCTTCCCCCGGGTCGAGCGCCACTAGCGTCGCAGCCGATGGATGCCACCCTTGGCGTGATCGGCGGGCTCGCCGCGACGATCTTCGCCGTCGACCTCCTCCGTGATCTGCGCCGGTCGCCGCGGCCGCACGTTGCGGCGTACGCACTGGGGATCGCGATGTTCGCCATCGCCACCTGGGCGTTCGTCCATGGGATCACCATCGGCTGGAACGGCATCTCGTATCGGACCTTCTTCCTCTTCGGGGCGATCCTCAACGTCCCGGTGCTGGCACTCGGATCCATGTTCCTCGTCGTCGGTCGGCGATCCGGCCATGTGATGGCAGTGCTCGTGGGCGCGATCGCCGCCATATCGATCACCCTCACCACCACCGTCCCGTTCTCCCAGCCTCTCCCCGGCACAGGGATCCCCTCTGACATCTTCCCACCGATCACCGACGGCTTCGGACCGCGGTTGCTCGCCGCAATCTCGGGGGGCACTGGTGCGACGATCCTGATCGTCCTCTCGCTGGTGTCCGTCTTTCGGTTCTGGCGCTCGAACCGCCGCATCGTGATCGGAAACGCGTTGATCCTGGCGGGAACCCTCGTGGCGTCCTTCCAGGGCACCGTTCTCGCACTCGGGGAAGAGGGTGCGTTCGGACTCAAACTGACCGTCACCGCGACGTTGTTGTGGCTGGGCTACCGGGTGACCAAGCGAGCGCGGACCACACCGGCGCCAGGACCGCTCGTCGTGCTCCTGGGCCCGTCGACCGAGAGCGCCGGCAGACGCCACGCGGAACTGACCATCGAGCTGCTCGAGGCAGCGGGCTACGAGGTGTTCTGCCCCGCCCGCGATCTCGAGTCCTGGGGTGCGGTGGGTCGCACTCCTGCCGACCTCGCCCAGGAGACGTTCGAGGCGATCGAACGGGCAACCGTGGTCCTCGCCGACTTGCGGGACGGGTACGGGATCGTGATGGCGGGCTACGCCACGGCCAAGCGGGTGCCCGTGGTGGTGGCGTCACCGCAGGGGCGACGCATCCCCCGCCCGCTCCGCGGGATCGCGCTCATGGAGATCTACTACGACACGGCCAAGCAATTGGCCGAGCGACTCGCGAGCGCAGTTCCTGTCGACGGACCGATCAAACGGGAGGTTCTCGCCAGACGGTGAGAGCCGCCACGGCGGCGAGCAGCAACGAGAGGAGGGCCAGAGTCGTGTGGACGACGAGAAAGGACTGTGCTCGTTCCTCGGAAAACACGACGACGACCGACCGGACCCAGAGGACCGTGTTGACTGCCGCGTAGGCATACACGGCGGGTCGGACCCATCGTCCGACCACAAGTGCCGGCACGGCGGCGGCAGCGACGAGGACAGACAGTCCGATCCGCACTCGTTCCCCCGGGTCACTGCCCAGGTCGAACACGATGGCAATGCGACCGCCCCACGTCAGCGCGGCCCAGATGGCGATTGCCCACGCCAGCGTCTTTCGTGACATCATCGGCGACGATGGTACGAACGATCGGAGTCGTGCTCGCCGGGGGGCGTTCGTCCCGGATGGGAGTGGACAAGGCCTCGGTGCGCGTCGGGACGAAGACAATGCTCGACCATGTGGTCGCCGCACTCCGCAACACGACCGACGAGGTCGTTGTCGTCGGTCTCGCCGAAACGCTCGCAGACGTCGGAACGATCCCCGACATCGGAACACCCCACCGTGGTCCGCTGGCGGGACTGCTCGCAGCAGTCGAGGCCTTCCCGACCTCACTTCTCGCAGTCGTGGCGGTCGACCAACCGTGGGTTCGGGTCTCGACCCTCGAGCGTCTGGTGGGAATGACCGAGAGCCTGCCCGTGGTACCGGTCGACGACGGGATACGACAAACCACCTGCGCGGTGTATCCGTCGGATGCACTCGATGGCATTCGCGACGAACTCGAAGGGGGCGGGAGCATCCAGAGCCTGCTGGACCGAACGTCCTTTCGGCCGGTGATCGGCACCGAGTGGCAATCGTGGGGCGAAGACGGACGCTCCTGGTTCTCGGCTGACTCGACCACCGACATCGAGGTCGGATTGCAGAGGTTCGGACCGCCGTGAACGCCGTCACGAGAATCGCCGGGTCTCTCTGGGAGGCGTCGACCGTTCGACGGAGTGTCGTCGACGAATTGAAGGACGATCCGGCGATGGCAGACGACGGGCTGATCGGATTCGCGGTGATCGGAACCGTGGTGATCGGCCTGACCACCTTCGAGTGGCTGCCGACGGTCCTCGGGCCCCTCGCCTCTCCCCTGGCAGCGTTGTTCGCCGCCTTCGTGCTTCGTCTCGTGTCCCGCGTGGCGCGCCACCCTGCCACCTTGGCCGAGACGACCGCGACGGTGACACTGACGTCGCTTCCGTTGCTCGTGATCCCCGTGCCCGTCGTGGGCGCCGCGGTCGGCATCACCCTGTGGCTCCTCGCCGGGATCTTCATGCTCCAACGGATCACGCTCGCCCGCCTCGACGTAGCCGCGGTCATCACGCTGCTGGCACATGCGCTCACCGTCGGCGCCGTCATCGGGGTCGCCTTCGCCGTCGAAGCATTCGTCTGATTGGCCAAGTCTTGAGACGGCACCGTTCCGACTCCCGAGAGGTCACGTCCGTCGATGTGGCCCTCGTCGATCCTCCATGACAGAGACGAAATCACAAGTCTCATAGGTCGCCCGTCCGCCCTTTCGGTCACCTTGGCGACGGCAGGGGCACACCGCCTCGCAGTTACACGCCTCGTAGTAAGAACCGCGCGCTTCCCAGGTCATTCACCCTCGCAGAGCAGCAAGGCCGGCGGCGAGGGCTCCGAGCTGGATGCTGAGTCTGATCGCGTTGCGGGCGTCGGATGTGTTCGGCGTACGAACACCGCCGAGCGTGCCTCGGTTCTCGAGCCGGCCTCCGTACTTGTTGATCCCACCGAGCCTGACGTCGAGGGCGGCGCCTACGGCTGCCTCGATGACTCCGCCGTTCGGGGAGGGGTGTTTGGGCGCGTCTTCGGTCACGGAGCGGTAGATGTTCCGAGTGCGACCAGGGTTGAGAGCGGCAACGCCGAGTGCTCCGAGACGGGCGGGAAGATAGTTGGCGATGTCGTCGAGTCGGGCTGCGGCCCAGCCGTAGTTCTGGTATCGCTGGTTGCGGTGGCCGATCATGGCGTCGAGGGTGTTGATGGCTCGGTGGGCGAAAACGGCCGGGGCTCCTCCGATGGACGCCCAGAAGATCGAGGCGAGAACGGCGTCGTTGGTGTTCTCCGCTACTGATTCGATGACGGCGCGGACGATCTCTTCTTGGCTGAGGTCGCTCGGATCCCGTCCTACCAACGCGGGAAGACGACCTCGAGCAGTATCAAGGTCGCCGTCGTCGACGGCATCGATGATCGTGGTTGCTTCGTCGGCGAGCATGCGGCCGGCGACGCAGACGGCCACCGCCATTGTGGTGGCCAGGTGGCGCCCCAGGATTCGTGTGGTTGCTCGGCCCACTGCGATGGCCGCCAACACTCCCGCTGCAGTGTGGACGGCGCCGGCGGTTCGGGAATCTCGATAGGTGAGCTTTTCGAGACGTCCCATGACGTTGCCGAACCATGCCACCGGGTGGAGCCGAGGCGCTGGTTCGCCAAACAGCTGATCTGCCACCCATCCGGCTGTGACAGCGACCCCGGTGCTCAAGACTTGACCAGCCTCATCAGATGGTCGGTGTCGAGATGGGTGTCGATGGCGTCGGCCAAGCGTTCGAAGGTCGGTTCGAGGACGGGATCCGGGTGGTGTCCGGTCAACGCTTCCAGTACGACTGGGTCTTCGAGTAGTCCGTGGACTGTGGTGGCGAGGACCGACCCAGAGGCCCATAACTGCGGGCCGACTGCGCACGCTTCCCCGCTGATCCGTCCGTTACGGATTTCATAGCCGGCGGTGGAGATCCCGTTCAGGGATGCCCATGGGTCTGGGAGTCCGTCGACTTCTAACCGGGCTCTTGTGATGACCTTTCCCGGATCCATGGTGGTTGTGAGTGGGAGCAACCCGATTCCGGTGGTGGCGCCTTCGACGCCGGTGGGGTCGGAAACAGCGTGCCCGAGAAGCATGGCTCCACCGCAGATGCCGAAGACCTTTGTTCCAGCCCTGGCTTTCTCGACGATGGCTCGGTCGAGGTGGCGGGAGCGGAGCCATTCGGCGCTGGCGGCGACATGTTTCGACCCGGGGAGGATGATCAGGTCGGTTTGCTCCAAATCGCTCGGCCCGCTGGCCCATCTCATGTTGGCTGTCCTTGCAAGGAGGTGGAACTCGTCGAGATTCGACGCATAGGGCCAACGCACGACGGCCACGTTGATCGACCCATCGGGAGCCTCGCCCCTGATGGTCGCCCCTTCCTCGTCGGGCAGTTCGTGACAAAGCATGGGTACGACCTCGACACAGGACATCGATGTCATTTGGGTGAGGTCGGACGGGCCAGGCTCCAACAGACCGGAGTCGCCGCGGAATTGGTTGAGTACGTACCCGGCAAGCCGAGTGCGGGTGGCCTCAGGTACCAACATCCAGGTTCCGTAGAGGTGGGCGAAAGCGCCACCCCGATCGATGTCGACGACCAAGATTCCTGCGGCGTCGGTGTGTTGCAGGATCCGGTTGTTGACCAGGTCTTCGAGGTTGGTCTCTGCGGGGCTGCCGGCACCCTCGATGAGTACCAGGTCGTAGCGCTCGTTCAGCCGGCGGTAGGCGTCTTCCATTGCGGGCCATAGATAGGGGCCGCGGTGGCGCCAAGGCATCGCACTGATGTCCGGACGGTAGGTCCCGGAGACAATGACCTGACTGCGGGTGTCGGCTTCGGGTTTGAGCAGCACCGGGTTCATGTCGACGGAGGGTTCGACCCGGGCGGCACGGGCTTGCAGCCACTGGGCGACCCCGATCTCCCCACCGTCGACCACTCTGGCGTTGTTCGACATGTTCTGCGCCTTGAACGGTGCCACGCCGACCCCTTGCCGACTGAACCAGCGGGCCAGAGCGGTGACGATCAGACTTTTCCCGGCGCCTGAGGTACAGCCAAGGATCATCAAGGGGCGCAGGCTCATCACAGGACTCGGTCGAGCGCGTTGAGCAGTCTCTCCAACCCTTGGTCGTCTGGAACGGCGATCCTGGTGGTCGAGTTGAGGCCGAACGATGTGCAGTCTCTCACCAACACTCCAGTGGGGATGAGAAGGGAGCGTAGGTCGGGACGCTCGACCAACACCCAGCAGGCATCGGTTTCGCTGACCACGAGTCCGCGCTCACGGAGTTGATCTGCGAGTTCTGCTCGTCGCTTGGCGATGGACCTCTGCCATGAGGGCAGGTCGGTCACAGGCAGCAAGAGTTCGATGACCGCGATGGCGAGCCCGCTGACCGCCCATCTGGGTTGGATTTCTCGCATCGCTTCTGCTGACGCCGGGTCGGGTGCGATGGCGTAGCCTGCTCGGAGGCCGGGGCAGGCCCAGAGTTTGGTCAGTGACCCGATCCGCCAAGATCGTGCGTCGCCTCTGGTCCATGTTCCTGCTGCGAGGGCCCAGAAGGCTTCGTCCCACACCCCAGCCTTCTCATCCGGACCGGCGAATTGCCCAAGAGGGTTGGACGGGTTTGATCGCCACCTCGGAGCCTTCGGGTCGAGCTCACGAAGGTGACGGGCATAGAGCGCGAACTCCGGTGCTTCGACCCATCCTGTCGGATGTAATTGGGCGACCAACGCAATGGCCTCGGCGCCGCCGTTGGTCACGACCAGGCTTTGGGGATCGACCCCGATTGCCTCGGCGAGCGCGCTGGTGGCACAGGTGACATCGGGATATCGGCCCAGCCTGTCCAGCGATCGCGCAACCACTCCGGCCACGTCGGGGGCCTCCGGATTGAGGCTGGCGGACAGGTCGAGCACCTCGGCCGGATCGATGCCCAGGTAGGCGGCGACGGCGTCGGCGTCGCCGCCGTGAACACCCGGAGCGGGATACAAATCGGTGGTCACGGTTTTGGGCCCAGTCATGTCGATTTTCTCCTTTGAACCGCCTTGATCTCGTGGAGGCTCGGATTGAACCACGTCCAGCTGTCGGGCGGCCCGACGCCGCTTGGCAGAGCCGTACCGCGGCGGTGACCGTCGGCGACGAGCCTGCCCTCACCCTCGAGGTCGACCAAGACGACCGAACCTGGATCGTAAACGGTCGGCCGCCCCTCATCTCGACGACTGTGTCGACATCGACCTCGGATGGACCCAGGGGGCCAACTCTCCCGATCAACCGGGTCAAACTGGCTGGTCTTCCAAGAGCGCGGATGGCAGACGGTTGTACCGGTCATCAGCGAGTCGGGAGTGTCCGGTCAACTTTGCGGAGATTCTCTACGTCGGTTCAGGACGCAAGTACGACCCAGACGACCTCGAGGCAGACCTCGCTGACCTTGGCCTCACTCTGCTTCCCTTCGGCGGACGCGAGGCGAGGAACGTTCTGGTAGTGAAGCGAGCAGAAGACGAGCTCCGCGCCATGCCGGTGCTGGGAGCCGGGTGTGGGCTGCGTCAGGGCGAGATCTTCGGCCTCGCCGTGGAGGCGATCGACTTCCTACGACGAGTCATCCACATCCGTCAGCAGCTGCGCCTGGTCCAGAACCAGGTGGTCCTTGCCCCTCCGAAAGGGGGCAGAGAGCGGGAGGTGCCGCTGCCCGATGTCGCCGCGATGACCGTGGCGGGACACGTCCAAAGGTTCGGCATCGCGGCGGTGGAACTCCCCTGGCGGGAAAGGAGTGGAGAAATGCGGAGTGTCGAGATGATGTTCACGAACCAGGACCGTGAACCCTCACCCGTGCCTACTTCACCCACCACGTCTGGAAGCCAGCCCTACAGTCGGCCGGGCTGGAGCGCGACCGGGCGAACGGAATGCACGCTCTCAGACACCACTGCGCCTGGGTGCTCCCGCCAAAGGGTCAACATCCGAGCCGTGTCCGAGTACCTCGGCCATCACGATCCGGGAAAACAGAGCGGGCCTGAATGCAAACTGCCTAGTCGGAGGATTGCGAGGTTGCTCTAGCCGCCGATGTAGGACATCTCGATCCGGGTCCGGGCTCGTGTCGCTCGGGAACGGATCTCCGAATACCGGTCGGTTCTGGCCGACCAGACGGATCGGACGAGCGCGTCGATGTCCTCGTCCGATCCGCCCTCCCGCAGGAGGGCCCGGAAGTCGGATCCTCCTGATGCGAAGAGGCAGGTGTAGATCGAGCCTTCTGCGCTGAGCCGTACCCGGGTGCAATCGCCGCAGAAGGGCTCGGTCACCGAGGCGATCACGCCGATCTCACCGGAACCATCGACATACCGCCAGCGGTTGGCGACCTCTCCCCGATAGTTCGGGTCGGCCTGTTCGATCGGGAATCGCTCGTGAATGCGCCTGACGACCTCACCCGCCGGCACCACGTCGTCGAGCGCCCAACCGTTGGTCGTCCCGACGTCCATGAACTCGATGAAGCGGACGATGTGTCCTGTGGCACGGAAGTGATCCGCCACATCGACGATGGAGTCGTCGTTCACCCCGCGTTTGACGACCATGTTGATCTTGATGGGGGTCAGCCCCGCCTCGGCCGCGGCGTCGATGCCTTCGAGCACGGCAGCCACGGGGAAACCGACGTCGTTCATGGCCATGAACACTTCATCGTCCATGGAGTCGAGAGACACCGTGACTCGATCGAGTCCCGCCTCTGCGAGTTTGATCGCCTTGCGGGCCAACAGCGAACCGTTGGTGGTGAGGGTGAGGTCGTCGATACCTTCGATGACGCTGAGGCGGCCGATCAACTCCTCGATCCCCTTGCGGAGCAGTGGCTCACCGCCCGTGAGACGGATCTTCGAGACTCCGTGACGGGCGAACGAGCGGGCGACGCGCTCGATCTCCTCGAAGCTGAGAAGGTCCCCTCTGTCGAGGAACTCGTAGTCCCGGGAGAAGATCTCTTTCGGCATGCAGTACGTGCATCGAAAGTTGCACCGGTCCGTGACCGAGATACGGAGATCCCGAACCGGACGGTCTCGAGTGTCGCGCAGATCCTGCATGAACTCCGAGGCTACAGGCGATCTGGGAACAGTCGTCTGGCGGAATGTCCGCCGACCGGCCATCGTTGCACCTTGCAATGGGACTCTTCACAAAACGTACCAAACCGATCGACCTCACGTCGCTGTCACAACTCGAAGAACTCGTTCGATCCGGACGGCCCGTCCTCATCGACTTCATGCAGACGAACTGTCAGCCGTGCCGAACCATGGACGGCATCGTGACCGAACTCGCCGAGGAGTTCGACGGGGTCGCACACGTCGTCAAGGCCAACGCCGCGAAGGTGCCCGACGCCTTTCGCAAGTTCAAGGTGATGTCGACTCCGACGTTCATGGTCCTGACCACCCGACCCGACGCCAATTCGTTCACCCAGCGCTGGCGGGCATCCGGTCTCGTCAAAAAGGACATCCTCGTCAAGAACCTCCAATCCGCCGGGTCGAAATAGGGCTTTTTAGCGGGGCAGCGCGCCATTTCTGTAGCGCAACGCAGACCAGAACGCCCCCCTACCCTCCCGGGCCATGCAGATCACGGTGCCGCGCCGGTTTCAAGGCATCGACGGGATCGCCCAAGGTGGACACGTCGCGGGACTCGTTGCCGGTCATCTCGACATCCCCGTTGCCATCACGTTCCGCAATCCCTGCCCACTCGACCGACCGCTCGACCTCATCGACGGAACGCTGCTCGACGACGCGACGGTGATTCTCGAAGCAGGCCCTGCTGGCGACATCGCCGACGCCCCGGACTTCGTTCCCTGGGATGACGCAGTCCGAGCCCGAGAGTGGGCTGAGCGTCAACCGAGCATCCCCCGCGTCTCCCACTGCTTTTCCTGCGGGTCGGCGCCCGACTCCTTACAGGTGCATGCCGGCCGAGTCGACGGAACCTCGATCTACGCAACTCCCCTCGTTCATCCTCCGTGGACGGCGGCGGAGGGAACAATCGAGCATCGGTTCCTGTCGGCACCGATCGACTGTGCAGCCGGATGGCGCGTGTCCCTCGACGATCAGTCGCGACCTGCAGTCACCGGGCGGCTCCAAGTTGCGGTCCACGCGAACGTCGAAGCCGGGACGCGGCTCGTGGTCGTCGCCGACGCAGACCCGGAGTGGACCGGCCGCAAGCGCAACGCCCGGTCCGCCATCTATCGCGATGACGGCCAGCTCGTGGCTTCGGCGGAGTCCCTGTGGATCGCATTGCAATGAGGCGAATCCCTGACTCCGAGCGACGCGCCCGGCTTGGACGACATCACGGGTTCACCACGGACTCCGACGACCTGGCCGCCACCGCCCACACTCTCGTCGGGGTGCATTCGACCGACCCGGTGTCGGTTTTCCTCGCGGGTGCTGCCCGTGGCGCGGTCGACTCGGTCGAAGGCGTCGAGCGAACCCTGTATGAAGACCGGACGTGCCTGCGCATGCTCGGGATGCGCCGAACCCTCTTCGTGGTCCCGCTGGTCAACATTGCAGCGGTGCAACGTGGATACACCGATTCGTTCGTGGCGCGTGAGCGGAAACGTTTCGCCAGGTGGCTCGCACGCACGGACGTGGCCGACGACGGCGTGTCGCACATCGACCGGATGACCAACATCGTGCTCAAGCTCCTTTCCGACCTCGGAGAGGCGAGCACACGCGAGTTGACGTCTGCGAACCCGGAGCTCGACAGGCGTTTCACACCGCCGGTCGGGGGTCAGACCGGCACGTTGTCCGTCGGTAGCCGGGTCGTGCTGCTGATGACGGCGGCAGGGCTGCTCGCCCGCACACGTCCGCTCGGCACTTGGATCAGCAGCCAGTATCGGTATACCCCCATGGAGTCGTGGATCGGGCACCCCATACCCGAGATGGAGCCCTCTGACGCCCGTGCGCACCTCGCACAGGGCTGGCTGGAGGCATACGGACCTGGCTCCGTCACCGACCTGCAGTGGTGGACCGGCTGGAACCTCGGCCAGACCAGGGCGGCGCTGACAGCAATCAATGCCGTCGAAGTCGAACTGGACACGGGCCCTGGGTGGGTTTCGGCCGAAGACACGGAACCGGTGACAACGACTGAGCCCTGGGCGGCGCTGCTCCCCGGACTCGACTCCACTCCAATGGGCTGGAAGGAGCGGGACTGGTATCTCGGGCCGCATCGGGACCGTCTGTTCGACCGCAACGGGAATGTCGGACCCACGGTGTGGTGGAACGGTCGGATCGTGGGAGGCTGGGCGCAGCGGCCGGATGGGAAGATCGTCACCGAGTACCTCGAGGACGTCTCCGATGAGTGCCGCCGCCTGGTCGACGCAGAACGAGAACGACTCGCCGGCTTCCTCGGCGACACCCGCTTCACCCCCCGCTTCCGCACCCCCCTCGAACGCGAGTTGGCCGCCTTTTAGAAGCCGGCCTGCCTATCCGCTGACTCTGTGAGCGGGGCAGCGCTCTCTTTTCGTAGCGCAACGAAGAGCAGATCGGCTTCAGAATTCGCCCACAACCGTTCACATTTTCTGTCACGCGAAACGCGCTGTTTCTGACGCGCTGCCCCGCTAAAAACGCGGTCCTACCCTCTGCGGGATGAGTGAGCGGATGATTGTGGGGGTCGTCGGCGGGGGCCAATTGGCGCGGATGATGGCCCAGGAGGCGATTCCGCTGGGTATCGACTTGCGGTTCATGGTCATGTCGCAGGATGATCCGGCCGCCCAGATCAGCCCGCACCACACCATCGGGTCGCCGAATTCGCGCGACGACCTTCGGCGGTTCGCGGAGGGCTGTGACGTTCTCACTTTCGATCACGAAGTGGTCGATCTCGCGGCGTTACGGGATCTCGGGGAAAACGGTTGCCTCATGCGTCCCGGCGCCGAGACCTTCGCCACCGTCTCCGACAAGGCTCTCATGCGAGCAGCACTCGCAGCTGTCGAGATCCCCACTCCGCCGGCCGCCGTCACCCGAGATCCCCAGGAGGCCGCCCAGATCGTGAGAGACCAGGGCCCGCAGGTGATCAAGTTCGTCCATGGCGGATACGACGGACGCGGCACCTTCTTCGTCGACGACCCGGCCGACGCGGCCCGCATCGTCGAAGGAGCCGCGGGAGGTGCCGTCCTCGTCGAACCCCGGCTCGACCTGCTGACCGAACTCGCCGTGATCGTCGTCCGGGCACCCGACGGTGACCAGGTCACCTACGACCCGGTGGCGACGATCCAGGTCGATGGCCAATGTCGCAGAATCAACGCTCCCGCCGACCAGCCGGCCGAGACCCTGGAACGAGCGCAACATCTCGCCCAACGCGCCGCGGAAGCCGTGGACTCCGTCGGTGTCCTCGCCGTCGAAATGTTCCTGACCCGGGACGGGTTGCTGGTGAACGAACTCGCCGCCCGTCCCCACAACACCGGGCATCACACGCTCGACGCCGCCGTCACCTCCCAGTTCGCCAATCATCTTCGGGCGGTATGCGGCCTCCCGCTGGGGAGCACCGAGCTGCGGTCCGCCGCCGTGACCGCCAACATCATCGGCCGGAACACCGACACCGACCCCCGGGACCGACTCGCCGCAGGGTTGGCGGCCGACCCGGCTGCCCACATCCACCTCTACGGCAAGGCACCCCGACACGACCGCAAACTCGGCCACGTCACCGTCTGCGATGATGTTCCCGACCGTGCTGCAGACCGCGCGGCACGCGTGGTCGACGCACTCGGCGGCCAGGAGGTCCCACGGTGACAGTGGCAGTGGTGATGGGAAGCGACTCGGATTTCCCGACGATGGAACCCGCGGTGCAAACGCTGCGGGCACTCGGTATCGCGGTCGACGCGCGGGTCATCTCCGCGCATCGGACGCCGGAAGCCATGCTCGAATTCGGACAACAGGCCTCCGAGAACGGCTACCAGGTCATCATCGCCGCCGCAGGCGGGGCCGCCCACCTGCCGGGGATGCTGGCGTCGGTCACCACCCTTCCGGTGATCGGAGTTCCCGTTGCGATCACTTCGCTCGACGGAATGGATGCGCTGCTGTCGATCGTGCAGATGCCTGCCGGTATCCCTGTTGCGACCATGGCGATCGGCGGGGCGGTGAACGCGGCGTTGCTGGCAGCTCGCATCCTGGCCCTGGGTGACCCCGCGATCACTGCCGCCCTCGAGGGGCATCGGGCCGAACTCCAGGAAAAGGCACGTCGCGGCGACGCCGAAGTCCGGTCGAGAACCAGCACGGCCGACTGAGCCTCCGCCGACCCGGTACGCTCGAAAAAAATGCCCATCGAAGCCATCCGGACCGAGAGCCTCGGCGACACCTCATATGTGCTTGCGCACGGCGGCCACGGACTCGTCATCGATCCCCAACGGGACGTGCGCCGGTTCCTGCAGGTCATCGAGCGCCTCGAGGTGGACATCACCCATGTGATCGACACCCACGTTCACAACGACTACCTCTCTGGCACGCCGGCACTCGCCCGCCGGCTCGGAGCGGACCTGGTGATGCCCGCCGGGTCGGGAGCGGGTTTTCCATTCGTGCCGGCGTTCCATCTCGAAGAGTTCAAGGGAGGCGGTTCGATCACGATCCGCCCCATTCACACCCCGGGTCACACCCCGGAGCACATGTCGTACCTCGTATTGATCGACGGCACGCCGACGGCTGTCTTCACCGGGGGGAGCCTCCTGGTCGGTTCCGCCGGACGGAGCGATCTGCTCGGTGACGAGTTCGCCGAGTCTCTGGCCCGCCTCCAATACCTGTCTGTCAACCGGCTCGCGGAGTTGCCGGGCGACGTCGAGGTCCTGCCCACCCATGGAGCCGGCTCGTTCTGCACGTCGTCGGGATCGGCGGGAGGGGGTTCGTCGACGATTGCCGCCGAGGTCCGGTCGAATCCCGTGTTGGCATATCCCGATGCCGAGGCGTTCGTCACCGGGGAATTGGATGCCCTCGTGCCGTACCCCGACTACTACGCATTCATGGCACCGCTCAACCGGAGGAATCCTGGCGTGCTCGAGGAAGTCTCCATTCCGATGGTGCCCGCTTCGATGATCGACCCCGACGCCTGGGTCGTGGACGTGCGGCCCCGTGATCGCTACCTCGCAGGTCACCTCCCGGGCTCGCTCTCCATCGAGTGGGGTTCGTCGTTCGCACCTTGGGCCGGCTGGCTGGTGCCGTTCGGTTCGCCGATCCATCTCGTGGTCGACACGGGACAGGACCCGGTCTGGGCCGGCACTGAACTCGGCAGGATCGGGTACGAGGTTTCGGGCGCGACGTCAGACCTCGAGGGCGTCGAACTCGTGCAGGGACGTGCCGCGGGCGTGGCCGAGGCGGCCGAGGCGATCGCAGCAGGAGCCGTGGTCGTCGACGTCCGCGACCCCCACGAACGGGCCGTGTCGCATGCCGCAGGCACAGTGCACAGGTACGTGCCGGATCTGCGGGACGACATTCCCGGCTCGGACTCCGACGAGGTCTGGCTCATGTGCGCTTCGGGTTTCCGGGCTGCGATCGCGGCGAGTCTCGTCGAGCGAGCGGGACGCACGCCGGTCACCGTCACGTCGGGAGGCGTATCCGGGCTCCTCGAAGCCCATCCGGATCTCCGGGTGACCTGACGCGTCACTCGTCGCGGTCGTCGACCACCAGCCACGCACCCAAGCCCGCCAGTCCCAGCAACGTCAGGACGATCCCGCCCACCCAGGGCAGCAGCCAGGCGATCACCACGATCGGAAAGCCGAGCACATAGCGGGCGTAGGACGACCATCCCGGGCGCAGTCGGCTCCCGACCGCCAACCCGACAGGCACCGGCGCGGTCAGCAGCCCGATCAGCACGACCGCTCCGGCCGCGATCGCGACAGGCAACAGGACAAGCACGACCGGCCCGCTGCTCGACAGCGAGGTCACGGACACGAGTCCCACCGCCACGATCACCAGGGCGATCGGCACAGAGGCAACCCCCACCCCCCACGCGAGTGCCACGAGAGGCCGGCGAGCCAGCGCCGACGCGGCAGCGATCGACCTCTCCGGCACCGCCCACAGCAGCCCGAGCCCGATTCCGAGCCCGGCCAACGCGGCGACGAACTGGGCCAGGAGTTGGACGCCACGGACCCGCAGGTTCGGTTCGAGCGCTTCGGCGCGGACGAACGTTCCGTCGATCTGTGCTGTCTGGGCGACCGTTGCCGGCGCCGCGGCGGTGTACCGCACGTCACCGGAGACACGCAGGCCCGGAAGGAGGGTCAGCCCCGACGTCGTCACGTCGATGTCACCGTCGACCTGTCCTGCGACCCGCGTGGTCCGCTGGGTTCCTTCGATGTCCCGTCCCACATCACCGAGCAGCTCAGCAGTGCGAGCCCACGCCAACACATCGCGGCCAACCGAGGAAGACGCCGCGGTCTGTACCGAGAACCCTCCGACGAAGAAGTCATCTCCGATCTCACCTTCGACCACGGTCGACACGGCTCCGACTCGGAGGGCCCCGTCGATGCGGCCCGTGACCTCGACCCGACTCGACAACGCGATCACGTCGCCTTCCACCACGCCGTCGATGCGGATGGAGTCGAACGCAACCGCGATGAGATCGCCCTCGATCACCCCCGACACGACGATCGTGTTCCCGGCGGCGTAAAGGTCTTCGGTGATGACATCGTCCGCCCGGACGAGCACGACGTTGCTCTGGACACGCTGGGCCAGGGCGGGCAGCGGAAGGGCGGCAACGAGTGCACCGACGGCAACGAGAAGCCCCACCGCTCGCCGTCGACGGGTGGACGAGATACGGCCCACTACAGCGGGATCGCCCGGGCCGTCAGCTCGAGAAGCGGTGCGGGGAGGAGTCCGAGCACGACCGTGACGATGGCGGTGAGTGCCACCACGGTCCGACTCGGCATGGTCGGCGCCGGGACCGCGTCATCGGCTTCGTCGTGCATGTACATCGCCACGATGACCCGCAGGTAGAAGGCGAAGCCGACCACCGAGGCCAGTACGGCGACGACGACCAGCCATTCGAAACCGGCCTGCCAGGCAGTCTGGAAGACGCCGAACTTGGCCACGAAGCCCGAGGTCAGCGGGAGGCCGCCCATCCCCAGCAACAACACCCCGAAGGCCACGGCCAACATCGGCTGGGTGCGACCCAGCCCCCGGAACGCCGCGATGGGGGTCGGACCGCCGGTCGCTCCGGCCACGACCGCCACGACACCGAAGGCACCCACGAGCTGCAGCGTGTACACCGCGAGATAGAACCAGATCTCCGGCGCGCCGACGCCGCCGCCCACCATGCCCATGAGGATGAACCCGGCGTGGGTGACACCCGAATAGGCGAGCAGGCGCCGCACGTCGTCCTGCACGAGCGCCAGGATCCCTCCGCCCACCATCGACAGGGTGGCGATGCCCGCGATGAGCGGTGCCCACTCGGCGAGCAGTGACGGGAATGCCGTGTGCAGAACCCGGATCAGCGCCGCGAATCCACCGATCTTGGCGGCGGCAGCCATGTACCCGACGATGCCCGCCGGAGCACCCTGGTAGACGTCAGGAGCCCAGGAGTGGAAGGGCGCTGCGGAGATCTTGAAGCCCAGGCCCACCACGAGCATCGCCATTCCGATGAGCAGCACTGCCGGCCGGGTGACGATCGTTCCGGACAGGAAACTCCTCGCGTCGAGCAGGCTGAGTTCGCCGGTGGCGGCGAACACCAGCGCCACTCCGTAGACGAAGACGGCGGACGCCACCGATCCCAGCAGGAAGTACTTGATGGCGGCTTCGTCCGAGCTGATCCGATCCCGGGTGATGCCGGCGAGGATGTAGAGGGCGATGGATCCGACTTCGAGTCCGAGGAACATCATCATCAGATGAACCGACGACGCCATCAGCGTGAACCCCGACGTGGCGAGCAGCACCAGCGCCAGTGCCTCCGCTCCACGCCGACCGAGCCGTTCGAACAGCTGCCAGCCGGAGACGATCCCAAGCGCGGCCACCGTCAGCAGGGCGAAGCGGGCGAGCACCGAACCGTGGTCCATCACGATCATCTCCCCGAACGGGAGGAATCCCGCGAGGAACTCGGCGCTGTCGGTCGTCGTGAGAAGTTCGTCCACGCGGATCCATTGCCACACGCTGAACCCGAACGCCACCGCCAGAATCCCGCCGACGAGCGCCCCGAGCCTGCGTATGGGTGGGAGAAATTGCACTTCGACGAGCAGCACGATCGCCGCCCCCAGTCCGAGCGTGATCTCGGGGGCGATGGCCAGCCACGAGACGTCCGGAGTGGCGAGCGTGGTCTGCGCGAACATCATTCCTCGGCTCCCTCGGCGACGAACACGTCATCCAGCCGTCCCGGCGCGGGGACCTCGTAGTCGGTCACGGCCTCGATACGGTCCAAGATCGCCTCAGTTGACGCCTCCGTCTTCTCGAGCAATACCTGCGGGTAAAGGCCCAGCAGGAGAATGAGGACCACGAGGGGCGCCATGAGGGCGATCTCGCGGCCGTTCACGTCCTTCAGCGCCTGGTTTTCCGGCTTGTCGGGCACACCGGTGAAGACCCGCTCGAATGCCCAGAGGAGATAGATGGCTGCCAGCACGACTCCGGACGCCGCGATGATCGCGAACACGGGGAGGGTCGCGTAGGAGCCCACGAGGATGAGGAACTCTCCGACGAAACCGTTCAGCCCGGGAATACCGATGGAGGCGAACGTGGCGAACAAGAACAGTCCCGCGTAGATGGGCATCACCTTCCACAGTCCACCGAAGTCGGCGATCTTCTTGGTGTGGCGGCGCTCATAGATCATGCCGACGAGGAGGAAGAGCGCCCCGGTGGTGAGGCCGTGGTTCACGTTCTGGATCACCGCACCCTGCAATCCGGCGGACGTCAGGGCGAAGGTTCCCAGCACGATGAAGCCGAGGTGGCTGACCGAGGAGTACGCCACCAGCCTCTTCAGGTCGGGCTGGACGATCGCGACCGCGGCTCCGTACACGATTCCGATCACGCCGAGCGTGGCCATGATGGGCACCGCGTCGACCGACGCCTCGGGAAAGAGACCCAGGTTGAAGCGCAGGAGGCCGTAGGTGCCCAGCTTCAGCATGACGCCGGCCAGCAACACCGACCCCGCGGTGGGGGCTTCGACATGGGCGTCGGGAAGCCAGGTGTGAAGCGGGAACATCGGCACCTTGATGGCAAAGGCCAGACCGAACGCTGCGAAGAGCAAGCGCTCGTCGACGACGTCGAGGTCCAATCCCAGCAGGTCCTGATAGGCGAAGCTCGCGACACCCTCCTGGCCGGCGTGCAGGAAGGCCAAGGCGATGATCCCGGCGAACATCAGCGCCGAACCGAAGGCGGTGTACAGGAAGAACTTGATCGCGGCGTAGATCCGCCGTTCCGAGCCCCAGATCCCGATGATGAAGTACATCGGGACCAAGATCGCCTCGAAGAAGACGAAGAACAGGAACAGATCGAGCGCGAGGAACGTCCCGATGAGCCCCGCCTCGAGGAACAGCACGGCGACCACGAACTCTTTCACCTTGTGGTTGATGGCGGTGCTCGCCGCCAACGAGATCGGGAACAGGATCGTGGTCAGGACGACCATGCCGAGCGAGATCCCGTCGATTCCGAGGTTCCATTCGATCCCCCACGGCTCGTACCACGGAATCCGCTCGGTGAACTGGAATCCTGCCTCGCCGGATTCAAAGTCGAAGAACAGATAACCGGCGATGGCGAGAGGAACGAAGGACAGGAGGAAGCCGACCGGCAGGTACAACTCCTTGCGGTCCTTGGGAAGGAACGCCACGACGAGCGCGGCGAGGGCGGGCGCGGCGATGAGCCAAGTGAGCATCAGGCTCCTCCCACCACGAGCAGCCAAATGACGGCCAGCAGCAGCCCTCCGACGAACGCCACCCCGTAGTGACGGACGTACCCGCTCTGAATCACCCGGGAACGCGTGCCGCTCTCGGTGAAGAACCGGCCCACCCCGTTGACGAGGCCGTCGATGATCGGGAGGTCGAAGCGGAAGGCTGCCACTTCGGAGGCCTTACGACCGGGAGTGACGAGCGCCGCGCCGTACAGGTCGTCGACCCGATAGGCGGATTCCCAGGCGGTCCACAGACGGCCGAACCCGGTCTGGAAACGGGTCCACACCTCCCGGGGACGGGTGTAGACGAACCCGCCCATGGCGATTCCCACCAGGCCGGCGCCCACGGAGACGGCGGCGAGCAGGAGGAACATGCCGATTCCGTCGGGTGGATGGGCCATCGCGATGCCTTCGAAGGCGGGTTCGAGGAAGTGTTCGAGCCCGAGCCGGAATGGAGTGTTCACCAAGCCTGCTCCGACGCTCAGGACCGCCAGCACGATCAGCGGCACGGTCATGACACGAGGCGATTCGTGCGGGTGCACGCCCTCGTCCCAGCGCGAGTCCCCGGCGAAGACCATCACCCACTGCCGGGTCATGTAGAACGCGGTCAGCATCGCGGTCACCAGTCCGATCACGTACAGGACCGAGGCGAAGCCTCCGGCCTCGAACGCCACCGCGAGGATCTCGTCCTTCGACCAAAAACCGGAAAGCAGCGGGAAGCCGGAGATGGCCAGGGTGGCGATGCCCATCGTGGCGGCGGTGACCGGCATGTGTTTGCGGAGGCCCCCCATCTTCTGCATGTCCTGTTCGTCGGCCATCCCGTGGATCACCGACCCGGCCCCGAGGAAGAGCAGCGCCTTGAAGAAGGCGTGGGTCATCAGGTGGAAGATCCCGGCAACGTATCCGCCGAGGCCCACTGCGAGGAACATGTACCCGAGCTGGGACACGGTCGAGTAGGCGAGCACCTTCTTGATGTCGGTCTGGGCGATGGCGATCGACGCCGCCCACAACGCGGTCAGCGCTCCCACCGTGGCCACCGCCATTCCCGCGGCAGGCGCTTCCTGGAAGATGGAGGCCGAACGGGCCACGACGTACACCCCGGCCGTGACCATCGTGGCGGCGTGGATCAACGCCGAGACGGGAGTCGGGCCTTCCATGGCATCCGGGAGCCACACATACAGCGGTATCTGGGCCGATTTGCCGGCCGCGCCGAGGAGGAACAGCAGCCCGATCGCCGTGGCGGTGCCGGTGGTGAGCACCTCCCCGGCACGCTCGAAGATCCCGTCGAAGCTGAGCGTGCCGAAGTGGAAGAAGACCAGCATCAGGCCGATCATGAACCCGAGGTCGCCGATGCGGTTGACGATGAATGCCTTCTTGCCGGCGGCGGCGGCGGACGGCTTCGTGTACCAGAAGCTGATCAGCAGGTATGAGCAGAGGCCAACGAGTTCCCAGCCGAGGAAGAGCATCGCGTAGTTCCCGGCGAGCACCAGGGTGAGCATCGAGGCTGCGAACAAGTTGAGATAGGTGAAGAACCTCGCGAAGCGCTCATCGCCGTGCATGTAACCGATGGCGAAGACGTGGATCAGGGTGCCGACGCCCGTGACGACAAGCGTCATGAGGGCAGCCAGCGGATCCCACTTGATCTCGAACGCCGCGCCGATGGCGGGCATCCAGTCCCACAGCATGATCGATTCGCCGTGCTCGGACGTTCCCCGGATGAAGTCCACCGATGAAATGGCTCCGAGGAGAAACGACGTGCCGATGGCGCCGGTCGCCAGCCATCCGGCGAGAGGTTCGCCGATACGCCGCCCGAGGAAGTGGAGGAACACTGCTCCCAGAAGGGGCACGGCAATGACGAGTGGAACGAGGATCTCGGGACTCATCCGGCCAGCTCCGAAAGTTCGTCGACGGATGCCGACTCACGGCGACGGAAGATCGCAACGATGATTGCCAGCCCGACGACCACCTCGGCCGCGGCCACCACCAGCACGAAGAAGACCGAGACTTGTCCTTCGAGCGAGCCCAGCGCCCGCCCGGCGGCAACGAACGTCAGGTTGACGGCGTTGAGCATCAGTTCGACGCACATGAACATGATGAGGGCGTTGCGCCGCACCAGGATCCCGAGCAGGCCGATCGAGAACAGCACGGCCGCAAGCGACATGTACCAACCGGCGGTGACTTCGATCATTCGACGGGCTCCGAGCCGTCATGCTTGAAGTAGGCGAGGGCGATGGCCCCGGCCGCGGCGATCGTCAGCAGCAGGGCGGTGACCTCGAATGCGAGCACCCAGTCCGTGAACAGCCTCCCAGCAAGGGCTTCGACCGTGCCATTGGGAAGAGTCTCCGCGCCTGATGCCGTCGGAACCCAGTCGAACCTGCCGCCGACGGCGAGGCCACCGCCGACCAGGAGGATGATCAGGCCGAGACCACCGACGAGCGCCCGTTGGTAGCGGAGGGGTTCGTCGCCGGCCTGGTCCTTGTCGACGCCGATCATCATGATCACGAACAGGAACAGCGTCAGCACCGCTCCGGCGTAGACGATGACCTGCACCACCGCCACGAGATGCGCCAGATTCACGACGTAGAACACTCCCAGCGAGAACAGGGTGCCGAGCAGGCCGAGTGCGGCGTAGACGGGATTCTTGGCGAAGATCACCGCCAGGGCTCCGCCGATGGCGGCGGATCCGACGACGACGAAGAGCACGAGTTCGATCATGCGTCCCGCGTCTCCTGATCGGGTTCAGGGTCCCAGTCGCCCGAACCGGGCGACCCCTGCCACTGGACGACACCCTCGTAGGCGGCCCGGCCGGACGGAGCCGTGGCACGCAGCCAGCCGTCGGCGACACGCAGCTCTTCGTGGTCCGCCATCGGATCGTCCGGGAACATGTGCGGCACGTTCCCGTCCCGATCCATCAACAACTCTTCTCTGGTGTAGATGGCGTCGTCGCGGTTCGTGGTCGACATTTCGAAGAGGTGGGTCATGGTGATTGCTTCGGTAGGACACGCCTCGACGCAGAGCGCACAGAAGATGCAGCGCAACATGTTGATCTCGTAGACGAAACCAAATCGCTCCCCCGGGCTCACCGGATCATCGGTGGGGTTGTCCTGGCCGCGGACGTAGATGCACCGGGCGGGACATGCCCCGGCGCACAGCTCGCATCCGATGCACTTCTCCATTCCGTCGGGGTAGCGGTTGAGCACATGGCGGCCGTGGAACCGCTGCGGCTTGTCCCGGAACTCCTTCGGGTACTCGGTGGTGACGCGGGGCTGGAACATCTGACGTCCCGTGACCCTGAGGCCCTTCACCAGTTCGCTGATCACACCCATCGGTTCACCTCACGCCCACGGCAGACCGAATCGTCGCAGACCGATGACAACGGTCGAAAGCAGCAGCCAGCCGAGTGCACCCGGGATGAGCCGCTTCCACCCCAGCGTCATCAGCTGGTCGTACCGCATCCGGGGCAGCGTCGCCCGAATCCAGATGAAGATGAAGAAGATTGCATACGTCTTGATCAGGAACCACACGGTGGGCAACGCCGCCGACACTATCCCCGGAAGCACCTCGTCGAACGTCGGCCCGTTCCAACCGCCGAGGAACAGGGTGGCCGCCAGCGCCGACATGGAGAAGATGTTCACGTACTCGGCGAGGAAGAACATGGCGAAGCGCATCCCCGAGTACTCGGTGTGGAACCCTCCCACGATCTCCTGTTCGGCTTCGACGAGGTCGAAGGGCGCGCGATTCGTCTCCGCGACCGCGGCGATCACGAAGATGACGAACGCCACGATCTGGGGGAACACGTTCCAGCGCGGGATGAACTGAGTGATGAATCCGAGTTGGGGGATGATCTCGTCGAGGGTGCCACCCTGGCGGGCCACGATCTCCGCCAGTGAGAGCGTGCCGCCGCCGGATTCGCCCGCGGTCGCCGACCACATGACGACAGACACGATGGACAGGCCGAGAGCCGCCTCATAGGAGATCGCCTGGGCGGTGGCGCGAACCCCGCCCAGCAGCGGATATTTCGAACCGGACGACCAGCCGGCGAGCACGACGGCGTACACCGCCAGCGACGACATGGCGAGGATGAACAGGACGCCCACGTTGAGGTCGGTCCCCTGGAGGCTGATGGTTCGCTCGCCGACCTGGAACGGAGCCCCCCACGGGATCACCATGAAGAGCAGGAAGGCCGGAATCACCGCGAGAAACGGTGCGAGGATGAATGCACCCATCTCCGCCTTGCGGGGATTGATCTGCTCTTTGAAGAACAGCTTGAGTCCGTCGGCGACCGTCTGGAGGATTCCCCAGGGACCGGCGCGGTTCGGGCCGATCCGGTTCTGCATGTCGGAGAGCACCTTGCGCTCGATCCACACGTTCAAGACGGTGACCACCAACAGGAGCACGAACGTCGCGAGGACGCGTCCAAGGATGATCAGGAAGTCGATGAGGTCCATCTACCCGTCGCCGTTCGTCGATCGGTTGCCGTGGGCGAGAATACGGAGCCGAAGTACCCCGGCCAAAACAAGCGGGTAAACGTTTCCGCCGCCCGCGGCGTGTGACTGGTGTGCGAAGTGCAACCTCGACGAAGTTGGAAGTGATGTCCGAGCCGTCATTCGACGAGTTCTATGTACGCGAGTTCCGTCCGATGGTGGCATTGGCGGCCTCGGTGTGCGGCAGCAACGACCTCGCCGAAGACCTCGCCCAGGAGGCAATGACCCGCGTCTACCGCCGCTGGGATCGTGTCTCGCGCTACGACAAGCCAGGTGCGTTCGCCCGCCGGGTGACGATCAACCTGGCCTCTTCCCGCCGCAGGCGGGACGCCGTTGCCGAGCAGGGACGAATGAAGCTCGGTGTCCAGCATGTGGTGTCACCACCGGCCGAACCGCACACCGAGGTGTGGGACGCCGTCGCCCAGCTTCCCCCCAAACAGCGGGCGGCGATCGCACTCCACTATCTCGAGGACCGCCCGGTCGACGAGATCGCCGACATCCTCGGCTGCGCGTCGGCGACTGCCCGGGTTCACCTCCATCGGGCCCGGGCCACGCTCGCGACACTCCTGGAAGGACGAGAACGATGAATTCCGACGACCGCCTTCGCCAGGCATTCGACGACCTGGGACAGCGAACCGAGTCCGTCGATCCGCAGTATTCGCTGCAGCGTCTCTCCCGTTCCTCGACCGAACGTCGGACGTGGGTTCCGGCCTTGGCGGGTGCCGCAGCAGTGCTCGCCGTGATCGGCGTCGTGGCCATCTCAGGTTTGCTGTCCGGTTCTGAGACCGACGATGTGGTTGCCACCACCGTTCCGGATTCGACCACGCTGATTCCCGACTCCACCACCACGAGCCCGGATGAACCAGCGAGCACCACCACGCCGACCGACCCGGCTCCTGTGGAAGGTTCTACCTATCCGACGCACCGCGTGATCGGGGTTGCCGACGACGACGTCCTGAATGTCAGGGCCGAGGCTGGGGCGTCGGCAGATCTGGTCGCCGTCCTTCCCCCCACCTACGCCGGGATACGTGCGATCGACAACGTCGAGGTCGTCGAGGACGGCGGCGAATGGCGACAGGTCGAACTGATCGACCCGACCCGGGTGGTCGATGGAGGCGAACCGGACGGGCAGCGAATCACTGGATGGGTGAACACCTCGTTCATCGAGGAGTACGACCCGTCCGTCCCCGAGGTGTTTCCATGCGAGCACGACATCGGGCCGATGCCCGCGCCGAGCGGTGTCGCTCCGGACCATGTCTATGCGATCCGCCAGTTCGGACTCGGTGGTTGCATCCGGACCGTCGTCACGTTCGGAGTCGACTTCGACGAAGGACGGTGGCCGATCGACGGCGTCGCCACCGATATGCGCCCTGCCGGAACACCGTCAATGGTCAGACACCAGGTGAACGGAACCACCGTCTTCGTCCTGGAGGATGTTCCGTACGCCTGGGCCACACAATCGGGCACATTCGAATCAAGTGCCGCGCTGGTCGGGCGCTGGACAGACGGGTCGCTGGCGATCTTCGTGACCATTCCCGGGACCACCTCGGTCCGAGTGGCGGAGACCGGCGAACTGGTGATCGATGCCACGCCATTCGGTACGACCCAGTTTGCAGGCAACGGATTCCACATCCTCGGTGAGCCCGTCGTCGGACCGGGCGGCACGATCGAGGTGTGGGGTCTCGCCCGTCCGTTCGAAGCAAACATCGGTACGACGCTGCTGGACTCGACCGGGGGACCGCCGGATATCGACGCTCCCCCGTTCGTGATGACGACGGACTGGACCGAGGCCTGGGGGCTCTTCCAGTACCGGGCCGTGGGTCTTGAACCCGGGAACTACCTGCTGACGCTGGTGCAGGAGGGTGGCGAGCAGGCGATCGAATTCGACGTCGAGTTCGAGGTCCCCGATCGGGATCCTGAGTCAACCGTCACTTCGGCTGATCTCGAGCTCACCGATGGGCTGATTGAAGAAGCACGAACCGGAGGTACCGAGCAGGCATTCGCCGACGACGTGGTGATCTCGCTCGGTATCGACCACGAAGCATCCCTGTCCGATCCGGTGGAAGGGAACGGGTGGACGATCGACGTGGACGAGTGGAACGGGTATGCCGGTCCGTTCGACGTGCTGGGGCCGTTGCGCAACGAGACAGGGATCACGACCACGACGGTCGGTCCTCAGCCGCATTGCGCCGGGCCGCCCCTCGACATCCCGTGGCAATCGTCTCGCCAACTGACGATTCAGCCGGCTGGGATCAGTTCCTGCCTGGAGTGGTACGCGATCTCGCTGTTCCTCAACGACGCCGGTGAGATCGAACGGGTCATGCTCGACCTCTGGGAACCGTGACCTGAATCGAAAAGACCCGCGTGGATCGAACGTCTGTTCGACTTTCTGTCATACCCCTTCGATACGTTGGTCGCATGGATGAAACGAGGACCATCGATGCCCTGGAACGGGACTTCG
>JBBDHV010000027.1:0-27386 GCA_040880725.1 Acidimicrobiia bacterium
TTGGGTAAAACCGCCGGCAAACCCGACCACGGCAGCCGCGCCATCCGGGGGGCGCCGGGGGGTTCGACCCCCTGCAAATTCAATCAGGGTGTTGCCGGATGGTGGGGGGAGCTCCGAAGTTGGATGCTGGGGGTATGAATGACACGAAATCCGGGCCCGACAGGGTCCTTTTGATTGGGGCGATCGTCGTGGCGGTGATCGTGGTCGGCGCCGCACTGGTGGCGCTGACCCGGTCCGAACCTGCGACGCTCGACCCGGCAACGCCGGAGGGGACTGCACAGCGGTACGTCCAGGCGGTCCTCGATGGCGACCATGTCACGGCCGAGGGTCTTCTCCTGGAGGACGGCTGCGAGGTCGGCCCCCGTCACTATGGGGACGAGTCGGTGCGCGCCCGACTGGTCGACTCGTCCACGACGGGAGACACCGCCGTCGTGGACATCGAACTGACGTTCAGCGGCGGTGATCCTCTGTTCGGGGGATACGGTTACTCCGAGTCGGCGCAGATCGAACTGGAGTCGACCGGGGACGGCTGGAAGGTCGATCCTGACTCGTGGCCGTACTACCCCTGTGAGGTGCCGAGATGATCGCCATTGCCGGACTGATTCCTCTGGCGATCCTCGGCGGTCTCATCGCCGGGATCGCGGCGCTGGCGAAGCGCAACGATGAAGAACCGCCCGACGGTCTCGTCGGCCGGGTCGTTTTTGCGGCCCTCACCTTCGGCCTGACGGCGGTCACGGCCGTCGGTCTCTACATGCTGTTGAACATCCTGATCGGCGAGGGGGGAAACCTCGCTCGCTCCGGGTCGAGCGATATCGCCCAGGGCCTCGCCCTGACTCTGGTGGGTGCGCCCGCTACCTACTTCTTGTGGCGTCATCAGCTCAAGTCGCTGGCCGGACCGGACGGCCGAAGCATCGTGTGGCTGCTTCATCAGGCGATCGCCTCGCTGACCTTCTCGATCGGCACGGTGATCGCGTTCGGTTATGGCCTGCGGTTCCACGACTTCGACGGTGACGCCCGTTCGGCTCTGGCCTTCGGACTTGCGTGGCTGGCAGGCTGGCTGCTGTACGAGTGGATCCGCTCGATCCGTCCGGCTCCGATGTTGGCAGGGCTGCCGCACGCCATCGGTGGTGGCGTGGGGCTGGTCACGGTCGCGTTCGGAAGCGTGACGCTGATCGGTTCGCTCATCGACCTGATCGAAACCGATGTCGTCGCCACTTCTGGTCGGACCGACCCCGTGTTTGCCTCGATCGTGTGGACGATGGTCGGCGCAGTGGTGTGGGCATGGCAGTTTCTGATGCGTCCGGCATATGACGATCCTTCCCGGGCCGGCCTCGTGTTGGGACTCGGGGTGGGCGGCGGTGCGCTCATGGGCCTCACTGGTCTGACTGCCCTGCTGGCCCTGGCGTTGTTCGCGATCACCGGCGACTTCGAGACGGACGGTCTGGGTGAGGCGATCGGCGCGATCGGAGTCGGATTCCTGATCTGGCGCTTTCATCGCGGACTCGCCTCCGACCCGCGCGAGGCTCGGATCGCCCGGCATCTGGTGGCGGGTCTCTCGCTGATCGGTGTCGCCATCGGCATCGGCGTGCTGGTCAACGCCGCGCTGGCTGCGCTGACCCCGGCCTTCGCCTCGTCGAACGAGGACGAGCTGTTGTGGGGTGGTCTGGCATCTCTCATCGCGAACGGTCCCGTCTGGTGGTGGGCGTGGCGGCCGGGCGTGCGACCCGATCCCGACTACGGGACGACGGTGCAACGGACGTACCTCACGGTGCTCGGAGGCGTCGCGGCGGTCTCGGGAGCGATTGCACTCATCTACCTGCTGTTCCAGCTGTTGGAGGGTCTCTTCGATGGAAACTCGCTCAGCGCCATCGTGGACGGCATCCGCGCCCCGCTCGGTTTCGTCGTCGCCACCGGATCCGTGACGGCGTATCACTACCGCCGCTGGGCAT
The DNA here is from genome assembly GCA_040880725.1 of Acidimicrobiia bacterium. Classification (GTDB taxonomy): domain Bacteria; phylum Actinomycetota; class Acidimicrobiia; order Spongiisociales; family ZC4RG35; genus DATHWB01. The sequence continues at coordinate 1,950 of JBBDHV010000027.1, forward strand.
CGAGCCGGGACGACGCGCCCGACGAGGAGCGAGTCACGGTCGAACGGGTGACATTCGTCGGGGCTGACGGGAAGGTGGCAGCCGATCTGACGGACGAGTTGGGTGTCCGGACGACCCGCTGGTCGTCGGCCGGCGAGGGCCGGGTGCTCGAATCAGGGGAGCTCACCTCCTACCTCCGGTCGCTCGACGCCACGGATGTGCTGGTGGTCGAAGAGGAACGCGGTTTCCGGGTGATCCGACTCCTCCGCGACAACGATCAGCGTCCGCACACGGGCGAGCCCCAGGAGTAGAAGCCGACCGCCAGGACCTGGCCTTCGGCCACCCCGAGGTCGTCGAGGAGGCTCGCGACCTCGGGGCTGGGTCCGGTGACGACGAGGGAGGTGACGCGGCGCTCTTCGCTCATGGCACCGGCGAGATCCTCGACGGTGCCGGAGCCGGCACCGGAGAGCGCCGCCGACACCTCTTCGTTGGAGGCGATCGTCGCCAGCGCATCGCGCGCTGAGTCCAGGGCCCGTTGCACAGACGGGGGACCGGAGGTGGGAGTGCCGCCTACCGACGCACTCGTCGCCCCGAACAGATCAGACGACGGTGTGTCCAGCGTGCGACACAGCGGATAGCCCACCTGGCCGAGCGCTGAAGACTGCACATCGAAGCCCGCCCACGTGAGTCGCACGTCGTAGTTGGGTTCATCCGCCAGCAGTTGGGCGTCTTCCACCGTCAACGGCTCCGGCAACCCAAACGACACGGTCAGCACCGTGCCGGGATCCACACCGGGGATCACGTCCGAGAGGGGAACGACCCAGTCAGGATGGCTCGACCTCCAACGCGGCTCGACCGACACGATGCCGATCTCCGAGGAGTCCCCTGGGAGGGGTTCGATCGATGAGCCGAGCGGGATCCCGACCTCGGCTTCCATGGTCCGGCCGATCAGCCCCGACGCGATCGTGAAGCGCGACACTTCGGCTCCGGGGTTGAACAGCATCGGAGCCTCGTATGCCGCCCGGGCGGCCACTGCCGCCCGGTCTGAGCGGTTGATGAGCAGCGGCTGCACCACGAAGAGGGAGAGCAACACGCCTCCGATCAGGATGATGACCGCGAGTGCTGCCGCGTCGACGGCGGTCCGACGGAGTGCGCGCCGGACCGTTCGACGAAGATCGTCGCCGTCTTCGAACGGGAGCCGCAGATCGTCGAGGGTGACGGGGTCGTAGGCATCCAGCTCCCGAGTGCACTGGGCACACCCGGCAAGATGTTCTTCGACGACGGCATGTTCGTCTTCTGTCAGTCGGCCGGCGACATAGTCGTCGAGGCGGTCTGTCACGTGGTCGTTGGTCACGAATTCATCTCCTGATACGCGGCACGAAACCCGAGCCGGGCGCGGTGCAGCAGTCCTTTCGCGGCGTCGGGTGTGGTCCCCACGACTTCGGCCATCTCGGCGTAGCTCATCCCGGCGTGGTCGACGAGCAGCAGCGCCAGTCGTTGCCGTTCGGTGAGTCGGGCGAGGGTGGCGTCGATCATGTCACGCTCCTCGATGTCGGGATCGATCGACGGGCCGATGTCGACGGAGTCGGTCGGCTGGGGCCGACGACGCCGCGTGTGATCGATGAAGACGGAACGGGCGATCGTGAACAGCCATGCCTTGGGGTCGCCACCCCGTAACCCGCTGAGCGAACGCGTCGCCTTGATGAAGGTGTCGTGGGTGAGGTCCTCGGCGAGTGCGCGGTCTCGGCTGAGCGACAGTAGGAACGCAAACACCGCGCGGGCGTGTTGGCGATAGAACGTTTCGATGGTGTGCACACGTCTCGTGCCTCCGGTTGGTTTGGTGACAGGAAGACGAGATGACACGTCGAATGGTTATGCCCGGAGCAGAGAATTCTGTCGGGCGTTCAATTGTCGATCTCGACCGCCATCGCCAATGCCTGATCGCGTGTGACCGCCATGTTGTGCACGATGGTTCCGTGTTCCTGGGCAGCGAGCACGACTTCGTCCTCGGACCCCGTCGACTCCCATCCGCATGCGCAGGTCAGTTTCCAGACCATCTGATCACTCCAACTGTCGGAAAGGCTCGGGCACGTAGACATTCAGGATCGCATGCCACCCGGCATCGAGCGTGTCACGGACGACGGCATCTTCGAGAGCAAGCCAAGCCAAATGGCGGATGCCGTGCTCGAGGACCTGGCCACCGGCCACTACCGAAGGCGCCGCGGTCGCCGCCGAGCGAGCAAGCTCCACGCGTTCAACCTGGACGAAGTCCATGGTTCCCGTCGTGGCGACGACCACGACGAAGGTCAGGTAGACCGACTGGCGTTCGAAGCGCCACGAAGTGGAGTGGACCAGAACCGGTGCACCGAGCACGTCGGTGACGATCCGACGCACCACATCGAGCGGGTGCGCACTCCGATCGGTCTCGATCAGCCATGAGTCGGCGCCACAAGGGCCGGTGAGAAGGATTCGAGCCCCATCACGTACGAGGGTGAAGACCTCCGCGGTGACCGGAGCATCGACATCCAGCGGCAGTCCCATTCCCGAAGGCTATCCACCCGCGTCAACGCCCTGCGAGCTCCGCCCACCGACGGACCAGAAAGGTGCGTTCAGCGTCGTTGGTCGACTTGGCGATCGCCGTGTCGAACGCCTCGACCGCGGCGGCAAACCTGCCGAGACGTCCGAGCATTTCAGCTCGGGCGGCGTGGAAGAGATGCGAGTCGAGATCGAGCCGGCCGAGTTCGGTGAGGGCTGCAGCCGGGCCGTTGAGTTCTCCCACCGCCACGGCCCGGTTCAACGCAACAACCGGCGATGGGAAGAGGGCAGACAGCTGGTCGTACAGCACCACGATCTGAGCCCAGTCGGTGTCTGCGGACCGGGTTGCATCACTGTGAACCGCCGCAATGGCCGCCTGGATCTGATACGGCCCCGGCTGGTTCCGTCGGAGACACGCCCGCACCAGACGCTGACCCTCGGAGATCATCTCCACATCCCATTGCGAGCGATCCTGCTCGGAGAGCCGCACGAGCATGCCATCACGGTCCAGACGGGCGGGTCGCCGGGCATGAGTGAGGATCAGCAGGGCGAGAAGACCGAGCACCTCCGGCTCATCCGGCATGAGACCAGCCAGGAGCCTGGCGAGACGTATCGCCTCGGTCGCCAGGTCGTCGCGGACGAGGTCGGCTCCGGCACTCGCGGTATGTCCCTCGTTGAACACCAGGTAGATCACCGCCAGCACCGCCCCGAGCCGGTCAGGCAGTTCGGCGTCTGGCGGAACCCGGAACGGGATGTTGGCGGCTTGGATCTTCTTCTTGGCCCGAACGAGCCGCTGGGACATCGTGGCCTCCGGCGTCAGAAATGCCCGCGCGATCTCGGGCGTCTGCAATCCGCCCACCAGCCGCAGCGTGAGCGCCACCCGGGAGTGCAGAGCGAGCGCGGGGTGACAGCAGAGAAAGATCAGGCGGAGTTGATCGTCGGCGATCGTTTCGACGTTCGGCTCGTACGGGGGCTGTGACATGACTGCCTCGGTCTGGCGGTGGGGGCGAGAGGTCTCCCGACGGAGGCGATCGATCGCCCGATTGCGGGCGGTCACCATGATCCAGCCTTCCGGGCTGGGCGGAAGTCCGTCTCGCGGCCAGCGTTTCAGCGCGGCGACGAACGCATCCTGCACCGCCTCTTCGGCGACACCGACGTCCCCGAAGAGGCGGGTCAAGGTGGCGACCGCCTTGCCGGATTGACGGCGGAACAGCCGCTCGATCTCGACGGGGTCGACCACGCGTTCGGCTCACTCGCCCTGGAAGGGACGCACTTCGACGGGCGCCTTGCATGCAACCGATGCCTGCGCCGCCCAATCGAGCGCCTCGTCGAGATCGGAGCACTCGAGGACCCAGAAGCCACCCAACTGCTCCTTGGCCTCGGCGAACGGACCGTCGGTGATCAGTGTCTCCCCGTCGGCCACGCGGACCACGGTGGCCGTCGACGGCTCGTGCAGTCCCCCGGCGAAGACCCATACGCCCTTCTCCTGCAGAACGGTGTTGAGAGCATCGACCTCCGCATAGGCGGCTTCGAGTTCTTCGGGCGGCGTTGCCCCTTCACCATCGACGTAGTGCACGGACAGCAAGTACTGCGCCATGAGTGTCTCCTCGTCTCTCCGGTCGGACCCTGTGTCCGACCGTTTCTACCCCTGTACGAACGAGGCCGACCCGAATCGACACATCGCCCGAACAACTTCTTCATCTTGCGCCACGTACCGCACAGGGGCATACTCGGTCACCGGACATGACACTGTTGAACACCACCATCATCATTCCCGATTAGACACACGCCACATCCCGGCGTGTGTCCGAGACCCTCTGCACGATGCAGGGGGTTTTTTCATGGCCGTACAGCCGCACACCGAAAGTCCGGAGGAACTCATGACCACCGAACTCGAGATCTACGACACGACACTGCGAGATGGATCCCAACAGGAAGGCATCTCGCTCACGGTGAACGACAAGCTGCGCGTCGCCCGGCTCCTGGACGATCTCGGCGTCGGATACATCGAGGGCGGGTGGCCGGGCGCACTGCCGAAGGACGACGAGTTCTTCCGCCGGGCACGGTCGGAATTGAATCTGAAGAACGCCACGCTGACCGCCTTCGGGTCCACCCGCCGTCCCCGGCTCTCGGTGTCCGACGATCCCCAGTTGGCTGCCCTGCTCGCCGCCGAGACCGAGGTCATCTGCATCGTCGGCAAGGCGTGGGATTACCACGTGCGCGAAGCACTCCGGACCGACCTCGACGAAGGCCTGCGGATGGTCGGCGAATCGGTGGAGTTCCTCAAGAGCCACGATCGTCGCGTGTTCTTCGATGCCGAGCACTTCTTCGACGGATACCGCACCGATCCGGACTTCGCGGTGGCGGTTCTGCGAACGGCGCTCGAGGCCGGGGCGGAGCGGCTGGTCCTCTGCGACACGAACGGAGGCATGCTCCCCCATCAGGTGACGAAAACGATTGCCGAGGTGAAAACCGCGCTCGGTGACCCGGCGCTGGGGGTGCATTTCCACAACGATGCCGGGTGTGCGGTGGCCTCGTCGCTGGCATCGGTCAGTGCCGGGGTGCGGCAGGTCCAGGGCTGCGTGAACGGGTACGGCGAGCGCACGGGCAACGCAGACCTCTGCACGATCATCCCCGATCTCGCCATCAAGATGGATCTCCCGGTGGTCTCCGAGTCCCAGTTGGAAATGCTCTCGCCGATCAGCCATCACATCGCCGAACTCGTGAACATCACCCTCGATCCGCACCGACCGTTCGTGGGAGGCTCGGCTTTCACCCACAAGGCCGGGCTCCACACCTCGGCCCTCGCCCGCCAACCCGATGCCTACGAGCACACCCGCCCGGAGTTCGTCGGGAACCACACGCGGATGGTGGTGAGCGAACAGGCCGGACGGGCGTCGATCCACTCGAAAGCCAAGGAGCTGGGGCTGGAGATGACCGACGAGCTGGCCGTGCAGGTGTTGGAACGGGTGAAGGAGCTCGAACACGAGGGCTACCAGTTCGATGCGGCCGACGGATCATTCGAGCTGCTCGTCCGGAAGATGACCGGGTGGGCACAGGACTTCTACGAGCTGGAGTCGTTTCGCACGTTCATCGAACGTCGGGCCGATGAGGCGGTCATCGCCGAGGCAACTGTCAAGCTGCGGGTGAATGGACGGCGCGTCGTGACAACCGGGGAGGGGAACGGACCGGTGCACGCCATCGACCAGGCGGTCCGCGGTGCGCTGCGCACGGCGTATCCGGAGATCGACCAGCTGCGTCTCACCGACTATCGGGTCCGGGTGCTCGACTCGTCGGATGGCACCGCCGCCAAGGTGCGGGTGCTGCTCGAGACCTCGGACCACGACGACTCGTGGGGAACGATCGGCGTGCACGAGAACGTCATCGAAGCGTCCTGGGAGGCGCTGATGGACGGGCTCGTCGTCGGGCTCATGCGACGCCGCAACGGGAAGTAGGCCGAGCCTCCACACACTGCGATCCCGCCAGGGCCTGACTTCGGCGAAGCTCGCTCATCTGCTCCCGACTGCTCCGCGTGACTCGCAGATGTCCAGCGCAACATCGAGGGCCGGAGCCGAGTGGGTGATCCACCCCACGGAGATGTAGTCGACCCCGGTCTCGGCGACGGCCCTCACGTTGGCTGCAGTGATGTTTCCCGATGCCTCGGTGGTCATCCGCCCGCCGATCTTCTCGACGGCCTGCCGGAGCGTCTCAGGTGCCATGTTGTCGAGGAGAACGGCGTCGGCTCCTATCTCGAGCAACTCGTCGAGTTGTTCCATCGTGTCCACCTCGACGGCGATCACGACCATGTGGCCGACGGCGCCACGAACCAGCTCCACGGCCCTCCGTATGCCTCCGGACGCCACGATGTGGTTGTCCTTGATCAGGACCGCGTCGTAGAGACCGAAGCGATGGTTGTGACCGCCGCCCGCACGCACCGCAGCCTTCTCCAGGGCCCGGAGACCGGGTGTGGTCTTTCGGGTGTCGACGATCCGCGCGCCGGTACCTTCCACACGCGTCACGAGTTGATGAGTGGCGGTGGCGACACCCGAGAGGCGGCCGATCAGGTTGAGGGCAGTGCGCTCTGCGCTGAGAATTGCCCGGGCCGAGCCGTGCAGCCGGACCACGACTGACCCCGGCTCCACGACATCGCCCTCGGTTCGCCGAGCGTCCCACTCCACCTGAGGATCGAGTGTCCTGAGCACCTCACGAGCCACGGTGAGCCCGGCGACGACACCGGGTGCCCTCGCCACGATGTTGGCCTCGATGACAGTCTCGGACCCGATGCAGGCTGCGGTGGTGATGTCGCCGGCACCACCCAGATCCTCGGCCAAGACGCGGTGCACGAACTCTTGCAGAGGGTTCATCGTCTTCCTTCCCTCGATGCTGGAACGAACGAATTTCTCCTCGCCAGGCGGACATCGGACCGGGGATGGTCGGCACGGAAATGCGCACCGCGAGACTCGGCGCGGACGAGGGCGGCACGGATCATCCAGCTCGCGAGGTCCACGGCGATCCGTCCCGGGACGGTCTTGCGGAGGGTGGGCTCCATCTCACGCAGTTGGTCTCGGGCGGACTCCAGCCCGGACTGCTCGCGAACAACCCCCACCTCGTTCCAGAGAAGAGCCCGCACCTGGTCGATCCCCGTCCGGTCGTCGAAAACGGCGTCGTATGCCGACTCGGGGGCGGTGCCGCCATCGTTCACCGCCAAGGCGTTGAGACCCACGTCCGTGGCGACCCGGGTGGCGAACACGAGGCCCTCGAGAAGCGAGTTGGAGGCGAGACGATTCGCGCCGTGCACGCCGGTCGATGCGGCCTCGCCCACTACCCAGAGATTCGGAAGAGAGCTACGCCCTGCATCATCGACATCGATCCCGCCCATGAGATAGTGGGCGGCCGGGCTGATTGGGAGAGGGTCGACGGCGGGGTCGAGTCCTGCGCCGCCCGCGTGGCGCGTCACAGTGGGGAACTCGTTCACCACGTCGGGTACCGATCTCGCGTCGAGGAACACTCGTCGACCAGCTTGGATCCGGTGCCACACGGCCCGAGCCACCACATCCCTGGGTGCGAGCTCGCCTGCAGGATGAGCGTGGACCATGAATCGCTCGCCGGAGTCGTCCACCAGGACTGCGCCCTCTCCTCTCAGGGCCTCGGTCGCCAGCGGCATGGGATCGACACCGAGGTCCAGGGCCGTGGGGTGAAACTGGACGAACTCCAGGTCGATCAGCCGGGCGCCGGCACGACCGGCCATCGCGATTCCCGAACCGTCCACATCCACCGGATTGGTCGTCCGAAGAAACAACCGGCCCAGGCCCCCGGTGGCGAGCACGACCCCGCGAGAGAGGATCTCGTGGCGGGTACCGTCGGCGGTGGCGGCAACCACGCCGGTCACCTTCCGTCCGTCCCACAGCAGATCGATGGCGGCACAGCCTTCGAGCACATTCACGGTGGAACTCGTCGCAACTGCCTCGCGAAGCGTCCGATTCACCTCCGATCCGATGGCATCGCCCGCGGCGGCAACGATGCGACGCCGCCGGTGACCGGCCTCCAGTCCCAATCGGAGCGATCCGTCCGAATGACGATCGAACGTCGCCCCCATCGAAGTGAGCCAGCCGATCGCATCTGCCGAGCGATCGCACACGATCTCGACTGCGGCACGTGCGGCGATCTCGCCTGCGACCGCCACCGTGTCCTCGGCGTGCAGCCGCCAGTGATCGCCTTCTCCCAGTGCGGCGGCGATGCCACCCTGCGCCAGGGCCGTGGACCCGCTGCCGGAAGCGAGGACCGTTGCCGAGGGCAGACGAAGGGCGGTGGACAGCCCAGCAACGCCCGCGCCGACCACCAAGGCGTGGCCGAGCCGAATCCGGTTCATCGGCCGATCGCGAGCATGCGCTCCACTGCGAGTTGGGCTCGCTCCGCCACCGCTTCGTCGACCGTGACCTCGTGGGTCATTGTGCGAAGCGATCGGGCGATGTTCTCGACATCGATCCGCTGCATGTGAGGACACAGGTTGCACGGACGCACGAAGTCGGTCTCGGGAACCTCGAGGGCGACGTTGTCGGCCATCGAGCATTCGGTGAGCATCATCACCCGCTCGGGTCTGCGCGCCCGCACCCAGTCGATCATGCCGTGTGTGGAGCCGACGTAGTCTGCCTCGGCCAGCACTTCGGTCGGGCACTCGGGGTGGGCGATAACGCTCATACCCGGGGACCGATACCGACGGATGTCGTCGGCATTGAACCGCTCGTGGACCTCACAGGCACCGTCCCACAGGAGAATCTCGATGTCCGTCTGGGATGCCACCCATCGGCCCAACCACTGGTCGGGGAGGAACAGCACCCTTGGAGATCCGAGGGACTCCACGACCGAAACTGCGTTTCCCGAGGTGCAGCACACATCCGATTCCGCCTTCACCTCGGCAGAGGTGTTGACGTAGGTGACGACGGGGACGCCGGGATGCCGCTCCCTGAGGCGACGGATGTCGGCTGCCGTGATCGATTCGGCAAGGGAGCACCCGGCCTCGAGATCGGGAATCAGCACCGTCTTGTCGGGATTGGAGATCTTGGCCGTCTCTGCCATGAAATGGACTCCGGCCATGACGATGACTTCGGCGTCGGTTTCGCGCGCCATGTGCGCCAGTGCGAGGGAGTCGCCCCGCAGGTCTGCCGCCAGGTGATAGACGGCGGGCGACATGTAGTTGTGTGCGAGGACGATGGCATTGCGTTGGGTCTTGAGCCGGTGGATCTCATCGAGAATCGGACCCAACGCGTGGCGCTCCGCGGCGGGGAGCACGTCGCTCCCCCGAGTGGACTGGATCGTGGTCACGGTACGGCTCACTCCCGTTGCTCGCTTTTGCTCAGGTTGAGTAAAAGAGAGTGTACCTTCTCCTCAAAGTGAGAACAAGGTGGGTCAGCGCCGCCACAATCCCGGTCCGGCACGCTCCAGGAGCACCCCCCGACGAAAGCGGTACAGCCGAGCAGGACGCCCTCCGGTGGACGCGGTCCGGCCGGTGTCGTCGACCAAGCCCTGCTGGCTCACCAACCGTCGGAAGTTCTGGGTGTGCAGCGTGGTACCAAGCAGGGCCTCGACCACTCCCTGCAGTTGGGCGAGCGTGAACTCGCGCGCCAACAGCTCGAAGACCACGGGGCGGTAGGTGAGTTTTCCCCGCAGGCGCCCCAGGGCCGTTGCCGCCACCCGTCGGTGATCCCACGCCATGTGGCGCCCCAACTCGCCCCCGGATCGCTCATCCGGATGGTCGAGCGCCCGCTCCCGAACCAGACCGGCTCCATAGAGCAACTCGTAACGATCCAGGACCCGCACCGGATCCCAGGGAGTGCCATCCAAACCAAAGGAGATCTGAGCTCGTTCCCGACGCTCCTCGTCCCGGCCCGTCCAGGCACCCAGTCGGGCAGCGATCTCCTCCAACACGGCGGGCCGGCCGTGCCGATGATCCTCCCAGGGAAGCAGCCGGTACCAGTCGACCCATGTCGCGCCCGGCTGCGGCGGTGCCTCCCGGATCAACGCGAGATACGCCACGCCGATCCGACGTCGCCCACCGTCCGAATCGAGGCGGTGCCGGGCGAGATCACCGAAGGTGTACAGCTGCTCCACATAGCCGACTTCGATACCTGTCTGATCGGTGATCCACCGCCGCAACGCCAACTCCAGCGTGGGGTCCCGATCCCCGAGCGAACCAGACGGGAGGGCCGGTCCCCCCTCCTGGTCGACCGTCAATACTCGGGGTGTGTCATCGGTCACCGCGACGATCGCGGCTTCCAACGACACCTCTGCCATGTACGCCATGGGCCGGATTGTGGCCACTTCCGAGCTGTGTTGCGTTCATCGAGGCAGCGAGAGCAATATAAGTCTTGACTTATTGAACCTCATCGGTCACCATCGATCCCATGGAAGCGTTCGAAGTTCTCGGCGAGCCGGTCCGTCGGCGAATGCTGGAGCACCTGGCGACTGGCGGCGAGCTGGCTGCGGGCGGGCTCGTCGCGCTCGTCCAGGACGAGTTCCCGATCAGCCAGCCCGCAGTGTCCCAACACCTAGGGGCGCTGCGCCGTGCAGGACTGGTCACGGTGCGGCCGGACGGCACCCGACGCCTCTACGCCCTGCGGGCCGAGCCACTCGCTCAGGCCGAGCGCTGGCTCGCGGACCTGCAGAGCTTCTGGTCACAGCGGCTCGACGCGCTCGAGACCGAACTGGCTCGCGGCCGGCGCAGCGCCGCCCGCACCCAAGGCCAGGACACACCGGACGACGCGGCGCCCGCCGCAGAACGACCCAGGAGGATGGCATGAAGGACCTACTCGACGAATTGGCGGCCGTGGACCGACAGGTGTCCGACGGCGAGGTGCCCGCGGGGCCGGCGAAGGTCGTGAGGCTCGCCCGCACCTACGCGGCGCCACCCGAGGACGTGTGGGACGCGCTGACCGACGCCGAACGGATACCACGCTGGTTTCTGCCCGTGAGCGGAGACTTCCGGGCCGGCGGTCACTTCCAGTTCGAGTGCAACGCCGGCGGCGAGATCCGCGAATGCCACCCGCCGCGGCGGCTCCTGGTCACGTGGGTGATGGGACCGACAGGCCCTGCCGACGCTTCGCTCGTGGACGTGCGGCTGTCGGCGACCGACGGCGGCACGCGCCTCGAGTTCGAGCATCGCGCCCAGATGCCGCCGGAGATGTGGGACCAGTTCGGACCCGGTGCCGTGGGCGTCGGCTGGGACGGCGGCCTCCTCGGCTTGGGGCTGCACCTAGCCGGACACGAGCTCGGCCTCACCCCCGACGAACTCGCCTCCGACCCTGCGGTGAGCGAGTTCTACACCGAATCCGCCAAGGCCTGGGGCAAGGCGCAGCGCGAGGCGGGCGTGGACGAGCCCACGGTGAAGGCGAACGTCGCGGCGACCACCGGATTCTACGTGCCACCGCTCGAAGGCTGAGCGCCCCCTGACGAGCGGTTCTGGTCTGCGTTGCGGTTCATTGGTGTAGCGCTGCCCCGCTAAAAAGCGGATCAGGTGGGGAGGCCGAGCATGGTGCGGGTCATCCAGGCGGTGGCGCCCCACAGGACTTCGCCTTCGATCTCGTAGAACCAGACCTTGCGGCCCCGCCAATCCTCCCAACGCCAGCCGGCCTCGTCTGCGAGATCGGCGACTCGAGGCAAGAGGATGCGGTCCACTTCGCGAGGAGACGGCACGAGCGTCGGCTCGACGGCGAGGCGCCCAACGACGGGTACCACCATCAGCGAGTAGCTCACCGTGTCCACCGAAGGCAGGAAGCCGAGCACCTCGACGGACTCCGGGGGGATCCCCACCTCCTCGTGCGCCTCGCGCAAGGCCGTCGACACGGGGCCGTTGTCGCCAGGATCAGGACGACCACCGGGGAATGCGAGATGTCCGGCATGGGTCGGCATCGTGTCGGGGCGTTTCGTCAGAACCACCCGCACATCACCGTGGGAGTCGGTGTAGAGCGGGGCAAGCACTGCCGCCATCGGTACGTCGGACGCCGCCGGTGGATCAGGTCGAAGAACGAGACGATCCCACACCGAAACGATCCTACGGCCGGATAGGCTGTCGACATGATCCCGGAACGGATCACCACCGACCGACTGATCCTCCGACGTTTCACGCGCCGTGACACCGACGCCGTCTACTCCGCGGTCGAAGCGTCGCTCCCGCAACTGTCGGAGTATCTGCCGTGGGCGCACGCCGGGTACGTCAGGGAGGACGCCGCGTCCTACATCCGCGACTCGATCAGCGCCTGGAAGGAAGGGCGCGCCTTCGACTTCGCCATCAGGCTTCGCTCCCATCCGTCACACCACCTCGGCAACATCTCCATCTGGCACGTCTCACGCCTCGGGCGCACCGGCGAGATCGGCTACTGGGTGCGGAGCGACCACGCCGGCAGGGGGATCGCCACCGAGGCCACCGCCGCGCTCCTGGACAAGGGCTTCATGCATCTCGCCCTCCACAAGATCACCCTGCGAATCGCCGACGGCAACCGCAGTAGCGAACGAGTGGCCGAGAAACTGGGCTTCACCCAGGAGGGCGTTCTGCGGGAGGAACTGCGGATCAACGGCGTGTGGGTCGACCACACGCTCTATTCCATCCTCGAACACGAACACGGGCTTCGACCTGCCAAGAAGTGACCGGACGATCCCGCCGGTTCAGCCTCCGCCGGCAGTGGCGATGAGCGTGCGAGTCGCCTCGCCGAAGAACGTTGCGATCGGCGGGTAGAAACCGATCACGACTGTTGCGACGGCCGAGAGGGCGATTGCCAGGCCCAGCGAGCCCACCGGGGCGTCAGTCGCTTCTTCCGCACCTTCCGGAGCAGCATCGAACCAGACGGTCTTCACGATCCGGGCGTAGTAGTAGAAGGCGATGACGGCGTTGACTGCGGCGATGACCGCCAGCCACACGCCCGCCGAGCCGCCGGCGGTGATGGCGGACTGGAACATGATGAACTTGGCGAACCAGCCGGCCAGGGGCGGAATCCCGGCCAGGCTGAAGAAGAAGACGGCCACCAGGACGCCCAGGCGCGGATCGAGCCGAGCGAGCCCCGCCCAACCTTCGATCCTGCCCGTTCCGGTGCGGCGGGCACCCTGGATCACGATCGCGAACGCTCCGAGGTTCATCACCGAATAGATGACCAGGTAGATGACGCTCGCCTCCAGCCCGACCGCCAGCTGCTCACCGCCGGCGACGGCTGCCGCGGCGAACGGCACGAGCATGAAGCCGGCCTGGGCGATCGACGAGTAGGCCAAGAGCCGGACGATGTTCTCCTGCCGGAGAGCGGCGAGGTTGGCGACGGTCATCGACAGCGCGGCCAGGAGCCACAGTGCCGGGCCCCAGATGTCGACGGCTGCGGGGAGCGCCACGTAGACGATGACGAAGAGCCCGACGAAGCCGGCGGCTTTCGAGGACACCGACAGGTAGGCCGTGACAGGCGTCGGTGCTCCCTCGTAGGTGTCCGGTGCCCAGAAATGGAACGGCACGGCCGACACCTTGAACGCGAATCCGACGAGGATGAAGAGGATCGCCACCCCGAGCAGCGGTTCGAAGTCGGGCACCGAACCTCCGGCGATGAGCGCCACCGAGTCCGAGATGGTGGCGAAGTCGACCGACCCGGTGATTCCGTACAACATCGACATTCCCCACAGCAGAATGGCGGTGGAGAGGACGCCGAGGATGAAGAACTTGAGCGAGGCTTCGTTCGACTTCAGATCGCCCTTGCGCCAGCCGGCGAGCATGAACAACGGTCCGGTGGTCACTTCCAGACCGATGAAGAGGATGATGAGGTCCCGGGCGGAAGCCATCACCACCGAGCCGAGGATCGATGTCAGCAGCAGGAAGTAGTACTCGCCCTGGTAGTAGCGGTCCGATTCGATGTAGGACACCGACATGAGCAGGGTGATGTAACCGGCCGCCAGGAACAGGCCCTTCATCACGAGGGCGAACTCGTCGACGACGAAGGAACCATCGAACATCGACCGGGTGCCGACATCGTCGACGGCCATGATGATCAGCGGGATTGCCGCGATCGTGAGACCGAGCACGCCGAGCGTCGCCGTCCAATACTTCAACGCACGGGGCAGCACGAGGTCGAGCGCCAGCACGCCGAGCATCGTCACGACGATGATGATCTCGGGTGCGAGCGCCAGCCAGTCGATCTCCCAGTTCATTCAGCTTCCCAGCACGTCGACGACGGCGGCGGTCGTGGCAGCACCCTCACCGAAGGCGGTGTCGACCAACGACACGACCGCGTCGGTGGTGGCGCCGAAGACCACCTGGGGATAGAACCCGATCACCACGATGAGGATGATCATCGGCACCCAGGCAGTGAGCTCGAAGCGGTCGGCGTCATGGAAGTCGTGGCCGATCCATTCCTCGCCGGGCTCCCCGAGGTTGACCTTCTGGAGCATCCACAGCATGTAGCCGGCGGTCAGCACCGTGCCGATCGCGCCGAGGACCATCGCCGTGCGGAACAACCCGAGGAACTCGCCCCGGAGGGACTCGAGCGGGTTGTACGCCCCGAGCAGGGACATGAATTCCCCCCAGAAACCGGCGAGACCGGGCAGGCCGAGGGAGGCGAACGCCGTGAAGGCCAGGATCGCGCCCATGACCGGCATGAGTTTCTGGTTGCCGCCCAGACGGGCCATGTCCCTCGTGTGGTACCGATGCGACATCGACCCGGCGACGAAGAAGAGCATGCCGGTGATGAGACCGTGGGCGACCATCCCGATGATGGCGGCGTTGATGCCGACGTCGGTGAGGGTGGAGATCCCGAGCATCACGAAACCCATGTGGCCGACCGACGAGAAGGCGATGAGCCGCTTCATGTCCGTCTGGGCGAGACAGGCGAGCGAGCCGTAGATGATGCCGATGACCGACAGCACCGCGATCGCCGGCGCCCAACTCTCTGCCTCCTGGGGCAGGATCGGAATCGAGATTCGGATGAACGCGTACGACCCGAGCTTCAGGAGGATGGCGGCCAGCAGCACCGAGCCGACGGTGGGAGCTGCCGTATGGGCATCCGGGAGCCAGGTGTGCAACGGCCACATCGGCACTTTCACGGCGAACCCGAGGAACATCGCCCCGAACACGAGGAAGGCGAACGTTCCCGAGAACGCACCCGAGGTGCCGAGCTGAATCAACTCGGGAATGTCGAAGGTGCGTGGTCCGAAGTCGCCGGACCTGAAGTAGAGCGCCAGGAAGCCGAGCAGCATGAACGCCGACCCGAACAGGGTGAAAAGGAAGAATTTGATCGAGGCGTAGAGACGGGTCTCCACTTCCTTGGCGAACCCCGGGATCTTCCGCATCGACTTGTCGCCCCAGATCCCGATCATGAAGTACATCGGGAGCAGCACGACCTCGAAGAAGATGAAGAAGAGCACCAGGTCGAGCGCCACGAACGTCCCGTTCATGCCGGTTGCCAGGATCAGCATCAACGACAGGAAGGCCCGCGGGTTGTGTGGCTCTTCCCAGTGGTCCCACGAGTAGATGATCGCCAACACCATCACGAACGTGGACAGCACCAGCAACGGCAGGCTGATCCCATCGACTCCGAGGTGGAAGTTGGCACCGATCGCCGAGATCCAGGACTCGTTCACCTCGAACTGGAACCGGTCGGCGTTCGCGTAGTCGAATGTGAAGACCAGGACCAACGACAACACGAACGTGACGACGGCCACGAACAGGGACCATTGCTTGATCGCCGTCTCGTTGGTCTTCGGGATGGCCATGTTGACCAGCGCACCCACCAACGGCAGGAACACGATCAGGGTCAGGCCCCAGCCGCTTTCGAACAGTTCCATCGTCAGACGCCTCTCTTTTCCATTTTCAGTTGAACACAGCGATGGCGAGCACCAGCACGAGCGCTCCCACCACGAATCCCATTGCGTATTGCTGCACCCGACCGGTCTGCAGTTTGCGCAGCGCCACGCCGGCGGTATCGGCCCCTGCCGACACTCCGTTGAAGATCATGTCGATTCCGCGCTGATCGAGGGTTCCGTAGACGAAACGGCCCACGAGTCGCACCCCGCCGCCGACGCCGTTGACGATGCCGTCGATGATGTAGGTGTTGATCCAATCGACGGCACGCGCCGACGGCCCCTTGGTGAAACCGACGATGCCGAGGGCCAGGTGGTCCATGTAGTACTTCTGGCGGAGCAACGGGTACAGGACGGGGACCTCGAAACGATCGCGCTGTGCCTGGCTCTCGGCATCGCGGCCAAACATGAGCCAACCGATGGCGATTCCGAGGCCACCAGCCGCCAAACCGTAGGCGGCCAGCGTCCAGTCGAGCGCTTCGGGATGGTGGTCGCCCATCGGCACGACCCTCGCCCCCACCCAGGTGGTGAAGTTCCCGAAGTTTCCGGAGGAGACTCCCGGGATGTTGAGGAATCCGGCGATCACGGACGGAATCGCCAGGAGGACCAGAGGAACCGTCATCAGGGCCGGCGACTCGTGCGGGTGGCCGTGACCCTTGTAGGTGCCGAAGAACGTGAGGGCGACGGCACGCGTCATGTAGAAGGCGGTCACGAACGCGCCGGCGATGGCCACCCACATGAACGCCGTGTACCCCTCGTAGTCCAGCGTGGCGAGGATCTCGTCTTTCGAGAAGAACCCGGCGAGCGGGATGATCCCGGCGAGGGAGAGTGAACCGATGACGAAGGTCCAGAAAGTCCGGGGCATCTCTCTACGCAGACCGCCCATGTCGCTCATGTTGTTCGAGTGGACGGCGTGTATGACCGAACCCGCGCCCAGGAACAGCAGCGCCTTGAAGAACGCATGCGTGAAGAGATGGAAGAGTCCGGCGGTGTAGCCGCCGGCGGCGACCGCCGTCATCATGTATCCGAGTTGGGACACCGTCGAGTAGGCGAGCACCTTCTTGATGTCGTCTGCCACGAGCGCCAACAGGCCCATGGCGAAGAGCGTGATGACACCGATCGGGACCATCCACTCCCGAGCGGCCTCGCCACCGACGAGGTTCTGATACACGGGGAAGGTCCGTGCCATCAGGTAGATGCCGGCGGTGACCATCGTGGCGGCGTGCATCAGGGCCGAGACCGGGGTGGGGCCTGCCATGGCATCGGGCAACCAGATGTGCAGCGGGAACTGGGCGGACTTGCCCATCGCTCCGAAGAACAGCAGCAGACCGCCGGCGAAGGCGACCGCTTCGAGGGGTTCGGAATGATTGGCGGCGGCCTCGTTGATGGCAGCAAAGGAGAAGTCGCCGATGGCGAGCCCGAGCAGGATCGCTCCGAGGATCAGACCCACGTCGGCGACCTTGTTCGTATAGAACGCCTTCATCGCGGCCGACGAGTTCTCCTTCTGCTCCCAGTAGTGGCCGATGAGCAGATACGAGGCGAGGCCGACCCCTTCCCAGCCGATGATCAGCTGGATCAGGTTGGGCGATCCCACGAGGATCAGCATCGAGCCCGCGAACAGCGACAGTGACGCGAAGAACCACGTCACCCTGACGTCGCCCTTCATGTAGCCGACGGCGTAGATGAACACGAGCAGCCCGACGAAGGCGACGACGAAGTACATCATGATCGACAGGCCGTCGACCACCCAGCCGAGTTCGAAGACGAGGTCCCGGCCATCGAAGACCCCGATCGAGGCGATCTGCACGTTCACCTCGCGGAAGATGCCGTGGCTCATGTTCTGGACGAACAGCACCGACGCCCAGACCAGGTTCAGTGCCATCGCGCCAATGGCGAACTCCGCGCCCAGGTGCCTGAGCCGCTTGCCGAAGAACACAATCAGCAGGAACGCCACGAACGGGCCCACCAGCATGATCCCCGCCCACTCCGCGAAGAACCCGCCCGACACCAGGTCGGGTGCACCGGCCTCCGCAGCAAGGATGAGTCGACTCGCCATCAGAACTTCATCAGGTTGAAGTCGTCGACGTTGGCACTCCGGCGGTTACGGAAGATGAGGAGGACGATGGCGAGGCCAATCCCCACCTCTGCCGCCGCAACCGTGATCACGAAGATGGAAAAGACCTGCCCGACTGCCTGCGAGGACCGGATGACCGACTCGAATGCGATCAGGTTGATGTTGACGGCGTTGAGCATCAGTTCGACGGCCAGCAGGATCATCACCGCGTTGCGGCGAACGAGGAGGCCGTACACACCGAGCGAGAACAGCGCGGCGGCGATCACGAGGAACTGGCTGACGATCACACCGACCCCCTCTCCTCTTCTTCCAGGGGCGTCAGGTCACGCCGGGCAATGGTGATCCCTCCCACGAGGGCAGCCAGCAGGATGAAGCCGACGATCTCGAAGGGAAGCACGAAGCGGCCGAGCAAGGCCTCGCCCAGGACGCGAGTGTCGGTTCCCTCACCCACCTGGGCCACCTCGGTCGAACCGAACGCGGTCACCATCGTGTAGCTGAGCGTCACGAACAGCACCAGCGACAGGGCGGCCGCGGCGGGCCGGGCCTTGGGGTTGTCGAGACCGGTGTCACGCACCATCGGAGCCCGGGTGATCATCGTGCCGAACAGGAAGAGGACGATGACCGCGCCGATGTAGACGAGGACCAGGGTCCAGGCGACGAACTCGGCACCCAGCATCAGGAACAGTCCGGCAGTCCCGCCCAGGGTGCCGACGAGGTAGAGGGCGGCGCGCACCACGTTCTGGGTGGTGACGACTCGGGCGGCGCACACGAGCACGCCGACGCCGAGGACCAGATAGACCCAGTTGACCGGTTCGGAGATCCACGACTCGAAGGTCATCAAGACTCCAGCGCCGGTGCTTCGGGGACGGTCTGGAGCCAATCCTGGAGCTTGTCCATGTCGTGCATCATCTTGCCCATGGCGAACTCGGAGTACTCGTACTCGGGGCTCCAGAAGAGGGCGTCGAACGGGCAGACCTCGACGCAGATGCCGCAGTACATGCACAGGGCGTAATCGATGTCGAAACGGTCGAGCTCGGCACGAACCTTGATGCGGCCGCCCGGCTTGTCGGGCTGCTTTTCTTCCTTGTGACCCTCGATGTAGATGCACCAATCGGGACAGTTACGCGCACAGAGCATGCAGACGGTGCATGCTTCCTGGTCGAGCGCAATGACGCCGCGCGCGCGGGCGACCGGCTCTTCCTTGACGAGGGGATAATTCACGGTGCTGAGATGCTTCTTCGGGTTGAAGATCGTCTGGATCATGGTGACGAAGGTCACCTTCAGCCCCGTCAGCAGGCCCCGACCGGGGATCGTTGGCAGCTTGGGCATCAGTTGAACACCACCTTGAAGGCGCCAGTCACGACGATGTTGGCGAGCGAGATCGGAATGAGCCATTTCCAGGCGAGGGACTGGAGCTGATCCTCCCGGAACCGGGGGAAGGTCCAGCGGAACCAGATCATGATGAAGACAAGGATGAAGATCTTGCCGCTCAGGATGAGCGGTCCGACGACCCGCAGAGTCTCCTCGGAGAGCCCGGGTGCCCAGTACCCACCCAGGAAGAGGGTGGCCGCCAGGGCGGCCATCGTGAACATGTTCGCGAACTCGGCGAGGAAGAAGAACAGGAACCGGAACCCCGAATATTCGGTGAGATATCCCATGACGAGTTCCGACTCTGCGATGGGCATGTCGAAGGGAATGCGGCTCAGTTCGGCGAGTGCGGCGATCATGAAGATCACGAACCCGATGAACTGGGGGATCACGAACGGGAAGCCGTAGGCCCATCCCGCCTCGGAGAACCACCCGGCCTGAGCCTCGACGATGCCTTCGAGGCTCATCGTGCCGGCCATCACCACGACACCGACCGTGGCGAGCACCAGCGGCAACTCGTACGCGATCAACTGCCCGGCAGCCCGCAGTCCACCCATCAGCGAGTACTTGTTCGCCGATGACCATCCCGCCACCAGGATGCCGATCGTGGACAACGACGAGATGGCCAGGGCATAGAAGATGCCGACATCCAGGTTCCGGATCGAAAGACCGGGACCGAAGGGAATCACGACGAAGAGCGCCACCGTGCCGATGAAGACGAGCACCGGCGCGAACTTGAAGACCGGAGCGTCCGCCTCCTCGGGGACGAGGTCCTCTTTCTGGAAGAACTTGACCCCGTCGGCGATCAGTTGCGCCCACCCCCACCGGCCCCCGGCGAAGTACGGACCGACGCGATTCTGCATCTTCGCCGACAGCTTCATCTCCGCGAAGCCGATTGCCATGCCCGCCAGCGGAATGATCGTGGCGACGAACAGGATCTTCGCAATCAGGAGCAGCCAGAAGTTGTCGACCAGCCAACTCATCGGTCCACGTCCCCGAGGACGAAGTCGAGAGAGCCCATGATGGCGATGATGTCGGGAATGATCGCCCCTTCCAGGGCCCAGGGGAGAATCGAGATGTTCGAGAAGGACGCCGAGCGGATCTTGAGCCGGTAGGGGCCCTGTCCGCCGTCCGAGACGAGGTAGTAGCCCATCTCGCCCTTCGGATTCTCCGCCCTGACGTACGTCTCGCCCGCCGGAACCTTGATGACCTTCGGAACCTTCGCCTGCAAGGGCCCCGACGGGATGCTGTCGACGGCCTGGCGGATGATCGCCGACGACTGGCGGATCTCTTCGAGTCGCACCCACCAACGGTCCCAACAGTCACCGTTTTCGCCGATCGGCACGGTGAAGTCGAAACGGTCGTACGGCAGATAGTCCTCGATCTTGCGGAGGTCGAAGGGCACCCCCGATGCGCGCAGATTCGGGCCAGACACCCCGTAGGACGCCGCCACCTCGGGAGGGAGGACGCCGATGCCCTTGGTCCGGGCGAGGATGATCTCGTTGCCCGCCACGAGATCCTCGAGCTGGTCGGCGGCCTCGGCGATCCGGTCCATCGCCTCACGGGTTTCCGCGAGGAAACCCTGGGGCAGGTCCTGAATCTGCTTGCGCATCGTCGAACCCGATCCTGCGGCAGGCTTGACTCCGCCGATCCGATTGAAGTTGGGGTGGAATCGCCCGCCGGTGACGCTCTCGAGCAGGTCGAGGACACGCTCACGCTCGCGCAGCGCGAAGAACAACGGCGTCGCCGCACCGAGTTCCAACGGATACGACGCCATGAAGACCATGTGCGAGGAGATGCGAGCCATCTCCGTGAGGATCAGGCGGATGTACTGCGCCCGTTCCGGGACCTCGATCTCCATCAGCTTCTCGGCAGCGACGATGAACGGGACCTCGTTGGCGTAGCCGGAAACCCAGTCGATCCGGTTGAGCAGCGTCGTGACCTGGGGGTAGTTCCGGACCTCGGCGAGTTTCTCGTAACCGCGGTGCATGTAGCCGATGACCGGCTTGACGTCGTAGGCGCGCTCGCCGTCGATCTTGGCCACGAGGCGCAGGACGCCGTGGGTCGACGGGTGCTGCGGCCCGATGTTGAGCGTCATGTCCTCGGTCTCGAGTTCCACCGACACCGACGCCTCGGAGAGGTGGCGGACGAGATCCTGATCGGCGACGGTCATCGCGTCACGCCTCCGGATTCTCGGTCGAGGGGGCATCGGGATCCGCAGCAGGTTCGTCGTCCTCGCCGTTGTCGTCGGCGTCCGGCATCGGCTCGACATCCACCTTGCCCGGCCACGGCTTCACCTCTCGGCTGAGCAGCGGGTAGGACTTGCGGAGCGGATGACCGGCGAAATGGCTGGGCAGGTAAAGGGGCTCGAGTCCGGGGTGCCCGTCGAAGGAGATTCCGAACATGTCGTGGGCTTCTCGTTCGTGCCAGTCGGCACCGCGGTAGACGTCGACCAGGCTGTCGGCCCGGGGTGCCACAGGATCGAGGTCCGTCGACAGGGTCACTCGCTTGCCCTCCGACAGGTCGCCGACGGTGCACAGGAGCTCGTAGCGTTCGGTCGTCTCCTCAGCGAGCGGTTCGCCCACCGCAACGTCGTTCGACCAGTGCACGGCGCTCAACCAGGAGAAGTACACGAGTCCGAAGCGGTCACGGAGGATCTGCACCGATTCCTTCCACCGGTCGGCATCGACGGTCACCTTCACCGTCCCGAAGGTGACGTGTCCGGCGCCGCCCACAGCCTCGGCCACTTCCGCGGCGAACTGCTCGAGCGGTCCGTCCTCGACGACGGCGTCGTCGGTCGCGACGTCCTCGGTGGTCTCAGACGGGCTCATGGTCACGCTGGTTCCACTTTTCCCTGATGTCCTCGCCGGCGATCTTCTGCTGCAGGAGCAGGATGCCCTCGAGCAGCGCCTCGGGGCGGGGAGGACAGCCGGGTACGTAGACGTCCACGGGAATCAACTGGTCGACGCCCTTGGTCACCGAGTACGAGTCCCAGTACGGACCGCCGCAGTTGGCACAGGAGCCCATCGAGATCACATACTTCGGGTCGGGCATCTGGTCGTACAGCCGCTTGACGGCCGGCGCCATCTTGTCCGTCACGGTCCCTGCCACGACCATCAGGTCCGCCTGGCGGGGCGAGGCGGGGAGCGGGATGATCCCGAAACGCATCGAGTCGTAGCGGGGCCCGGAGGCGGCCATCATCTCGATGGCACAACACGCCAACCCGAACTGGAAGAGCCACAGCGAATATTTGCGCGACCAGTTCAGCAGCCACGACACCGGCTTCGGGACACCGAACTTCTGGACTACTCCCATCGCAGGACCCCCTTCTTGACGGCGTAGACCAGCCCCTCGATGAGCGTGAGCATGAAAAGGACGATCGCCACCAGACCGAAGACCCCGAGGTCGTCGGCCATGATCGCCCAGGGAAAGACGAACACCGCTTCGACGTCGAAGACGACGAAGAGCAGCCCGAACACGTAGTAGCGCACGTAGGTCTGACTCCATCCGATGCCGACGGGGTCGACGCCGCACTCGTACGTGGTGCGTTTCGCCTTGGTCGGGTTGGACGGGCGGATGATGGACGCGACTCCGAGGATCGCGACCACGAGAACCACGCCCAGAGCGGCGAACGCCCCGACCGTGATGTAGTCCTGGAAATACTGGCTCATGTAACCCGGAAACCTCTCCGTGACCCGGGGCGAGTATAGGAACCGGGGTTGGCCGCCCAAATCCATCCGCGCCTCTCCGCCAACCCTGTCGGTACGCTCCAAACATGAGTGTCATCGTCGGTGGCACAGACCCCAGGCAGCGGGACGTTCCCGGCCCGCGCCGACCATCGGCCCTGGTGGCGCTCGTCCTCACCGCCGTCGGTGTGCTGGCGTACGCGTCGCTCCCCTCGGCGCCGGCCGAGCGCGGCGCGGACCGCACAGGGTTCACCGAAGCCGCACCGGTGGACAGCGGACGCTGGTTGCGGGCGGGGACGAGCACGATCGCCTCCTACGACCCCCGGAGACTGGGCGATCTCTACGTGTTCGTCACCGAGAACGGGGTGAGCATGGTCGACGCCACCGGTACGGCCACCGCGCACCGATTCGGAGGAGACGCCCATCCGCAACGAATCACCTCCGAAAGTCAGACCGCAGTGGTGTTCGGACGCCTCGAGGACCGCCCGGTGCTGTGGACCAGCACGGACGGACGCCGCTGGCAGCGGGACGACGTCCCGTGGACGGGTTCGGTGCTGGCCGTCGCGATCCGGCCCGGTCACCTCGCGGTGTTGGGCCTGGACGAGGGCCGCGAGGTCGTGGGGACACTCGAAGACGACCAGTGGTCTGTCACCCCCACCGACGCGCCGGATACCGGACTGTGGTCGACCGGAGAAGGCATCGTCGGGCGGGGCAGACAGCCCGACGGATCGGTCGGGTATTTCTACAGCACCGACGGTGTCACCTGGGTTCCGATCGGGCAGTACTTGTCGGCGCACATCGGAGATGTCCTGACTCTTCACGACGAGGGTGGCGAGGTCATGGCGCGGGTGCCCGAAAGCGGGGTGACGCTTCGCCCGCCGGCGCTCCCGATCGTCGCCTATTGGGATCTGGGCGATCGACACTGGCTGCAGACCCAGTCTGCCGTGTGGTGGTCGACCGACGGTTTGCGCTGGAGTCCGCTCCCCCTCGACCGCGCCCACGGTGTGATGGGCGGTTCCCCGATCCTCCTCCCCTTCTCCGATCGGGCGCTCATCACTGTCGGAGGAGCCCGCGGATCGCCGCGAACGGTCTACACGTGGATACTGGGGGCGTGAGCACCCACCGATGTTGATCCCGTCGACCACCGGCCGAGGCCTCGTCAACCTCGTTGCGGAACTCGAACGGCGGCTGTCCGGCGCGTCCGTCGCCGAGCCGCTCGACGCCGACCTCGCCGCCCTCGTGCCGGATGGGCCCTCGTTCTGCCTCGCCCTCTTCGACGGACTCGGGGCGTCCCAAGCAGCGCAATCCGAACACTTCTCCGGTTCGATCCGTGGCGTCCTGCATGCGCCGTTTCCCACCACGACCACCGTGAGCCTCGCCTCGGTGGCGACGGGGCGAGTCGCCCGGGGCCATGGAGTCGTCGGCCACCTGATGTGGCTCCCGCAGGTCGGCACAGTCGCCAACGTCCTCAAGTTCGTCACTCCGGATGGCCGACCGATCGATCCCGACACCCGGGCCTTTCTTCCGGGCGAAACCCTCTGGGAGCGCCTGCGGCGGGCGGGGATCGAACCGGTCACGGTCCAGCCGGGCGGGTTCGCGGGATCTCCCCTGTCGAATGCCCTCTACCGGGGGTGTCGGTTCGAAGGCGTCTGGTCGAAATCCGAGTGGGTGGACGCCACCGCGGAACTCGTGTCCCAGCCCGGCCGCTTCGTGTTCGCCTACTGGCCCGACGTCGACGTCGCGGCACACGTGAGCGGACGGGCGAGCGAGCCGTACCGTCGAGCGGTCACCGAAGCCGGCCGACTGTGGGAGCGGCTCACCCAACGTGTCACGGTCCCGCTGATCGGCACCGCCGACCACGGGCACCTCGACTATCGGGAGTCCGGGAAGATGCTTCTTCGGGAACCGCTCATGGCTGAGCTCACGTGGTTCGGTGATTCACGGGCGCTGATGGCCCGTGGTGATGTGTCCCTCGCGGAACGGCTGCTTGCGAGCACCGGGGCGGAGATGTACGGGCGCGAAGAGTTCGAACCGTGGTTCGGCGACGATCCGGAACCTCATCCCGAATTCGCAGAACGCATCCCCGATGTGGTCGCCCTGGCACCCGATGACGGACTGTTGTTGCCGCGTGGATTCGATCGAAGGCTGGTCGGGTACCACGGCGGGCTGAGCCGGGCGGAGGTCGAGATCCCGTTGCTGATCGGCTGACACGGTCAGCGGATCAAGCAGGCCGGCTTCGCCACTGTCCGTCTGTTCCGCCCGAAAAAGCTTCGCTTTCGGTCGGGAAGCCGACGGATGGGGCTCGAAGATCGCCCAATCCGCGCGGCTTCCGGTCAGCGCACCACGAAGATGCGCTCGGCGATGAACGGTCCGAGACCGACACGCCGGCAGACAAGCAGGCCGGCTTCGCCGACTGTCTGTCTGTTCCGCCCGAAAAAGCTTCGCTTTCGGTCGGGAAGCCGACGGATGGGGCTC
>JBBDHV010000028.1:0-27362 GCA_040880725.1 Acidimicrobiia bacterium
CCCGCCCGAAAGCGAAGCTTTTTCGGGCGGAACAGAGAAACAGTCGGCGAAGCCGCCCTGCCTATCCGCTGACCCTGTCAGTGCCGGTTCTGCAGCTGATCTGCCGTGCGGCCGAGTTCTCTTCGGAGAAACCGTCCGAGGTCGCCTCCCACGCCGAGGCGATCCAACGCCTCGGTCATGCACCGGGTCCATTCCTCTGCGGCGTGACGGTCGATCGGGAACGGTGCATGACGCATTCGCAGTGCCGGATGACCGCGACGCTCCCAGTAGAGGGGCGGGCCTCCCGCCCACCCGCTGAGAAACTCGTACAGCTTCTCCCGGGAAACCTGGGTGTCTCGCGGCAGCATGGCGGTGAGCACGGGCGAGGTCTCTTCGACGACGTCGTAGAACGCCCAGGCAAGTGCCTTCACACCGTCGTCGCCGCCGAGCCCCGCGTACGGCGACTCGGCGTCGCCCCAGGGGTGACGCCCTTCCGGGCGTGGTCCGATGTCCATCCAATCCCCGAGGCTAACGAGGGCCGTCGTCTCCCCTACCGTCGACGCATGCGCAGTGCCGGCCTCCTTCCCTACCGACACGGTCCAGGCGGACCGGAGGTTCTCATCGCGCATCCGGGAGGCCCCTTCTGGGCACGCCGCCAGGACGGTGCGTGGTCGATCGTGAAAGGCGAGATCGGCGAGCACGAGGACGCACTCGCCTGCGCCGTCAGGGAATTCCGGGAGGAAACAGGCTGGACGATCGATCCCGCAGGGGCCATCCCGCTCGGCGAGGTCCGGCAGAAGGCGGGCAAGCAGGTCATCGCCTGGGCCGTCGAAGCCGACCTCGACCCTTCCGCACTCCAGAGCGAGCCGGTGACCATCGACGTACGCGGACGGAGCATGACGTTTCCGGAGATCGACGAGGTCCGCTGGTGCGGGCGGTCTGATGCCGTCAGGCTGCTCAACCCCGCGCAGGCGGTCTATTACGAAAGACTGAACGAGGCGCTCGACGGGCCTCGTAACAGCCGACGCGGGGTACGGTCGGAGCCATGACAGATCTTCCGACATCCGAGTCCCAATGGCGTGTTCGCCTTGACCCCGACCGGTTCCGCGTCCTGCGGGAAGGAGCCACCGAGCGCGCCTTCAGCGGTGTGTACGTGGACGAGAAGCGCGCGGGAACGTACCGGTGCGCCGGATGCGGGAGCGAGCTCTTCTCGTCGGAGACCAAATACGACTCCCGGTCCGGATGGCCGAGTTTCCACAGCGCCCTCGATCCCGACAAGGTGACCGAACGGACGGACGACTCGCACGGAATGGTTCGCACCGAGATCCTGTGCGCCAACTGCGGAGGTCACCTCGGTCACGTGTTTCCCGACGGGCCGCAGCCCACGGGACTTCGATACTGTGTGAACTCGCTCAGTCTGGAATTGGATCCGGACTGACACTGGATGCAGCGTTGCGGCGAGCGGTCTCGAGCAGCCCGAGCAGGTCCCCGTCGACCATGTCCGGCGGTGCGACCCGGGACACGTCGAGGACATGGTGAACAACGCCGTTCTGTCCCGTTCCGACCGCACCAAGTGAGCGGAGAAGGCCCAACATGGCCTCGTTCTCGGCGAGGACGTCGAAGTGAAAAACTCCGACACCCCTCGCCCGGGCGCTGACGCCGAGCACCTGGAGAAGCATCCGCCCGATGCCACGCCGCTGGCAGTCATCGAGCACCGTCACCGCGACTTCGGCTGCAGACGGTTCGTCGTCGAGTCGAACCCAGCGGCCGACGGCCGCAGCCTCGTCTCCGTCGAGGACCCCCCAGGCAACATGGTCGTGGTGGTCGATCTCTGACAGGTAGGCCAACTGGCCGGCGGACAGCCGTTCGGCGGGGGTGAGGAAACGGAGGTATCTCGCCCGGGTCGACAGGCGGGCGAAACCATCCAGCAGCAGGGGCTTGTCGTCTGCGGTCACCGGTCGAAGGCCAACCTGAGAACCGTCACCCAGGTTGGCGGTGGCGGTATCGCGGCGGCTGACGATGGGGGGCTTCGACGGAGCGTTCATTCGCGACCTCCTCGGTGGGGAGCACGTGCGAAAGCGTGGTGCGGGTGCCAGGCTCGGAGTGCTTGCAAGAGTTAGCATATCGCATTCCGTCGCGAAGCCGCGCGGATTGGGCGAACTCGCGAGCCCCATCCGTCGGCCCATCCGCTGGTCCTGTGGATAGTGCCACTCCGATGTTTTCGGCACGGTGAACGCTCGACTGGAGTTCATCCAGTGGTCCGTCGCCGAGATAATGAGGCGGTCTCTCCGGCCCATGACGCCCCTGGCGGCGTCCTCCTCCTCGCCGAACGGGCCAAGAAGCTGACGGATTGGGCGAGCTGCGAGCCCCATCCGTCGGCTTCCCGCCCGAAAGCGAAGCTTTTTCGGGCGGAACAGAGAAACAGTCGGCGAAGCCGGCCCGCCTATCCGCTGACCCTGAAGTGCGACTGCGTCAGAAGTCCTTGCCAGATGACGCCATGTGCTCGGAGACACCGCGCACCTATCTCGGCGACCCACCACTAGCGTCGGAGGATGCCGTATCGAATTCTGAACATCTGTCTCGGAAATATCTGCCGCTCTCCTGGTGCCGAAGCCGTCATCAGGTCCAAGGCGAATGCCGCAGGGCTCGACATCGAGGTCGACTCCGCGGGAACCTCCACCTATCACCTCGACGAGCCGCCGCATTTGCAGTCGATTCAGGCAGGTGCTCGGCGGGGGTACACCGTGGCCGGCCGGGGCCGGCAGTTGCAGCAAGCGGACTTCCGGACCTTCGATCTGATCGTCACCATGGACGACGCGAACCTGGAGAACGTGCGCCAGAGCGCTCCCTCCGACGCGACGAGCATCATCGCACCGCTCATGGAATTTGCCGGCGGAGGACAGGTGCCTGATCCATGGGGCAAGCCCGACTCGGCGTACGACCACATGTACGACCTGATCGAAGAGGCGGTCGACGGTTTGATCGCCGCCCTCGCCGATCAGTCCTCGGGTCTCCGCCAGAACAAGACCAACTGAGCGGCGGCAGCCAGCACCCCGAGCGCGGCGACACCGAGACCCACCCACCCGTCGAGTTCGTCGGCGATCCCGAGAGCCGCATCGACCGACACCGGACCGGGCCCGATCGCGGCGAGCGCCAGTGCGGCCAGCGCCAGGGTGGCAACGTACTCGTAACCCTCGTCCGGACGGTTGAACACGAACAAGCCTGCGAAACGGTGGATAGACCAGAACGCCACCGACACGATCGCGATCAGCCCAAAGGCGCCGAACGACGTCAGGAACCCGGCCACCAACGAGGCACCGATCGTAACCTCGCCGAAGGCGGAGACCTGGGCCTGGCGTCGGGGCAGCTTGAAGCCCACCTTGCCAAACCATTTGGCGGTGCCATCGAGACTACGAGCGTGGTTGAGCCCGTGGGCGACCATCACCACGCCCAGCCACACTCGCACTGCGGTCACGGCCAACTCAACTGCGTCCACACTCGTCTCCTCGGTGGCTTCCTCGCCTCAGCCTGTCACGCCTCCAGCGCCACCGCCAGCACCTCGTCGATGCTCGCTGCGACATGGAAGGTCATCTCCCCGCGCACGTTCTCCGGCACGTCATCGAGGTCCACCTCGTTGCGAGCCGGGATGACGACTTCGGTGAGACCGGCCCGGTGGGCCGCCAGCACCTTCTGCTTGACGCCCCCGATCGGAAGCACCTTGCCCTGCAGCGTGACCTCGCCGGTCATGCCGACCTCTGCACGGACCTTGCGTCCCGTGAGCAGTGACACGAGAGCAGTCGTCATGGTCACCCCCGCGGAAGGGCCGTCCTTGGGGATGGCTCCTGCGGGAACGTGGAGATGGATCCGCCCGTCCAGGACGTCACTGGCGAGGCCCAGACGCTCGGCATTCGCCTCGATGTACGAAACGGCGATGCGGGCCGACTCCTTCATCACGTCACCAAGCTGCCCTGTGAGGGTCAGCCCCCGCTCACCACCGGTGACCGACGCCTCGACGAACAGCACATCGCCGCCCGCACCGGTCACAGCGAGACCAGTCGCCACACCCGGGACATCGGTGCGATCCCGTGCCTCGTCCTTCCACACCTTGGGCTTGCCGAGGTAGGTGACCACGTCGTCGACGTCCACGGTCGTCGGGCTCACCTCGTCGGTGGCACGCGCCACCGTCGTGGCGAGCTTGCGGGTCAGCTTGCCGAGTTGACGCTCCAGGTTCCGGACTCCGGCCTCCCGCGTGTAGCGGTCCACGATGGTCGCCAAAGCGTCACCTGTGACCGTGATCTCCTCGGGCTCGAGTCCTGCACTCCGGACCTGCCGGGGCAGCAGATGGTCTCGGGCGATGTCGACCTTCTCGGTATCGGTGTATCCGTCGATCCGAATGATCTCCGTCCGATCGAGCAACGGGGCAGGGATCGTCTCGATCACGTTGGCGGTGGCGATGAAGACGACCTCGGACAGGTCGAGATCGAACTCGAGGTAGTGGTCCCGGAAGGTGTGGTTCTGGGCAGGATCGAGCACCTCGAGCAGGGCAGACGACGGATCGCCCCGCCAGTCGTTACCCACCTTGTCCATCTCGTCCAGCAGAAACACGGGGTTCATCGATCCGGCTTCGACCAGCGCACGAACGATGCGGCCGGGCCGCGCTCCCACGTAGGTCCGACGGTGACCACGCACTTCGGCCTCGTCGCGCACGCCTCCGAGCGCGACCCGGACGAAGGAACGTCCGAGCGCCCGCGCCACCGACTCTCCGAGTGAGGTCTTTCCCACCCCGGGAGGACCGACGAGCAACAGGATCGCTCCATCGCGATTGCCGTCTTTGTCGAGTCCCCGCTCCTTGCGGAGCTTGCGCACGGCCAGGTATTCGACGATCCGCTCCTTCACATCCGGAAGGCCCGTGTGATCGGCATCGAGCACCGTCCATGCCTCGTCGAGATCGAGGCGATCCTCGGTCCGGTTCTCCCACGGGATCTCGAACACCGTGTCGAGCCAGGTACGAATCCAGGAATGCTCGGGAGACTGCTCGCTCATGCGCTCGAGGCGGTCGATGTCGCGGGTCACCGATTCGAGGACGTGGGCCGGAAGCTCCCGCTCGGCGAGTTTGGTCCGGTAATCCGAACCTGCGTCGGTTTCGTCGCCCAGTTCCTTGCGGATTGCTTCGAGCTGCTGGCGGAGCAGATACTCCCGCTGAGACTTGTCGATGTTCTCGGCAGCCTGATCCCGGACCTTCCGACGCAGCTCGAGCGTCCCCAGGACCTCACGCATCCAGTCCAGGAGCAGACCGAGGCGCTGGCGAATGTCCAAGGTCTCGAGCAGTTGCACCTTCTGCGCGAGGCTCAGATCGGGTGAGTACACCGCGAGGTCGGCGAGCTGGCTCGGGTTCTCCATCCCCAGGATCCGCTCGGCGACCGCACCGACGCCGCGATGTTCCAAGACCTCGGTGACGATCGCCCGATACTCCGCGACCAGCGCGTCGAGTTCCTCGTCGACGAGATCCACCTCGGGATACGTCTCGGCCTCCACCCAGAGGGCACCCGACTCATCGGTCGATCCGGCGCCCACCCTGGCCCTGGCGAGGCCGGAGACGACGACGTTGCCGTCGTCATCGGCATCCTGGACTTCGGCGAGGGTGCCGACGGACGCGTATCTCCCGTCGATGCGGGGGACGAGGAGAAGCCGCCCGTCCGCCTGGCCCGCCGCGGCGAGCGCGGTGCGGCCTTCGGCGGTTTCGATGCGCAGCGTGACGGTCATGTGCGGGAAGACCACCCCGTTGCGCAGGGGGAGGACGGGGAGGCTGAGTTGGCTGGTGTGCTGCATGGAAGCCGGCTCCTGAGACAGGGTAATTGTCATTACACGAACAACGTGTCGCGCAAACTATTCCATGATTTCGGAAATATGACAGTGGGTGACTCAGGTTGTACCGTCTGTACATACTCAGATCGTGCAGATTCGCCACGAATCATCAACCAAGGAGTCCTCAACCATGCCCCGTGCAGTCGGAATCGACCTCGGAACCACCAATTCGGTGCTGGCCGTCCTCGAAGGCGGCGAGCCCACCATCGTCGCCAATGCCGAAGGGGGCCGAACCACGCCTTCGGTGGTGGCGTTCAAGGACGCCGACGTCCTCGTCGGTGAAGTCGCCAAGCGACAGGCCATCACCAATCCGGACAACACGATCCGTTCGGTCAAGCGCTACATGGGGACGGACTGGAGCCAGACCATCGGCGGGAAGGACTACACCGCCCAGGAGATCTCTGCGCGCATCCTGATGAAACTCAAGCGTGACGCGGAGTCGTTCCTGGGGGACACCGTCACTGACGCCGTGATCACCGTGCCCGCCTACTTCAACGATGCCCAGCGCCAGGCGACCCAGGAGGCGGGTCAGATCGCCGGACTGAACGTTCTCCGCATCATCAACGAGCCGACCGCGGCTGCGCTCGCGTACGGGCTCGACAAAGAAGACGAAGACCAGACGATCCTCGTCTTCGACCTCGGTGGTGGCACCTTCGACGTGTCCGTGCTCGACATCGGCGACGGCGTGTTCGAGGTGAAGGCCACGGCCGGAGACACCAAGCTCGGCGGGGACGACTGGGACGACGCCGTGACGCAGTGGCTCGTCACGGGCTTCAAGAACGACCACGGGGTCGACCTCTCCAAGGATCGCATGGCCAGCCAGCGTCTGAAGGAAGCTGCCGAGAAGGCCAAGATCGAACTGTCGTCGGTCTCCGAGACCGAGGTGAACCTGCCGTTCATCACGGCCACCGCCGAAGGGCCGCTCCACCTGCAGATGAAGCTGACCCGTTCGGAGTTCCAGAAGATCACCGAGGATCTGCTCGACCGGGTGAAAGGCCCGTTCCAGCAGGCAGTCAAGGACGCCGGGGTCACGGTCTCGGAGATCGACCATCTCATCCTCGTCGGTGGATCGACCCGGATGCCCGCCGTCCAGGACCTCGCCAAGGAACTGACCGGGGGCAAGGATCCGCATCGCGGAGTCAACCCCGACGAGGTCGTCGCGGCCGGAGCAGCGATCCAGGCGGGCGTGCTCAAAGGCGACGTCAAGGACATCCTGCTGCTCGACGTCACACCGCTCACACTCGGTATCGAGACCAAGGGTGGCGTGATGACCAAGATGATCGAGCGGAACACGACGATCCCGACCCGACGTTCGGAGACGTTCACCACCGCCGAGCCCAACCAGCCGGAAGTCGAGATCCACGTGCTGCAGGGCGAGCGGGCGATGGCCCCGGACAACAAGAGCCTCGGCAAGTTCCGTCTGACCGGAATCCCGCCGGCGCCGATGGGTGTCCCACAGGTCGAAGTCACCTTCGACATCGACGCCAACGGAATCGTGAACGTCACGGCCAAGGACAAGGCCACCGGCAAGGAACAGGCGATGACGATCACCGGGGGCACCTCCCTCGCCAACGACGAGATCGACCGGATGATCAAGGACGCCGAGTCCTACGCAGAGGAAGACCGCAAGAAGCGGGAGGCCGTGGAACTGCGAAACCGGGCCGAGCAGCTCGCGAACCAGACCGACAAGCTCATCGAAGAGCAGGGCGAGCAGATGACCGACGAAGAGAAGTCATCAGTCACCGAAGCACTGACAGAGTTGAAGTCGGCACTCGAAACCGAGGGCGGATCGACCGACGACATCCAGACAAGGATGGACGCGCTCGTGACCGCCAGCCAGGCGATGGCGCAGCGGCTGTACGCCCAGGCGGCAGCCGAGGGGGGCCAGAGCGCTCCCACAGGCGAAGGCAACGACGATGACGACGTCGTCGAAGCCGAAATCGTCGACGACGAAGACGACGCCCGATCCTGATGGCCTTCGAGGAGACCAACCCCACCCGGGAAGTCGACGCAGAGGTAGTCGACGACGGTGGAGCGGCCACGGCCGCTCCACCGGTCCTGTCTGCCGACGCACTCGGCCTCGAACTTCCAGAGGATGCCGACGAGGCGGTCCAGGTCCTCCTGGGAGCGGTACACGACGCCCGCACGGAGGCCGGCACCTATCTCGACGATCTCCGCCGGGTGGCCGCCGACTTCGACAACTTCCGGAAGCGAGCCATCCGCGACCAACAGACGATCGTGGATCGTGCCGCAGAGCGCGTCCTCAGCGCGATGCTCCCCGTGCTGGACAGCTTCGACGCCGCGCTGGCGATCGAACCTTCCACCGAGACCGAACACCAGCTGCTGCGGGGGATGCGCAGCACGCACGGCCAGTTGATGGATGTGCTGGGGCGCGAGGGTCTTGAGGCGATTCCTGCCGTCGGCGAGGCCTTCGACCCTGAAGTGCACGAAGCGGTGATGACCTCGGGCGGTGACGGTCCGCTGGTGGTCGCCAACGAGCTCCGCCGCGGCTATCGGTTGCGCGGTCGGGTGCTGCGGGCGGCGCTCGTGGCGCTCGAAGACGCCAGCTGAGCGGAAAGGGCACCGTGAACCAGGACTGGCTGGAGAAGGACTTCTACTCGATCCTCGACGTGGCCAAGGACGCCTCGCCCGAGGAGATCAAGCGCGCCTATCGCAAGCTCGCCCAGAAGCTCCATCCCGACGCCAATCCTGGCGATGCCACCGCCGAGGACCGCTTCAAGGCGATCTCGGAGGCGTACGGCGTCGTCGGCAACGAAGAGCGCCGCAAGGAATACGACGAGTTCCGCCGACTCGGCGCAACCGGGTTCGCAGGTGGAAACCCGTTTGGCGCAGGGGACGGCCAGCGCATCAGAGTCGAAGACCTCGGCGACATGTTCGGCGGCGGTCTCGGCGATCTCTTCGGCAACTTCGGCGGCGGCACAACCCGCCGGTCCCCCGGTCGCAAGGGCCCGGACATGACCGCGTCGCTCCACATGAGCTTCGAGGACGCCTTCGCAGGCGTCACGACCACGGTCTCGGTCCGGGGAGAGGCGGCGTGTCGCCGGTGTGGGGGCAGCGGGGCCGAACCAGGAAGTACTGCGAACACCTGCCCGACGTGTCAGGGTGCGGGCCAGGTCGCCCAGAGCCAGGGGCTCTTCGCCTTCCCCCAGACCTGTCCGCAGTGCCGCGGGTCCGGTCGACTCATCGAATCCCCGTGTACCAGTTGCCGGGGCCGAGGCGTGGAGACCCGGGTTCGAGACATCAAGGTCAAGATTCCCTCAGGTGTGAAGGACGGCGCCACGATTCGCTTGGCCGGCAAGGGCGGACCGGGTCGCAACGGCGGTCCCCCCGGTGACTTGCTGGTCAATGTCACCGTCGAACCGCATCCGGTCTTCGGGCGGCGAGGAAACGACCTGACCGTCACGGTCCCGATCACGTTTTCCGAAGCCACGCTGGGAACGAGACTCGAGGTCCCCACGATGGACGGATCGGTGACACTGAAGATTCCGGCCGGGACCACGAGCGGTAGGACGTTCCGTGTACGTGGTCGGGGTGTGGCCACGGGACGAGCCAAGCCCGGGGACCTGCTGGTCAAGACCGAGATCGTGGTGCCGTCCAAACCGAATCGGGACCTCAAGAAGCTGATCGAACAACTCGGGACGCACGATCCCGAGGACCTGCGCGCCCACCTGCGAGAATGATGACCAATGGCCGACGCTGAAGATGATCCGACCGAGCGCATGTCCCCGGATCCAGACGCGGTGGACAGCCCCGGTCCGAAGACTCCCCAACGCCGCGCCGTCTTCGTGATCTCGGTCGCCGCAGAACTGGCCGGAATGCATCCCCAGACGCTGCGCATCTACGAGCGCAAAGGCCTGATCGATCCCTACCGGACACCGGGCGGCACTCGCCGTTACTCCCAGGACGACATCGACCGCCTCGGCCTCATCCAGGAGATGACCGAACAGGGCCTCAACCTGGCGGGCGTCCACAAGGTGATGGAACTGCAGAACCGCATCTCCAAGCTGGAGGGAAAGGTCGAAGCCCTCCGCGAGGAACTCGACCGAACGCGGGATGCAGCAGCCAAGGAAGCCCGCAACATCCACCAGTCGTACCGCCACGAACTGATGCTCCGCTCCCAAATGCTCCCCGACATCACCCGGGACTGACGCGTTACAGGATCAGCGGATAGGCAGGCCGGCTTCGCCGACTGTTTCTCTGTTCCGCCCGAAAAAGCTTCGCTTTCGGGCGGGAAGCCGACGGATGGGGCTCGCGAGCTCGCCCAATCCGCGGCTTCTTCGTGAATCAGCGCGTCAGAAATAGCGCGTTTCGCGTGGCAGAACGCGATTCAGCCTTGCCGCAGTGGATGTCGGAGATGCCGGCGATGCCGGCGGCGGGGATCGATCGCTCACGGGGGCCAATTTCGCGATCCAAGAGCTGAAGCCCGTTCCCATCCCGTGTGCGACCATGCTCTCGTCGGGTGAGATCGCCCCGTACATTACCAACGCGAAGTACACACAATGCGCTACCCGAAGTCATGCAAATACGCATTATATAATGCGTTCATGCCCAAGACGGTTCAGATTCGCGACATCGACGACGACGTCTACACCGAGCTCGCCCGTCGAGCTGCCGAAGCCGGCACGACGGTCCCCGAACTCCTGCGAAAGGAAGTTGCCCGTATCGCCTCCCGACCATCGATGAAAGAGTGGCTTGAGCGGACACGGCGACGGCCGTCTGAAGTGACCCCTGCTGAGGTCGTTGCCGCCCTCGACGAGATTCGAGGCGCCTGGCCGGACGATGCTGATCGTTGACGCCTCGTGTCTGTACGAGGTGGTAGCCGATGGTCCAGATGCCGAAGCGGTCAGGCGTCGGCTCGCTGAGGAAACCGACCAGGCAGCTCCTCAACTCATCGATGCCGAGGTTCTCGGCCTCATCCGCCGCGATGCGCTTTTCGGCCGGCTGGACGCGACAGCAGCCGGCCAGGCGATCGCAGACTTGAGGGACTGGCCGGGGGAACGATTCGGTCACCGTCTGTTGCTCGATCGGGCATGGTCCTTGAGAGACAACGTTCGGACCTGGGATGCGCTCTATGTCGCTTTGGCCGAGGCCATGCAGGCCACGCTCATCACTCGCGATAGACGGCTTGCCCGGGCCGATGGGCCGACCTGCCACATCGACGTCGTCGGAGGCTGAAGCGAGGAGGATGCGCCAGCAGGACTAGGCCATCTCCTCTCCTCCGAAGGCGGGCACGTATCGATCAGGCCCTCTCCCAGGGCCTTGCGCAGGCGGTTCACCGTGGTGTGGAGTGCGGCTTCGGGGCGAGCGACCTTCTCATCGCCCCACAGCATTTCGAGGATGGTGTCTGTGGCGACGATGCCAGGAGCGCCGAGGGCAAGGACGGCGAGAAGACCACGTGGACGAGCACCGGGGAGGTTCAACATAGGCCCCGCATCGTCAACCACCTGAAGCGGCCCGAGCATCCGGAGGTCCGCCACAACAGAGACCCTATCGACACGGACCTCAGGCCCGCCCTGCAAACGCACCATCACCAGAATGTGGAAGATCCGCCTCACATTCCGCTTACAGGCACGGACGACACTCTGGGATGCGCGCGTCAGAAACGACGCGCGTGGCAGAACGACGTCAGGGACCCACCGCGGGTTCCGACCGCCAGAAGGCGAAGAGCAGCGCCCCAGCCAGCCGGATGACGGCCGCAGCCACGAGGGCGCCGCTCAAGCCGACGACGGTGGCCAGCGTCGCACCGATGAGCGGAAAG
This sequence comes from Acidimicrobiia bacterium, assembly GCA_040880725.1. GTDB lineage: Bacteria > Actinomycetota > Acidimicrobiia > Spongiisociales > ZC4RG35 > DATHWB01. Next base: position 11,624 of record JBBDHV010000028.1, read on the forward strand.
GCGACGGCCGACGCGTACTGCAAGCTCTGCGCGATCGAAACGAACGTGGCGCTGTGTTCCACCGGCACCCGCTTCATCAACTCGTCGAAGAAGACCAAATCGATCCCGGCGGACACGACTCCCGCCAGTCCGGCCAACAGAACGATGAAAGGGACGTGGGTCGTCGCGGCAACGAGAGCCGGGTAGAGGCTCATCGAGAGGGTCGTCACCACCAGCACGACCTGCGGCCCGCGCCTGCGCTTGACCCGCATCCAGACCGCGTACCCGAATACCAACACGATGGTCTGAGCCATGCTGATGGTGCCGATCGCCGCGTCCGACGCTCCGACTTCGCGCACGAAGTAGAGCGGAAAGAGTGGTGCCGCCAGAGCCGTCCCGCTGAGAAAGACGAAGCGCTTGATCAAGAAGCGAACGAAGTCGGGATGCGCATGCACCACGGCGAAGTAGTCCCTCCAGCGTTGGGCGAGTGAACGCGCCGCACCGTCGAGATCCTGCGGCCTGTCCGGGATTCGGACACGGCTGGAGGCGAGGTAGCTGATGAGTCCGCCGATCGACAGCGCCACGAACACGACCTGATAGTTCAACGGGAAGCCGATCCGCTCCAGCGCCTGGCCCACGAGAAGAACGGTCACCGCCGTGACCAGGCCGAGAATCGACCAGCGGCGGCTCATGAGGTCGTAGCGGTAGGCAGGCCCGGCCACGGCGTTCATCACCACCGAAAAGGCAATCGCAACTGCCGTCTGAGGAAGCGTGGCCGCTGCCCAGATGATCAGGATGGTCTGGACGATCAGATCTTCAGGGACCAACCAGGGAGCAATGCCCGTAGCAGCGAAACACGACACCACCAACGCACGACTCGCACTGAACCAGGGGACGACGTTGCGTTGGCGCTGGAGGAAGTTGCCAACGATGATCGCCAGCACCAGACCGGTGGCGGCGGGCATCGCCGTCAGGAGACCGATCTGAAAGTTCGTCGCCCCCAGACGAGTCAGGAACACCGGCAGGAAGATGGTGGCCACGTTGGCCATACCGATGCCGAGTGCATCGATTTGGACATATCGGAAGTTGCGTCGCTCGTCGGGTGACGCTCCCGGAGGCGCAACGGACCAGCGGAGACGGCGGAAGGGGCCCATCTAGATCGTCAGCGCCGTCGTCGTCCGTGGACGCCCTGCGAAGGAGGCCGCATGGCGACAGACGCTCTCGAACCGCTCAGGATCCATGTCGCGGACACTCGGGTTGTGCAAGGAAAGCCGTCTCCAACTTCCGAAAGACGCATCTCCAGAACCGATGCGTCCAGCCAATGGTCACGGTTCGGTTGCGGACCGACCAGATGCCTCAGCGTCGGAAGGGAGCAGCCGCCGCAGAACAGTACACCGGCCCAAGCTCCCCCTGGTTGCGCCCACCTACTGCTCTCCGGCGCTTCCCTCACCGGACTCGGGCCGGTTGCCGCGGTTCGGAGAGGGCAGTGAGGATCGCATCTCGGGATGACTACTCTCGCCGCCGACATGAGCGACACGTTCCGCGGGCGCGCCCGCATCCTCGATCTCAACGGGATGCTGATCGACGTCGGGAAAGCGGACCTCCACCGACTGGATCCGGACACGGGGTCGACCTGGGGAGGGACGATTCGCGTGTTCGTCAACGCTTCGCTGGCAACCAAGTCCGTGGAATCGATCCTCGCCCTCGAGAACGGGAACCAGGCACATGCTCTGGTGGGCCCGCAAGTCGGCGGTGTCGTTGACGGCGAGTTGGTCGACGTCAAGGTCGTCGCGTTGCAGACCGACGTCCCGTTCTGATCAAAGCCGGGATCTGACCTCCCACAGCTCCGGGAAGAACACGAAGTCGACGGCCCGTCGGAGGTAGCTCAACCCTTCCGTTCCGCCCGTCCCCTGCTTGCCGCCGATGATGCGATGCACGGTGCGGAAGTGCTCGTACCGCCAGCGACTGAAGGCATGCTCGAGGTCCACGAGCTTCTCGGCGAGTTCGTAGAGGTCCCAGTACTCGGTCGTGTCGCGATACACGACGAGCCACGCGTCGACGACCTCCTCGTTCAGTTCATGCTGCTCGCTCCAGTCCCGGTCGAGCCACCGATCGCCGAGCAGGCCCCTTCTCACCAGAAGCCGCAGGGTTTCGTCGTACAGGCCGGGCGCCTGACGAATGGACTCGAGCCGGTGCCGTCCCTGGTCGTCGAGTTGTTTCAGATACCCGGCCGGTCGGCGACCGAACGCGAACTCGATCGCGCGGTACTGCTCGGACTGGAACCCCGAAGCCGAACCGAGGAGATGCCGAAACTCGAGATAGTCGACCGGTGTCATCGTCGCCAGCACCTGCCACGACTCGATCAGCACGTGCTGGATCCTGGCAACCCGGGCCAACGCCTTGAACGCCGGCCCGAGGTCGTCGGCTGCAATCTGGGCCTGGGCGTAGCCGACCTCGTGCAGCACCAGCTTCATCCAGAGCTCCGACGCCTGGTGGATGACGATGAAGAGCATCTCGTCGTGCTCCCCGCTGACCGGGTGCTGCTGGGAGAGCAACTGATCGAGCGCCAGATACTCGGCGTACGGGTTGGCCATCGCCCAATCGTGCCACGCCGACCCGAACCGTGGGCTCGGGGGGCCACTCAGTGGCCCTGGGAACCCTGGGTTCGGGGGGCACCTCCAGCGCCCTGAGCGCCCAGGGTTCGGTGGGTTCAGTCGGCGGGGACGCCGGCGGTCACGATCACCGAGCGCACGGTGGACATCGGGAGTCGGAGGGCACCGCCCATGGCGTGCAGGGCCGCAAAGCTGGCAGCGGTCATCCCGCCGTGCACGTGAGCGACCCGGACGGCAGCAGCAAACAGGTCCCGCCTGCCCACTGGCTCCATGTGCACCGCGATCGCCGATACGGCCTCGACGACCGCACTCAGACCGGGCGGTTCGACGGACGTGTGTGCAGAGAAAGGATGACGGACGAACCTGCGCAGTTCGCGCTCGGCGGCGACACGAGTGATGTCGGAGTCACCAGACCGGATCACCATCGTCGAAAGCAGCCACACGGCCGCCTTCTCGAGCCGTTGGGAGAGTTCGCCCGTGGTGACGATCTCGAGCACTTCGGCAGTGAACGTCTGCCTGCAGTCGCTACAGCGCACGTAGTCGCCCAGGCGATGAGAAGGGAACAGGGGAATACCGAACGGCGCCATCCAACGCCGAACCTCCGACCTGGTGTAGCTCCGATCGCCGCCTTCCAGCGGACAGAAGAAACTCCCGCCACCTCCAGGAGTCGACCGGACCCGCCAGCCCAACGAGCCCTTCACGAAATGCCTCCCAATGCTGCGCCTCCCCGATCAACACGCTATCCGGGAAGCGGCGGCGGTCAAGCGTCGCCGCAACAACCATCCAATGGCCCTCCGGCTCCGAACAACCTCCATGGCCGACCGTGACCCCACCCTGTGGCGCGGCGCATCGAGTGGCATCGTGGCCGGCTTCGTCGCCGTCTCCGTCTCCCATCTCGTCGCGTCGTTCTCCCGAAATCTCCGCAACCCAATCCTTGACGTCGGCGACCGCGTCATCGACGGCGTGCCCTCCGCCATCAAGGAATTCGCAATCGACGTCTTCGGCACGGCCGACAAACCTGCCCTCCTCGTCGGTATCGCCGTCTTGCTCGTGGCGTACTCAGCCGGCGTTGGCATCGTCACAGCCCGCAAGAGTCCGACGCTGGGAGCGATCGGCGTCGCGGCCTTCGGAGTCATCGGCGCGGCGTCTGCAGTGGCCGGAACGGGCGGAGTGACCGCCGCCGTGCCGAGCGTCGTCGGTGCGGGCGCCGGGATCGCAGCCCTGCTGACGCTCAACAGATACGCCCGGCCGGGGCTCGATCCCCATCTCGCGGCATCAAGACGAACATTCCTGCAGGCCGCAGGGGCGCTGACCGTGTCCGCGCTCGCACTCGGTGGTCTCGGATTCGCGGTCGACCGGCGCTTCGAGATCGACCCGAGCGGGCTCGCCCTGCCATCCCCAGACCGCCCAATCGATCCAATCCCGTCGGATGTCGCATTCCCCGAGAGTGGACTCGACCCGTTCGTCACTCCGAACGTCGAGTTCTACCGGATCGACACGGCCCTCACGGTCCCCCGCATCGACCCTTCCACCTACACCCTCGCCATCACCGGCATGGTCGAGCGACCGTTGACGCTGACCTACACAGAACTGATCGATCGCCCCCTGGTCGAATCGGACATCACACTCACATGCGTTTCCAACGAGGTCGGCGGAAAACTGGTCGGCAACGCCCGCTGGCTCGGGGTACGTCTCGACGACCTCCTGGCCGAGGCCGGCATCGACCCGGGAGCTGACCAGGTGGTCGGGCGCTCCGTCGACCGTTACACGTGCGGGTTCCCGGTGAGCGCCCTCGACGGGCGGGACGCGCTGGTGGCGATCGGCATGAACGGCGAGCCGCTCCCTCCCGAGCATGGTTTCCCGGCCCGCCTCATCGTTCCCGGGTTGTACGGATACGTCTCGGCGACGAAATGGCTGGCGGAGATCGAACTCACCACCTTCGATCGGTTCGACCACTACTGGGTCGAACGGGGGTGGGCGGTCGAGGCCCCCATCAAGACCCAGTCCCGTATCGACACTCCGGCCGCCCTCGGTCGAATCTCCCCCGGAGCGACCGCCGTCGCCGGGGTGGCGTGGGCGCAGATACGGGGAATCGAACGGGTCGAAGTGCGGATCGACGGCGGCCAATGGCAGGACGCCGAACTCGCCGCCGAACTCAACGACACGACGTGGCGCCAGTGGAAGCTGTCCTGGGACGCCACTCCTGGCCGGCACGAGATCAGCTGTCGTGCCACGGATCGGACGGGTACCACCCAGACCGAGGATCGGACCCGTCCCATCCCCAACGGCGCCAGCGGATGGCACTCGATCGTCGTCATCGTCGAAAGCTGAACCATCCAGGAGTGCTTTCGCTCCGAACAACACCCGACGGCTCCGTTGGAGCCAAACCCGAAAGGAATCGACATGAAGACAATGACACGCAATCTGCGGCTGGTCGCCCTCGTGGCCATGCTCGCACTCGTGGTCGCCGCCTGTGGCGGGGACGACGCAGCCGACACCACGACCACGACCGTGGCAACCACCACGACCGAGGCGATGGATGACATGGACATGATGGATCTCACCGCCGTGAACTTCGGTGCGGCGTGTGCTGCGGTCCCCGCAGACGGGGAAGGCTCCTTCGACGGCATGGCCGACGATCCCGCCGCCACCGCAGCCTCCAACAATCCCGTGCTCTCCACCCTGGTCACCGCAGTCAGCGAAGCCGGACTGGTCGACACGCTCAACAGCGAAGGACCGTTCACGATCTTCGCTCCTTACAACGACGCCTTCGCCGCCATCCCAGCCGCGGACCTCGAAGCGATCCTGGCCGACACCGACCTCCTGACCTCGATCCTCACCTACCACGTGGTGGCAGGCGAGTCCCTCGACGCCCAGGCCCTGGCCGACGCCGGAACCGTGACCACCGTCAACGGAGCAGATCTCCAGATCGCCGCCGACGGCGACACGATCACCGTCAACGGCGCCAGCGTCATCTGCGGAAACGTCCAAACAGCCAACGCCACCGTCCACATCATCGACACCGTCCTCGTCCCCGAGGCCTGAGCCGAACCCGACCAGCGACACCGAACGAGGGCGGGGACACGAGTCCCCGCCCTCGTCACGTGACGGAGCTTCGCCGTTGGAACCGGTCATCCCGGTAGGACCCCGACAAGATGACATCGGTGAGAATCTCCACCGCGTCGTACACGTCGACATGGCGGACATAGAGCGGAGCGAATCCGAACCGGACGATGTCCGGGGCCCGAAAGTCTCCGATGACTCCACGCTCGATGAGGGCCTGAACGATGGCGTAGCCATCAGGGTGGGCGAGGCAGACCTGCGAACCGCGTTCGGAGCGTGTGTGGGGGCTGACCAGCCGAAGTGGAAGGTCCGCCGCCTCGACGAGATCGATGAAGGTCTCGGTGAGCGACACAGAACGAGCTCGCACTGCCCTGAGATCCACGCCGTCGAACACGTCGAGTGCGGCGTCGAGTGCCACCAACGACAGCACGTGAGGCGTCCCGACCAAGGCTCGGGCAATGCCGTCTGCCGGCGTGAACTCGAGATCGAAGTCGAACGGCGCGGCATGGCCGAACCAGCCGTTGATCGGATTCCGGAACGCCGCCTGGTGGTCCTCGCGGATGTAGAGGAAGGCGGGCGCTCCCGGCCCGCCGTTCAAGTACTTGTACCCGCAACCCACCGCGAAGTCGGCGGCGCCCACTTCGACCTCCATGGCGCCCACGGAGTGAGCGAGATCCCACACCACGAGGGCGCCGGCGGCGTGAGCGGCGGAGGTGACCGCGGCCATGTCATGCATCCGCCCGGTGGCGTAGCCGACATGGGTTAAGGCGACCACCCCCACGTCCGTATCGATGGAGTCGATCACCGCGTCAGGTTCGACGACGCGAAGTTCACCGATCCCCGCCATCGCGTACAGGTCGGTCGGAAAGTTACCCGAGTCGGAAAGCACCACTTTGCGGTCAGTCAGGCGCAACGCCGCGGACACGACCTTGAAGAGGTTCACGGTCGTCGAGTCACACGCGACCACCGTGCCCTGCGACGCACCGATGAGACCGCCGATCCGATCGCCGACACGCTGCGGAAGGTCGATCCACTGATGGAGATTCCACGATCGGATCAGGTCCCGGCCCCACTCCTCGGTCACCACGGTCTGCAGTCGGTCCGGCACGTGGTTCGGCAGGGCTCCGAGAGAATTCCCGTCGAGATAGATGACGCCGGCGGGGAGGGTGAACCGATCGCGCACGTCTGTCAACGCGTCAGCGTCGTCGAGCCGTCGGCAGGCGTCGCGGTCGATCATGGACGCATTGTCACAGGTCGCTCCGGAACCAGTCGCCCGATGGGATGCGTTCGGCTTCCCGTAGGCCAACCCCTTCGACGGCCACCCAGAGGTGAGCCATCACCTCCCGATCATCGAGCACGACGCTTCTTCGGACGCGTCGGTATTGATCTCCCTCATACGCGTCGAGATCCGCGAGGACCGACTGTGCCAGGCGTCGCAGTATGAACCAGCCGATACTCTCCCGGCATGCCCGTCATCGGACTGACCTGTTGGGAGCGCCCGTTCGACACGAACTACGCCCGGCAGGAACGCACCCACATGCTGTCGTCCACCTATACGAATGTGCTTGTGGCTGCGGGGGCCACACCGGTGCTGTTGCCATCCGTCGATGTCAACCACGCTGACACGGTGATGAGCACAATCGACGGACTCGTGATCACGGGGGGCGGAGACATGGACCCCTCCGCCTACGGCTCCGACAACACCGACAGCTCCGAGATCGACACGACACGTGACCGCTGGGAGCTGGCGCTGGTCGCCGCCGCCCGTCGCCACGGGGTCCCGCTGCTCGGTGTTTGCCGGGGGTGCCAGGTGCTCAATGTTGCGTTCGGTGGGACCCTCCGCCAGCACGTGTGGGGCACGCCCGCTCATCCGCACCTCCTCGATCCCAGCGGCACGCAGCTCGAGACCGGGTACCACGACATCGCCATGGAGGGGCTGCTCGTCGAGATCTACGACCAGCACACCCGGCGGGTCAACAGCCTCCACCATCAGGCAATCGACATCGTGGGTGATGGTCTCGACGTGGTGGCGACTGCGTCCGACGGAGGAATCGAAGCGGTGGTGGCGACCGGACCGTGGGCGGCCCTCGGAGTGCAATGGCACCCCGAGCGCCCCGATCTCACCGACGAACAGCCGCTCTTCCGATGGATCACCGAGCAGGCCGGCCGCTGAACGGTCAGGCCCGAATGGTCCCCTCGGAGAAGACCAACTCACCGGCCACTGCCGACACCTCGATGGTGTCGCCTTCGGAGTACGAACCGTCGAGCAACTGAACGGCCAGACGGTCGGCCAGTTCCCGTTGGATCACACGCTTCAGGGGACGGGCGCCGAACGCCGGGTCGTACCCCCACTCGGCAACCAAGTCCTTCGCCGCGTCGTCGAGCGTCAGCGTGATCTCCCGTTCGGCGAGCCGATCGACGAGATCGCGCAGCTGGATGTCGACGATCGTGCGGATCTGGGACGGGTCGAGACGGTCGAAGACCACGACATCATCGACCCGGTTCAGGAACTCGGGTCGGAAGTGCGCCCGGACGGCCTGCATCACCCGGTCCGAAATCACATCGGGCGGAATGTCGGACTGGATGTGCTCGGAACCGAGGTTCGAGGTCATGATCAGCACGGCGTTGGTGAAGTCGACCGTACGGCCATGGCCGTCGGTCAGTCGCCCGTCGTCGAGCACCTGCAGCAACGCGTTGAACACATCGGCGTGGGCCTTCTCGACCTCGTCGAGCAGGACCACCGAATAGGGCCGGCGTCGAATCGCCTCGGTCAGTTGGCCGCCCTCGTCGTAGCCGACATAGCCCGGAGGCGCCCCGATCAACCGGCTCACCGAGTGCTTCTCCATGTACTCGGACATGTCGATCCGCACCATGGCTCGCTCGTCGTCGAACAGGAACTCGGCGAGGGCCCGCGCCAGCTCTGTCTTGCCCACACCGGTCGGGCCGAGGAACAGGAACGATCCGATCGGCCGATGGGGATCGCCGAGTCCCGCCCGGTTGCGACGCACCGCGTTCGCCACGGCATCGACGGCCCGTTCCTGTCCCACCACGCGCTCGTGGAGATGGGACTCGAGATGGACGAGCTTTTCGAGCTCGCCCTGCATCAGCTTGGTGACGGGGATACCTGTCCACCGAGCAACCACTTCGGCCACGTCGTCCTCGGTGACCTCTTCGGACAGCATGCGGCCCTCGGCATGGAGCTTCTCGAGCTGGTCCTGGTGGTCGACGAGACGCGACTCGAGATCGGGAAGGCGTCCGTACCGCAGCTCCGCCGCGGTACTCAAGTCACCGTTGCGCTCGGCGCGCTCGGCGTCGGCCCGCACACGTTCGATCTCTTCTTTGGTCGTCTGGATCGTGGAGATCGACTGCTTCTCGAGCTGCCAACGGGCCGTGAGTGCTTCGATCTCTTCGTCGAGGTCGGCGAGCTCCTCCCGTAGTGCCTCCAACCGCTGGCTCGAGGCGGGATCGGACTCCCGCGCGAGCGCCGCCTCTTCGATCTGGAGCTGAATCTTGCGTCTTGTGCGCTCATCGATCTCCTCGGGCATCGAGTCGATCTCGATCCGCAGGCGAGACGCCGCCTCGTCTATCAGGTCGATGGCCTTGTCCGGCAGTTTGCGGGCCGGGAGATAGCGATCCGACAGCGTGGCAGCGGCCAGCAGCGCTCCGTCGGTGATGCGGACCCCGTGGTGCACTTCGTACCGCTCCTTGAGGCCGCGCAGGATTGCGACTGCATCAGTGACCGAAGGTTCGGAAACGAAGACCGACTGGAACCGCCGTTCGAGCGCAGCGTCCTTCTCGATGTACTTGCGGAACTCGTCGAGAGTCGTGGCGCCGATCATGCGCAGTTCTCCTCGCGCCAGCATCGGCTTGAGCATGTTCGAGGCATCCATAGATCCCTCGGCGGCTCCTGCACCCACCATGGTGTGGAGTTCGTCGATGAATGTGATCACCTCGCCTGCGGCGTCGGCGATCTCGGTGAGCACGGCCTTGAGCCGTTCTTCGAACTCGCCGCGGTACTTGGCCCCCGCGACCATCGCACTCAGGTCGAGCGCCACGATCCGCTTTGTCTTCAGGCCGTCGGGGACGTCCCCGTCGGCGATCCGCCGTGCCAGACCTTCGACGACTGCGGTCTTGCCGACGCCGGGTTCGCCGATGAGGACCGGGTTGTTCTTGGTCCGCCGGCTGAGGACTTGAATGACCCGTCGAATCTCTTCATCTCGACCGATGACAGGGTCGAGCTTCCCGGCCCGGGCGGCGTCGGTCAGGTCGCGGCCGTACTGGGCCAGGGCATCAAAGGTCGCTTCCGGGTCGTCCGATCGGACCCGCTGGGAGCCTCGCACCTGCTTCAGCGCCTCGAGCAACGAGTCGTTGGTCACGCCTTCGGCGGTGAGCATCCCCTTGACCGACCCGTCGATCTCGGTGAGCGCCAACAAGAGATGCTCGACGGAGAGGAAGTCGTCTTTCATCTCGTCCCGACGCTCATCGGCGCGGGCGAGGACCCTCGACGAGGCTGCATCGAAGCTCGGTTCCGATCCGCCGTACGCCTTCGGGAGGGCATCCAACTCCGCGACGACCGCCGCCCGCAGGCGTGGCACCGAGGCTCCGGCGGCTTGAACGAGCGGCAGGGTGATGCCGTCCGTCTGGTTCAACAGCGCGGCGAGAACATGCGCCGGGGTCACCGACGGATGGTGACGTTCGACCGCGTCCTCAGACGCGGCGACGAGACTCTGCCGGCTCTTCTGAGTCAGCCGCTCCGGGTTCATGACGGTTCCTTTCGAATGTCAGTAAATCTAAGTCGAAGTGTATCAACTTTATTCCTGACTCCTGGAGCCGCCCCCGATCACCCCCGCTCGAGGGCCGCTGCGATCCGGCGCAGGAGCACGACATCCTCGGGTTCGGCCTCGGGTTCGGCCACCTCGGGTTCGGGCCGCTGCATCCGGTTGTACGCCTTGACGACGAAGAACATGACGAGGCCCACGATCGCGAAGTTGGTCGATGCCTGGACAAAGGCACCCACGGATCCGACAGGCAGACCCGTCTCCGGATCGTTCGGCCCGAACGTCCCCATCGTCTCCAGACTGGAGAGGTCGAACACCATGCCGATGAGCGGACTGACGATCCGGGTCGTCAGCGCCGCGACAACGGAGGCAAATGCGACGCCGAGGACGAAAGCGACGGCCAAGTCGACCAGGTTCCCTCGGTTGATGAACTCCTTGAACTCCTTGATCACGCCTGAACTCCTTCGTTCGGTGTCGCTGTTCGCCGAAGACGCCGCTGTTTGCCGAAGATACCGCCGGGAGCCGCGCCCTGCGGGGCACGGTGCCTAGCCTGCCATCCGATGAGCCCGAACGGTATGCAACGCCCATTTCTCGCCACGATCGAGCAGTCCCAGAACGGTGACCGTGTCCGGGTCGAGATCACGATCGGCTTCGCCGGGGAGGTCCACCGGGGAATGGCGGAAGGTGGCGCCGATCCCCAGCACCGCGCCCGAGTCGTGGGCGAGGCGACCCTCCGGGCGGTCGAGCATCTCGCAGGCGACCTCACGGAGTTCGACCTGAGTGCGGTCGCCACCTCCGACCTCGGACCGGTGCGAATTGCGCTGGCCCAGGTGCGAGAGGCGGGATGGTCCGACTATCTCATCGGCTCCGCCCTTGTCAGGGACGGGGACTCGGCCACTGCCACCGCCAAGGCGGTGCTGGATGCGATCAACCGCCGCATCATGCTTCCGAGGTAGCACGCGTCGCCGGATCCACTATCCGATATCGTTGACTAGTCCACGTACTCTGCTACCTTGTATTTCATGGTAGCCGAGAACCCAGCTGGCAAGTGGTAGCGCGCGACATGGCCCCTGGCCGGGGACGAGACAGCCGGGGACGGGACAAACGGCAGGGCCCGGACCGCAACACCCAACTGTTGAAGGGTGTCCTCGACATGTGCCTGCTCGCCGTGATCTCCGAAGAACCCAGCTACGGATACGAAATGGTCCGCAAGCTGACCGATCGGGGCCTCACGCTGGTGAGCGAAGGAGCGATCTACCCGGTGCTCAGCCGGCTGCAACGCAACGGACTCGTCGAGGGGTACCTGGTTGCCTCACCGGAGGGCCCGGCGCGGAAGTACTACCGGATCGAGAAGGAAGGAACGGCGGCGTTGGAAGAGTGGTCGAACGCATGGCGTGACCTGTCAAAGGGCGTCGGGAACGTCCTGGGAGGAGACACCGATGAGTGAAAGCGGAGACCTCGCCCGCATCGCCGCAGACTGCGATCGCTACTGGCGAGAGACCGGCGTGCCCCGACGAGCACGCACTCAGATGCGGCTCGAACTGGAGCAACACCTCGAAGATGCCGCCGCAGACGGTCGACCCGCCTCGGCGGTGATCGGCAGCAACGTGGCCCGGTTCGCCGAAGAGTGGGCACTCGCGCAGGGCCACGGAACAACACGCACGACGTGGGACGAGGTCCAGACCGGAGAGGCAGCCCGGCGAAGGATGAGCCGACGCACTGTCACGACGTACGGCCTCGGAATGGTGGCACTGATTGCCGGTGTGATCGCCGGCAGTATCGGTCAAGGAGGAAACAACGTGGAGAACGAGACCTGGCGGTGGGTGTGGACCCTGTTCGCCCTGGCGATGGGCATCGGCGAGATCTTCACGGCAGGATTCTTCCTGTTGCCCTTCGCCATCGGCGCAGCGGCGGCAGCGGTCACGGCATGGCTTGGAGTGGCACTCGCCGCCCAGTGGCTCGTGTTCTTCGGCGTCTCGGCAATCGCATTCGGCTATCTCCGCAAGTTCATCGACCGCCAAGACGACCAGGTCCAGCCTCGCATCGGAGCCAACCGCTGGCTCGACGCGAAAGGCGTCGTGCTCCAGGACATCGACCCGCACAGCGGGTACGGCATGGTGCGAATCGATACGGAGGAATGGAGGGCGATGAGCGAGGACGGCACTGCCATCACCGCAGGCACTCGGATCATCGTGACAGACGTGCAAGGCTCCCGCCTGGTGGTCACACCCCTGGGCGACGTATGACGACACAACAGAAAGAGAGGTAGGCAATGGACGCACTCGTGTTCCTGCTCTTCATCCTGGCAGTGGCGGCGATCCTCGTCGCGGCGGCCGGGTTCCGAGTGGTGAGACCCTTCGAAAAGGGACTCATCGAATTCCTCGGGCGGTACGAAAAGACGGTCGACAGCGGTCTTCGCTGGGTCATTCCGTTCGTCAAGCGCATCACCAAAGTGGACATGCGCGAACAAGTGGTGGACGTTCCGCCTCAGGAAGTCATCACGAAGGACAACGTGGCCGTCACCGTAGATGCCGTCATCTACTACGAACCGACCGATCCTGTGAAGCTGAAGTACAACGTCGGGAACTTCATCCTGGCAGTCACGAAGCTCGCGCAGACGAACCTGAGGAACGTGGTGGGAGACCTCGACCTGGACTCGGCGCTGACGTCCCGGGAGATCATCAACGCCAAACTGCGTCAGATCCTCGACGACGCCACCGACAAGTGGGGTACCCGAGTCGTGCGCGTCGAGATCCAGCGGATCGAGCCGCCGGCAGACGTCACCGAGGCCATGCACCGGCAGATGAAGGCAGAGCGTGACCGCCGAGCGGCCGTCACGGAGGCGGAAGGCGAAAAGCGCGCGGCGATTCTCCGGTCCGAGGGAATCAAGGAATCGAACATCCTCGAAGCCGAGGGCCAGGCCGAAGCGATCAAGCGGGTGGCCGACGCCGATCGGTATCAGAAGGAGACTGTCGCCGAAGGTGAAGGCCGAGCCATCGAGCGCGTCTTCACGGCGATCCACAACGGCGACCCAACGCCGGATCTCATCGCGATCCGCTATCTGGAGACACTGGGACTCGTCGCAGACGGACAAGCCACGAAGATCTTCCTGCCGCTGGACACCAGCGGCGTGCTCGGAAGCGTCGCCGCCATCGGCGAGATGTTCAAGGACATGGAACCGGCCACCGAGCGGCGCCCCACCGCCTCTCGCACGACCTCGTCCAGCTCCACCCCACCCGCCCAGAACTGAGGGGGTGATCTCGTACCCTGGGTTCAGGACCACCGTGGCGGTGGCCTGCAGCCCACGGTTCCGTCGATTTCGGCGAACCGTGGGCTGGGGAACACCGAAACGGTGCTCTGGAACCCAGGGTTCGCGACCACCTCTCAGCCGGCGGTGCGGTCCATGGAGGCGAGGGTGGCTTCTACTTCGGCGGCATCGATCGGCGGGAAGAACACCATCGTGAACTGGTCGCAGCGCTCGCCGGGCGGCTCCGCCCAGCCGACGACCCATGAACCATCCTCGAAGGGGCCGACCCGGGCGTCTGCGCCGTCGATTGAGACCCGACCACTGTCCCCTGGCCACATCTCCAAGGGGAGCGTGCCGCGTATGAGGGTGACCGCGATATCGCCGTCACTGTCGAGCCAGATGGTGCTCGAGGTCCCCGCCACCTCCAGATAGTCATTGCGCTCGAGGTCGTCCGGGTCGACGATCGTCGGCTCCACCCGCTCGGGAAGCACTTCGACGCGATATGGCGGTTCCGCACATTGCACCGGACGAGTCGTCGTGGTGGTCTCCTCGACGGTGGAGGAGGTCGACGGCAGAGCAGCGGTGGTCGTTGAGGTGTCGCCCCCCGCCGAGCAGGCGGCAAGCACGAAGAACAGCACTCCAAGACGTCGCATGGGCGACGAGGGTACCGGTCGAAGCAGCCGGAGATGCATCACGCCGCCGCGCCCCATAGAGTCGGGGACTGCCCCTACCGGAGAAGGAATGACGTCCAAGTCCCGCGCGTTCGAGAGCATCGGCGAGGCTCGCGAGGAACTCGTCGAGATCAGCCACTGGATGTATCACCATCCGGAAGTCGCATACGAGGAGCACGAGAGTTCGGCACGGCTCGTGAAGTTCCTCGACGCACACGGCTTCGACGTCGAGTACCCCGCCTATGGCCTCGACACCGCGTTCGCCGCCCGAGTCGGCGACGAGGGCCCCCTCGTCGTGATCTGCGCCGAGTACGACGCCCTGCCAGGAGTCGGTCACGCCTGTGGGCACAACATCATCGCCACAGCCGCCGTCGGTGCCGGCGCCGCGCTCGCTCCCCTCGCCCGCGACCTCGGTTTCCGCCTCATGGTTCTCGGAACTCCCGCCGAGGAGCATTACGGCGGCAAGGTGGATCTGATCAATGCCGGTGCGTTCGACGGTGTGACGGCGGCGATGATGGTCCATCCTGCGACCGACGATGTGGTCGATCCGAAGGTCATCGCAGTCGCCCACATCGACGTGCACTTCCACGGCAAGGAAGCGCACGCGTCCGCTCATCCGCAACTCGGGGTGAACGCGCTCGATGCGTTCGTCCAGTCATACGTGAACGTCTCGACGCTCCGTCAGGCGCTCTACCCGACCGACAAGATCCACGGCGTCATCCGCGAAGGCGGCCATGCCCCCAACATCATCCCGGCGTACACGCGGTCCTCGTGGTACGTGCGAGCGGCGACGAAGGAGCGCCTCGACATCCTCTTCCCGAAGGTCGCGGCCTGTTTCGAAGCGGCTGCGGCCGCCACCGGATGCCGCCTCGAGGTCGAGCACGTCGGCCACACCTACACGGAGATGGTCAGCGACCAGACCCTCGTCGAGTACTACGCCGCGAACTCCGCCGAGCTGGGACGACCGATGGCTCGTGGGCGAGATCTGCCCGCCGACCAGACAGGCTCGACCGACATGGGGAACGTGTCGCTGCTGGTACCGGCCATCCACCCCATGTTGGACATCGCTTCGGCGCCACACGTCAATCACCAGCCGGAGTTCGCGGCCCACACGATCACCGCGGACGGTGATCAGGCGATCATCGACGGCGCCGCCGCCATGGCGTGGACCGTGATCGACCTCGCCGAACAGCAGGCCTGGGACCGACTCGGGAACCCGGCGCGCTGAGAAGCCGCGCGGATTGGGCGAGCTCGCGAGCCCCATCCATCGGCTTCCCGCCCGAAAGCGAAGCTTTTTCGGGCGGAACAGAGAAACAGTCGGCGAAGCCGCCCTGCCTATCCGCTGACCCGGTGAGTCCGCTCAGGTGGCGAAGCGCGCCTCGAACCGCT
>JBBDHV010000029.1:0-20943 GCA_040880725.1 Acidimicrobiia bacterium
TCATCGACGGCAACCTCGCATCAGTCACCAACGGTCAGGCGGGAGCCAGTGTCGTTTCTGGTCCCCGGCTCGGACCCAACACGTTGGGCGAGATCCTCTGTTCGGGTACCACCCGCATCAACCTCATCGACAACACCGGCAGGGTGAGCACCAGCCCGACGTCACGAGCGATCCCAGGGGCGATCCGCAACCGGGTCCTGCAACGGGACGGGCACCGCTGTGTCATCGCCGGCTGCAACTCCCGCACCCGGCTCCAACCACACCATCTCGTCTCCTACTCCGAGGGTGGGACCCATGATCCGGACAATCTGATCACGGTGTGTTGGTATCACCATCATGTGGTCATCCACCAACAGGGCAGGCAGATCGACGCTGCCTCGCCGCCGCAACGGCGCACGTTCCTGCGGGCACGTCCCGTACGCGCCGGACCCTGACCCGACGCAGGACTTCGCCACAGTTCTCGTCATGGGTCATTGGGTGACACCCCCCGGCATGACCACCCCGGCAGCCACGCCGTCCGGGGGGTGCAGGGGGGTCGTCCCCCCGCACAATCAAACCGACGCAACAGACCAATGACCGACCGGCCCCTCGCGGGCCTATTCGTCGTGGGGTGGAGAGCCCGCGTCCTATGGACTTCCGCAGATCACGAACAGGAGAAGAGACATGACCGGAAGGGCTGTGGCACTGCCACGTCGAGTACTCGCCGATCTGCTGACGGGGGGCCTCGCACGGGATGGCCCTGGTCGCAGGTTCAATCCCCGGATGTGAGGCGGGGCCGATCGCGACGGTTGCGATGCGCGCCGAGCGGGTACACGCAGCCGCATGAGCGACCCGCCGAGCGCGCATTCACTCAACTGCAACGCGCTTGCCGACGCGGGAGCCACCGACGCGGTTCCCCCAATGGTGCTCGACCATCTGGAGCGGCTCACCGGCCCCTATGGCGTCTATGAGCACGCCCGCTTCGATCAGCCCCGCGTCACGCACGGATACACCACGGACGACAACGCCAGGGTCCTCGTGGTACTCGCGGACTTGGAAGATGGAAACCGTTCCGTGACGTTTCGGCGTGCGCTGGACTTTGTCCTGTCCGGCCGCGTTCCGTCAGGATGGCACAACAGAATGTCGAGTGAAGGTTCCTGGATGGATGACCTCGGATCCGATGACTGCCACGGCCAGGCACTGTGGGGTCTGGGCGCAGTGATCGGGTCCGGTGTGGCCGAGGACCGCGTCGCCACCTCGTTCGTAACCGGACTCGATTTTCGCTCTCAGTATCTCCGGTCAACGTCGTTTGCCGCGCTCGGCGTAGTCCGTGCCCGGCCCCATCTCCCGACAGAGGTGGACAGATTCCTCGATCGGCTCTCCGTTCGTTACACGTTTCCACCGCGGAAGGGGTGGAGGTGGCCCGAACCGCGGCTGACCTACGCGAACGCGCGAATACCCCAGGCGATGATCGAGGTCGGCTCGCTGACCGGATCCTCCAGAATGCTCACTGATGGACTGGAACTGCTCGAGTGGCTGACCGACGTGGAGCGTCGCGGCGGCCATTTCAGCTTCACGCCGGTAGGGGGTCGCGGTCCCGATGAAATCGGCCCTTCGTTCGACCAGCAACCGATCGAAGCCTGGGCCATGGCCGACGCCTGCCGATCCGCGCTCGACGTCGACGGTTCCGAAGAGTGGCGTACCGTCGGCACGATGGCCGCAGACTGGTTCCTCGGGTTGAACGACAACGGCTCGATCCTCTATGACGCTCAGACCGGCGCAGGCTTCGATGGCCTCGAGTCGGCGGGCAGGAACCAGAATCGCGGCTGTGAGTCGACGCTCAGCGCGCTCGGCGCGCTGGCCGCGCGGAGTCACTTCAGCGAACTTCGAGGTGGGTCCTCGAGATCGGGTGAAGCGTCGTGTCCAGTAGCTGTTGGGCCGCGGAAGTCCAAGACAGCGTCTGCGAACGAGCCTGCGCCGCGCGAAACGCCCTGAGATAGGCAGCGTCGTCCGTCAGGAGAGACTCGATGGCCTGCGCGACCTGGTCGACCGAGCGGTCGGTGGTGACTCCGCTTCCGTCGGCCAACATTTCGACCGCGTACGGAAACTGGGTTGCCACCACGGGCCGTCCCGCGGCGAGCGCGTCGGTTACCACGCCCGAGGACATCTGCTCCTGGTTGTCGTATGGGACCAGGGCCACGTCACAGTTGGCGACCATCGCGAGGAGTTCGTCTTCGTCGAGGTAGCGGTCGACAAAGGTCACCATGTGCTCGATACCGAGCTCGGCCACCAGATGCTCGAGCGACTCGCGGTACGCCGTCCCGCTGTGACGCAGCACATTCGGGTGGGTACGGCCGACGATGGAGTAGTGCGGCCGGGGGCTCATGTCTCCCAGGAGGGCGATCGCCCGCAACGCCCGTTCCAAACCCTTGCCTGGTCCGAGAAGACCCCAACTGATGATGTGCCTTCTCGGCGCGGGGTTGGGCGGTTGCGCAGTCCAGTCCGAGCCGTGGTGGATCACGGTGACGTTCTCGGCTGAGATGTCGTAGCGGGTTCGCAACACCTCCCGCGCGGTCTCGCACATCACAATCAGGGAGCTGGACTCGTCCAGTTGTTGGATGATTTTCCGCTGTCGATGACTCGGATCGACGCGCACCGTGTGGAGAATCGTCGCGACGGGCTGGTGCACCCGGTTGACGAGTTCGATCACCGACTCTCCATCGTTTCTTCCGAAGATTCCGTACTCGTGCTGGACGATCACGAGATCTGTCCGATCGAGAACTCTCGCCGCCGACCGGAGACTGATGGGGCTGTCCGGATCGATTTCCGCACGTACTTTCCCGATCGCCGACGGTCCCTGGCGGTCGATGAGCCGAACGACATCGAGGTCCCAGCCAGGGCGGAGCGATGTGATCGCGGCGCTGAGACGTTCGGCAAACCGGGCGATTCCGCATCGGGTGGGGGGGTAGGTCGACACCATGCCGACGCGTCGACCATGGGCTTCGTCGTGTAGAGCAAACATGGACACGAGATACCCCAGGCTCGCGCCCGGCAAACCACGACCTCGATGTCCGCGTCGGTCTCCGATTCGACGTTTGGTCTGCGCTGCTGCGGGTATCTCCACACGTCCGCTGGTTTCCGTTCGACGGGGTGATCGAAGGCATTGTGGGGCGAACGGAAATCGGCGGGCCTTCGTGTTCCCGACGGGGGCACGAGAGAGGTGGAGCAACGCTTGCCTGCAAGAGGCGGCCCGAGCGAGACGGAGGAAGACGATGAACGAGGAACAAATCAACGAGTTGCTGTATCAGGCACTCGAGACGGAACTCGGCGGGGTTCAGATCTACGAGATGGCGGTCCGGTGCGCCGTCAACGACGACCTCCGAGAGGAATGGAAGAAGTACGGCGACGAAACCAAGGAGCACGTTCGCATCGTCCAGGAGGTCTTCGCGCAACTCGATCTCGACCCAGAAGTCGAAACCCCGGGGCGTGAAGTCGTGCGACACAAAGGCGAAGCCCTTCTCAAGTCCATGCAGATGGCCGTCGACGCCGGCGACCGCGCGGCCGCTCAGCTGGTTGCCGCAGAAGCCGTGGTGGACGCGGAGACGAAGGACCACTCGAATTGGGAACTCATCGGGAAGATCGCCGAGAAGGGCTCCGGCAAGCTCGCGTCGGTCCTGCAGGAGGCCTACGAGCAGGTCGAAGAAGAAGAGGACGAACATCTCTATCACACGATGGGATGGGCGCGAGAGCTCTGGATCGAAGCGCTCGGAATGCCGGCGGTGCTACCGCCCCCCGAGGAGCAGAAGAGCGTGAAGACCGCGATCGGGCAATCACGCGCCGAGCAGGCGCGCGACGAGATGACGTCGAAGGGCTAACAGGGTCAGCGGATAGGCAGGCCGGCTTCTGAACGAGGACCCTCGGGTCTTGTCTGCCGGGCGGCCGGAGGAGTTCACTCCGGTCGCCCGTCGCGTTCACATCTCTGATCGGATCGGACGGAGCAGGGTGCTCGCGATCTTGCGACCGAAGCTTCGGTCGACGAGCGAGGGACTCGCCGGCACGCTCCGGGCCACGTCCTCCCGAAAGTGCGTCTCGAGGTTCTCGACGACATCTCGATCGAGTATGAGCATGCCGACCTCTTCGTCCTTCTCCACCGATCTCCGGTTCACGTTGACCGAACCCACCAGCCCGATGACCCCGTCAACGAGCACTGCCTTCACGTGCATCATTGTCGGCTGATATCGCCACACTCTGATGCCGAGGCCAAGCAGTGCGGCAGCATGCTCCTCTGCAACCACATCTGCGATTCGCTTGTCCAGATGCGGGCCAGGAATGACGATGTCGATGGACACGCCTCTCTGCGCGGCCTCCCCGAGCAATTCGGACAGTTCCGGCACCGGGTTCAGGTACGGCGTTTGTATCAGTATTCGTTGAGCCGCCCCCACCACCAACGCTTCGAGCACGCGTTCGGCGTCGTTCAGCCCGATCTGGGCGGAACCGTCGATCACTGCGATCTCCACATCGCCTGACTTCGGCGGTATCTCCGTCTCGATGTCGGATACGTCCAGGGAATGTCCGCAGTCCCGCCAGTCGGTGAGGAAGGCCGCCCGCAAGCCGAGCACCGCCGGACCCTCGATGCGGAAATGCGTCTCGCGCCACTCCTGTGGATTCCTCGCATCACCCTGCCACTCCTCGGCGATGCCGACGCCTCCACTGAAACCCACGCGCTCATCCACGACGAGGATCTTGCGGTGGGTCCGATGGTCTGACTCCCACATCTTCCAGCGGACCATCGGACGGAAACGCTCAACCACGACTCCGGCGTTGATCATCATCTCGGTCAACTCGGGGTTCATGGGTGCGCTCCCGAAGGCGTCCAGAATGATGCGGACTCGCACACCTGCCCGGGCACGGGCGGAGAGGGCCTCTGCGAACTCGACGGCGATCTGGCCGGTCCAGTACACGAAAGTGACGAGATCGATCGTGCGCTCGGCACCGCGAATCGCTTCCAACATCGAGGGAAAGATCTCCCTGCCGTTGCGCAACACCGAGACGGCGTTGCCCTCGGTGAAGAGAGCTCCCACGGCGCTCGCCACCACCCCGCGGAAACGTTCGGTGGAGCCGGTCGTGGACGGCTCGGTCACGTGCTCCAAGCTGGTCGGGTCGCTCATGATTCGTCCACGGGGCCGGGCGATCCGGCGCGTTCGGCTTCGAGTTGTGCTGCGACCGCGAGCCCGAAGAAGACGCCGATCGACGAGAGCACTGCCCAGATCATCACACCGACGAAGCCGGCGAGGGGACCGTACACGTCGCCGAACGTCGTCGATGCGTTGAGGAACAGGGACAGGCCAATCGACACGAGAAGCCAGGCGATGACTGCGACGCCACCGCCCAGCAACAGCCACGCCAGCGAGGGCTGCCGGCGATTGGGCGCGAACTTGAACAGCGCAGCCAAGCCGGTGGCGAGCACGCCAACACCCAGGGGCCACCGGAGCCAGCTCCACGTCGAGGCAAATCCGTCGTTGGATCCCCCGAGGGCCGATCCGAGCACGATGGAAACGAAAGCAACGACCATCAGCGCCCCGACGCTCAATGTGAGAACGACGGCCAGCGTGTATCTCTGCAGAGTGGGACGGTCGCTATCGACGCCGTAGATGCGGCTCGCTCCGCGTTGGAGCTGAGCCATTGCCGGAACCGCAGAGAACAGCATCGCTCCGACACTGGCGATGATGACGACGAGGTGGTTGCCGCCGTCTCCGCTCTCGGTTCCTTGGCGGAAGGCGGAATTGAAGAACTCTCCGGCGGGGCCGGGAGCCAGCGACGTGATCGCCTCCCGCAACACGGACTGAAAAGTGCTCTCTCCCATCCACGCAGCCAGCGCGACGACCGCAATCGTCCCCGGCACCAGCGTGAGCACCGTTTGAAAGGCCATCGCCCGCGCAAAGCTGAAGCCGTCCGCCCTCCGGAAACGGATGAAGGAGTCCGTGACGAGCTTCCCGAGGGAGGCGTCCGCGATCGTCCCGCGGATGTCAGAGCCGTCGAGGTGGTGTGTCGTCGGCACGAGAGCTGCGGTGCTCATGATCGTTCGCTCTGTTCGGGCACGCAGACCTCGAGCGCCGAGTCGTCGACGGTGAAGTCGAGAAGACCGATCTCGTCGCGAGCTTCGCCGTCCAGCTCATATCGAGTCGGGGAAGAGAATTCGACGGTGAAATGGGATCCACGCAGGCGTAACAGGTCCTCGTGGTCTTCCCCGGCGAGGATGGATGACGCAATTCCAGCTGTCGACGTGAGACCGCCCGCGGGCACTGCGACGAGGTCGAGTGCGCCGTCCCGAATGCGGCTGTCCGGAAACATGTCGACTCCTCCGGGCAGTCGTCCGAGGTTGCCCACGAGAATCGTGAGCCACGAATCCGCCCGGACCTCGTTGCCGTCCGCGATGATGCGCGCCTCGGTG
This sequence comes from Acidimicrobiia bacterium, assembly GCA_040880725.1. Taxonomy (GTDB): domain Bacteria; phylum Actinomycetota; class Acidimicrobiia; order Spongiisociales; family ZC4RG35; genus DATHWB01. Next base: position 6,431 of record JBBDHV010000029.1, read on the forward strand.
GGAGGATCCGAAATGTGACGCAGGCCCTCCACGATGTAGGACAGGACACCGAAGCGGTCCTTCGCCTCCGATGACGTCTCAGCCATGATGGCGGCGTCCAATCCGGCGCCGGCCATCACGGCGAAGACTTCACCCTCGACCCGACCGAGATCGGTTCGAACCCGTCGCCCGGAGACGGCGGCCTCGACGACAGCCTCCGGGTCACTGGGCAACTCGAGGTTGCGGGCGAGAAGATTGCCGGTTCCCGCGGGCGAAATCGCCATCGGCACCGCGGCCCGGGCGAGTCCCTCGGCACACGCGCGGACGGTCCCATCCCCGCCGCACACGATCACCGCGTCGGCTCCCCACCCCAGGGCATCGCTCACCGCACCGGGTCCCGGGTCGGACTTCGTCGTCTCGAACCACGAGGTCGCGACGCCTCGCTCCGAGAGCGCTGCCTTGAGTGGCGCGGCCCCGTCGGTGCAAGCCACCGGATTGACGATCACGCCGATATTCATACCGTTTCATCCTCCTCGTGTGTTCGCTCGAGCGCGCGGGTGACCACGAGCCACGCTCCGACAGCGGCCGCTGCGCCGAGCAGTGCCCCTCCGACGACGTCGGTGAGAAAGTGCATTCCCCGATACATACGCGAGAGCGCCATCATCACGGGCAGCACGACTGCGGCCGTGACGGCGAGTGCCCGCCAGACGGCCTTCCGGGTGGCCCAGAACACGATCACGGCCACGATGAGTGCGAACGTCACGGTCGCGCCGACGTGACCGCTCGGGAAACTCGCGGTGGGTGGGGCAGGATCCAACTGCTCGACATCCGGGCGGGCCCGGCCGATCACGGCACTCACCGTCAGGAACACCGTCACTTCCAACCCGAGGGCGAGAGCGAGAGCGGTTGCGCCGATCCGGCGACGCAACCCGAATACCAGCACGAGGAACAGGACGGCGACCAATGCTCCGAGGACTGCGGTGTCCGCGAACGAGGAACCGACGTCGGTGAGGGTGTCGAGTGTCGTCGACCGCCGAGCGTTCCACCACGAGACGGTGCCCTCGTCGAGGCTGGGGTCGCCACTGGACTCGGACCACGCGGTCGCGAGCGAGCCCATCGCGATGCCGAGGGCGGAGAGCACCGCATAGATACCGAGGACCTCGCGGATTGAGCTCCGGTCGAGCGGCCACCGTCCGCGGCTCGTCTGTGCGGCGTGCGCGTCGCTCGCGCTTACCCGAGACATCAGCTGGCGCCGCGTGCTGCTGCGACCAGAGCGACCTGGTCCCTGGGTTGTCCGAACCGCATGAGGGTTCCGCCGAAGGCGACCGCGACCACGACGAACCAGGCGAGCCCCACTGCCACGCCTGCGATCACATCTGTCAACCAATGAACGCCGAGTAGCGCACGAGTTGCGGCCACCACGCCGATCAGAACGCCGGCGCCCGCGCCAATCAACGCTCGGGGAAGCCGTCGGCGGCGGTGGGAGAGAACGAGGGCCGAGGCTGCGAAGACCGCGGCAGCGGCAGCGGCGTGACCTGACGGGAACGAACTCCCGGACCAGGGAGCCAGGTGAAGCAGATCGGGTCGCTCCCGGCCGACGAGGGTCTTCAATCCGGTGCTGATGACCGCTTGGCCGGCTGCAACGGTCGCCATGAACATCGCCACCTGGACGGTCTGGAACCGCCACCATCCCCATGCCGAAACCGCCACTGTCACCGCAATGACGCCGGGAGTGCCGCCGAGATGGGTCAGGGCGGCGTAGAAGTCGGCAGCGCGGAGTTCCGCGTTTCTCGACCCGTACTCGGCGACGGCGAGATCCCAGCCGGCTATCCGGCTGTCCGAGACGGCGGCTTCCAGGACGACTCCGACAGTTGTCGCCAAGATCCCCACGGTGAGAAGACCGCCTGTGAGCAGTAGCCCGCCGGCCTGGGTGCGATCGAGCCTCCGCCGGACGAAGCCCGCCAGGCGCGGGCGGTGGGCGACCACGTCGATGAGATTGCGGCGCAGGGAGTCGGACAGTCGCGAGGCAGGGCTACTCAGCAGTGACACGGTGCCGGCAGCGAGCCCGACGCCCAGCCCGAAAATCGCGATGGTCACCGTGGTCGGCATGGGGAAATCCGTAGAGACATGACTTGGCTGGTTTCTACCCGGACGAACGAAACCGCAAACCTGGGTCGGCCCTTGCAGGCCCGCGCTTGGCGAGGCTGCTCAGGCGGTCTGTTGCGCTTGACCGGCAACTCCACGGGCGCGTTGGTCCGCCCAGATCCGTCGGACGCGCTCGCGTTCTCGCCCATTCATCCCGCCCAGACCCCATATTGCACCTCGTGGGTGATCGAGAACGCCAGACAGGCATCCTGGACCTGGCACTGCTCACAAATTGCCTTGGCGCGAGCCTCCTGGTCCGGGGTGAGTTCCCCGACGAAGAGGTCATGGTCCGCGTGGCTGCAGGCCGAGTGCTCCCTCCAGCCGGCCGGCGGTATCGGTAGACGCGCCCCCGCTGCCCGAAGCCGGCCCTCGTCCGCTCCGGCGCTCGTCGTGCCTCCGGCCGTTTCGGCCGTGTCGGGACGTTCCACTCCGGATAGCGGTTTCATGTCAGAGGTTCCTCCGCGTTCATCGGGCTGGCCGCGCACTCCTCATGACCGCACGGACAGGCGTCCATCGAGGCGTCCGATTGGCAGCCGGGGCTGCAATATTCGTTGCCGTCGGTGGTTTGGCAGTTACAGACGTCGTGTCCACATTCCATTTCGTGTTTCCTTTCCTCGGCCGGGTAGCGGGATCACCTTTGGTGATGTGCGGGTACTTCAGTCGGATGGCACCGACTCCTCGGTTGGTGCGGCCGGCACGTCGACGTCGAGCCCGGTGCCGGAGCTCTGGATCCCGACCCCGAACCACACCGCGAGCACGAGGAGAAGGACAACCAACACACCTGCAATGAAGCCTCCTGCTTCTGTGGGGGAGCGGCGTATGTCCGTCTCGTCTTGCTCGCGACGCTCGGGGAACCTGTTCGTTCGGGTCCGCTGCTTCATCAGAGCCTCCTTCGACTCCGTTCACGGCAGCTCTTACCCAGACCTCCGACGTTTCATAGATCGCTTTTCTGCGTCCTGTGCCCACGGCGTCGCGCGGGTTCGTTCCGGGGGACGCGCGCGGCGATGTGAGCGGGCGTGAATCGTGCGACGCCGACCGGCGGGACGCGTTCAGGACCGCTGGTGCCGGTGGCGCTCCGGGGTGATGTGGGCGGGGTCGTCGATCGGCGGTACGCCATGGTCGCGGTGGAGCAGGCCCGGGCCGTACGCCTCCGCGAGGTGGTCGTCGCTCAGCGTGAACTCGGGAGGTCCGGACGCAACGACTTGTCCGGCGAGGAGAATCACGTGGTCGGCGTCGCGCGCCTCGGACAGGTCGTGGGTCGTCACCAGCACGGTGCACCCGAGGGCGTGCTCGTCGTGGATAACCTCGTCGATGGCGCGGGCGCTGGGCATGTCGAGTCCGGTCATGGGCTCGTCCAGCATCAAGATGTCGTGGTCCTGGGCGAGCCCCTGGGCCACGAACACCCGCTGTCGCTGCCCTCCGGACAGCTCTTTGAGATGTCGCTCTGCGATTGCGACGATGTCCATCCTCCGAAGGGCGTCTTCGACGACTCGATGGTCTTCGGACGTGAACCGGCGGCGGGGTCCGGTGGTCGGGTAACGCCCCATTGCCACGACCTCGCGGACGGTCACCGGGAGCGTTTCGTTGACCTTTGTGCTCTGGAACACGTAGGCCAGCCTGCGGTCTCTGCCTCCGACCGGGTGGATCTCGATGGAGCCCGCAGACGGCGGGTGGAGTCCGGCAATCATGGCGAGCAGTGTCGACTTCCCGGATCCGTTGGGTCCGATCAGCGCGGTGATTGCTCCCGCCGGGACCGTGAAGTCCGAGGCGCGCAGGACCACCGTCCCTCCATAGGACGCCTCCACTCCCGTCCCCGTGATCGCCGTCATTGCCCCACCCCAACCGCCTGGCGAACCCAGGGTTCGTGGGGCGGTCTCAGCGCCCCGAGCGCCCAGGGTTCGGCGAGTGTGCTCAGGGTCACTTGCATGATCCGCACCGGCCTTCCACTTCGAGGGCATGGCCGGTGGGGGAGAAGGAGAGCGAGTCGACGATCTCGTGCACGAGTCGTTCGAGTTCCCGCTCCAGTGCCGGGTCGAGGTGAACGTCGTCAACGGCTCCGCACGACTCGCAGACAACGTGGTGATGGTGGCCCGCAGCCCACTCGGCGAGCTCATAGCGGGTGACGCCGCGGGCACCGTGGTGCGGAGTGAGCACCTCCGCCTCTTCCAGCACCGCGAGGGACCGGTACAGCGAGGACAGGGGAAGATCCAACTGGTCGAAGAGTTCTTGGGCGCTGCGAGGGCCATCGGCGGCGCTGAGTGCCCGGATCACCGCCTGCCGCCCGCTCGTGTAGCGGACCCCGAGAGCGGCGAGCCGTTGGATGACCTGTTGGTCGAGTGTTTGCACTTTTCTCCAGACCTCTGATACCTTGCCGACATGATGTTAGGAACGATTCTCATTTTCAGCAAACGATCGGGAATTCGTTGGGCGGCTTCGATTCTTCCACTGGCGTTGGTGCTGGGCGCATGCGGGAACGGAAGCTCGGCGAGCGAGGACCTCACGATCGTCGCCACCACCTCGATCGCGGGCGACCTGGTCGCACAGGTGGTCGGCGACGACGCCACCGTCGAGGTGCTGATGCCGATCGGCACCGATCCTCACGACTTCCAGCCTTCCTCCCAACAGGCCGCGTCCCTGCGGGATGCGGACCTGGTCGTGGCGTGGGGGCTGGGGCTCGAGGAAGGGATGGACGACGTCCTCGACAATGCCGCGTCTGATGGGGTCCGAATCATCGAGTTGTCTGCCCTGGTCGATCCGATGCCCTACGTCGAGGACCATGGCGACGGGGATCATGGCGACGGGGATCATGAGGACGGGGATCACGAGGACGAGGATCACGAGGACGGGGATCACGACGACGGGGATCACGACGACGGAGATCATGAGGGCGCGGATCATGGCGACGAGGACGGGCACGAACACGGCGGTCTCGACGCCCACACGTGGATGGATCCGGTGCGGATGGCGACCGCAGTACGCGAGATCGGTGCGGCGCTGGGCGAGATCGACCCGAGCGGCGACTGGGCGGACCGGTCCGAACGTGCTGCGGACGAGTTGACGGACCTGCACGCCGAGGTTGAGTCGATCCTCGCGGTCGTCCCGCACGAACGTCGCAAGCTCGTCACCAATCACGACTCGTTCGGGTACTTCGCCTCGCGCTACGACTTCGATGTCGTCGGCGTGGCCATTCCGGGCGGTTCCACCCTGGGGTCACCCTCGTCTGCACAACTCGCGAGTCTGATCGACGCCATCCGTGATGCGGGCGTCGACGTGCTCTTCGCCGAGACGTCGAGTCCGGCCGCCCTCCTCGACTCCATCGCCGACGAGATCGAAGGCGTGCGCGTCGTTGGCCTGCTGGAAGGATCGCTGGCGGCACCCGGCGAGCCCGGTGACACATACGCCGAGATGATGGTGCTCAACGCCGAGACGATTGCAGAGGCGCTCGCGCCATGAATCGGGAGGCGCACCCGTGGCCGAAACCGCCGGATGCGTTGTGGGATGCTGAACTGTGGGCTCTCGGGGCGCTCTCCGCGCCCCCAGAACCCAGGGTTCGCAGGGCGACGGTGGGCGGAGGGGTGAGATGGATTGGTTGATCGAGCCGTTCGAGTTGGGGTTCCAGCAGCGGGCGTTCTTCGGAGCGGCCCTGGCTGCGGTGGCGACCGCGGTGGTTGGGACTTGGGTCATCGTCCGTGGGATGACCTTTCTCGGTGACGCGTTGGTGCACGGCGTCATTCCCGGCATCGCCCTGGCGATCGTCCTCGACGTGCCTCCGATCCTCGGCGCGGCGGCTGCGGCGGCAGTGATGATCGGCGGGATCAATCTCGTCCACCGTCAGACAGCCTTCAACGAGGACACGGGCATCGGGCTGCTCTTCGTGGGAATGCTCGGGCTCGGAGTCATCCTCGTATCGAGAACACCGTCGTACACCGGAAGCCTCACCACCCTGCTCTTCGGAGACGTGCTCGGCGTGACGGTCGGCGATGTGATCTTCGTCGCCGGGGTCGCTTTGGTCGCGATCATGTTGTCGATCGCCTTCTACCGCCACTTCCTGGTGCTGTCGTTCAACGAGCACAAGGCGAAGCTCTTCGGCCTCGCCCCAGGTCTCGCCCACGCTCTGCTCCTCGGCCTGATGACCCTCGCCATCGTCGGGTCGTCCCAGACGGTCGGCACTCTGCTCGTCTTCGGGCTGCTGGTCGGGCCACCGGCCACGGCAGCCCTCCTGGTGCGGCGGGTTCCGACCATGATGGCGACCGCGGCCGGCATCGGGGTCGTCTCAGTGGCGATCGGCCTGATCGTCAGCTACCACGCCGACATCGCCGGTTCGGCGACGATGGCGGTGGTGCCGATCGTGCTGTTCTTCGCGGTGCTGGCCTACCGCCAGCTCATCCCGCGACGCTGACAGGGTCAGCGGATAGGCAGGCGGGCTTCGCCGACTGTTTCTCTGTTCCGCCCGAAAAAGCTTCGCTTTCGGGCAGGAAGCCGACGGATGGGGCTCGCGAGCTCGCCCAATACGTCGGCTTCGGAGCGACAGGGTCAGCCGACGTTCCAGGTTCCCTGCGACGCCAAGAGTGCACCCAGGTCGCCAGGTCCCCGCTTGGCCTGGGCGTCGACCAGCTGCGCGGACATCTGGTCTTCGTAGACCGCTCGTTCGACGTTGCGGAACACGCCGAGAGGGGTCGGACCGTACGGTCCGTGCGACAGGCGGCTCAAGGAAAAGGCGACGCTCGGATCGTCCCGCGACGGATCGTGGACGAGAATCTCGGAGTCCGAGACGGATGAACGATCCACGATCTGGCACTGGCCGTCCCGGAAGATCACCGCTTTGGAGTCGCCCTCGCCGAAGATGATCGGCTTCCCCGGTGTCATGTCGATGCGGTTCTGGACGCGCTCTTCTTTGCCCGTGAGCTGGATGAACGCCTTGTCGTTGAACACGTTGCAGTTCTGATAGATCTCGATCAGCGCCGCCCCCTTGTGGGCCTGGGCGGCTTCGAGCATCTCGATGGTGTGGTTGCGATCCATGTCGAGTGTCCGGGCGACGAAACCCGCTTCGGCACCGAGCGCGAGACTGATCGGGTTGAACGGATAGTCAAGGGAACCTGCCGGCGTCGACTTGGTGCGTTTGCCGACCTCCGAGGTCGGGGAGTACTGGCCCTTGGTCAGACCGTAGATCTGGTTGTTGAACAACAGGATCTTGATGTTCAGGTTCCGTCGCAGCGCATGGATCAGGTGGTTTCCGCCGATCGAGAGCGCATCACCGTCCCCGGTGATCACCCATACCGACAGGTCGGGGCGGGAGGCGGCGAGACCCGAAGCGATGGCCGGCGCCCGACCGTGGATCGAGTGCATGCCGTAGGTGTTCATGTAGTACGGGAAGCGGGAGGAACAGCCGATACCGGAGACGAAGACGATCTTCTCCCTGTCGACTCCCATCGTCGCCATGTAGTTCTGCACCGACGCCAGGATCGTGTAGTCGCCGCAGCCGGGACACCACCGGACCTCCTGATCCGTCTGGAAGTCCTTGCGGGTGTAGGTGGGTGCTGTCATCTCAGATCATCTCCAGGATGCGTTGTTCGATGTCGGTGACTTTGAACGGTTCACCGGAGACATGGTTGATGCCTTCGGCGGGTACGAGAAAGTTCGCGCGGATGAGGAACCGCAACTGACCGGTGTTCAATTCCGGAATGAGGACCCGCGGGTACCGGGCGAGTACTTCTTCGAGGTTGGAGGGGAACGGGTTCAGATGTCGAAGATGCGCCGTGGCGACCTTGCCGCCGGCGAGGCGAACCCGACGTGCGGCCGCCCGGATCACCCCGAGGGTCGAGCCCCATCCCAGCACGAGCACCTCGGCGTCGTCATCACCGTGGATCTCCACCGGCGGGATGTCGTCGGCGATTCCCTTGATCTTCCATGCTCTGGTGTCGGTCATGAGCTGATGGTTCTCAGGTTCGTACGACACGTTGCCGGTGACTGCTGCTTTCTCGAGGCCACCGATCCGATGTTCGAGGCCGGGCGTTCCCGGGACCGCCCACGGTCGGGAGAACGTCTCGATGTCACGCTCGTACGGGAGGAACGACCCGTCGGGTCCGTTCGGCTGGGTGGTGAAGGGCACCGAGATGTCCGGCAGGGAATCGACGTCCGGCAGCTTCCACGGTTCGGACCCGTTGGCGATCAGATTGTCCGAGAGCAGGATCACCGGAGTCATGTACTTGAGAGCCAGGCGGGCTGCCTCGATCGCGGTGGCGAAGGCATCGGAAGGCGACGCCGCCGCAACGACGGGAAGTGGCGACTCGCCGTGCCGGCCGAACAGCGAAAACAGCAGATCCGACTGTTCGGGCTTGGTGGGCAGGCCAGTCGAGGGACCGCCCCGTTGAACGTTCAGCACGACGAGGGGCAGTTCGGTCATGAGGGCGAGGGAGATCGCTTCGCTCTTGAGCGCGATTCCAGGTCCCGACGAACCCGTGACAGCCAGCGCTCCACCGAAGGCGGCGCCGATGGCGGCACCGATTCCGGCGATCTCGTCCTCGGCCTGGAAGGTCCTGACACCGAAGTTCTTCTGCTTGGACAGTTCGTGGAGCACGTCGGATGCCGGCGTGATCGGATAGGTGCCGTAGAAGAGCGGGAGTCGGGCCGCCTGGGCGGCAGCCACCAGGCCCCAAGCCAGCGCAGTGTTGCCGGTGATCTGGGTATAGGTGCCGGGGGAGAGCTTTGCCGGCTTGACCAGGTAGGTCGTGCGCGTGGCTTCGGTGGCGAAGCCGAACGTGTAGCCCGCCCGGAACGCCAGTTCGTTGGCCTTTCCGACCTCCGGCTTGTTCTTGAACTTGGCCGCGATCCACTCGAGCGTGGTCTCCTGCGGCCGGTTGAACAGCCAGGCGAGGAGACCGAGCGCGAAGAAGTTCTTCGAGCGAAGCACGTCGCGTCCGCTCACGCCCGACTCTGCGACCGCCTCCTTGGTGAGGCGCTCCATCGGCACCTGAATCACCTTGTACCCGGCGAGGGAACCGTCGGTGAGCGGGTTCGTCTCGTAGCCCGCCTTGGCGAGGTTGCGCTCCTCGAACGCCTCCTCGTTGACGATGAGCGTGCCGTTCTCCCGCAGGTCGGCGAGGTTGGACTTCAGGGCGGCGGGGTTCATCGCGACGAGGCAGTCCGGCTGGTCGCCGGCCGTGAGAATGTCGAAGTCGGCGATCTGGACCTGGAACGAACTCACTCCCGGGAGCGTGCCTGCGGGAGCACGAATCTCGGCGGGGAAACTCGGCAGAGTGGCGAGGTCGTTGCCGAACGCGGCGGAGGCGTCGGTGAAACGTCCCCCCGCGAGCTGCATGCCGTCTCCCGAGTCACCGGCGAGACGGATGATGACCTTCTCGATTTCGACGGTATCGGCAGTCTGTTCCAGAGTGGCCGTTTCCTCAGTCACGGGCCTTCACTTCCTCTTTGTGCGCGCCAAGGAGGCGTCGGGTTGGTAGGTATCGGCCGGACCCTTCGGTCCGCGCCATCGACTGTTTGCATCGGCGTCCGCGGCCCTGATCTGAACCTGGGAGAGAGCCGTTGGCTGTGCTGTCAAAGCAATGCCGATGATAGGCACACCCCGGAGACATCAAACGTTTCCCCGCCGGACGGCACACGGTGTCGTCACGGCCGCCGGAGGACGCCTTCGCGTTCGAGCAATCTGGCTGTTTCCAGTAGTCGATGTTCGGACCACGGCGCACCGATCAGCTGCAGGGACGGCGGTGGATTGCCTCCCTCGATCGGCCCGACGACGGCGGGGCAACCGATGTGGTTGACGAGCGAGGTGAAGCACGACAACACCGGGCGATACGGGAGGGCGCCGTCGGCGGTCTCGATCGTGTCTTCGCCCAGAACCTTGCGGGTCGAACCCACCGTCGGCGTGGCGAGGAAGTCGAACGTCCCCAGCGCGGCCAGGACACGCTGACGGGCCATTGCCCTCCACTCCATCGCGGAGGTGAACTGGTCGACGGTGACGGCCAGCGCCCCGTCGAGGCGGGCGGCGACTTCCGGTCCGTACGGTTTGCCTTCTTCGACCCAACGGCGGTGCACTCCGGCGATCTCTCCTCCGGCCAGCGTCACGATCTCGGCCCGGTTGGTCACATGGGAATCGGAGAACTCTTCGACATCGGCGCCGAGCTCGCGGATCCGCCCGATGGCAGCTGCGAATCCGTCTGCGACGGCGTCCGAGACCGGACTGTCGTCGACCCAGGGCACGGGGATGCCGATGCGCACGCCGCGCAGGTCCGGCCGGGTGCTCGAAGGCGAGACCACCGGGACAGGCCGAGACCACGGATCGTCCCGGTGGTATCCGGCCATTGCCGCATAGGCGAGCGCCAAGTCGTCCACCGTCCCGGCCAGCGGGCCGACGGTATCGATCGACGGGGCGAGCGGGAACACACCCGAGAGCGGGATCCTCCCCGGGGTGACCTTGAGGCCGAAGACGCCGCACAGCGCCGCCGGAACCCTGACGGAGCCTCCCGTGTCCGTTCCGATCGCAATCGGGACCTGGCCGGCGGCGACCGCGGCCGCGGAACCGCCGGACGAACCGCCACACGACAGGGTGGGATCCAGCGGATTGACGACCGGTCCTGTCCAATGGTTCTCGGAGCTGAAGCCGTAGGCGAACTCGTGGAGCACTGTCCGCGACACGATCACGGCGCCGGCATTCTCGAGGCGTCGAACGACTTCCGCAGACTCCGTGGCATCGTGGCGATAGAAGCCGGAGCCGCAGGTGGTGGTGCGGCCCTCATGGTCGATGAGGTCCTTCAAGGCGATCGGAACCCCGGCAAGCGGACCGGGCGTGCGTCCCATTTCGACGAGACGGTCGAGTTCTTCGGATCGGGCGAGTGCCCGATCCTCATCGATCAAGGTGCAGACGTTCAGCCGATCCTGTTGGGCTCGTGCGGTGGTGATGGCCCCGGCCACGGTGTCGCGAACGCTCCGATCGCCCTTGATGATCTCCGAGACGATCGTCGACGCATCGATCACGGCGTCCACTCCGGTGTCCCGCCGGTTGGGAAGAACGACACCCACACTCGCCCCGCGGGGACGTGCATCGTGTCGCCGTCGGCATCGGACAACTCGAAGCCCGAGTCGGCGTCCGGCCGGGACCAGGTCCCTTCGGAGACCCGGCCGTCGGCGAAGATCCAGGCAGCGCCCTCACCGATCGACTCCACGGCCCGAGCCACCCCGCCGCCGGGCGGTGGATCGGCAAGGTAGGTGCGCATCTGCAACACGACGAGGACGTCGGAGTTGATGATCTCCGTCTCGCCCTCGCGGTCGACCCACTGGTGCTCGACTCCGTTCGTGGTTCGTTCGTACTGGCTGCCCGTCCACGTCCAGTCGGCGACGAGCGAGTTCGAGAACACGAGACGCACATCCGCGGCCCGGTCGGCGGTGCGCGGCATGTCACCGAACTCCCAGATCGCCTCGGGCGGGTCGTCGTCATACCCGCGATCATCCGCCAGTTCGCGGATCGCCTCGGTGCTGCCGTACAGGTTGTGGGGGGCGGAGCGGAAGCCGACGCGGAACGTGACCGGCCTTCCCACGTCGCCGATCAGGTCGGCACCGTTGGCGCGGTTTCGGCTGAGAACCCAGTCCTGGCCACCGGACATGACGAGGGGCCCCCCGAACAGGGCGGCCACCTGCCAGTCCGTGGGACGCATCGAGCGGATCGGCCCGAGTTCGGCGACATCGGTGCTGTGCATCACGGCGACGAATCGCGTGATCCCTTCGACCGGTAGCTCGATCATCATGTCGGCGTGGGGGAGACCCGACTGCGGGCGGGCATTCGGATGGTTGTCGATCTTCACGACCAGTGCGCGCCGGTCGAGCAAGTCGGGATGCTCAACCGGGAGGCCGGTCAGCGGCGAGAGTGGGCCGGGGTCGACAGTGGTCGTCGTGGTAGGACGGGTGGTGGTCGTGGTCGTCGCCACACGTGTGGTGGTGGTGGTTCCGAGGGTGGTGGTCGTGGTTTCCTCGACATCGTCGCTGCCACATCCAGCGGCAACGAGCGCGAGGCACAGGACGAAGACGGTGGCGCGCATCGACGGCAGGTTAGGAGAGGTCGACGTGTGTCACGCCAACTGTCTCATACCCCCGACAATGAGCCTCTCACCGGGACGAACGGCTCAGCTGCTTCCGGATCGTCGACCGCGATCGCGATCTCGAGACCGTCGGCATGGACGCCGAGCACGAAGATCGCTTCGATGTTGATGGCGGCGTCGGCGAGGGCGCGGGTCACGCGCGCCAACTCCCCGGGCCGGTTGGCGAGCCTGGCCGAAAGCACTGTGCGCTCTTCGAAGCCGAGCGAGGCGTCATGGAGCACTCGTGCGCACGCCGCCGGTTGATCGACGATCAGTCGGACAACGCCATCGCCGTTCTCCCCCCACGCTGCCAGGGCGTCGATGTTGACGCCGGCCGCTGCGAGAAGTTCGGTGAGGCGGGCCAGCGAGCCGGGTCGGTTGTCGAGCCTGACCACGAACTCTGTCATGACTTCCAACCTAGTCCTTGAGATCCCCGAGTGGCCGGGCGGTAGCCTGTTGGCCTGCAGTCCATGAATCGCCTTCGACGTTCCCTGGACGAGTTGACCCCGTCGCAACGAGTGACGCTGGGTCTTCTGACGGTCCTCGTCGTGGTCGCCGCCGCCGTGGCGGTCGCCGCGGCGTCGTCGCGCATCGGCGACGACACGGTCTCCAGCGAAACCACCCTCTCGCCCGTCACGTCGACGCCCCCGACCTCGGAGGCCACCACGGTTCCCACGATCGCGGGAACAACGACGTCGACGACGACCTCTCCGACCACCACGACAACCTCCGAAGCGTCGACCACCACCAGCACGACTACCCCAGTCGCCACGGTCGCCCTGCGCGCAGACGGTGTCGACGATTGGTACTTCGGAGACGATGCGTCCGAAGTCCTCGATGGGCTCCGGGAAACGCTCGGAGATCCCGACGAGGACACCGGTTGGGTCGATCAACAGGAAAACTACGGGATCTGCATCGGAGAAGAAGTCCGCTTCGTTCGATGGGGAAGTTTCCAGGCGTTCTTCACCGACGGACTGAGTGATTGGGGTCCCGCCGGCGTCCGCCATTTCGCCTCCTACACCCAGGCGGTGTATTTCGAAGGCGAGACGATCGAGGCCGCAACGACCGACGGGTTGGCACTCGGAAGCCCCGTTGGCGACATCCGGGCGCTCTACGGGGAGGAATCGGTCTTCGACGATCTCATCTATGGCCCCGTATTCTTCTACGACCCTCCCGGCGCCGCCCAGCAGTGGGGCAACCTGTCAGGTCTCGCCCCCGATGACACCATCGAGTCCATCACAAGCGGCTTCGCCTGCGGCGAATAGCTGTTTGATTGTGCGGGGGGGCGACCCCCCTGCACCCCCCGGTTGGCGCGGCTGCCTCTCCGGGTTCAGCCGGGGGTTCACTCGATGGCCCATGACGGGGCGTGGTTGACGCGGTCTGGGGCGCTGTTTGATTGTGCGGGGGGGCGTTTCCCCTGCGCCCCCCGGTTGGCGCGGTTGCCTCTCCGGGTTCAGCCGGGGGTTCCCTCGATGGCCCATGACGGGGCGTGGTTGACGCGGTCTGGGACGCTGTTTTGATTGTGCGGGGGGGCGACCCCCCTGCACCCCCCGACTGGCGCGGCTGCCTCTCCGGGTTCGGTGGGGGTCTCACCCGATGGCCCATGACGGGGAGTCGTCGCGGAGGTCTGGGACGCGTCCAGGACTTCTTCTTGCTTCCCCCAGCGGGGGAAGTACGGCGTAGCCGGGATGGGGAAGTTCTTCAGGTGCTTCGACGGGTTCACCACGCGACTGGAGTTTGGGAGACGGGGTCGCTTCCGCTCGCGACCCCCTCGGCGGCTCCGAGCAGCCGCCGGTCCCCCCAGAAGTCGCTTCGCTCCGGGGGGACAGATAGGTGATCTCGTCGGAGATGCGCGCTCACTCAACGCCCGAGCTTTGCCCAACGGGGTGCTCACCCGCGTCCACGCCCATCATGAGTCACCGAATCGAGGTGGGCGCGTCCTGAGCCTCCGCGACCCCCTCCCGTCATGAGTCATGGGGCGAATCCCCGGCCGAACCCGAAGAGGCAGCCGCGCCATGCGGGGGGCGCAGGGGGGTTCGACCCCCCGCACAATCAGGCAGTCCCCCTGCTCACCCGCGTCCACACCGAGACGATGAGTCATCGAGTACGACCCCCGGTGAACCAACGTGGGGCGACCGCGCCGTCCGGGGGGTGCCGGGGGGTCGTCCCCCTGCAAAATCAGGCAGTCCCCCTGCTCACCCGCGTCCACACCGAGACGATGAGTCATCGAGTACGACCCCCGGTGAACCAACGTGGGGCGACCGCGCCGTCCGGGGGGTGCCGGGGGGTCGTCCCCCTGCA
>JBBDHV010000029.1:21043-85117 GCA_040880725.1 Acidimicrobiia bacterium
ACCAACGTGGGGCGACCGCGCCGTCCGGGGGGTGCCGGGGGGTCGTCCCCCTGCACAATCAGATGGTTTCGAGTTGGAGGGAGAAGCGGCGGGCGGCGGCTTTGACGCGGTCGGCGATTCGGTCGGCTTCGCCGACTTGGGGGAATCGGTAGGACGGGCCGTGGGCCGAGATGGCGCCGATGGTCCGGCCGGCCCGGTCGCGTACGGGTGCGGCGATGGAGTTGATTCCTTCGGCGAATTCTTCGTGGATCCAACAGTGTCCGTCTTCGCGGATGGCGGCGAGACGCTTGAGGATCAGTTCGGGGTCGGTCACGGTGAACCGGGTGTATTCCTGCAGGGGGCGGGACAGGTAGCGGTTGAGGATGTCGTCGGGCCATTCGGACATCATCACGAGGCTGCCGGGTCCCACATGCATGGGAAGACTCAGGCCCGTGTAGTCGCGCACTTGGATCGGGGTCGGGCTTTCGACCTGGGCGACGTACACCGAACTGAACCCTTCGGGGAGCGTGAGACCTGATGCTTCACCCAGGATGGACGACAGGTGTTCGAGGTGGGGGCGGACGGCGGTGGCGAGGGCGACCCCCGAGTCGATGGAGCCGGTGATCTCCTGCAGTTCGCGCCCGATGCGGTACCCGCCTTCGTCGGTGCGCTCCACCGCCCCGACTGCCTCGAGGGTGGCGAGGAGCCGGGCGACCGTCGACTTGGGGAGGCCGACGTTCGAGGCGACTTCGGACACTCCGGCGGGTCCGACGGCGAGCGCCCGCAGGATGTGGAATGCCCTCTCGATGCTCTGGACGGTGGCGGCCATCAGTATTCGCCGGCGGGCAGCTCCGCCTTTCTCCGGACGACGTAGGCGGCGAGTTCGTCGGAGATTGCATCATCCAGGGGCGGCGCCTCGTAGTCGGAGAGCATCGCCTTGCATCGGGCGGCGGCCCGGGTGTTGGCGTCGCGGGAGCCTTCTTCGGCCCACTGCTCGTAGCTGTTGGCGTCGGCGATCGAGCTCTTCCAAAAGGCGTTCTCGAAGTTGTCCAGGGTGTGCTGTGTGCCGAGATAGTGAACGCCGGGAGCGTTCTCCCGGAACGCCGCCATGCCCTGGCCGTTCTCGGATAGGTCGAGTCCGTCTGCGATCTTGCGGTACGCCCCGAGCTGGTCGGCGTCCAACACGAACTTCTCATATCCCATCGTCAGGCCGCCCTCGAGCCAGCCCGCGGCGTGCAGCACGAAATTCGTCCCTGCGAGCATCGTCGGTTGCATCACCGCCGAGGACTCGTATGCCGCCTGTGCGTCGGCGATCTTGGAGGCGCACAGATGTCCGCCGGTGCGGAACGGGACTCCCAGCCGGCGGGCTAGGGCGGCGACGGCGTACATCACGAGGGCGGTTTCCGGCGTTCCGAACGTGGGTGCACCGGATTGCATGTCCATCGTCGACACGAAGGCCCCGAGAACGGCGGGTGCGCCGGGGTTTACGAGCTGGGAGAACGCGATACCGACCATCGACTCGGCGAGGACCTGGGTGCACACTGCCGCCGGCGTGACGGGTGCCATCGCTCCCGCCAGGATGAACGGCGTGAAGACGGACGCCTGATTGTGGCGGGCGTAGACCTCGGCGGCCGCCAGCATCGTCCCGTCCCATGTCAGCGGGGAGGAGGCGTTGATGAGGGACGTCAGCACCGTGCGTCCTTCCAGATCTCCTCCGAAGGCGATACGCGCCATCTCGACCGAGTCCTCGGCTCTCGTCCCTGCGGTGACCGAACCCATGAACGGTTTGTCCGAGTAGCGGATGTGGGCGTCGATCATGTCGAGGTGGCGGGTGGGGACCGGCTCGTCCACCGGCTCACAGACGGTGCCTCCCGAGTGGTGGAGCGACGGAGACACGTAGGCGAGCTTCACGAAGTTCCGAAAGTCCTCGATCGTGGCGTAGCGGCGGCCCCCTTCGAGATCGCGGACAAACGGCGAGCCGTAGGCCGGAGCGAACACCGTGGACGGTCCGCCGATCTCCACCGTGTGTCCGGGATTGCGGGCGTGTTGGGTGTAGGTCGCGGGGGCGCCGGCGGTGATGATCGATCGGGCGAGGCCGCGCGGGAATCGCACACGGGTCCCATCGACTGCCGCGCCTGCCTGTGCGAAGAGCCGGATCGCTCCGGTGTGGTCGGTGATCTCGACCCCGATCTCTTCGAGAATGGTGTCGGCGTTGTGTTCGATGAGTTCGAGGCCCTCTTCGTCGAGGATCTCGAATGGGGCGAGGCGGCGTGTGAGGAACGGAACCTCGGGTGTGAGTCGCGACGCGCGGGCGGCCTGGCGGGCAGCACGTCCTCCGCTGCGGACCCTGCGTTCGGTCATGACTGTCTCCTTCGTCCTCTGCGGCCGGCAACTGCTTCTTGATTCCGGGCGGCGGGGAATTCCATGACCCCCGCCAGGTGGGGGGTGGGTGCGGTGTCATGCGGTATCGCCATTGCTGCGACGAACGCGTCCTGGAATCCGGCAACGGTGGCCGTTTCGATCTTCTCGATCCGACGCGTGACGCCTTCGATCTCTGTGCGGGCGTCGTCGGAGAGGAGGGCGATCAAGGCGCCCATGCCTGCGGCGTTCCCGGCAGGGTGGACATGATCCAGGTCGCAATCGGGGATCATCCCCAGTGCCATCGCGTAGGCCGGGTCGATGTGTGCGCCGAACGCCCCTGCCAGGCGGACATCGTCCACACTCGTGAGACCGAGATGATCCATGAGCAGGTCGATGCCTGCCCGGAGTGCGGCCTTGGCGAGCTGAATGGCCCGGACGTCGTTTTGGGTGATGAAGAGCTCAGGTTCGTCCCACATCCGGTAGGTGGCGGTACGGCCGTCGGCAACGACCCTGGGATGGTCGAGGTCGGTGCGGATCACGCCCTTTTTGTCGATGACGTCGGCGAGGCGCAATTCCACAACGGCTTCGATGATCCCGGATCCGCAGATCCCGGTCACTCCGCTCGCCGCCATCTGTGCGGCGACTTCGGGATCCGAGGACCAGCCGTCGGTCCCGATGATGGAAATGGTCGGCTCCAGGGTGTCTTTGTCGACCCGAATGCGTTCGATTGCGCCCGGAGCAGCACGCTGTCCTGCGGAGATCGCCGCACCTTCGAAGGCCGGGCCGGTCGGAGACGACGCCGCCACGAGTCGGTCGCGGCTCCCGAGGACGATCTCGGCGTTGGTGCCGACGTCGACGAGGAGCTGGATCCGGTCGGAGCGGTGGGGAGCCTCCGACAGCACACACCCCGCGGTGTCGGCACCGACGTGGCCGGCGATGCAGGGGAGGCCGTACACCCGCGCTCCGGTGTTTGCTTCGAGGTCGACCCACGATGCGCGGACTGTGAGCGCACCGGTGGTCACCAGGGCGAAGGGGGCAGTGCCCAGCTCGCGCGGATCGAATCCGAAGAACAGATGATGCATGATCGGATTGCCGACCACGGTCAGTTCCAGGATGTCGCTGCGCTCGAAGCCGGCCTCGATGCAGAGTTCGCCGAGGATCTCATCAATGGCTGCCCGCACGATCGTCGTGAGGATCTCGGCGCCGTCCGGGTTCATCATCACGTAGGAGACCCGGCTCATGAGGTCTTCGCCGTATCCGATCTGAGGGTTCATGCGCCCGGTCGAGGCGAGGATCGTTCCGCTCGCCAGGTCGCACAGATGTCCTGCGATCGTCGTGGACCCGATGTCAAACGCCGCACCGAGAATCCGGTCCTCGAACCCGGGCCATATGGCGACCACGTTCGAGGATTGACGGACGGCCACGGTGGCGGTCCATTTGCCTTCGCGCAAGGTGCGCTGCAGGTCCATGAGGACGTGGTCGTCGACACCGAGTCCCGTGAAGCCCCAGTCACGCTCGATCGCCATCAGAAGGCGCTCGGCGTCGCCTGTCGGGCTCTCCAGGTCGGGCGGGTCGACTTCGACGTAGTGCAGGGTCGTGACCGGGTCGACGGGAAGGGAGGCGACTCCGGCGCGTTTGCGGACGACCTGGCGGTGCACCTGGCTCTCAGGCGGGATGTCGATGACGACATCGTCGAGGATGTGTGCTGCACATCCCAGCCGATGTTCGTGTGCGAGCGGCCGCTTCCCCCGATACGTCGTCTCGGTCGTCCCCGGCGGGCTGAGGCTGGCTGCAACTGCGGGTATGCCGGGAGTCGAACCGATGCGCACCTGGCATCGCCCACAGATGCCACGCCCGCTGCAGATCGAATCGAGGTCGACGCCCAGCAGGCGGGCGGCGTCGAGCACCGTCGTGCCTTCGTCGACCTTCGCCCGACGTCCTGCGGGGAGGAAGACCACGTCGGGCATCAGCTCTCCGGTCTCGCTCTCCGGCGGGACGCCCGACGACCTTGGTCTTCGCCCTCGGCCGGGGCGACCCGGTTCTTGCGAATCCAGGTCGCGCAGTCCGGGTCGTTTCCGGCCAGCACGTCTGCCGCGAGAATCGCGGTGCGGACTTCCGGTTCGAGCGGATTGGTGATGGCCGAGGTCATCCCGCTGGCGATTGCCATCGCGAGGAACGCCGAGTTGATGGCCGGGCGGTTCGGCAGACCGAAGCTGATGTTCGAGGCGCCGCAGGTGGTGTTCACCCCGAGTTCGTCGCGGAGCCTCCGAACGAGGGAGAAGACCTGGCGGCCCGCATAGCGCAGCGCTCCGATCGGCATGACCAACGGGTCGACCACGATGTCTTCGTGTCCGATGCCGTAATCGGAAGCTCGGGACACGATCTTGCGGGCGACTGCGAACCGCACGTCGGGGTCCTCGGAGATCCCGGTTTCGTCGTTCGTGATGGCGACGACGGCGGCGCCGTATTTGGCGACCAGCGGCAAGACCCTCTCCATTTGTTCGTCCTCGCCCGTGACGGAGTTGACGAGGGCCTTGCCCTGATACGCCGCCAAACCTGCTTCCAGGGCGTCGACGATCGACGAGTCGATCGAGAGCGGGACGTCCACGAGGGACTGCACGAGCTTGATCGTCGACGCGAGGATGGCCGGTTCGTCGGCGAGAGGGATTCCGGCGTTGACGTCGAGGATGGCTGCCCCCGCCGCCACCTGGGAGACTGCGTCGGCCTCGACCCGGCTGAAGTCGCCGACCTTCATCTCCTCGGCCAGCAGTTTGCGCCCTGTCGGATTGATCCGTTCGCCGATGATCGCGAAGGGTCTGTCGAAGCCGATCACGACGTCGCGTGTGGCCGAGCTGACCACCGTATGCGTCACAGGCCCTCCTCCTTGCCCAAACCCGCGACCAGGCGATCGAGCCGGGCTTTGTCATATTCGGATTCGATCCGGTCTGCCTCATTCCGAGCTGCGACGTCGAGATCTTCGCTGCACTCGACGGTGGTGCGGGTCCATTGCTCGAGATAGGCGTCGGTGCCGACGAGCCGGGCGTTCATCGCGGCCCGGTCGATGGCGACCTGAAAGCGCGGTGACAACTCGGCCCGAGCCTTTTCGCGACCCCGCGACGCGACCACTTGGGCCGGTATCTCCCGCCACCGGATGACGGTGAGACGGGCGGTCACGCCGCACTTCCCGACAGAGCGATGGTCAGCGGCTGCAGCCCCGTTTGGATGTGCTCGAAGTCGAGACCGAGACGGTCTGCGGCGTCCTGGGCGGCGATGATGTCCGCCGGTTCGGTCCGCTGGGAGAGCAACACCACCCGCCGATAGTTGGCGAAGTAGATGTCGCGCAGTTCGGGATGACGGTCCAGTCCGAGGCCCCGCCAGACGAGGAGATCGAAGTTCCGCAGGAGGAAGTCGGTGAGATAGAAGGTGCCCGGTTCGGCGGCCTGGAGTTCGCTGAATGCCTGGGAGCCGGCGAACAGTTCGTAGCAGTGGGCTCCCGGGAGTCGTTCGATTCCGAGTTCGGAGAGGGCGGCATCGAGGCGACCTCCGGTGCCGCAGTCGGCGTATCCGACGAGGATCCGGTCATGGGGATGAGCGGCGATGCGGTCGAGCACGGCTGCAGTGATGCGCTCAGGGGTGTTGTGGAGCGGTGCAGGCAGCGGATCGATCACGACCTCCACTCCGAGAGCCGCGTACGCCTGTTTCAGCTCGGGAGCGATCGCGCCGCATGCGATGACACGCAGGCGGTCCGCCACGTCAGTCCTCGCCAGAGGTGAGGCGGCGCGCCAGGACGAGCGCTTCGGCCGTTTCGGTGGCGACGGCTGCATCCCTGCAGTAGGCGTCCGCACCGATGGCGGCGCCGAACTCCTCATTCAGCGGAGCCCCGCCGACGAGCACGATGTAGTTGTTGCGAATGCCCTTCTCCACCAAGGTGTCGATGACCACCTTCATGTAGGGCATGGTGGTGGTGAGGAGTGCGGAGAGTCCGAGGATGTCGGGCTTGTGCTCGTCCAGCGCGGCGAGATACTCGTCGACGTCGGTGTTGATTCCGAGGTCGATGACTTCAAAGCCTGCGCCTTCGAACATCATCCCGACGAGATTCTTGCCGATGTCGTGGATATCGCCTTTCACCGTGCCGATCACGACTTTGCCGATGGTCTCGGCGCCGGTTTCGATGAGGATCGGTCGCAGGAGTGCCATCCCGGCCTTCATGGCATTGGCGGCGAGGAGTACTTCGGGAACGAACAGGATGCCGTCGCGGAAGTCGACTCCCACGATGCGCATTCCTTCGACGAGGGCCTCGTTGAGGGCCCGCGGCGCGTCCCAGCCACGGTCAAGGAGGATCTGGGTCGCTTCGGCGATCTCCTCGGCGAGACCGTCGTACAAGTCGTCGTGCATTTGCTCGACGAGTTCCACATCGTTGAGAGTGGAGAGATCGAACTCTTCTTCGCTCATGTCGCCTCGAATGTGACGGTGGTGTGCCGGCGGTTCACGCCGGGGGAACGAATCTCACGATGCGGAATCGTGCGTGAGCGCAGCGTACATGTCGCCGGGTTCGTTGTCGACGAAAGTGACCGCAATTTCTTGGCTCGTTCCGCCGACCGGCGGACCCGCGGGGGCGCCGGCTCTCTTTCCACGATGCGGCACGGTGCCATCCAGTGGATCGTCAGATGACAGCTGACACGGAGGATTCGAAACGGCGGACATGGGCGCGGGCGGCGTCCGCGGCCGCGTCATCGTCCCGGCGGAGAATTGCTCCCAAGAGATTGCGGTGTTCTTCGACATGGCTCGTGATGTCGGTCAGACGCTCCATGTAGAGGTGCCAGAGACGCAGCGAGAGGTTGTGGTACATCTCGGCGGTGTCGGCCAGGAACCGATTGTGGGCGGCGGTGTAGATCGTGCGATGAATCGCCGTGTCCAGTTCGATCGGTTTGCGTGTCCCCGGACGTTCCACGCGAGCGAGCAGCCGGGTGATGGCTGAGCGATCGAGGTCGGTCGCACGGTTGG
The DNA here is from genome assembly GCA_040880725.1 of Acidimicrobiia bacterium. Taxonomy (GTDB): domain Bacteria; phylum Actinomycetota; class Acidimicrobiia; order Spongiisociales; family ZC4RG35; genus DATHWB01. The sequence goes on from JBBDHV010000029.1 coordinate 28,388, forward strand.
CCGCTTGGAGGGCGGCGAGTGCTTCGAGTTCCTCCCTCACATCGGTGATCAGGGCGAGGTCCCCGATGTTGATCTCGGTTGCGAAGGTCCCGCGTCGCGGATAGATCGCAACGAGACGCTGCATCTCGAGGCGGTGGATCGCGTCCCGCAGCGGCGTGCGTCCGACCCCGATCCGCTCCATCAGTTCGGACTCCACGAGGGGCGTGCCCGGCGGGATCTCGAGCCGTACCAGGAGGTCGAGCAGGGACTCGTAGGCGTGGTCGGCCTGGGACATCGGGGCAGTGGACGGCTGCGCGGTGGTGCTGGGACGACTGGCCGACATCACACCCACGATACTACGCGACAACTGATAGATGACAGGTATATCAGTGAGCAGTAGGGTGGGCGCACGCATCGAGTGTCAGGAGTCGTAATGGCCGAACTGCCGTCGAAGGCCCGCGTCGTCGTCATCGGAGCAGGAATCGTCGGAAACTGCCTCGTCGGCCATCTCGCCGACATGGGGTGGACCGACATGGTGCTCGTCGACAAAGGTCCACTCCCGAATCCGGGAGGTTCCACCGGCCACGCCTCGAACTTCATCTTTCCCACCGACCACAACAAGGAAATGGCGGCTCTCACGCTCGAGAGCCGGCGGCAGTACGAAGAGATGGGCGTGAACACCGAATGTGGGGGAATCGAGGTTGCCCGGACGCCCGAGCGGATGGAGGAGCTGCGGCGGCGGATGACCTCGGCGAAAGCCTGGGGCATCGAAGCCGAACTGCTCACTCCGGCCCAGGTCAAAGAGAAGGTCCCGTTCCTCGACGAGTCGGTGATCCTGGGAGGTTTCCACACACCGAGCGTGTCGGTGGTCGACTCCCTGCGAGCCGGAACGCTCATGCGCGAGAAGGCGACAAAAGCGGGCGCACTCTCGGTGCATGCGAACACCGAAGTGCTCGACATCGAAACGGAGCCAGTCCATTTCGGTCGCCCCCGCATCAAGGCCGTCGTCACCGACAAGGGACGGATCGAGACCGAGTACGTCGTCGTGGCATGTGGAGTGTGGAGTCCCAAGATCGCACACATGGCGGGGGCGACCATCCCGCTGACGCCTGCGGTGCACCAGATGGCGGACGTCGGACCGATCGACATCCTGCAGCAGACCGGCAACGAGATCGGATATCCGATCGTGCGCGACATGGACACCTTCATGTACGAGCGGCAGTCGGCCGGGTCGATGGAAGTGGGCTCCTACGCCCATCGTCCGATCCTCCACCGCCCCGAGGAGATCCCGTCGAACGAGGAAGCGGCGCTGTCGCCGACCGAGATGCCGTTCACCCTCGATGACTTCGACGAGCAACTCGAGCACGCCCTCGAGTTGATGGGCGAGATCCTCGAGACTGCCGAGATTCGCTACGCCATCAACGGGCTTCTCTCCCTGACGTCTGACGCGATGCCGGTCCTGGGCGAAACCACCGAAGTCGAGAACCTGTGGTCGGCCGCCGCAGTGTGGATCAAGGAGGGGCCGGGAATCGCCCAGTTGATGGCCGAGTGGATGACCCATGGGTATCCGCACATCGCCGACCCCCACGGCTCGGACATCGCCCGGTTGTACGACCACGAGCGCAGCGTCCATCACATCGAGGCTCGGGCCTCGGAGCATTTCAACAAGACCTACGGAATCGTCCATCCGCGCGAGCAGTGGGCATCGGAGCGAGGTGTGAACTGTGCGCCGTTTCACGCTCGCACCGAAGCGCTGGGGGCCGAGTACTTCGACGCGCGGGGGTGGGAGCGACCCCATTGGTACGCCGCGAATGCCGATCTCGTCGACCGGTACGCCGTCGAGGACCGGCCACACGAGTGGGACCGCCGCTGGTGGTCGCCGATCATCAGTGCCGAGCATCTCCACATGCGGGAGCGCGGTGGCCTCATCGACCTGTCGGCCTTCCAGATGTTCGATGTCCGCGGTCCGGGAGTCGTCGACTACATCGAGCGGATGACGGTCAACAAGTGCGACCGTCCGGTGGGAAGTTCGATCTACACCCCCGTGCTCGCCCCCAACGGCGGGTTCCGGTCCGACCTCACGGTGCTGCGCTTGGGCGACGAATGGTTCCGGATCGTGACCGGCGCCTTCGACGGCGGGAGGGACGAGTACTGGTTCCGGCGCAACCTGCCCACCGACGGGTCGGTGCAGTTCACCAACATGAGCTCGACCGTGACGACGATCGGCGTCTGGGGTCCGAAGGCCCAGGAGTTGGTGTCCGGGCTGACGGAATCCGACGTGAGCATCGGGGCGTTCGCATACGGCACGACCCAGGAGGTGCTCATCGAGGGGATTGCCACCCGCATGCTCCGCATCTCGTATGTCGGCGAGAACGGTTGGGAGATCACCACGTCGATCCCCCACGGGCTCCGGTTGTGGGACACCCTCGCGGGGGCGGCGAAAGACCTCGATGTGCGACCGGTTGGTGCGGGCGTGTACGGCACCACCGGACGTCTGGAGAAGGGCTATCGGCTGATGGGCGCAGAGCTCGAGTCGGAGTACTCGCCCGTCGAAGCCGGCCTCGCCCGTGCGCGAGTGAAGGATGCATCGTTCATCGGCAAGGAGGCCTACCTGCAAGCGCGGGAATCGGATCCCGTGACGCACATGTGCACGCTCACCGTGGAGGATCACATCGACTCATCAGGGTCGGCTCGCTACATGACCGGTGGCAACGAACCGATCCTCACCGCCGACGGTGATCGAATTCTCGACGCCAATGGCCGAGTGTCCCGTGTCACGAGCGCCGGCAACGGCCCCTCCGTCGGCAAGTATTTGCTCATGGCCTACCTTCCCCCCGAGTTCGCGGTCGAGAACACGCCACTGCAGGTCATGTACATGAACGAGATGTTCGACGTGCGAGTGGCTCGCGTCGGATCCAAGCCCCTGTTCGACCCTGACGACACACGAATGAAAGGCTGAGCATGCGGGTACTCGTCTGCGTCAAGCGTGTGCCGGCTCCGGGTGCGCGGATTGTGATCTCCCCCGACGGCCGGTCGATCGACACCGCACATCTGGGCTTCACCATGAGCCCGCACGAGGAGTGTGCGGTGGAAGAAGCCGTCCAGATCGTCGAGCGGGAGGGGGGCCACTCCACCGTGCTCACACTCGGGGTCGCCTCCGCCGAAGAGCAACTGCGATATGCCCTGTCTCTCGGCATCGACGCCGGCGTACTCCTTCCCACTGACGGGTCCGACTGGGACCCCCAGCGGACCGCAACATCGATCGCGGCGGCGATCTCCGGGCTCGAGTCTCGCGACGGCGTGTTCGACCTCGTGCTCTTCGGGAACGAGTCGGCCGATTCGGGAGGCTTCCAGGTGGGGATCCGGGTGGCCAGAGCGCTCGGCCGCCCCATGGTCAACGGTGTCAAGGGAATCGAACTCGGTGACGGTTCACTCGTCGCCCGTCGTCCGTTCGACGGCGGCTTCGAAGAGTACCGGCTGCCGCTTCCCTGCATGCTGGGGGCGAAGGAAGGTCTGAACCTCCCCCGATACCCGACTCTCAAAGGACGGCTGTCGTCGAAGAAGGCACAGATCGAGTCCATCGAGCCGGTGGGGGATCCGGGAGGCTTGCGAATGGTCGGCTTTCTACGTCCCCGCGAGCAGGTGACAGAGACCGTGGTCTTGGGTCACGGTCCGGAGGCAGCCCCCAAGGTGATCGAGATCCTGACCGAGATCGGGGTCCTCTGATGCTGCTGGTCTTCGTGGAACACGATCGGGGGACGCCGGCGGATGCGGCGAGGGAAGCGCTCACCGCATCCCGATCGCTGGCGGAGGCATTGGGCGTCCCGCTTCACGCAGTGACCGTCGGAGAGGTGGCCGACGGCCTCGCCCGCGAGGTGGCCGATTACGGAGCGGTCGTCGTTCACCAAGCGCACCATCGACTGCTCTCGGACTACGGACCGGATGCGTGGGCAGAGTCCGTGGCGCAGGTGGCACTCGCCGAAGGGGCGCAGGTGATCGTCGGGACGGGAACCGACCGCGGCAACGAGGTCCTCGCACATGTGGCGGCCCTCATGGATCAGCCATTCGCCGCGAACTGCCTCGAGGTGGTGCCCGGAAAGGAGTGGGAGCTCACCCGAGCGCGGTGGGGCGGATCGCTCCTGGAGAGCGCAACGCTCGACGCGGCGATTCGCATCCTCACTTTCGCCCATCATGCGGTCGATCCGGTGTCCTCGCCGGCAGCGGGGGAGCCGCGGCTCTTCGAGCCTGAACTCGATGACGCGGTGGCACAGACTCTCGTGACGGATCGGGTCGTCCTCACGACCGGGGTGACGTTGGCGACCGCACCCGTGGTGGTCAGCGGGGGCCGCGGGGTGGGTTCGGCAGAAGGTTTCGCTCCGCTCGAAGAGTTGGCCTCCCTGCTCGGCGGCGTGGTCGGGTGTTCCCGGGTCGTGACCAACAACGGTTGGAGGCCGCATTCGGACCAGGTGGGACAGACGGGGACCCGCATCGCCCCGGAGCTCTACATCGCATGCGGAATCTCCGGGGCGATTCAGCATTGGGTGGGTGCGATGGCGTCGAAGCGAATCCTCGCCATCAACACCGACGCCGAGGCGAACATGGTGATCAAGGCGGACTACGCGATCATCGGGGACCTGTCCACGGTCATACCGGCGATAGTCGAAGCGGTGAAGGTGGCGCAGAGCGGGCAGCCAAGTTAGGTAGCCGACACCCATGTCCGCGCAAGGGCATTTGCATAAACATGGAGGAACGTGATGTTGACCGGAACAGGGGTGGCGCGCCGCCTGACCGACCCCCGTACACTCCCATGCTGACAGACGGGAGAGAGTCGATGCCGAGAGACGGATCTGCCCGGGCGTCTCGGAGAGCCGCCCGGACCGGCGGTTCGCTCCGTCAACTGCCGTGGCGGAAGGTGACGAACCCGTACGCTCCGATCGAAGTCCTGGACCCGGCCGCCCTCGACCTGATTCATGACGCCTCGCTGGCCATCCTCCGGCGCACTGGCATGGACTTCCTACACCCGGAGGCGATCGCCGTCCTGAAGGCCCACGGGGCGGACGTCATCGATGACGGCCCACGGGTGCGCTTCGAGCCGGACCTCGTCATGGAGTGGGTCCGGCGGGCTCCGTCTCGGTTCACACTGCACGCCCGGAACCCCGAACGCGACGTCGAGGTCGGTGACGACAACGTCATCTTTCTGTCGGTGGCCAGCGCCCCGAACGTGTCGGACTTCGACAGCGGGAGGAGACCGGGAACGTTCGCAGACTTCGAAAACCTGGTCCGACTCGGCCAGTCGTTCAACGTGGTGCACAGCTTTGGCGGCTACCCGGTGGAACCTCAGGACGTCGACCCTGCGGTGCGGCACCTCCACGCGCTGCGTTCCTTTGTCACGCTCAGTGACAAGACGTGGCACGCGTACTCCCTCGGGAGGGGACGGATTCTCGACGCGATCGAAATCGCCCGGATTGCTCGCGGTGTCGATGTCGAAACGCTGTCGGCCGAGCCTTCGATCCACACGATCGTGAACACCTCCAGTCCTCTCCGCCTCGATGGCCCGATGATCGAGGGGATGATCGAAATGCTGCAACACGGCCAGGTCGTCGTCATCACGCCTTTCACGCTCGCCGGGGCGATGGCTCCCGCCACGGTGGCCGGAGCCCTCGCCCTGCAGAACGCCGAGGCGCTGGCGGGGATCGCCTTCGGCCAGATGGTCGCACCGGGGTCGCCGATGATCTATGGCGGGTTCACCTCCAACGTGGACATGAAGTCGGGGGCGCCCGCATTCGGGACGCCGGAATACGCCCGCGCGGCCATGGTGGGCGGTCAATTGGCACGGAGGTACGGCCTGCCGTATCGGACTTCGAATGCGAACGCATCGAATGCCGTCGACTCCCAGGCCGCCTACGAATCTCAGACCTCGCTGTGGTCTGCGGTGCTCGGTGGTGGGAACTTCATCATGCATGCCGCCGGATGGATGGAGGGCGGGCTCGTGGCCTCCTTCGAGAAGTTCATCGTCGACGTCGAACTCCTCCAGACCCTCTCCGAGACGCTCATCCCGATCCGGGTCGATGCCGACACCCTCGGGCTCGACGCCATCGACGAGGTCGGACCGGGAGGTCACTTCTTCGGCTCGGAGCACACGCTGGCCCGTTATGAAGACGCGTTCTATGCCCCCGTGCTCTCGGACTGGCAGAACTTCGGGTCCTGGACCGAGTCCGGATCGGTGACGGCGGAGAACCGGGCACATCAGATCTGGAAGCGGGTGCTCGCCGAATTCGAGGCCCCGGCGCTCGCCGACGACATCCGCAGCGAACTCGACGACTTCGTCGCCCGCCGGATCACCGAAGGCGGGGTCGGCTGACGCCGAATGCGCGTTCTCAAGAACGCGTCCGGTCGGGGGCGTGGTGGGGTTGGTGGGCGTCACGATCGATCGACCAGTCGCCCAGCCAGTAGCCGCCACCGACGAGCAGCAGACCCACTCCGGCGAAAAGCGCGATTCGAGTGAGGGGCGACGCCTCTGCGAGGTCGACGAAGAACAGCTTGCCCAGCGCCAAGCCCACCGCGGCGAAGCCGGCGCTGAGCGCGGGGCGCGACTCGCCGAGCCGGCCGGTCACGATCGCGGCCACTCCCAACACTGCCCAGCCGGCGGTGACCCACGCCAGACCGTCCGGGCCGAGTCGCGGGAGTTCGACCGCAGTCCAGGCCATGGATCCGAAGTACGCGCCGGCGAGGTAGACGCCGGACAGGTCGTGGTCGTCGGTACCGCGCGCCACGACTCCGATCGCTGCCCCGGCCGCGAGGACCAGCAGCCCCGGAAGAAGTTGGGCGGGCTCTCGCGCGTCCCCGGTCACGATCGCCGTGACGGCAACGAGCATCACTGCGACGAGCAGATACAACACATGGCCGGCGTCCGCGAGCCGTCGTTCGACACCCTTATGACCGGCGACGACGAGTCCGACGGCAACGGCTGCAAGACCGACCAGGACCCAATCGCCTGTCATGGCCTCGCCGACCGCCGCGACAGTCAACGTCACCGCAGGGACGTACTGCACTCGTCCCACGGCCCACTCGGCCCGATCGCGCAGTGTGCGGGCAGCCAGGAGGTGGATGGCAACGAGTCCGAGAGCGAGTGCGGTCCAACTGATCCGGGTGCCGCTTTCGGCGAAGATCAGTCTCGTTCCGGCATACAGGGCCAGGCTCCCGACCGAGGTCGTGACCATCGGGAGTGCCCGCCGGGCGACGAGGGGTCCCAGCCGCGTGACCGTGGCGGCCAAGGGAACGATCACCAGCATCAGCCATGCGATGACCATTGCGGTCTGCACGGCGACGGCGGCAGCACCGTCGACGCCGACCGCGGCGCCGAGATCCACGAGGACGGACACTGCGATGGCGCCGGCGGCCATGGTGTGGGACCGCCACCATCCCGCCCGGAAGAACAGCACCGTCGACAAGGCCCCGATGGTTGCCAGATACACCGACTCAGCGCCGACGACGCTCATGCGGCCGTCGATGAGTGCAGGGGCGGCGGCGGCGGTGCCCAACCCGATGCCCGCCAGGAGTTCGGAGTTCGAGCGGCGTGCAAGTGCGAGCGTGAGGGCGGACACAGCGGCGAGTTGCAGGAAGCCTTCGGTGGCCGAAGTCAGCCCGTAGTGGTGGTGGGCGGCGTAGCCGGTGAGAAACAAGACGGCGGCGCCGGTCCCCTGGAGGAGGACGCCGTACGCGGCGCGGTCTCGTCCGACCGCCATGCCCGCACCGATCAAGAGTGATCCCGCACCGGCGGCCAGCGCGACTCTGGCGATCGGGCCGATCCAGCCTTGCTCGATCGAATAGCGAAGGAAGAAGGCCGTCGCCAGGACCAACAGCGCGAGCCCGGCGCGAAAGAGGGTGCGGCCGCTCAGGAGTTCGGGCTTGGAAGGTGATGTCGTCATTGCGACAGCATCGGTCAGCAGGCTCTCCGATGACATCGGGGGTCTCCCCCAATCGGGCTTCCGGGTGTCTCGGGGGAGGCTCCGCTGGTGCGGACGATCAGCGATCCTCGTCGGCCTGGTCGTGTTCGGCCTCGGTGCGTTCGCGCGTCAGGTCACTTCCGGGTATGGCCGCCGCGGCTGTCCCGGCCGATTCCGATGGCCAGCCAAGTGGACCGGCTCGGGACCGACACGAACCGGCGCTTCGTGACCTCCATCTGCCTGCGCACGATCAGGCGGTAGCCGATGAACACGGCAAAGATCCCGTGGACCGCGATGAGGAACAACCAGAACCCGTCGACTCCCAGCGCACTCATCGTGAGCGACGCCGAGGCCGGGCCGAGGACTGCAGCCGCGCCATTCGAAAACATCAGCACGGCACTTGCCGCGACGAGCCGTTCGGCGGGGAGGGCGTCGTTGGTGTGACTCACTCCCAAGGAGTACATGGGGAACGAAAAGCCGCCGAACACGAATCCGGCGACCATCGTCCAGACCGAGGTGGGATCGATCATCCACAGCCACAAGGCACACGCCGCAGCTCCCGATGTCGCCAGCAGCAGCACCTTGCGGCGGGAGATCATGTCGGACAGCGCTCCGAGCGGCCATTGGAACACCATGCCCCCGATCAGCAGCAGCCCCATGAAGAGGGAGAGCCGTGCCACCCCGAGACCGGAGTTGGCGGCCCACACGGCACCCATACCGAAGAGGGCACCGCCCGAGATGCCCGAAACCGCGACCCCGGTGACTCCCAGCGGGACCGTTGTGAACACCTCGCGGAACGGGAGTCCTCGTTCGGGCGGAACGACGATGGGAGCATTCGACGGGGCGAGCGCGATCGGGACGACCGCCATCGACACGAGCACCGAGGCGACCACGAACAGTTCAAACCCGGCCGGATCGGCGAGGTTGAGGAGCAACTGGCCTGCCGCGAGTCCGCCGCTGACAACCACCATGTACACCGACAGCACTCGCCCACGGTTCGCGTTGGAAACGACCCCGTTGAGCCACGACTCCGCGACGATGTAGAGCCCGGCCAGGCAGAACCCGGTGACCATGCGCATCCCGAACCACAAGGTCGGATCCACGAAGAGGGTGTAGACGAGCAGGGCAATCGACCCCATCGAGGCGAGGCCCGAGTACACCCGGACATGGCCGACCGTCCCCACGATGCGAGGCACGAAGAACGCGCCAACGAGAAAGCCCAGGTAGTACCCCGTCATCACCACGCCCGTCACCGTGGTGGAGAAGCCTTCGAGGTCTGCCCGGAGACCCACCAGGGAGGACTGGAGTCCGTTCCCGACCATCAGAAATGAGAGCGCGGCGAACAGCGGCCAGGCTCCTCTTGTCGCAGCACGTGTCATCTGGTCATGCACGCTAAACGTGGTGACGTCGCGGCGAATCTCCGGTATCGTGGTGAGTGCGCCGATTTGATCGTCAGCTTGCTGGGCGCAGGACAAATACAGCTAAAGCGGTGGTCTCGTGACCGCCCAGCAGATACCGCTGCGGCGGTCGCTTCGTACCGGAGGCGATCGGCGGCACCCCAACCGACGATCGGAGGCACGAATGTGTACGGGACGATTTCGGTCAGCACTCGCAGAGGGTCGGATCCTGGTCGCGGACGGAGCGATGGGTACGACTCTCTTTTCGTTGGGGCTCGAGGGAGGCGGCTGCCCCGAGTTCCTCAACGTCCGCCGGCCCGAACTGGTCGGTGACGTTCATCGACGCTTCGCGGAAGCCGGTTCGGACATCGTTCTCACCAACACCTTCGGTGGCAATGCACGCCGCCTGGCGCTGCATGCCGCCTCGGACCGGGTCGGTGAGCTGAATCGGGCCGCCGTGGACCTCGCACGCCGTGCGACCGATGACCTCGGCACCCTGGTGGCAGGATCGGTCGGACCCACCGGGGACCTGCTGGTGCCGCTCGGTTCCCTGACTCACGACGCGGCGGTGGCGGTGTTCTCCGAACAGATCGCCGCCCTCGTCGAGGCAGGTGTCGACGTGGTGTGGATCGAGACCCTGTCATCGGTCGCCGAGCTGGCGGCCGCGGTCGAAGCCGTCTCCGGCTTCGACGTGCCTGCTGTTGGCACGATGAGCTTCGACACCGCCGGGCGGACCATGATGGGCGTGACCGGCACCGAGCTCGCGGAGTGGGCACATGCGGACGGGAATCTCGCCGCAATCGGGGCGAACTGTGGGGTCGGTCCCGGCGATGCGGTGGCGGCGGTCTTCGACATCACCGAGGCTCATCCCGACGCGATCGCGGTCGCAAAGCCCAACTGCGGGATGCCGCTCTATGAGACGGACCGGCTCGTGTACCCGATCGGGCCGGAAGGCATGAGCGACTTCGTTGATCTGGCGCTCCGCTCGGGGGCGCGGATCATCGGTACCTGTTGCGGGTCCACACCGGAGCACATCGCAGGAATCCGGGCAGCCGTCGATTGCCACGCGGGGGAGGAGAGACCTGATCGCGCGGAGATCGAAGTTCGGCTCTCCGCCCGTCCGATCGCCGCGGCCGGCCAGCCTCAGCGGAGACGACGGCGCGGTTGACCGACGGGATGGGTCGGCTCCACTGAGCCGACCAGGACCGCCTCCTCCCAGCCCCGGAGACTGTTCACTCGGGCCAGTCGGGTCGCGCGGAACAGGGCTTCGACAGGGATCGACCGTTCTTCGAGCCGGCCATGGTCGATCAGCGATTGACGGGCAATTCCCGGGAGCGCGCCGTCGGCGACCGGCGGCGTCACCCAGGTGCCGTCCAGTTCGGCGCACAGGGTCGCAATCGACGTGTCTGCCACCAGACCGTCCATCGTGATCAGGATCACGTCGTCGGCGTGGGGGTGGCGGGCGGCGGCGGCGTCGTAGACGGATCGTTCGGTCGTCTTGTGTCGGAGCATCGGATCACCGGGGTCGAGGCCGATGTCGTCGATGGCGAGTTCCACCCGGGTGGACTGATGGGGGGCGGTTGCGATCTCGGTGGAGATACGACCTGAGCGTCCCACGAGTAGTCGGACCCGCAGTGGTCCGTCCGCGTGGCGTACGGCGTTGTCGAGTGCGCTGCGAACTTCCGCAGGGTCAACGGGGACGTCGAAATACCACGCTGATCGGGTGAGACGCCCCAGATGCGCCGTCAGGTTGCGGTAGCCGTCTTCCGGTGACCAGCGCATCGTTTCGAGGAGCGAGAAGCTCGTCGCCCGTCGATCGAGGATCCGGGTCTTCAGCAGCGCTTCGCGGTACTCGCCTGCCGCCGTCGAGTCGTATGTCACGCCGCCGCCGGTTCCGTAGAAGGCGGTTCCGGTCGCACGGTCGATGGTCACCGTTCGGATCCCCACGTTGAACGCCCACTCCGCGCCCCCAGCACGGGGGCCGCCATATCCGATCGCACCGCAGTAGGCCCCCCGGGGGGAGGTTTCGAGTTCGGCGATGAGTCCCATGGTCGCGATCTTGGGCGCGCCCGTGATGGATGCACACGGGAACAAGGCGCCGAACACGGTTGGGAGGGTCGTCTCGGGGCGTGGCTCGGACACGACTGTGGACGTCATCTGCCACACCGTGTCGTATTTCTCGGTCGTGAACAGGGCCGGTACCTGCACGGTGCCGAGTCGGGCGATGCGGCCCATGTCGTTGCGAACCATGTCGACGATCATCAAGTTCTCGGCCCGCTGTTTCTCGGAATGGACGAGGCCGGCACGTTGTGCTTCGTCGGCGTCGAGATCGACCCCGCGGGGAGCGGTCCCTTTCATCGGCCGGGAGATGAGCTTGCCGTGGCGCCATTCGAAGAAGAGTTCCGGAGACGCCGAAACGATCGTCCAGTCCCCCGTGTCGATGAAGGCGCCATATCCGCACGACTGTCCGGCGATGAGGTCGAGGTAGAGAGCCTCGGGTTCGCCGTCGAACTCAGAGGTCATCCGGAACGTGTGATTCACCTGATAGGTGTCACCGGCGACGATCGCGCGGTGGATGCGGTCGATGCCGGCTGCGTGAGCGTCCTCGTTGATCGCCGGCACCCACCGACCCAGCACGGCCGTGTCATGGCCGCTGTCGTCGGAGGGGATTCGACGGTCGAACACCCCGAACCACGCGAGGGGCAGGTTCTCGACAGGTGAGCCGATCGGGGAGCGGACCACGAACGCCGGATCGAAGGCCGGTGACGCTTCGTACGTGACGAAGCCGGCCACCCAACGGCCGGCCGCCACCTGTCGTTCGGCGTCTGCGAGGACGCGGACCACGTCTGAGGTCTCCGTGGCCACGAGGGCGGTTCGGAATCCGTCGAGGGTGAAGGAACGGCGCGAGCGGGGCCGGAGGTCGTCGAATCGGGCGCGAGGTGTCATGGACACCCGACGCTAACCAAACGGCGAAATCGTCTGCACGGACCGACGGCAAGTGGCAGTCTGATCGACGCGGGAACACTCGCCGGCTGGCTGCTCGGCGAGAAGGATGACGAATGGGTCGAGCCTGGTGGTGGGGGCCCTTTCTGCGCGACGGAGTCTCCGAGGATGTGGCGTACACCATCGCACCCCGAAGGGCACTCACATCGCGGCGTAGAGATGCCACTCGTCGGGGATTCCCTTGAGGCGGTGGGCGCCCCGGTCCTCGAACGACGTGCCGGAGCCGGCGACGAGATCCTTGACTGTCCGTGACACGAGAACCTCACCGGGATTCGCGAGATCGGCGATGCGAGCCCCGATGTGAACGGCGAGGCCGGCCACGTCGTCTCCGACTTTCTCCACCTCGCCGGTGTGGATGCCGGCCCTGATCTCGAGTCCCAGCGTTCGCACACCGGCGCACATGTCCCGGGCCGCCGCGATCGCGCGGGCCGGGCCGTCGAACGTCGCCAGGAAGCCGTCGCCCGCGGTGTCGATTTCGACGCCCCGAAAACGGGACAAAGCGTCGCGGACGAGGCGATGGTGGCGCTGGAGGAGTTCGCTCCATTCCTGATCTCCGCGTGTCACCGCATGGTCGGTCGAGCCGACGATGTCGGTGAACAGCACAGTCGCCAGCACGCGCCGCGACTCGATCCCGACCCGGTGTCCGGTGAGGAACTCCCGGATCTCGTCGAGTAGAGGTTCGAAGTCGCCCGCCGCCAGGTAGTGGTCCTGGCCCGGCATTTCGATGAAACGGCTTCCGGGAATCTGCGCGGCGATCCAGCGGCCCTCTTCGACTTGGACGTCGGCATCGTCAGTCCGGTAGATGCAAAGCGTCGGAACGCGGATGCTGGGAAGGATCGCCCGCGTGTCGATGGCGGTGTTCATTCTGACCAGATGCGCGGCGGCCCTGGGACTGGCTGCCAGGCGAAAGTACCGCGCCAGCCATTCCACGAATGCCGGGTCGGTCTTGCGGCTCGGTGCCATCCAGCTCGGAATGCGGCTCGGATCGCCCCAATCCCGCTCGATCTCGGCGATCTCCGCCTCCCGGTCGGCGGATGCCGGCGCCCATGGATAGTCCTCCGACCAGATCCGCTTGGCGTAACACGCGACGAGGATCAGTCCGTCGCATCGATCCGGATAGGTGGCGGCGAAGAGGATCGACATGTTGCCGCCTTCGGAGTGGCCCAGCAGGGTCGCCCGCTCCGAGCCGACGGCGTCCATCACCGCCCGCACATCGTCCATTCGCTCTTCCAGGTGGGGAAGTCGATCGATCGGGACGGCGTCTGACATCCCGGTGCCGCGCTTGTCGAAGACGATCAGGCGCGAGAACGACGCCAGTGTGCTGAGAAAACGGGCCGTGTCGGGGTCGTCCCACATCACGTCGATGTTCGAGGCGAAGCCCGGTACGTACACGAGGTCCCTGGGGCCGTCACCGATCACCTGGTAAGCGATGTTCACGTCCCCGCTGCGGGTGTACCGGGTTCGTGGAGTCGAATGCATCCTCCGGAGAATACGATCCGAGCCGGACGATCGGCGCGGGATCAGAGACGAGCCAGCGAGAACGGGCGGCGATAGCGAACGACCGCGCGGTGGAGACCGTCTGTGGGGACCCATCCGAGCGTTCTCGAATCAGCGAGGGTGGCGGCCGTGTTGTCGGATTCGAGCCACGCCTCTCCTCCAGAGACTGCTGCCAGCCTCTTGACGATCCACATGCCGTCGATGCGGGGGTGGGGTACCACGACGATCGAACCCGGCTGCGGAGATGGGTCGCGGCGGGCGAGCAGCAGGTCGCCGGGTTGCAGCGACGGAAGCATCGACTCTTCGACCACCCGGAAACGTCGCAACTTCGATTCACCTCGATCCACGGCGGGAGTATGGTCGGAGAACCACGTTCCAACTGGAGGTACCCGACCATGGGACTGTTTCGACCGGCCACCAAGGCCCACGCACACTGCGATTTGTACTGCGGCGTGTACGACCCCGCCCAAGCCAAGATCGAGGCGATGTCGGTGTGGAAGTCTGCACAGAAGTATCACGAATCGAACGACGAGGTCTTCCGGGATCGGGCGATCCTCATCAAGGAGGAACGAGCCGAACTCGCCAAGCACCACCTGAGTGTGCTGTGGACGGACTTCTTCACTCCCGATCATCGCAAGGAGTTCCCGGAACTCGACGATCTCTTCTGGCGCGCGATCAACCAGGCCGGCGTCGCCAAGAAGTCGATGGACGCTGTCGAAGGAGAGAAGCTCGTCGGTCTCATCGACGAGATCGCCGAGGTGTTCTGGAAGACCGAGAAGGCGAAGGGGATGGGCGTCTACCCACCTTCCTGATCCCAGGCGAACTCCCGGGAGAAATGACGGGCGGGGTCTCGATTCGGGGCCCCGTCCTCGCGTTCAGGCGGCTTCTGACCCTTCGGTCGTCTCGGGCCGACGCCGCAGACGAGCGGGGGTCACCCGATCGAGGGTGGTGCGAGCCCACCCGTACTGCTTTCCGAGGATCCCGAGGCCCGATGCGATGAGCACCACGCCGGGCAACACCGGAAAGAACAGGCCGGCCGTCCCGACGACGATCAGCGATGTCCCCGCCACCGAGACGACCGCTCGTTTGCCCAGGGAGCTCGACGTGTCCTGCATGGCTCCAGCATGCCACGTTCGCGACGCTGTGGGACGGTCGCACGACCAGGCATGGCGGTCCCGACCGACGTCGGCAGTCAGTCGTCGAGCGCGTCGGTCTCGAGCTTGGTGAACAGCGGCCCGATGTCACCCAACGAGCCGGCTTCGGCTACCTCGGGTCTCATCCAGCCATCTGGCTGATCGTCCAGCCCGAGCATCGCCCCGAGGGTGGCCGTGGAGAACGGAAGATACGGGGCGAATGCGACCCGGAGACCGGCGATCACCTGGATCGCGGTCCACAGGACGGTGCCGGCCCTGACCCGATCGGTCTTGATGGTCTTCCAGGGTTCTTCGTCGTTCAAGTACGCGTTGACGGTTTGGGCCGATGTCATCGCCCGCCGCAGCCCCTGGCGCAGTTCCACGCGTTCGATGAGCGCCGCGACGTCTCCGAGAGCGGCGTCGACGCCCTCGATGAGGGCGAGGTCGGCGTCACTCGGATCGCCGCGGGGAGGAACCCTCCCGTCGAAGTGCTTGGCGGTGATCGTCAGCACCCGGTTCACGAGGTTGCCCCAGGTGGCAACCAACTCCGAGTTGATCCGTTCGATCATCTGACTGTCCGACAGGTCCGTGTCGTTCTGCTCGGGGAGCACCGAGGCGATCGCATACCGAAGCGCGTCGGGTTCCAGCCGGTCGGCATACCAGCCGATCGAACGTCCCACCCCCATCGATTTGGAGGCTTTCGCTCCCTTGAAGGTGATGTATTGGTTGGCGGGGACGTTGGTCGGCAGATTCAGTCCGCCGTGGCCCATCAGGAGTGCGGGCCAGTAGACGGCGTGAAAGGGAATGTTGTCCTTGCCGACGAAGTAGTAGGACTCGGCGTCCGGCGACGTCCACCAGGCTTTCCACGCCTCCGGGTCGCCTTGTTGCTCCGCCCACTCCTGAGGTGCGGAGTAGTACCCCATGACCGCTTCCCACCACACGTAGATGGATTTGCCGGGACCGAGGTCGTCCACCGGGATGGGGATTCCCCAGTCGAGATCCCGGGTGAATGAGCGATCGTGCAGTCCGTCCTTGACCATTCCCCGGGCGAAGTTGATCACGTGGGGGCGCCAGCCGGTTTGGCTGTCGAGCCACTCGAGCAGCGGCTCCTGGAACGCACTCAGCTTCCAGTAGTAGTGCTCGGTCTCACGTTCGACAGGCACGCTCCCGGAGAGCTTGGACACCGGGTCGATCAGGTCCTGGGGGTCCAGGATCTTCCCGCAGTTGTCGCATTGGTCTCCCCGGGCGGGGTTGTAGCCGCAGTGCGGGCAGGTGCCTTCGACGTATCTGTCGGGGAGGAACTGGTGGCGTTCCTCGTCGAAGAACTGCAGTTCGGACTTGCGGTACAGGTACCCGTTGTCGAGCAATCGGAGGAAGAACTCCCGGGCGACACGGTGATGATTTGCCGTGTCGGTTGTCGTGAAGAGATCGAACGAGATCCCCAACGATTCCCAGTACCCGACGATCTCGGGATGAAAACGGTTCACGATGTCGGCCGGGCCGACCCCTGCCTGCTCGGCTTTCACCGTGATCGGGGTCCCGTGGGTGTCCGATCCCGAGACCATCAGCACTCGATTGCCGGCAAGTCGGTGATAGCGGGCAAAGATGTCGGGCGGGAGATACGCCCCACCGAGATGTCCCAGATGAAGGGATCCCGAGGCGTATGGCCAGGCGACCGCGACGAGGATGTGACGTGGTGTGGGCATGGGGTCCGATGTGTCGAGAGCGACGACGAAGGCTAACGGGACGTCGCTGTGGCTTTGGCGAGTTTGCGTGATCGCATCAGTCCGGTGATGACTTCGCCGCGATCGGCGAGCACGATGCCCATCAGGATCACCGAGCCACCGATGATGAGCGAAATCGTGACCGGGTCGCCGAGGAAGATGACTGCGCTCACGGCCGAAACCACCGGCACGAGGTAGCCGATCAACGCGGCCTTGGCCGTTTCGGCGCGTTGGACGACCTGCAGGAACGAATAGAACGGGGTGATCGTTCCGAAGAGGCCGGTCGCGATCGCCCATCCCCAGACGTCGCCTGGGAGGCCACTGAGGCCGGCCCACGCACCGGTGGGGACTGCGATGACGGCGAGCGTGACGGCGGCGGCGGTGAACTGCGGTACAACCAAACGGCGGGCGGGCGTATGGATGGAGAATCGCCGTGACACCGCGCCGCCGGTGCCGGCGGCGATCACGCCGAGCATCGACCAGCCGACCGCTCCCCACAGCGCTGCGGGCTCGATGCGTTCCACCCCGCCGAGGAGGATTGCGATTCCGCTGAAGGCGACGATCAGCCCGGGAACGCGCCACGTGCGGAACCGCTCGCCGGGGACGATGAAGTGTGCCGCCACGATGGAGGAGGCGGGAATCAGGGCGATCAGGAGACCGGCAAGCGACGCATCGAGTGTGACGAGCGCGATGGTGAAGAACACCGGCGGCAGCGCCATGTTCAGCACGCCGATCGAACCACCCCGCCGCCAATCGAGATCACGATCGAGGCGCCCGAACGCGGCCAGCAATGCGACCATTCCGAACGCCGCCACCCCGAACCGGACGAGCGTCAGCGACACCGGGTCCATGCCGCCGTTGAGCGCCAGTTTCGAGGTGATGTTGCCGCTCGCCCACCCGACGGTGGCGAGGGCGATCCATGACCATGCACTTCTCACCGCGACATGATCGCCGTTGCCGCGTGGGACCAGAAATCGTCCTCCTACCCTGGTGCACCCCCGATGATGGAAGGCGGCGAGGTGAGCGACTTCGACCCCAAGTACCTGCGAGAAGCGTTCGGTGAGTTCGTGACCGGCGTGACGGTCGTCACGACGCTCGACCGCGACGGTGAGCCGTCCGGACTCACCGTGAACTCGTTCAGTTCACTGTCGCTCGATCCACCACTCGCGCTCTTCTCGCTCGGCAGATCATCGAACACCTTCGAAGCCTTCGAGGCACACAACGGCTTCGTCATCCACGTGCTCGGAGCTGACCAAATCGACCTGGCGACGCAGTTTGCGACCAGGGAAGCCGACCGGTTCGACGGGGTGGAATGGACCGAAGGGATCGATGGGTTGCCCGTCATCGCGGACACGCTCGCCAGTTTCGAGTGCAGCCGCGAGCACACCTACGAGGGCGGCGACCATCTGATTCTCGTCGGACGCATCGAGCGGCTCACCCTCGGCGATCGGACACGCCCTGCCCTCGGGTACTTCCGCAGCCTGTACATCTCGCAGGCGTAGGCACGAGTCGACGTATCATCGGACCTGTGTCGTCTCCCGCCGTTTCCCCGTCCCAGGCCATCGCATCACCGGTGACCGTCTCGGGACTCAGGGCGTATCTGGGGGCGGTCGCCACCGTGGACGAGGTGATGGTCACCGAGCGGGTCGCATCCCTCGGAACGCGTTCGATCAAGCGGGAATCGAAGCGCGCGGCGCTCGAGTTGGCGATTCGGATGATGGATCTGACCACCCTCGAGGGACAGGACACTCCGGGCAAGGTGAGCCAACTGGCATCCAAGGCGGTGCGCCCGGATCCCGGTGACGCCCGGATCCCCTCGGTTGCGGCGGTGTGCGTGTACCCGAACATGGTGCCGATCGCCCGAGCAGCCGTCGAGGGCTCGGGGGTGAAGGTCGCCTCCGTCGCCACCTACTTCCCGTCCGGGCAGGCGCCGATCGACCTGAAAGTCGCCGAAACGGCACGGGTCGTCGACATGGGTGCCGACGAGGTCGACATGGTGATCGACCGTGGCGCGTTCTTGTCCGGACGCCACCTGGAGGTCTTCGACGAGATCCGTCAGATCAAGGAGGCCTGTGGCGTCGCCCATCTCAAGGTCATCCTCGAGACCGGTGAACTCGTGACATTCGACAATGTGCGCAAGGCCTCGATGCTGGCCATGGCGGCAGGGGCGGACTTCATCAAGACCTCGACCGGCAAAGTCAGTCCGGCTGCGACGCTGCCCGTCACGCTCGTGATGCTCGAAGCGATCAGGGATTTCCGGACGATGACGGGACAGGTCGTGGGCATGAAGCCGGCCGGGGGGATCAGAACGTCCAAGGAGGCCATCAAGTATCTCGTCGTACTCAATGAGACGTTGGGTCGGGAGTGGATGACGCCTGACCTGTTCCGGTTCGGAGCCTCGTCGCTCCTCAACGATGTGCTCATGCAGATCCGTTGGCTGGACACCGGCCGATACCAATCCGCCGATTACTTCACGAAGGACTGAGCAATGGGAGACGACGCCGCCGCACTCACTCCGGTCGCCGAGCCGATCGACTGGACGTACGCCCCGAGCCGGGAGAATCCCGATCTCGTCACCATCGACGACCGCTATGGCCTCTTCATCGACGGCGACTTCTTCAAACCTGCGTCGTCACAGTGGTTCACGAGCCTCGATCCCTCGACGGAGGAACCGCTGGCGGAGGTCGCGGTTGCCGGCGACAAGGACATCGATCGGGCCGTCGGGGCTGCCCGCAAGGCGTTCGGCGGCTGGTCCAGGATCTCGGGTGCGGAGCGTGCGAAGTTCCTGTTCCGCATCGCCCGCCTCGTCCAGGAGCGATCCCGGGAGTTGGCCGTCCTCGAGTCCCGGGACGGAGGCAAGCCCATCCGCGAGGCGCGCGATGTCGATCTTCCGTTGGTGGCGGCGCACTTCTTCTACTACGCCGGCTGGGCGGACAAGCTGGAGTACGCGTTCCCGGGGCCGGTGCCGGAACCCATCGGTGTGGCGGGCCAGGTGATCCCCTGGAACTTCCCGTTGATGATGCTGGCATGGAAGGTGGCTCCCGCCCTCGCCGCCGGCAACACGGTCGTGCTCAAGCCTGCGGAGACCACTCCGCTTTCCGCGCTGCACTTCGCGAGGATCTGCGCGGAGGCGGGCCTTCCTCCCGGGGTCTTCAATGTGGTGACCGGAGCAGGCGAAACCGGGGCGGCACTCGTCGGTCATCCCGACATCGACAAGGTCGCGTTCACCGGTTCGACGGAGGTCGGCAAGATCATCCAGCGCCAACTCGCCGGGACGTCCAAGAAGCTGACGTTGGAACTGGGGGGCAAAGGGGCCCACGTCGTCTTCGACGACGCGCCCATCGACCAGGCGGTCGAAGGTGTCATCAACGGGATCTTCTTCAACCAGGGCCACGTCTGCTGCGCCGGTAGCCGGCTCATCGTCCAGGAGGGCATCGCAGAAGAGTTCGTCGACAAGCTGAAGCGACGGCTGGACACGTTGCGAGTGGGCGACCCGCTCGACAAGAACACCGACATCGGAGCGATCAACTCCGCCGCGCAGTTGGCCAAGATCGAAGAACTCGTCCTCGCCGGTCAGGACGAAGGCGCGTCGATGTACCAGCCTTCCGGGGCGTTGCCCGCGCGGGGATTCTTCTTCCGTCCGACCCTTTTCACCGGCGTGTCCCAGAGTCACCGGATCGCCCAGGAGGAGATCTTCGGTCCTGTCCTGTCGATCATGTCGTTTCGGACGCCCGACGAGGCGGTGGAGAAGGCGAACAACACCCCATTCGGGCTGGCCGCAGGAGTGTGGACCCAGAAGGGCTCTCGCATCTTGTGGATGGCAGACCGGTTGCGGGCCGGTGTCGTGTGGGCGAACACCTACAACAAGTTCGATCCCGCCTCACCTTTCGGCGGGTACAAGGAATCCGGGTTCGGGCGCGAGGGCGGTCGGCACGGGCTGCTGGCCTATCTGAAGTCGGAGGGATGATGGCTCGCCTCGACGTCAAGAAGACCCACAAGCTCTATATCAACGGGGAGTTTCCCCGCTCCGAGTCCGGGAGGACGTTCCCGGCCCTCGATGACTCCGGTGGCGTGATCGCGAGGATGGCGGAAGGGTCCCGCAAGGATCTGCGCGACGCAGTGCGGGCGGCGCGCAACGCCCAGGAGAAGTGGGCGGCCCGCACCGGCTATAACCGAGGACAGATCCTGTACCGGGTCGCGGAGATGGTGGAGGATCGGGTCGAGGTGTTCATCGACGACCTGCGTTCGGTCGGTGCCTCCAAGAGGGCCGCCGAGAAGGAGGTCGACGCCGCGATCGACCGGCTCGTCTGGTACGCGGGATGGTGCGATAAGTTCGTCCAGGTCTGCGGCAACCTCAACCCTGTTTCGGGTCCGTTCTTCAACATCTCGTCGCCGGAACCGACTGGTGTCGTCGGAGTCATCGCCCCCTCTGAACCTGTGCTGCTGGGGCTCGTATCGCGCCTCGCCCCTGTGCTCGTCACCGGCAACACCGCTGTCGTGGTGGCGTCGGACACGAACCCGGTGGTGGCGGTGACATTCGCCGAGGCGCTCGCCACATCGGACGTCCCGCCGGGCGTGGTCAACATCCTGACCGGCCACGCCGAAGAGCTCACGCCGTGGCTGGCTTCGCACATGGACGTCAACGCCATCGACCTCACGGGAGCCGATTCCGGCCTCATCGAAGCCGCCGAGGTTGCGGCGGCCGACAACGTCAAACGGGTGATCCGTTCCGCCACGCCCGATGCGCAATCGCCGCTCCTCATCGCGGCGTTCACCGAGACCAAGACCGTCTGGCACCCGAAGGGGCTCTGAGGGAGTGCGAACGTCCAGGTGAAGCCGAACCGCACCATCGCGAATCAACAGTCGAGACTCGGAGGCGATTGATGTCAAGGGGGGTGCTGGCCGGCGCGCTGTTCTTCGGGGGGACTCTTCTCCTCGGCTTCGCGCTTGCACCGGGATCCCTCGACTCGACCGGTGACACCGGCGTGGTCTCATCTACTTCCTCCTCGACGGTTCCGACGGTTCCGACGGTTCCGCCGGTTACAGACGGTCGGCCCGCGGAGAACGCGAGCGAAGTGGTCCCTGCTCCGTCCGAGACCACCGATCAGCACTCCCGGACGAACCTCGTTCCGATCGCGGTGATGATCCCTCGAATCGGCGTGACATCCGATCTCGTCGACCTCGGCCTCAACGTGGACCGCACGATCGAGGTGCCCTCCGACTACGACATCGCCGGCTGGTACCGACATCGCGCGGTTCCGGGGGAGCCGGGACCAGGAGTGATCCTCGGCCATGTCGATTCCTACACCGGCCCTGCGGTGTTCTTCGAACTGTCGACGTTGGTGCCGGGGGACACCGTGGACGTCAAGCGTTCGGATGGGTCCGTAGCCAGGTTCGCGGTGTCCTCTGTCGAGCAGCACGGCAAAGGCGTCGATGTGTTCCCGACCGAGCGCGTGTACGGCTGGACCGACGATGCCACATTGCGCCTCATCACGTGCGGAGGCGATTTCGATCGATCTTCCCGCAGTTACACAGACAATGTCGTCGTGTTCGCCGATCTCATTCGGCTCATCCCGGCAGAGCGCGTCATCGGGTAGGTCCCTGCGGTAGGCGATGGGTCGACCGTCGACCCGCGCCGGTTGAAGCAATGTTTATCGCCTCGAAAATCGGGAAATAGAGGGTCACGTGTTGGTAGGGGAGGTCGTACGGCTTTCCTTTCTACGGGTCATCGCCCGACCAGGACGACGACAGGACCCGCCGATCAGGAGGAAACATGAAGAAGACCACGATCGCCGCCGTGAGCGCGCTGCTGCTGCTGCTCGCCGCGCCGGCCATGGCTCAGGAGACTGCCGAACTCTCCGCGCTGAACGATTCTGGGGCATCGAGCCAAGCCGAGATGACATTGGACGGGACATCGCTGACCGTGACCATCACCGGGACCGGCTTCGCTGCGGGCCTCGTGCACGCTCAGCACATCCATTTCGCTCCGGGTACCGATAGCACGTGTCCCGGTGCGGACGCCGATGGTGACGGTGACGGGCTGATCTCGACCGTGGAGGGTGTGCCCTTTTACGGTGGCGTTCAGTTTTCACTGACCACTGAAGGTGACTTCACGGGTGACAGCGGTCTCGCGATCGACCGTTTCCCCACGGCCGATGACGAGGGCAACCTCGATTACGAGAGGACGTTCGAGCTCGATCAGGCGATGGTCGACTCGCTCACCGGACAGCAGTTCGCCCTCGTCCAGCATGGCATCGACATCGATGGGAGCGGAGAATATGACGGAGATGCCGTGAGTTCGCTCGACCCGGAGCTCCCGCTGGAGGCGACGATCCCCGCAGTCTGCGGTGTTGTGACCTTGCAGGCCGCAAGTGACGACACGACGACGACAACCGCTGCCGGCGGCGACACGACGACTACCGCGGCTGGCGACGCCGCACCGGCCGGAGGCGCCGACACCGGAGCCGGAGGCGCTGCGGACGGCGGCATCGGGGGCGCTGGCCTCGCCATTGCGCTCTTCGGGGCGCTGGCCATCGGGGCGGGCGGATACGTCGCCATGCGAAGGACGAATCACGAGTCCTGACCGACGACCGATGTGATCGGTCCCGGGACCCCCGACTCGACGGGGTCCCTGATGAACCGGATGGACGGGCAACCTGCTCGTCCATCCGGTTCTCGACGTTGCAGGGCGAGAGCGATCCGCACGCTGCGGAGAGAAGCGCCTAGTTTGGGGCTTTCTCCGGAGACGCTGTTGCTGACGAGAACTATTCGCTTCGAAGCCAGACTCGACCTGCGGTCCACGCTGAAGCCCATCACCTTTCCCTGGGGTCGATTCACCGACCGGGGCTGGGTCCGGCCGACGCGGACGCCCGCCGGATCCGCCACGCTCCTCGTCCGTCGGGACGGCGACGGGATTCACGGTTCGGCGTGGGGAGATGGTGCAGAGTGGGTGTTGGATCGTCTCGACGGCTGGGTGGGGCTCCGTGATGATCCCGAGTCCTTCGTCCCGTCCGGTCGCCTCGGAGAACTCCATCGCAGGCGGCTGGGTGTCCGATTCGCGTGTACCGGTCTCGTCTTCGAAGCCGCGTTGGTGGCCGTGCTTGCACAAAAAGTGACGGGCAAGGAGGCGGTACTCGGCTTGCGGGGGCTCATGGCCCGCTTCTCGGAGTCGGCGCCCGGTCCATACAAACAACTCGTGCTGCCGCCAGACCCGGCGCTGCTGGCGACCGCCCCCTATCACTCCTTCCACGACCTCGGGATCGAGAAGCGGCGGAGTGACACCGTCCGCCGACTGGCGGCCGAATCGGTCCGAGTCGACCAGATGGCAGCCATGCCATCCGAGGCTGCAGCCGTCGCCCTGCGGCGGTTCCCGGGGGTGGGCGAATGGACGGTCGCCGAGACCGTGGCCGTGTCGCACGGCGATGCCGATGCCCTGAGCGTCGGAGACTTCCACCTGAAGCACCTCGTGAGTTGGCACCTCACCGGTCGAGCTCGCGGGACCGACAAGCTGATGGTCGAACTCCTCGAGCCGTACCGGCCGCACCGGGGGAGGGTGGTGCGCTTGCTCGAGGCTGCAGGTCGTTATCCCAGTTACGGACCCCGGCAACCGCTGCGGTCGTTCGCGACCTACTGATCGAGGGTTGCCAGCTCGGCGATCATGTCACCGACGAGGCGCGGGCTGTTGACTTCACCGTGACCGGCTCCTGAGAGGATGCGCAGCGTGGCGGACGCGCCGGCGAGGTCCGCGGCGAGATAGAGGTTCTCGGTCATCGACGTCGGGACGATCTCGTCGGCGTCGCCGTGGACGAACAGGAGCTCGACGGAGGGGTCGACCGCGTCGACGTAGGTGTACGGATTGCCGGTGCTCCAAAGGGCGGGATCATCGGCAAACGGAGTTCCGAACAAGGGTGCGAGAAGGAATGCGTACGTCTCGGTGTCATAGGATCCGGCCAGGCCCACCCACGCATCCACCCCAGCGTCGCCACCGGGGCACGCTTGCCCGAAGGTCGACGGCGAGAACGTCACGAGCGACGAGAGGTGTGCGCCGGCCGAGTGGCCGATGAGCGTGAAGTGGTTGGCCGTCGTCGAGTAGTCGAGGGCATGCTCCCGGGCGTACGCCACCGCACAGGCCACATCCTCGACCATCCCCGGAAACGATCCACCTCGGGCAATCGTGCGGTAGGTGGCGTTGAACACCACGAACCCTCGCGCCGCCAGACCGTCCGCGAGGTGGCCCATCGAATCGAGTCGACCGGTGAACCAGCCCCCGCCGTGCACCATGACGGCGATCGGGTGATTCGAACGATCGTCCGGAGCATGGACGTCGATCTGCAGTCCGTCCCGGTACTGGAACGAGCCCTTCCAGTATTCGTAGAGGATCTCTTCGGTCGGCTGTGAGGTCGTCGTGGTGTCCGGAGGAGGGAGCGGGGTCGTGGTCGTCGACGTGTCCGGCACCGAGGAGTCCGATGTTGTGTCCGGCGCGTCCGTCGCCACCGTCGATGATGCCGGGGGGTCGGTCGGCGTGATCGAGGTGGGCGCCGTGGCGTCGGAGCCGGAGCACGCTGCGAGCACGACGACGAGGGAGAGGATTCGAAGTCGCATTCGGCGCCAGGCTACGGCGGGTCGGGACCTAGACGGATAGGGCCGAAGCGGCATCCGCGTCGCACAGGACGGTGACTTCCCCCTGTGCCTCGTGCAGCAACTGGATCGGATAGCGGCCCGCAGGGCCCTCGAGCACGTCGGCCAGCAGCGCTGCCTTGTCCGCCCCGGCGACGAGGACGAGCACCGTTTCGGCGTGGTGCAGCAGCGAAGGAGTGACGGTGAGCCGCCAGGCGTCGATCTGGGGCACGTGGTTCTCGACAAACCACCGGCGAGGGTCCGCGGCTAGCGCGTCGGTGTCCGGGAACAGCGATGCCGTGTGTCCGTCCGTCCCCATCCCCAGTAGGACGATTTCGGGAAATTTGTCACCGTGCAAGGAACGGAGCTCGGCGTCGTAGTGCACCGCCGAGTCAGCCGGTGTCAGATACGGCGAGTATCGAGGACGCACGAGTCGGCTCGACGCAGCCGACGGGAGATGCTCCAAAGCCATCCGGCCGTTGGAGTCGGCGTGATCGTGTGGCACCCAACGCTCATCGGAGAGCCACAACGAAACGTTTTCCCAGTCGATCGACACGTCCCCGAGCGCGTCGTAGGTGTCCGCCGGTGTCGACCCTCCTGCCAGTCCGAGCGTGATCGGACCCTGTGACGCTCGCGCGGCGATCAGCTCCGCGGCGGCGCGAGCGAGGGCGGGGCGATCGCGGTGGACGACGGCATGCATGGGTCGGAAGGGTACCGAAAGGCCCATGGGTACCCTCGGCATGGTGAAGATCGACCTGCCGGACGGCGATGCGGTCACGGCAACGGTCCGGGGTGACGGGAAGACGACGCTGCTCCTCGCTCACGGGGCGGGGACCGACCAGCACCACCGCAGCATCGTCGGCATCGCGTCGTCGTTGGCAGAGCGCGGGATCCGTATCGTGACGTTCGACTATCCGTACACCCAGGCGGGACGCCGTCGACCGGACCGAGCGCCTCTGCTCATGTCCTGTCACGCCGCCGTCGCGGAGGCAACCGCCCAGCGATTTGGCGGACCCCTCGTGCTCGGCGGGCGGTCGATGGGGGGCCGTATGGCGACGATGCTCGTCTCCGGCGGGTACCCGGCCCGGGGCGTCGCGCTCTACGCCTATCCGCTCCATCCCGCAGGCAAACCCGCCAAGCTCCGGGTGGACCATCTGGCAAAAGTCGAGGTCCCGATGGTGTTCTTCCAGGGATCTCGCGATGCCTTGAGCCGGGCCGATCTCTTCGACCTCCACGTTCGTCCGCTGCCGAGAGCCTCGGTCGTGGACATGACGGGTGCCGACCATTCGTTTCGGGGGAAGGACTGGCCCGAATCCCGGTTGTACGAATTTCTGGCGGACCACACGGCGGATTGGATCGAGACTCTCGACTGACGCCAATCCTTGTGAATCAGGTCAGTCGACTCCTTCGATTGCGAAGAGGCGCGATTCGGCGAGCTGCCGGCGCACCGGGATCCAGGACTGGTACTCGGGGTCGGCGTACCACGCCTGGAGATCCTCCATCGTGGGGAATTCGATGACGACGACCCTGCGCAGGTCGAAATCACCTTCCAGCACGGTGATTGAACCGCCGCGCACCCGGTAGCGACCCCCGTACTTCGCGGCGGTTCGTCGGGCGGCCTCCAAGTACCCGCTCTCCCGGTACTCGGCGGCATCGTGAGGCACGGCATCCGCGATCAGAAAGGCGGTCATCGTTGTCTGCTCCTCGTGGGACGACGACCGCATCCTGGTCGCGACTCCCGGGACACGGGCGGCACGGTTTGTCACTCGGGTCGAGAGCCGCGACAATGGCGTGTCCTCTTTCCCTCCGCACTGCAGGAGCTTCGCTGATGTCTTCAGAACAGATCACTTTGCGCGCCGAGACCGGCCGTGCCATCGGAAGCCGGGAATCCCGGCGACTCCGTCGTGAGGGGAATGTCCCCGCCATCGTCTACGGCAAGGACATCGACCCCATTTCGATCGCCGTCGACCACCGCGAGCTCCGGGCGGCCCTGACGACCGAGGCGGGCCTCAACGCCCTCATCAGCCTCGAGGTCGGAGGCGACAAGATTCTCACCCTGCCCCGGATCGTCGAGACCCACCCGTTCCGACGGGAGATCCGTCACGTGGACTTCGTCACGGTCTCGCTCACCGACACCGTTGCCACCGAAATCCCCGTGCATCTGGTCGGAGAAGCAGAAGGAACGATCGCGGGAGGAGTGCTGTCCACGGCCCGCAACGTCGTGCAGATCGAAGCGCTCGTCACCAACATCCCCAGCTACGTCGAACTCGACATCTCCGCACTCGAAATCGGGGACGCGCTCCGGATCGGGGACCTCCCGGCGATCGAAGGTGTCACTTATACGGAGGATCCCGAGTACACCGTCGTTTCGATCACCGTGCCCGCCGCCCTCGAAGCCGAAGAGTCCGAAGAAGATGATGTCGAGGGCGAAGAAGGCGAAGAAGGCGAAGAGGCAGCCGACGGTGAGGTCGCCGGCGATGACGCAGGTGACGGCGACTCCGGCGAGTGAGTGGTGAAGGTCGTCGTCGGCCTTCGTAATCCCGGATCCGATTACGCGGGCACACGCCACAACATCGGAGCGGAGGTACTCGCCGAACTGGCTCGCCGCACCGGAGAGCGCTTCAAGGCGAAGACCATGCGCACCCGGTCGGAAGTCGCCGAGATCCGAATCGATGGCGAGAAGGTTCTGCTGGCTGCGCCACTCTCCTTCATGAACGAGTCGGGCGGGCCCGTGTCGGCGACCCTGCGCTCGATGAAAGCCGATGTCTCGGACCTGCTGGTGATCCACGACGACATCGATCTCGACTTTGGACGGCTGCGTATCCAAGTGGGGGGTGGATCGGGGGGCCACAACGGGATTCGTTCGCTCGAGAAGTCACTGGGTACCCGGGAATTCAGCCGGCTGAAGGTCGGGGTGGGCCGGCCACCGGGACGCCAGGACCCTGCGGACTTCGTGCTCAGGAAGTTCGGAAGCAAGGAACGAGTCGAGGCGGACCTGCTGGTCGTCGATGCCGCCGATGTGGTGGAACGGTGGGTCGTCGATCCCGCCCGCGCCCAGGAACTGGCAGCGCACCGCCAGGGGGACTGATCGCCCTCGTTTCGTTTGGCGGGGTCATCACCCACCGCGCGCCTATTTCGGGGACACACCACTAGGACTAGGTTGCATCTCGTTCCACGGAGGAGAGTGTGGTGGGTCACCTCGTCGGGGCGCTGGACCAGGGTACGACCAGCACCCGTTTCATCATCTTCGACATGTCTGGCGAAGTGGTGGCGTCCTCCCAGCAGGAGCACAGGCAGATCTTCCCCAAGCCCGGCTGGGTGGAACACGATCCGACCGAGATCATCGACCGTATGTGGGCCGTGATCTCCGATGCGCTCGACGCCGGTGGGATCGTCGGTGGCGATCTGGCCGCGGTGGGCCTCACCAACCAGCGCGAGACCGCGGTCGTGTGGGACCGGGCGACGGGCGAGCCGGTGGCGAACGCCATCGTCTGGCAGGACACCCGAACCGACGCCCTCGTGCGGGAACTGGCCGGCGAGGCCGGTCCGGACCGCTTCCGGTCCAAGACCGGGCTCCCACTCGCCACCTATTTCGCGGGTCCCAAGGTCCGCTGGCTCCTCGATAACCGCCCTGAACTCGACGCCAGGGCTCGCAAGGGTGAGCTCGCCTTCGGAACCATCGATTCTTGGGTGATCTGGCATCTGACTGGTGGCTCCCGTCACGTGACCGACGTCACCAACGCCTCACGGACGATGTTGATGGATCTGTCGACGTTGGACTGGGACGACGAGCTGGTCCAGTCGATCGGCGTCCACCCGTCCATGCTGGGTGACATCGTGCCTTCTGTCGGGGTGTTCGGCACTGGAACCGGCGTGCTCGACGGTGTCCCGCTGGGCGGAATTCTCGGCGACCAGCAGGCCGCGCTCTTCGGTCAGACCTGCTTCGACGTCGGCGCCGCCAAGAACACCTACGGAACCGGCAACTTCATGCTGCTCAACACCGGCACGGAGCTGGTCCACTCCAAGAACGGGCTGTTGAGCACCGTCGGTTATCAGGTCGGCGATGCCGCGCCGGTCTATGCCCTTGAGGGCTCGATCGCGGTCACCGGTTCCCTGGTCCAATGGCTGCGGGACAATCTCGGTCTGATCGACGACGCCTCCGAAGTCGAGGCGCTCGCACGAACGGTGGACGACAACGGGGACGTGTACTTCGTGCCGGCGTTCTCGGGGTTGTTCGCGCCGCATTGGAGGTCGGACGCACGCGGGATCATCGCCGGTCTGACGCGATACGCCACACGGGGCCACATCGCCCGGGCCGCGCTCGAGGCGACTGCTTTCCAGACTCGCGAAGTGCTCGACGCCATGAACGCCGACTCGGGTGTCGATCTCACCGAACTCAGAGTGGACGGGGGCATGGTGGAGAACGAACTCCT
The DNA here is from genome assembly GCA_040880725.1 of Acidimicrobiia bacterium. Lineage (GTDB taxonomy): Bacteria > Actinomycetota > Acidimicrobiia > Spongiisociales > ZC4RG35 > DATHWB01. The sequence goes on from JBBDHV010000029.1 coordinate 58,116, forward strand.
CATGCAGTTTCAAGCAGACATTCTCGGTGTACCGGTGATCAGGCCCTCCATCGCCGAGACGACCGCGCTCGGAGCCGCCTACGCCGCAGGGTTGGCGGTGGGGATGTGGAACTCGCTGGACGAGCTGCGTGCCAACTGGCGAGAGGACCGACGGTGGACTGCGACGCTCGACGCCGAGGCCAGAAATGCCCTCCTCACCCGTTGGAAGAAGGCAGTGGACCGAACCCTCGACTGGGTGTGAGGAGAATTCTCGAAGAGTCTGTCGAAATCAGTCGCCTGACATCGTCGTATCGGTGAGCGCATCCCTCAACACAGAAAGGAGCGGAGATGCCCACGTATGCAGCACTGATCTATTCGCCCGCCGGCTCGGAGGGTCAGGGGACGTCCGAGGACTGGGCCAGGGTGATGGCGGAATACAACGCCTTCGGCGAGGAAGCGGGAGCCGCAGGCGTGATCGCCGGTGGCGAGGCCCTGGAAGACACCGCCAACGCCACGACCATCCATGTCGATGGGGCGAAGGGAGGGACGATCGTCACCACCGACGGTCCTTTCGCGGAGACCAAGGGGCACTCGGCGGCTTCTATCTGCTCTCCTGTGCCGACCTCGACGAGGCGATCGGTTGGGCGGCCCGGATCCCAGGCGCATGGCACGGCAAGGTCGAGGTTCGTCCTGTGGTCGATTTCTCACAGGGGCAGTGACCGCGCCGGACCGAGATCGCGGGTCGCCCCGGGACCTCGAGTCGGTGTAGATTCAGGCTGCGATCGCGACTTTGCACGGCGTGGCGTCCGGCGACGCGGACACCGACTGGCCACAGATCGCCGACCTGTACCGGATGTTGGAGCGGATGGCGCCGGGTTCGATCACGCGCATCAACCGCGCGGTCGCCGAGTCGAAGGTGTTCGGACCGGCGCACGCCCTCGACCTGCTCGCAGGGGCAGAGGAGGAAGGCTGGCACCTGTATTGGGCGACGAGGGCGGAGCTGCTGCTGCAGCAGTCGGGGAGACATTCGGCGCCTGGTAGCTCACAGCGCCTCGGCGACCAACTCCCGCTCGTGGGCGTCGAGAGCCTCACGGCGTTGGGTCGGTGTCCAACCCAGTTCGGCCGCCATCACGTCGGCGATCCGTTCGGCGTCGGCGCGTGAGTGATCGGCTGTGAACCATGCCAGGTGCGTGCGACGGAGGGTGACATCGGAGACTTGGGCGGCGCCTTCGTGGCGGACGGCGTGGACGGCGTCGGCGAGGGACGACCGATGGTCACTCAAAGGCTGCGCCAGTTCGGGGTTTTCGGTCATCAACCGGGCGATGCGTTCGACGTCGGTCCCGTTCCGGTCGATCGTCGGCCCGACGACGTCGGGATGGGCGCCGGCTTCGGTGAGCGTGCGTTCGAGGCGCCGGCGGTCCCCGCCGGCGCCCACCAGGGGGATGCTGTCGGTGGATGACTTCACGTCCACACCGATGGCGTCCGCCACCACATCTGCGGCTTCGGCGGCGATGCGGCGGTATGTCGTGAGCTTGCCTCCCGCAACCTGCACGTATCCGGGTACCGGCTGTTCGATCACGTGTTCACGCGACACCGAGGCAGTGGAAGTCGAACCGGTGTCCTTGAGCGCGCGGAGTCCGGCGAAGGAACTCATTGGCTCGAACACGTCCACATCGAGGTACCACTGGACGTGACGGATCAGATACGCGTTGTCTTCCTCGCTTGCGGTGGGATGTGTCGGCTCGGTCGCATAGGGCGTGTCCGTGGTCCCGATCATGGAGTGGCCGAGCCACGGGATGATGTAGAGCACGCGACCGTCGTCGGTCTCGGGAAGGACGAGCGCCTGGTCGCCGAGTCCGAGGACTCCTCGTTCGACGATCAGATGACTGCCCTTCGATCGGATCATCCTCAGGCCGGAGCCTCGCCCGGTGACGCCCGGAGGGTCGAAGGCGCCGGTTGCCGACAGCACCGCCCGCGCCCGCGCCACCATGCGGGTGTCCGATTCCCGATCGTGCAGTTGAAGTCGGAAGCCGCCTTCGTGCGGATCGACCGACTCCACCTGTAGCTGGTTCACCGCCGAGGCGGCGTACCGCATGACGGCGGTTTTGACGAGACCGATCACGAGCCGGGCGTCGTCGGTTTGGGCATCCGAGTAGGCGAAACCGCCCTCGAGACCTTCATGGCGCAGGGTGGGGATCGAAGCGAGCAACGCCTCGGAGCCGACAGAGCGATGCCGGGACCCCGGCCTCCCGATGCCTCCCAGCATGTCGTAGGCGAGAAGGCCGGCGCGCAGCGCCAATGGTGCTTTCCAACCGCGGGCAGCCCAGGCGGGCGCGTCGGCGATCCCGTACTGGGCGTAGAGGGGGATCAGGAACTCGAGGCGGTGATAGAGATGGTCGGCGGTCCGGGCGAGCACCTTCTGTTCTCGAAGTCCCTCCGAAACCAGGCCGAAGTGCAACTGCGGCAGGTAGCGGATGCCACCGTGGAAGAGCTTCGTGGACCGCGAAGACGTGCCCTGGGCGAAGTCGGAGCGGTCGAGGACCGCCACTTCCAGCCCCCGGGCACCGAGGTCGAGGGCGGCTCCCGCACCGGTCACGCCTCCTCCGATGATCACCACGTCGAACTCGCGGCCATCCTCGAGCCGTTTGAGGTGTTCTGCTCGGGTCCAGCCGGGGAGCGTCGTCACGAGCCGCAAACTACCGCCGTGCTGGGGAGAGACCCAACATGGGTATGCGTACAATCCGGGCCTGTCCCCGTTGGAGGCGCGCCATCACCATCCCCGATCTGCTCGCGGTCGCCCGGGTCATCCTGGTACCGGTCGTGATGGTGCTCGTCCGCAGCGCCGATCGGCTGGAACACGCCTACGGCTACGCCGCGACCCTCTTTGTCGTCGCGGCTCTCACCGACTTCTTCGACGGCTATCTCGCACGGCGCTGGAACCTCACGACGACACTCGGAGCCTTCCTCGACACCACCGCGGACAAACTGCTCGTGACCGGCACGCTCTTTGCGCTCGTTTCGGTCGATCGCGTGTCGATCTGGGCGGCGGTGATCATCGTGATGCGCGAGTTCATCGTGATGGCACTGCGCGGCCTCGTGGCGATTTCGGGTTCCGTAATGGCTCCGTCGATGTGGGGCAAGGTCAAGGCCACCGTGCAGTTCACGGCCATCGGACTCGCCTTCCTCCGGCTTCCCGAGCCGTGGGGACCGCTGTACCTCGATCAGTGGGCGATGTGGCTGGCCGTTGGGGTGACGATCGCTTCCGGATGGCAGTATCTCGCCGTCTTCATGGACACGGTCCGCGCGTCACGGGCCACGACCGCGCAGTGAGCGTCGTCGTCACAGGAGGCTCGGGTGTGGTCGGGTCCGCAGTCGTCCGCCACCTCGTCGTCGCGGGCGTGACCCCACGCTGTGTGTCGCGCACGCCGACCTCCGATGCCGTCGTCGGTGAGCTGGGGGCGACACCGGTGCGGGGTGACGTCGCCGACCCCGCGTCGTTGCGTGCCGCGTTCGACGGTGCCGAAATCGTGTATCACATCGCCGGTGTCAACACCATGTGCCCGGTGGATGCCGAGCCAATGATGCGGGCGAACATCGGTGGCTCGCGCAATGTCATGGCTGCGGCAGAGGCGGCGGGTGTCCGACGTGTTGTGTACACGTCGTCGGCTGCGGCCATCGGAGAGTCCGAAGGAGAGGTCGGGACCGAGACATCGGTCCATCGCGGATGGTATCTGTCGCAGTACGAACGGTCGAAGCACCTCGCGGAGCGGGCCGTGTTCGAAGCGGCGGACCGTGTCGAACTGGTGGTCGTCAACCCGTCGTCGGTCCAGGGTCCTGGGAGGGCAACGGGGACGGGGGCGCTCATCCTGGCGCTTCTTCGAGGCAAGCTCCCCGCACTGATCGACACCAGGTTGTCGATCGTGGACATTGACGACTGCGCGCAAGGGCATCTGGGTGCCGCGACCCACGGCAAGTCGGGGGAGCGGTACCTGCTCAACTCGTTCACCATGACGATGCGAGACGCCGTGTCGATGCTCGAGGAGACCGTCGGTCGTCCGGTTGCCGTCCGCTGGGTCCCTGCGTGGGTCGCCAGCCTCGGGGTGGTGCCGGTCGAGGCCGTCGCGCGCCTCCGCGGGGTGAAGCCGTCGTTTTGTCGGGAAATGGTCCGGACACTCCGCCACGGCCACGCCTATGACGGGTCGAAGGCTGCATCCGAGTTGGCTGTCGACTACACGAGTGCTCCGGCACTGCTTACTCGACTCGTCGACTGGTTCGGATCCGAAGGCATGCTGTGACGGCGGTCCGGGTGGCCTCGGTTCGGGCCGCTGAGTACGACGCGCTCCTCCGCGCCGCCGGCGTGCCCGTCGCCTCGACGACGGCGGACGTGCTCTTGGCAGACCCCCAGTTCATCACCGCCGAGAACCTGGACGGGGTGAAGTGGGTGCAATGCACCTGGGCCGGGGTCGAGGAGGCAGATTGGGACGAGGTTCCGTCCTCGGTGCCCGTCACCAACCTTCCCGGCGTCTTCGGTCCACAGATCGCCGAGTTCGTGTTCGGATACCTCCTCGCGCGTACCCAGCGAATCCCCGAGCGGTTCGCGACGCGGATGTGGGACGAGACTCTACCGTCGGTGCTGTGGGACTCGACGATCGGGGTCATGGGTGCGGGATCGATCGGCATGTCGATCGCCAGAATCGCCCGGGAGTTCGGGATGAATGTGATCGGGTGCCGAAGATCGGGGGAGCGGCATCCGCTGTTTGATCGGATGTTCGCCGTGTCCGAGCGGGAGGCCTTTGCTGCCGACCTCGACCACATGGTGGCGGTGCTTCCCGCAACGGCGGAAACCCGGGGACTGATCGACGGTGCGTTGCTCGATCGGCTCGCTCGCGGAGCGACGTTCATCAACGTGGGGCGAGGTTCGACCGCCGTGACCGATGACATCGTCGCGGCCACGAGCAGCGGCCAGATCGGACTTGCCGTTCTCGATGTCACCGAGCCCGAACCTCTCGACCGCGATCATCCCGCCTGGAAGACACCGAACCTCGTGGTCACCGGCCACACTGCTGCCCACAGCCGGCCGGCCGACGTCGTGCAATTCTTCGTCGACAATCTCCGACGCTTCTCCCAGGGAGCCGACCTCGTCGGGGTGGTCGATCGGGCGAAAGGGTATTGAGGTGGAACTGACACCCGCCGAGGTGGACTCGTTCGTGAGCGCGGAGTACCCAGCGGTGCACGCCGGGGGCTTTCGATGTGCGTCCGTCTCGGAAGGATCCGCGGCGGCTCGTTGGACGTACGACCCCTCGATCCTGCGTCCGGGAGGTCTCATTTCCGGACCCACCCAGTTCACCGCCGCCGACCTGGCACTCTGGTACCTGTCATTCACGATCGTGGGGCTGCAACCGATGGCCGTCACCTCCGATCTGTCGATCTCATTCCTGCGACCCGCGTCAGGAGGTGACCTGCTGGCGAAGGCCCATCTGCTGCGGGCGGGACGTACCCGGATCACCGGGCGTGTCGACCTGTGGGTTGACGGAGATGATCGCCTCGTCGGCCACGCCACGGGTAGCTACGCAGTGCTCGCCTCCCCATGAACCGCGTCGAGAAGAAGACCAACCCGAACGGCTCCACCGTGCCGGTCCCGGATCACGCCCGTACCGTGCTGGTGCCGATCGCCAACCCCGAGACCGCACCTTCGCTGTTGACGATTGCGGCCAGCCTGGCGGACGAGCAGGACGGGAGAGTCGTCGCTCTGGCCGTGGTGACCGATGACACATCCGCCGAGGAGCGGTCCGGAGCCCTCGAGGAACTCGAGAATGTCGTGTCCGGCACGGGTTGGGTGCCGGGGGTGAGATTCGAGATGACGACCCGAACAGCGACCACGGTGTCGCGGGGAATTCTCGACGCCGCCGCCGAGAGCGGCGCCGACATGATCCTTCTCGGTGTCCGGCAGACTCGCAAGGGCGATGTCCTCCTCGGTCCGGTCGTGGAGTCGGTGATGTCCACGGCTTCCGCCGACGTCGTCGTCGTCAGGCTTCCGCCCCAGTCGACGGATGCGCTCAGCGGGGTCACGAGAATCGTGGTCGGAGTGGACGGTTCGGACGAGTCGCGGGCCGCGGCCCGGGTGGGTCTGCTCATCGGCCGCTCGCTCGCCGCCAAGGTCCATGTCGTGCACGTCCAGGGCAGCGAAGTCCCCCGGAGCGTTGGACTCGGAGTGATCGAGCGCAGCCTCGACGGCGTCAAGGGCGGACGCTCCTGCAGTCGTGAACTCATCGTCGCGAACAACGTGAGCCAGGGGATCCTCACCCGTGCCGACGATTCCGACCTGGTGATCGTCGGCGCCCACGTGGGAAAGCACGTGCTGCAGTGGGGGGACACGGCTGCGGCGACTGAAGTCCTGCGAAATGCGCCGGGACCGGTGCTGACCGTTGCCCGGAAAGTGGAAGGCCGGACCTTGGCGGGTGTGCTCGCCCGCGTGCGTCCCAAACTGACCGGACTCGAGCAGGACTCGGTGACATGGAACAGTGAGCGTCTCGCCGGACTCAGCCTCGATTTCGTGCTTCTCAATGCGGTCTCGGGCCTGCTGGCGTCGTTCGGCTTGCTTCAGAACTCACCGGCAGTGGTCATCGGCGCGATGCTCGTTGCCCCGTTGCTCGGTCCACTGACCGCAATCTCCGTCGGCCTGGTGACGGCCCGTCTGCGTCTCACGCGCCGAGGGACGGTGACGGTCCTCGTCGGCGCCGGGATCGCGGTCGTGTGCGGGTGGATCCTCGGTCTCATCGTGCCGCTGGAGTCGCCCACCACCGAGATGCTCGCCCGCAGCAGTCCGACACTGCTCGACGCCGGAGTTGCCCTGTCGGCGGGCGCTGTGGGGGCGTATGCCACCGCCCGCAAGGAGATCCCTGCGGCACTCGCCGGGGTCGCCATCGCCGCCGCGTTGGTCCCGCCGCTCTGCACGATCGGCCTCGGCCTGGCGATCGGAAACTTCGAGATCGCGTTCGGCGCCTTCCTGCTCTTCACGACGAACATCATTTCGGTGGCGGTCATCGGGTGCGGGGTATTCCTGTGGTTCGGGATGTGGCCCGACAAACAGAGCGTCAAGCAGCGACGACGAGCGCTGTCCTGGGGAATCGTCGCTGTCCTGGCCTTGGGGATGGTCATTGCCGTGCTCGACTCGGTGCAGGACGCCAGGGTGGCGGTGATCGCAGAGCGGGATCTCGCCGGGATGTTCCCCCGAGCCGAGGTCGTCGACTTCGACTACGAAGCGGGAGATCCGGTCCGCCTGGTGGCCACCCTGCGGACCGAAACCGACATCACCCCGGCGCTCGTCTCGGCAGTCGAACGCGGACTGGAAGACCAGTTCGACATCGCAGTCGATCTCTCGGTCGTTGTGCAGGAAGTGGTCAGATCGCGACCCTGAGTTGCCGGGCGGGTGCCGTTGATTCTGTGAGCGAAATCGGACGCATGCGTCCAAACAAACCCTGGGTTTGATCGGACGTCGGGTGTCCTACCCTCCCATTTCCCGTGCCTGCTCCTCTTTCTCCTCTCGTCCGTCTCTGGAAGCAGCGGCCGCCGCCCGATGTGACGGGCAGATGGGTCGTGTCGCCCGGTGCCCGCGCCTTTGCGGTCGCCGGTCTCGCGGCCCGAGCCGAACGGCCGATCCTCGTTGTGACCGCCAGCGAGCGCGACGCGGAGGATCTCGCCGACGACGTCGCCTTGTTCTCCGACGATGTCACCCTGATGCCGGCCTGGGAGACGCTTCCGTTCGAGCATCTCTCGCCGAACGCCGCGACCATGGCACGACGGTCGATGGCGCGACATCGGCTGGCCGGCGGGCGCTCGGGCACCGTTGTGGTGGCTTCGGTCCGGGCGGTGATTCAGCGACTCTCGCCGTCTGATCCGTCGCCGATCGAACTGCGTACCGGTGCCGACCACGACGTGTCTGAGTTGGCGGATGCGCTCGCGGTCCTGGGCTACGACCGCACCGATCGCGTGGAGTCCCGCGGCGAGTTCGCCATTCGCGGCGGAATCGTGGACATCTTCCCTGCGCAGGCGGACGAACCCGTGCGGGTGGACTTCTGGGGTGACACGGTCGAGGACATTCGAAGGTTCGCGATCGGTGATCAGCGCTCCCATGACGCGGTGCCCGCCGTCGAGATCTATCCCGCTCGGGAGTTCCGGCCGGACGCCACGGTTGCCGCGGCCGCAGACCGGATGGTGGCCGAGGCTCCGTGGAACGCCTCGGTCTGGGAGCGGATCGCGCAGTACCAACAGTTCGCAGGCATGGAGTCCTGGATGCCGTGGTTTGCCCCGGAACAGACGCTGCTCGATTCCGGTCACGACGCCCAAGTCGTGGTTATCGACCCCGTCCGTGTCGCGGACCGCGCCCGGGATCTCCGGAAGGAGGAAGACGATCTCGCCAACGCGCTCGCCCCGACCTGGGGACATGGCGCTCCTGAGGCGGGTGCGCATCCGGCGCTCTTTCTCGAACTCGACGACGGACTCGGGCGGAGGGACCACCTGCAGATGCCTGGTGTGGCGACCGGGCCCGACGATTCCGTCCTCGCGGCCAAGGGTTTCGATGCGACTGCAGGCGACCCCGAGTCGGTGGCGGCGGGCCTGCAGCGGATACTCGCCAAGAACGTGGTCACGGTGGTGGCGATGGACGGTGAGGCTGCCGCTGATCGGGTGGCACGGGTGCTCTCCGAACACGGACTGGTCCTCCCGCGAACCGACGTCTTGGACCGCGCGGCGCCGGCAATCGTTCCGATCGGCATCCACCAGGGCTTCGTCCTCGCCGATCTGGGAGTCGCCGTGCTCGGCGAACAGGAGATCGCCGGCCGGCGCCGTGCGCATCGACGAACGGGCGGTCGTCGGAGTTCGCACGCCGGAGCGGAGTATCGCGACCTGCGGCCGGGCGACTACGTCGTCCATCACAAGCATGGGATCGGTCGGTTCGAAGGCATGGTCACGCGCACGATGGCGGGCGTCGAGCGGGATTATCTGGTGGTGGCCTACGCCGGAGACGACCGGCTGTATGTGCCCACCGATCAGCTGGCAGCCGTCAAGAAGTACACCGGGGGAGAGGCCCCCAAGGTGTCGCGGATGGGCGGAAAGGAATGGTCGGACACCCGGTCGCGGGTCAGGCGTGCCGTTGCCGCAGTCGCCGAAGAGGTCGTGCGACTCCATCGTGCGCGGGCTGCCGCCCAGGGTCACGCCTACGCGCCGGATGTGCCCTGGCAGCGGGAGATGGAAGGAGCATTCCCGTTCGAGGAGACTCCGGACCAGCTCACCACCATCTCCGAGGTGAAAGCGGACATGGAAGCGGACCAACCGATGGATCGGCTGGTGTTCGGGGATGTCGGTTTCGGCAAGACGGAAATCGCGCTTCGGGCGGCGTTCAAAGCTGCGGCCTCTGGCAAACAGGTGGCGATCCTCTGTCCGACCACGCTGCTCGCGCGTCAACACTTCCAAACGTTCTCGGAGCGATTCGCGCCGTATCCGATCGAAGTGGCCATGCTGTCCCGCTTCCTCACGACCAAAGAGTCGAGGACGGTGGTCGACAAGCTGGCCACCGGTGAGGTGGACGTGGTGATCGGCACCCATCGACTCCTCTCCGAAGACATTCGATTCAAGGACCTGGGTCTGTTGGTCATCGACGAAGAACAGCGTTTCGGTGTCACTGCGAAGGACGCCATCAAGCGGCTGCGGATCGGTGTCGACGTGCTCACGCTGACCGCAACTCCGATTCCGCGCACCCTGGAGATGGCCTTGACCGGGATCCGTGACGTGAGTCACATCAGAACGGCTCCGGAGGACCGGCATCCCATTCTCACGTTCGTTGGTCCCTATGACGACCAGACGGTGTCGGCGGCGATCCGACGCGAGCTCCTCCGCGACGGGCAGGTGTTCTACGTTCACAACCGGGTGCAGTCGATCGAACGGGCCGTTGCCCGTCTGCAGGACCTGGTGCCCGACGCCCGGTATGTGATCGCGCACGGCCAGATGTCGGAAGGACTGCTCGAACAGGTGATGATCGACTTCTGGGACGGCCGGTACGACGTGATGGTCGCGACCACCATCATCGAATCGGGCCTGGATCTTCCCCAGGTGAACACCCTGATCGTGGAGCGAGCAGACCTGCTGGGGCTCGCGCAGATGTATCAACTCCGAGGGAGGGTCGGTCGATCGAGCCAGCGCGCCTACGCATACCTGTTCCATCCGTCGGACCAGTCCATCACCGAGGAGGCACATCGACGGCTCGAAGCCATCGGCGAAGCGACAGACCTCGGCTCCGGTTTCCAGCTCGCGCTGCGCGACCTCGAGATCCGGGGTGCGGGATCGATCCTCGGAGAGGTGCAGTCCGGCCACATCAGCGCTGTCGGGTTCGACCTGTATGCCGAACTGGTCGCCGAAGCGGTGGACGAACTCGAGGGGCGCGACACCGTGGCACGCGAAGTCGAGGTGCGTATCGATCTTCCCGTGGACGCCCACCTCCCCGAGACCTACGTTCCCGATCAGCTGCTCCGGCTCGAGGCGTACCGCCGGCTTGCCCTCGCGGCGACCGAGTCGGAGGTCGACGACGTCGTGTCCGAGTGGGAGGACCGCTTCGGTGAGCTTCCCGGGTCTGCGGTGACGCTGGTGGACATTGCGCGGCTGCGTGTGGAGGCGATCCGTATCGGACTGAGCGAGATCGTCGCGCTGAAGTCGGAGGTCAGACTCGCTCCTGTGGATCTCACCGCCAGTCAAGAGGTTCGTCTGCAGCGTGTGGCACGTGGATCGGTACTCCGGGCGGCCGAGGGAGTGATCTTCCTTCCCACTCCGCGACCGGTTCTCGCCGGTGTACTCGAGTTCCTGGCCAAGATGTGGCCCCGCGAGGATCCCCCGTCTGGAACAATGACCGCCGGGCCCTAGACTTCGCAGCTCTCCAAGTCGAGGTTTCCCCTGTGAAGAAGACGATTGTTCGGTTTGCCGCGCTCGGCGTGCTTCTCGTCGCATGTGGTGGTTCGGGCGCGGTGGTCGCAACCGTGAACGGCCAGGAGGTGACTGCCTCCCAGGTCGAGGCGCTGTACTCCGACGACCTCGGCGCAGTTCCCGCCGACCTGTTCGCCGAGAACCTGCTCAACACCATCGTGGAGTTGCTGGTGGTGCAGGTGGCAGACTCCGAGTTCGGGATCTCCGTCACCGAGGATGAGATCGAAGAGCGCCGTGCCGAGATCGAGACGCAGATCGCCTCCCAGAGCGGGGACGTCTCCTACGAGGAGTTCCTCGAGCAGAACGGATTCACCGACGAGCGCATCGCCCGCATCGCCCATCAGCAGCTGGTCGCCGATCAGGTCGAAGAACGCCTACTGGCTGAGGAAGGCGCGATCACCGACCAGGAATTGCAGGACCAGTACGACTCCCAGCTCTTCCAGTTCACGGAGGCCTGCGTCAGTCACATCCTCGTCCCAACCGAGGAGGAGGCTGTCGGCGCCAAGGAGCGGATCGATGGCGGCGAAGCATTCGCCGACGTGGCCATGGAACTCGGCACCGACGGCACCGCACCCGAGGGTGGGGAACTGGGTTGCACTGCGCTGTCGGGGTACGTACCCGAATTCGCCGTCGCGGCATCCGAGGTGCCGTTGAACGAGGTCAGCGAGCCCGTTCGCTCACAGTTCGGTTTTCACCTGATTCTCGTGACCGAGCGGACGACGCAGGCCTTCGAGGATGTCCAGGCCGACCTTCGGGCGGCGCTCGAAGTCGAACGAGGCGGAACCCTGGTCCAAGACTGGTTGCTCGAGGCCGCGTCCGCGGCCGACGTCACCGTTGTCGAGGAGTACGGGACCTGGGTCACCGACCCGTTCCCTTCCGTGCAGCCTCCCGCATGATCGACATCGTCGGGCTCGGTCCCGGCGAACTCGACAGGGTCCCGGCGGGCGTCCGCTCGATGCTGGAAGACTCGACGCGGATGGTGATCGTCCGGACTCTCCGTCATCCGGCCGCAGCCCAACTCGCCGCGATGCGCGATGTCGTCTCCTGTGACGACCTGTACGACGCTGCCGAGACCTTTGACGATGTGTACGAGGCCATCGCGGACCGCGTGCTCTCGGCTGGCGACGCGATCTATGCAGTCCCTGGCAGCCCCCTGGTGGGCGAACTCGCGGTGGCCAAGATTCGCCAACGGGCGTCAGCACTGACCCTGCATCCCGCCGAGTCGTTCCTCGATGTGCTGTGGGCGACATGCGGGATCGATCCACTGGCGGACGGCTTCCAACTCTTGAACGGCCACGACCTCCCGCCGGTCCTGTCCTTCGATGTGCCGACCGTGGTCGGCCACCTCGACCGCGCGGAGATCCTTGCTGACACGCTTGCCAGAGTCGACCGGGCGGTACCGGAAGGCATGGTGGTGACCCTCGCCGCCAATCTCGGCGCGGGCGACGAACTGGTGCTGACCGCCACCCCCGACGAGATCGACTCCGTCCATGCCGGGCTGCGTACCTCGCTGTTCATCCCCGCGGTGGATGCCGGCCTCACGGGGGTGGTGAAGGCGATGCACCGGCTGCGACGGGAATGTCCATGGGATCGGTCGCAGACCCACGACTCGCTGGTGCGCTACCTCATGGAGGAGACGGCGGAGCTCGCGGACGCGATTGCAGCCATGTCGGCAGACCCGAACGACCTCGGCTCGTACGCAGAGTTCGAGGAGGAACTCGGCGACGTGCTCCTGCAGGTGCTCTTCCATTCGGCCATCGCCCACCAGGACGGAGCATTCGACATCACCGACGTGGCCGAGACGCTGCGCCGCAAACTGGTCCGGCGGCACCCGCACGTCTTTGGCGACGCCGAAGCGGCGGACGCAGACGCGGTGAAGGCGAACTGGGACGCCATCAAGGCCGCCGAGAAGGGGGACCAGGAATCGGGTTCGGCGCTGGAAGGGACGCCGGCTTCCCTCGGCTCGCTGGCTCGTTCTGCCGAACTGCAGCGCAGGGCGGCGACGACGGGGTTCGACTGGCCCTCATCCCATCCCGTCTTCGCCAAGGTCGCCGAGGAACTCGAAGAACTCCAAGACGCCGCCCGGATCGGAGAACCCGACGCGATCAGTGACGAACTGGGCGACCTGTTGTTCTCGGTGGTGAACCTCGCCCGTCACTTGGGCGTCGAGACGGAGCTGGCGCTGCGCGCCGCCAATCATCGTTTCGAGGCCCGTTTCCGGATGGTGGAAGCCGAAGGCCCGCTCGACGGCCTGTCACTCGACGAACTCGACGCCCGCTGGGAACGCGCGAAGGGAAACGTACAGGGCTAGCGGTCCGCACCGGGGTCTGCTCGCGGCTCGACACTCCAGTCGGTGATCACGAGGAGCCGGACGGCCGCGACAACGAGCGCGACCGCTGCCGCACCACCCGCGACCAGCCGACGAAGGTCGACTGCGACCGCGTCGCCCGAGATCGGCTGCTGATCCACTGCGACGGCCACTCCGCCGATCAAGCTGACGCTCATGACCGCCAGGAACCCTCCCGTGGCGAGCACCGCCAGGAGGAACCACACTTCCCACCCCAATCCCAACCCTTCATCTTCAGTCTTCGACACCGTCGGTCCTGTTCAGGGCGTCGAGCCGCCGGTTGAGTGAGAACAGTCTGCCGAGCACCGGCATCAGCACGATGTTCAGGCCGTGCAATATCCCGATGACGAGCAGGATGCCTGCAACCCGGAAGACCGACGTCTGCGCCTGGGAGGCATTCACCATGCTGTCCCAGCTCGACTCGGGTTCGAACCGGCTCGTGAACAAGATGTAGGCGGTGAAGATCAGGTAGTAGACGATGTCGGTGAGAACGATGTACGACTTGCCTGTCTGCGGATTCGCACGGAAGACGTCGGCCGCATACGCGCGGCCGAAACGCTTGATGAACGGACCGAGCCAGAGCGCCATGGCGATCAGGACGATCGTCGAGATGAGTTCCAGGGCCCACCAGGGCATGACCAACCTCCCGTTTCGTTGTGTGGACAATCCCAAGCCGAGTGACACGAGCGCAGCGGCGCACAGGGCGACGACTGCTGCACCGCGTCGGAGCAACGTCCGTCGACGGCGATCATCTTCGATCGAGCCGGCGACCCGTGCGAACAGGTCGGGTGCCGGGGCGGTGGCCGCGGCGCTGGCACGAAGCGCTTCGGTGAGCCGCTGCTCGACGGCCGTCACGATTCTGCCGCCGTGAGTCGCAGTTCCAGCGCGGCCATGCCGCGCTGAATGTGCGTCTTCACCGTGTTGATCGAGATCCCCAGCGTCCGAGCGATCTCAGGATTCGACAGTTCCATGTAATGGCGAAGGACGAGGCAGTTTCGTTGTCCGGTCGGGAGCGAACCCAGGGCGTCGATCACCCGTTTCTGGTCCTCCCTCAGCTCGATCTCCTCGTCGACGCCCGGCGGGGGTTCGGAGCTGATCCGGTGACGCAACGACACGAGTCCACGGCGGTTGTGGTCCCTCGCCAAGTTCAGGACGATCGAGCGGAGGTACGCCGGGACCGCGTCCGGATCCTTGATGCGCTGTATGGAGCGGGCGAGCCTGATGAACGCTTCCTGGACGAGATCCTCGGCAGCGTCCCGATCGTCTACGAAGAAGCGGGCCAGCCGGACCAACCGGGTCGACTCTGCGTGGAAGAGGCGGGCGATCAGGGCATCGACGTCGGCGCGACTCCACCCCGCGTCCAACGCCTCGGCGGTGATCCATTCGGCGAACGCAACAACCGTCATCTGACCTACAGACGGCCATCGGGAGAGAATCGGGTGACGCGTCACCCCATCGAGCCCCCGGCCACGTCTGTTGGTTGTCGCAGTCGTGCAATTCGAAAGGAGCATGCAATGCGAACGAGACAAGGGTTGGTGTGGCTCCTCGGTGTGGCGATGGTCGCCCTGTACGCAGCCCCGGTATCCGCGGGTGTGGGATCCTACTTTCGGGGCGGGCTCACCGACCTCGAAGTTGGGGTGGAGCGCGTGACGGACGGAGCGTGGGCAGTGGCGTCCGCCACCGTTCAGAACGGGAAGACGATCGTCCAGCTGAACGTCAAGGATCTGGGCGGAGGAGTCGGTGACACCTTCGGTGCCCATGTGCACGTGGGGCCATGCGTGGTCGATGCGGGTGGCCTCGCCGGACCGCACTTCAACGCCGGGGGTGGAATCTCAGCCGAGACGGAAGTGTGGCTCGATTTCACGGTCACCCCAGGCGGGACCGGACATGCCACGGCGGTGGTTCCGTTCGAGATCGACTCAGGTCTCGCACAGTCCGTCGTGATTCACGAAGCACCCACTGACGCCTCGACGGGTGCTGCCGGAGCACGTATGGCGTGTCTTCCGCTGGAGTTCTGATGGCGCGACATCCCGTCGTGATCGGCATCCTCGGTGGCGCAGCATGGGGGACCGTGCTGCGCGCCTGGATGCGTTTCATCTCCACTGATCCGGAGTTCAGTTGGAGCGGGACGCTGTTCATCGTGGGAGCGGCCGCATGGGCCGGCCTCATCATCGGCGTGGTGTGGTGGCGCTACCTGGCCGGTGGGAGCCGATGGTGGAGGCTGCTCGGCATCGGAACGCTCCCCGTGTTCGGGGGCGCAGGCATCGTGATGCTGCCTTCGGCCCTGCTCGGGGCCGTCGGATTCGGGCGAACACGATGGCCGTCTGCGATCAGGGCCACGCTGGTCGTGGTCGCCGTCGGCGGTCAGTTCGCCCTGCTGGGACTCGGTGGAGACGTATTCCCGGAGGGAAGGCTGATCCCGGCCATGGCCTGGTACACGGTGATGATCGGCATCCAGATGTGGGCTCTGTCCGTATTGTTCCGGCCGCCGGCGGCTTACCTTCAGGACACGGCACCTCACGCCTTGACACGATCGCGCGTGGGTTTGTGACAGTGGAGCGAGGTCACCGGAAGCGCCCGATGGCCTGGTGGTCCGTCGCCGAAATATTGAGGCGGTCTCTCCGGCCCATGACGCCCCTGGCGGCGTCCTCCTCCTCGCCGAACGGGCCAAGTGCGACTGCGTCAGAAGTCCTTGCCAGATGACGCCATGTGCTCGGAGACACCGCGCACCTATTTCGGCGACACACCACTACGCGGATCGCCAATCGTTCTCGGCTTCAGGCCTCGGACTGTCCCGCTTCGAAGGCCAGTCCGAGGTTGACCGAGTCGGTGTGAAGCGGGAGGGTGAGACCGCCGTCGATGGCCAGCACTTGACCTGTGATGAAGCTGGCAGCAGGTGACGCGAGAAAAGTAATTGCCCGGGCAACGTCGTCCGGAGTGCCGATCCTCCGTAATGGCGTGAAACTGGCGACGCGGTCGCGATGGTGTTGAGCAGTCGACATGGTGCGAGCTGTCCCGATCACGCCCGGCGCCACAGCATTCACCCGAATTCCCGCCTCTCCCAACTCCTGGGCGTACACCCTGGTCAATTGAGCCACGGCTGCCTTGGCGACCGAATACGTGCCGAATCCGACTCCGGTGTGGAAGCCGCGGATTGAGGCGAGGTTCACGATCGCCGGCTGGGGTGAACGTGAGAGCGCGCTGTGGGCCGAGATGATCATGGAGTGATAAGACACGACCAACTGTTGAAGGTCCGCGGTGAACGCGTCCGCCGGCACCTCGGCCAGTGTCCCTCCGCGTTCGAAGGCGAACGCATTGTTCACGACAACGTCGAGCTGACCATCGGTTTGATCGAGAATTCTGTCCACAATTCGGCTCGGGCCATCCGGGGCGAAGAGCACGTCGCCCTCCAAGAAGGTTGCCTCGCCTCCAGCCTCCTTGATTGCGCGGCAGGTCTCGAGTCCTCGCGCGACAGCCACATCGGCGACAAACACGTGTACCCCGTCCTCGGCGAGTCGCACGGCAGTCGCCGCACCGATGCCTTGAGCACCGCCCGACACGATCCCGATGCGTGTTGCAGTCATGGCCGCATTGTTCCTTTGGATTGGGACCAATTTGAGGGAGTCATTCCGAGGCGTCGGCTGGACCGACGTTGCGTCCGACGGCGCCGAACAGGGTGAGCAGGCGGTCGATGCTCGCGTGTGTGAGAGGCGATCCGCTGATCGCGGCGACGTTCTCGGCGAGGTGGCTGGGTGAAGCGGTCCCGGTCAAGACGCACCCGACTGCGTCGGGTTCAACCGCGAACTTGTACGCAGCTGCTGCGATCGTGTCGGCCTCGTCGAGCAGCCAGTCGAGTGGTCCGGATTCGGGTACCGCGGAACTCTCGATCCATCCGTTCTTGACCCAGTTGCGAATGACCGATTCCAGCCGGATTGGGTCTGCGATGACTCCGCGAACGGCACACATGATCACCACGCCCACACCCTTGGCGTCCGCGAGGGGGAACACCGTTGATCTGGCTGACGGAGACAGCATGTTGTATCCGACCATGACGACGTCGAAGTCGAAGTCGGTGATGCCTTGGATGACCGTTTCGTGGCCGTGGTCCGCGAAGTACTGCTCGGAAACTCCAGTGAACCGGATGAGCCCGTCGTCGACTGCCTGGCGAAGTTCGCCCTCGAACTTGTTCATGACGGCCACCAAGGTCCCCGCGGGCGGGGCATGCAGGTAGAACATGTCGAGGTAGTCGGTGCGCAGCTGCTCCAGACTCTGCTCGAGCGATGTCCGAAGCGCGCCCTCGGAGTGGACCTCGCCGTCGGGATCGAAGGGATTGAACTTCGAGCACATCACCAGGTTGTCGCGCTGGAGACCCTGCATGGCCTCACCGAGCAGCGGTTCGCTTGACCCGTATCCGGGAGCGGTATCGATGAAGTTGATGCCGTGTTCGAGTCCCTTCGATACGAGGCGCCGCACTGCCTCGACGTCAGTTCCTCGTCGCTGTCCGAGTTGGCTGGGGCCGCCTGATCCCAGACCCATCACCGAAACCTCCAGGCCGGTGCGACCGAGGACGCGGCGCTCAAGCTGTGATGTCATTGACTGTCTCCGTTGGTCGAGGGGAGTGGACGAGGGCGTGGTCGTAGAAGTCGACGAGGCACCCTGCAGCTGCAGCGACGATGTTGGCGCTCGCTGGTTCACCGAGTGCTGTGGGTACGACGAGGTCGTCGATCTGAGAGGAATCCTCTTGCCGCTGAGCAACCACAGATCGAACGAGATCGACCGCGTTGTCGAGGGTGTGGATCGCTCCGGCAAGCACCACCTTCTCGGGGGAGAGGAGCTCGACGAGGATCGCAACAGCCTCACCGAGGTATTCGGTTCGGGATCGGATCAGGGCTCGGGCGACATTGTCGCCGGAACGGGCCAGGTGGGATATCTCCGTCACTGTCGCGACATCGAGACCCTCCTGGCGTGCCCTCGTGACGAGAGCTTCTGCCCCGGCAACCGATCGGAGACATCCGGTGCGGCCGCAGTGACACGGCAGCCCCTGGTCGGGGCCGACAGGGAGGTGGGTGATGTCAGGAGCTTGGGCGTTCTGACCCGAGTAGATGGATCCATCGAGCACGAACGCCGCTCCTGTGAGGCTCCCTACGAAGATCTCGATGAAGTTCTTCGCGCCACGGGCCGCCCCGAACATCATCTCTGCCTTGGAGTGAGCTCGATACGCGTTGTCGACGAATGTCTCGAGGGGAGCGAGGGCTGGAGCGAGGCGGGCGAGGCTCTCGCTCCGCCAGCCCAACGTGTTGTGGTCGGCGACGATCTGCCAGCCATCGTTGACCGGAGGTCCGCTCGGTTTCTGCAATACGAATCCGCCGCTGATCACTCCCACCCCGATGACCCGGGACTGCGGAGGACATGCATCGACGAGGATCGTGCTGGCAGTCTTCGCTTCTTCAATCGCCTGCGCCACGCTGATCGGACCGTGCCGGCGGGTGCGAGGCCCGTCGACGAGTCGACCGCGGAGATCGACCAAGCCGAAGGTCGTGAGCTCCAGACCGATGTGGATGCCCGCAACGAGAAATGCGCCGGCAGCGATGTCGACGGGTACTCGACGCCGCCCGGCGTCCGGTGTCGCCACTGGCTCCAGTTCGTGAATGAGCCCTCGCTCTGCCAGCTCGGCAGTGATGCGAGTGACTGCCCCAGTTGTCAGCGAGAGCTTGCCGGCGATGTCGACTCTGGCGAGCGGTCCTTCGTCGAGAAGGAGACGAAGGACCGACGCCGAGTTGAGTCTCCGAATGTCGGTGGCGCGCCGGGCGTTCCCCGAGTTGGGCTGTTGTGCCACTGCTTCCCGCGTTTGTTGACGTCGGCAGAGAACTAGGAGCGCGACTGACTGTCAAACACCGGGATGGCGTCTCAGAACACGATCAGGCCGCGAGCCTGTTCTCCGGCGGCGAGTGCCCGGAAGGCCTCGTCTGCCTCGTCCAGCCCATAACGCTTCGTGACGAGGTCTTCGATCTTGAGCTTGCCGGCCATCGCCAGGTCGACCATCTTCGGGAATTCCACCATCGGGTTCCCCGATCCGTAGCGCGACCCGATGATCTTGCGTTCGCCGACCAGCAGCAGGCGCGGATCGACCGCGAAGGTGTCACCTCTTCCTGGCATCCCGATGATCACTTCGATGCCCTGCTTGGAGAGGACCTCGAGACCCTGCTGCATCGCTCCGGTGTTTCCGACCGCCACGAAGCTGGCGTCGACGCCTTCGCCCGCGATCTTCTTGATCTCGGCCATGAGGTCCTGAGTCTTCAGGTTGATCGTGTGGGTTGCTCCGAAGTGGCGGGCGTACTCCAGCTTTGAATCGAGGACGTCGATCCCGATGATCGGATTGGCCCCCGTGATCGCTGCCCCTTGGATGGCGTTGAGGCCGATTCCTCCACACCCGAAGACGGCGACGCTCTGTCCCGAGCGGACCTGGCCGGTGTTGACCACGGCGCCGAAGCCCGTGGTGACCGAACAGCCGATGAGGGCGGCGAGGTCGAGCGGGAAGTCCTTTCGCACCTCGACTGCATTGGTCTCGGGGATCGTGATGTAGGGCCCGTAGGTGGCAGGGCCATAGTGATAGACAGGTTCCCCGTTGCGATGGAAGCGGGTGCCGCCCCGCCCGTACGCCTCGCCGCTGGCGGGACCGTTCAGACACAGTCCTGGGAAACCGAGTGCGCAGTACTTGCATGCTCCGCAGTCGGGAGCCCAGGAGATGATGACGTGGTCGCCCGGGACGAGCCGGCTCACCCCGTCGCCGACAGAATCGACCACACCCGAGCCCTCGTCGCCGAGCACGATCGGCATGGGGATCCCTGAATGGGATCCGTCGTAGGCGTGGAGGCAACTGTGACACACACCGCTGGCCGCCATCTTCACGCGAATCTCACCGGGCCCCGGGTCGTCGAGCTCGAGGTCGAGCATCTGCATGGGCTCTCCGGGAGTCAGCAGGACGGGGGCGGTGATGCGCATGGGATCTTCCTTCGTTGCGAGTTCGGTCGTCCGCGATGGCGACCGTCCGAAGTTACCAGGGGAAATCCTGCTTGTACCAAGTGAAAGTGAAAGGATGTTTGCACGGAGTGAAACTCACGCACTATCTTTTCCAATGTTCAGGAAAGTTGCTGTTGCTGCGCGACAGCGATGAACGGTGATCGCCGGTCGCGGCGCACTCCTGGACCTCGGGAACTAGGGAGAAAGAGGAACACTCATGACCAAGAGGCACACACGCCTCGATCGGGGCTCCGGGGCATCCGGGGACGCCGGACCGGAGGGACGCTCCAAGCTGTCGCCTCGGCGCCTACTCGTACTCGCACTCACGCTCGCCATGGTGCTCGCGGCCTGCGGTGGTGACTCGGGAGCCGAGGACGACGAAGAGACCACGACGACTGCCGCGTCGGGTGAGACCACCACGACTGCGGCCGGCGAGACGACAACGACTGCTGCGGATGCCGAGCCGGATGAGCGCGGAACGACGCTCACCTACTCCTATCCGCAGGAGCCACCGAACTGGAACTACTGGGAGACGGGACTGTCTGCTGTCGGGGCGCCGCTTCTCGAGAACGTATGGGAAACGCTTCTGCGTCAGCAGGCAGACGGTTCGCCGCTGCCGTTGCTCGCAGAGTCCTTCGAGGTGAGTGACGACGGCTTGACCGTGACGTTCAATCTGCAGCAGGGCGTGGTGTTCCACGACGGCTCGGACATGACCTCGGCCGACGTCGTCTATTCGCTCAACAAGAACAAGGAGTCCGGCGTGTCGAGAGCGTCTGCCCCGCTCGCGGGGGTCGTGTCGATCGATGCGCCCGACGATCACACCGTCGTCGTCACCCTCGATGCGCCCAGCCAGAGCTTCATCGGAGGCATGGCGGAGCGGGCGGCCATCATCGTGCCGGAGAACTTCTTCGAGGAGAACGACGCCGCCACGGTGGTCGTGGGAACAGGTCCGTACACCTTCGGTGAGTACCGCATCGATCAGGATCTGACGATGCACCGCTTCGACGACTATTGGGGCGAGCAGCCGTACTTCGAGACGGTGGTGCAGCGCTTCATCCCCGACGAGACCGCGTCGCTCAACGCCCTGCAAGGTGGCGAACTCGACTTCGTGGCCTCGGTCATCGGCGAAGGCATGGACCGGGTCGCGACGTTCGAGAACGACCCGGCCTTCACTGTGACGCTCGTTCCCGGCACCGAAGTGTCGTACTGGGCGCTGAACACCAACGTCGAAGTGTTCCAGGACGAGCGTGTGCGCCAGGCGAT
This sequence comes from Acidimicrobiia bacterium, assembly GCA_040880725.1. Taxonomy (GTDB): domain Bacteria; phylum Actinomycetota; class Acidimicrobiia; order Spongiisociales; family ZC4RG35; genus DATHWB01. Next base: position 79,696 of record JBBDHV010000029.1, read on the forward strand.
CCAGCATGGTCACAACCGTCAATCGCACATCGACGCCGCCACCGCCGGTACGGCGACACCCACCTGCAACATGGCAGTGCCCGCCGGCATCGCCTGGGACACGGACTACTGCCCCTACGAGTACGACCCCGATCGGGCACGTGAACTGCTCGAAGAGGCGGGAGCGACGGACCTGGTCCTCGACTTCCCGTTCGCGAACGTCGCATGGCACACAGTGATGGCGCAGATCTTCCAGGCCGAGATGGCCGAGATCGGCATCACCGTCGAACTGCGCAGCCTCGACCTGGCCACCTGGCTCGACCAGGTGAACACCCAGGAGCAGTACGAGGTGTTCCAGATCACCAGCGGTGCCTCACTCGCTCAGTACCGCTGCGAAGCGGGCCGGATCCCGTTCGGCAAGGAGGGGGCGGCGTTCTGTGACGAAGAGATGGACGCCATGATCGATGCGGCCGACAGCATCATCGACCGTGACGAGTACATCGCCGCACAGATCGAACTCCACGAGTACGTGGCCGATCAGGGGTGGATCTTCGCCACCAAGAAGCCGAACGTTCCTCAGATCAGTCGCGCGGACCTCACCGGGTTCCGTGACCACCGTCTGCCGGAGCCGCACATCTACTTCGGCGACCTGCGCTGGTCCGACTGAGTCCGAATCCACGACGACGCCGATGACCCGGTTCTCCGGGTGGAGCCCACGCGGCTCCACCCGGGGGCGGGTCCCCGCCGGTCCGGGAGAACCGGGTCGGACCGTGTGGCGAAAGGAAGGTTTCCGTGAAGCGAGTGGTGGCTCGGTCGGTGTTCTCGTTGGTGCTGGCCGCCATCCTGGGATCGCTGGTCGTGTTCGGCATGCTGCGCACGATCGGTGGCGACGTTGCCCTGATCATCCTCGGACAAGAGGCGGCACCAGGCGCATACGACGCATTGCGTGAGTCCCTCGGGTTGGACCGACCGTGGTATGTCCAATACGTGGAGTGGCTCGGCGGTGTCTTCACCGGCGACCTGGGAGCCTCCTATGCGGCCCGCTTCGACATCTTCGACGAGATCCTTCGTCGCCTCGGTCCGACGACCCTGCTCGCCTTTGGCTCGCTGCTGATCTCCGCACCCCTCGCACTCATCCTCGGTACGTATTCGGCCATCCAGGTGAAGAAAGTGCGCGGTGGGATCGTCGATGTGTTCAGCCAGATCGGCATCGCCATCCCATCTTTCTGGGCCGGACTGCTGATGGTGGTGGTGTTCGGGATCTACTTCGACTGGCTCCCTACCGGCGGGTACACCTCCCCGTTCGACGATCCCTGGCGAAGTCTCCAGCAAATGATCATGCCGGTCCTGGCGTTGTCGCTCGGTATCACATCGGTGCTCACGCGCTACGTGCGTTCGGCGATGCTCGACGTGATGGGCGAGGACTTCATCCGCACGGCCCGCGCCAAGGGACGGACCCGGCGCAAGGCGGCCCGCGTTCATGGCGTCCGGAACGCCTCGGTTTCCCTCGTCACCGTCGGCACGCTGCAACTCGGCTCCCTCATGGCAGGCACCGTGGTGATCGAAAACGTCTTCGTGATCCCGGGAATCGGCCGCTTGCTGGTCACATCCGTGCTCGCACGTGAGGTGATCGTCGTGCAGTCATTGATCCTTGTGATCCTGCTGATGATCCTCGTGATGAACTTCCTGATGGACATCGCCTATGTACTGATCGACCCGCGGATCCGCGACAGCCAAGGAGGCGAAGCAGTTGTCTGATCGAAGCCGGTGCCCGCTGCATCCCTCGCACGACGGAGAGCGCCGTGGTTGAGCCCCTGACCGAAGTGCTGATCGACCCCGAATTCACTGCGACGACTCAACCCAGCCTGTGGGCCCGGTTCCGCCGCCTGCCGCTGCCACTTGTCATCGGGGCGTTCCTCGTCGGTTCATTCATTTTCATTGCGCTCCTCTCGTTTTTCTGGACACCCCATGATCCCGCGGTGCTGGTGGTGGCCGATCGCCTCTCGCCGCCGCTCAGTCCCGGCTACCTCTTCGGGACCGACAAGTTCGGGCGTGATGTCGTGTCACAGCTCATGGTCGGTGCACGCAACTCGTTGTATGTGAGCCTGCTCTCCACGACGGTGGCGATCATCGTCGGGGGGCTACTGGGCTTGTTGACCGCGGGTGCGAGTCACCGGTGGCGCAACGTGTTGTCCCGGCTGATCGATGTCGGTGTGGCGCTTCCGGGAATCCTCATCGCGTTGGTCCTGGCGACATCGACGGGTCCTGGAAACCAGGCGGCGATCATCGCCATCACGTTCTGGTTCATCCCGATCGTGGCTCGTGTCACCATCGGTCCCGCCCGCCAGATCCTTGCGCTCGACTACGTCGAAGCGGCCTTTGCGTACGGCCGAAGCAAGTGGTTCGTACTGCTCCAGCATGTGACGCCCAACATCGGTCCCTTGTTGATCGTGCTCGGATCGGTCATGTTCGCTGCTGCGATCCTCATCGAAGCCGCCCTCGCGTTCCTCGGTGTCGGTGCCCAGCCGCCCACCGCGTCGTGGGGACGACTCCTCCAAGAGTCCCAACCGCTGTTGGAAGCCGCCCCCACCCTGATGTTCTTTCCGGGTGTTGCGATCGTGCTCACCGTGCTCGGGTTCAATCTCCTCGGAGACGGGCTCCGCACCATTCTCGATCCGCAGCAGGCTTCTCGTTCGGGGCTGATCTGATGCTCGAGATTCAGAACCTTCGGGTGACCATCGGTCCTCACACGATTGTCGACATCGAACAACTCGCGGTCCCGGCCGGATCACGACTCGGCATCGTCGGCGAGTCAGGATCGGGAAAGACGATGACGGCGATGAGCGTCGTCGGCCTCCTGCCGGACGAAGCAGTGGTCTCGGGGTCGATTCGGTTCAACGGTCGTGAACTGGTGGGTCTGTCCGACGCCCAACTGGCCGAGGTCCGGGGCCGAGACATCGGTGTGGTGTTCCAGGATCCCGCCAAGGCGTTGAATCCGATGATGCGCATCGGTCGCCAGGTGGCGGAAGCGATCAAACTTCACATGGACCTCAGCAAGGACCAGATCCGAGCGCGGGTGCTGGACCTTCTGACTCAGGTGCAACTCCCGGACGCCGAGTCGCTCCTCCGGCGGTATCCGCACCAACTCTCCGGCGGGCAGCAACAGCGAGTGCTCATCGCCGTCGCGATTGCCTGCGACCCCAAGCTGCTGATTGCCGATGAACCGACCACTGCTTTGGATGTCACCGTCCAGAACGGAATCCTCTCCCTGCTGCGGGAGCTGAGCGTGTCCCGGGACATGGGCCTGGTGTTCGTCAGTCACGACCTGGGCGTCATCCAGACCATCAGCGAACGGGTCGCCGTCGTGTACGGCGGGCACATGGTCGAGTTCGGACCGGTCGACCGGGTGATCGGCTATCCCCGTCACCGCTACACCGAGGCCCTGGTCTCGGCCAACCCCGGTATCGCCGACAACGACCGCCTCGGTGAGTTCGTGAACAAGCGGCTCGACGTCATTCGTGGCACCGTGCCGGCGCTGGGACGATTCCCGTCGGGATGCCGCTTCCGGGGTCGGTGCATGTCAGAGGTCGACGAATGTTCGACGTTGCCGGGAATCTCGGTTGAGGTCGAAGGACACACCTTCAAGTGCTGGAATCCCGCCGAGGGTGCGTCCGACGTTCAGGGGGTTGCCGATGTCACTCGTTGAAGTACAGGGGCTCCGGTTCCGCTACCCCAGCGTCAAGGAGGGGTGGACCCTCGACGACCTCGACCTGACGATCGAAGCAGGGTCTTCGGTGGGTGTGGTCGGCGAGTCGGGCTCCGGCAAATCCACCCTGGTGCGCATCCTCTGTGGACTGCTCGTCCATCAACAGGGTGCAGTGAATTTCGACGGGCGGGAATTGAAGGACTGGCTGGGCAAGAGCCCGCGCGAGTTGCGCCGTCGTAACCAGATCGTCTTCCAGAGTCCTCGTCGATCCCTCGATCCCCGCATGAGCGTCGGCCGCTCGTTGAGCCAGCCCGTCCGTGCGATCGAGCGGCGCGTGCCGACCAACGACGAGATGGTCGGGTGGCTCCAGCGAGTCGGTTTGACCGACGAGGTGCTCCCACGATTCCCACATCAGCTCTCCGGTGGCCAGCTGCAGCGTGTCGGAGTCGCCAGGGCGCTCTCGGTTGGCCCCGAGGTGCTCTACGCCGACGAGCCGACGAGCGCGCTCGACGTGTCCGTGCAGGCCCAGGTGCTGAACCTCTTGATGGACCTGCGTTCCGAACTCGGTCTCACCCTGGTGATGGTGTCACACGACCTCGCGGTCATCAGTCGCACCTGCGAGAACGTGATCGTCATGAAGGACGGTCACATCGTCGAATCCGGGCTCATGACCGACGTGCTTGCCAGCCCCACGAATGCCTACACGGCGGCGCTGGTCAAGTCGGCGCGTGCGGTCAGCCTGCGGGTCTGACCCGAACGCCATCCAAACGAATACGCACAGACAGGGAGCCGACCCAAATGGACATCCACCAGAACATGTTTGATCTGACGGGGAGGACTGCCCTGGTGACGGGTGGGGGGTATGGCCTGGGGCGGGCGTTGGTGCATGGTCTGGCGGGTCATGGTGCGCGGGTGTTGAGTATTGCGCGCAGTGCCGATGGTTTGGCGGAGACGTTCTCGTCGTTGGGTCCGGAGCATCGGTTCATCGTGGGGGATCTGACCGATGATGCGTTGTATGAGGAGTTGGATGCGATTCCTGAGGACATCGACATTCTCGTGAACAACGCCGGTGGTGATCCGCATGTGAAGCCGTGGCCGCAGCAGACTCCTGAGGAGTGGCGGGACACCTATGAGATCAACGTGGTGGCGTCGATGCGGTTGATTCATCTGTTGAGTCCGAAGATGGCCGAGCGCGGGTTCGGTCGGATCATCAACGTGGCCTCGATCTACGGGTCGCTGGGCCAGGACCCCAGGGCGGCCTCGTCGACGGGAGGCGCCGGTGCCTACTCCGCCGCCAAGCACGGGGTCATCGGCCTGACGCACTACATCGCGTGTCAGGTGGGTCGGACCGGGGTGACGGTGAACTCGCTGAGCCCAGGCGGTATCCGGTGGCGGCCGTCGACCACCGAGGAAGCAGCGGCGGTGCGCGCCCGCAACGACGAACTCACACCGGTGGGCCACAGCGGCACGCCCGAGGACTTCGTCACCGCGGTCGTGTTTCTCGCAGCGAACGGTTCGGCCTTCGTGCACGGACACAACCTGGTGGTGGACGGCGGCTGGAGCATCTGGTGACCCGCACGCCGCCCCGCGACCGACCTGAAGAATTCTGACGAGGAGGCACTGTGGACATTCACCACAACATGTTTGATCTGACGGGGAGGACTGCCCTGGTGACGGGTGGTGGGTATGGCCTGGGGCGGGCGTTGGTGCATGGTCTGGCGGGTCATGGTGCGCGGG
>JBBDHV010000029.1:85217-119078 GCA_040880725.1 Acidimicrobiia bacterium
GGGTATGGCCTGGGGCGGGCGTTGGTGCATGGTCTGGCGGGTCATGGTGCGCGGGTGTTGAGTATTGCGCGCAGTGCCGATGGTTTGGCGGAGACGTTCTCGTCGTTGGGTCCGGAGCATCGGTTCATCGTGGGGGATCTGACCGATGATGCGTTGTATGAGGAGTTGGATGCGATTCCTGAGGACATCGACATTCTCGTGAACAACGCCGGTGGTGATCCGCATGTGAAGCCGTGGCCGCAGCAGACTCCTGAGGAGTGGCGGGACACCTATGAGATCAACGTGGTGGCGTCGATGCGGTTGATTCATCTGTTGAGTCCGAAGATGGCCGAGCGCGGGTTCGGCCGGATCATCAACGTCGGATCCGTGTACGGATCGCTGGGTCAGGACCCAAGGAACACGAGCTCACGCGGTGGGGCCGGTGCCTACACCGCAGCCAAGCACGGGGTGCTCGGACTTACGCGGTACGTCGCCGCCCAAATCGGTCGCACGGGTGTGACGGTCAACACTCTCAGTCCCGGCATGATCACCTGGGCACCCGATCCGAGTCCCGAGGTCCGCGAAGTGTGGGATCGCCTGGCGGACAGCACCCCTGTCGGACGCAACGGCCAGCCGGAGGACTTCGTGACCGCAGTCGTGTTTCTCTCCGCGGACGGGTCGGCCCACGTGCACGGGCACGACCTCGTGGTGGACGGAGGCTGGAGCATCTGGTGACCGGTCACCAAATGCTGCATTGACCCCGCCTCACTTCGAAGCGTCGCTCCTGCGGGCGTGATACCCGGGGCGCTCGGCGAGGTCTGCAGCGAGGTTTGCTCCCAAACCGACCCCATCGGGTACCGCCACCGTGCCGTCCCGGACCTGTGGTACGAAGTCGACCCACTGCGGGTACACGTGATGCAGATAGGCCCTGACCACTTCCTGGTACATCGCGTTGGGGGAGGTGGCGGCAATCGCCATTCCGGCAAGCATCGTGAACGGTCCGGTGCAGTCGTGCATCGTCACCGGAAGTCCGAAGGTGTCGACGAGTGAGGCGATCTTGCGGGATTCGGTGATGCCCCCGGCCCAGGTCGGGTCGATCATGACGATGTCGGCCGCTTCGGACTCGAGGATCGGCAGGTACTCCCAGCGAGTCATCAGGTACTCGCTCACCGACAGCGGGATGGATGTCGACTCCCGCAGTCGGCGGAGCGCAGCCGGTCGGTGGGCAAGAATGATGTCCTCGATCCAGGCCGGACTGAGAGGCTCGAGGGCATGGGCGATACGTATCGCCGCGGGCAACGACCAGTAGCCGTGGCCTTCGATCATCACATCGATCCGGTCGCCCACTGCCGCACGTATCCCTTCGAGTGGCTCGAGGCCCCAGGCGAGGTCGGCGTTGCTGATGAGCGTGCCCCCGCGTTGTTGGGCGACGCGGTCGAACGGCCAGATCTTCATCGCCCCGAAGCCATATTCCAAGAGCTCCTCTGCGAGCTCACCGGGACGCTCCAGAAAGGCCTGGAGGTCCTCCATGGCGCTGTCCCCGGAGGTCAGGCCGTGCGCCGGCATCGTGCCTCTGCCGTACGTCGGACCCCCGCAGGTGTTGTACACCGGGATCTCGTCGCGGACCGAGCCCCCGAGAAGGCGATGGACGGGAACTCCGGCACGCTTGCCTGCCAGGTCCCAGAGGGCGAGGTCGATCGCCGAGATGGCGCGCATCTCCGCGCCCCGTGCTCCGAAGCGGGCCGCCAGGTCATAGAGGGTGCGCCAAGTGCGTTCGATGTGACCTTCGTCCGAACCGAGGAGCACCTGGGCGGCGAAGTCGTGGATGAACGACTCCATGGCGTGCGGCACGTAGTAGCTCTCGCCGTGTCCGATGAGCCCGTCGTCGGTGTGGAGATTCAGGAACATCAGACCCGGGAGACCCGTGCCGGCTTCCATCGTGATGGTCTCGACTCGGCGGATGGTCATTGCATCTCCTGTGTGTGCGCGGGTGTCGGTTCGAGGCTGGCGCCTGCCGGGCCGCCGGGCACACTACCCACCCCCTCGGGAGGCGCGGCCGCCGCCAGCACCGATGCCTCGGAGCTCTTGCCAGGTCTGCGCGCGAGGCCTTGCTAGCCTTCGGCATCGAATCACAAGGAGAGCTGGGCATGTCCACGACGATCGCAGACATCCGAGCTCGTGAGATCCTCGACAGCCGCGCGAATCCGACCGTCGAAGCCGAAGTCCTCCTCGCTGGCGGGTCCTTCGGCCGGGCGGCGGCACCATCCGGGGCGTCGACAGGGGCTCTCGAAGCCATCGAGCTTCGGGATGGCGGAACCCGCTACGGCGGGAAGGGGGTTTCGCGTGCTGTCGACAACATCCGAGAGGTCATCACACCCGCCCTGATCGGGGTCGATGCCACCGAACAGGAGCGCATCGACCAGATCATGTTGGATCTGGACGGCACCGACAACAAGGCCAATCTCGGTGCGAATGCCATCCTCGCGGTGTCCTTGGCCACCGCCCGTGCCGCTTCCGCCCAGGTCGGTCTTCCCTTGTTTCGGTATCTGGGTGGCCCGTCGGCACGGGTGCTGCCCGTGCCATGCCTCAATGTTCTCAACGGGGGCGCACACGCTGCCAACTCGGTCGACATCCAGGAGTTCATGCTCATACCCGGCGGCTTCGCGACGTTCTCGGACGCCCTGCGCGCCGGCGTCGAGACCTACCACGCCTTGCGCAAGGTCCTCGCCGGGCGGGGGTTGGCGACGAACGTCGGAGACGAGGGCGGGTTCGCGCCCAACCTCGCGACGAACCGCTCCGCCCTCGACCTGCTGACTGAGGCAATCGAGGCTGCCGGCTACGCGGTTGGCGAGCAGATCGCCTTGGCACTCGACGTGGCTGCGTCGGAGTTCTGGCGGGAGGGCAAGTACACCCTCGAAGGCAAAGAACTGAATTCCGAAGGGATGGCTGCGTACCTGACGGAACTCGTCGACGCCTACCCGCTCGTTTCGATCGAAGACGGGATGGCCGAGGACGACTGGGACGGCTGGAAGTCGTTGATGCAGCGCGTCGGCGACCGGGTTCAGCTCGTGGGTGACGATCTCTTCGTGACCAACCAGGACATCTTGGAACGGGGTATCCGCGAGAAGTCGGCCAACGCCATTCTCATCAAGGTCAACCAGATCGGATCGCTGTCCGAGACGCTGCACACGATGGAAGTCGCGGAACGGGCCCGGTTCGGTCGCATGATCAGCCACCGCTCCGGAGAGACCGAGGATTCGTTCATCTCCCATCTCGCCGTCGGCACGAACGCCGGGCAGATCAAGGCCGGTGCGCCGGCACGTTCGGAGCGAACCGCCAAGTACAACCAGCTTCTGCGGATCGAAGAATCCCTGGGGGATCAGGCCCGGTACGCGGGCTGGGACGTGTTCCGGAGGCCGCGTTGAGAGTCCTACGCCGACCGGTCGTGTTCCTCGTTTCCGCGGCCGTCCTCGTGGTGTCGGTCGCAGTCACCACGAACGCGCTGCCATTGCGGCAGATCGTCGATCAACAGCAGGAGGTTGCCGAGTCGCAGGCGACGCTCGACGCCCTCGCTCGCGAGAATGAAATCCTCGCAGACCAGGTCGATGCGCTGCAGACCCCGATCGAGATCGAGCGGCTCGCACGCGAGAAGCTCGGATATGTACGTCCCGGGGAGGCTGCGTATGTGGTCATCGAGCAGGAGGTGCCGGCGGCCACCGACTTCCCCGCTGAGGTCTCGACCGATGCAGACGAGAGCGACGCGGTGCCGTTTCTCTCCCAAATTTGGGACTTCGTGACTGGCCGGGACCTGGTCGACGAGTGACCGACCGCGACGATCTGGAAGCCCAGATCGGCCGACCCCTTCGAGCGGACTCCGACGTCGTCGCCCGGTGCCACCTGGGACTCCCGGTCGTGGCCGACGTCCCACCGGTCCTCGATGACGGAACTCCCTTTCCAACGCGCTTTTGGCTGTCGTGTCCTCTCGCCTGTACCCGGGTGGGCCGCATGGAGGGCAACGGGGGAGTGAGGGCGATGGAACGACACGCTGCCGCAGATCCCGTCTTCGGCGCCAGGCTCGACGCCGCGCACGTCCGATACGCGGAGGAGCGTGATGCCACAGTCCCGGCAGGGCCTGGCCCGGTGCCGACGGGCGGAGTGGCCGGTGCGCGAGCGGGCGTGAAGTGTCTCCACGCTCACTACGCCGACCATGTCGCAGGCAACGACAACCCGGTGGGAGAGGCTGTCGCCCCATGGGTGGAACCCCTGGACTGCACGGTCCCGTGTGTCATCGACGGTGCGCCGAACCCGGCGTGGCGCGAACCCCGGTAGCTTGGGGTCATGTCCCGGGCGGCAATCGACATCGGCACCAACTCGATGCGGCTCCTCGTGGGTCGACGACGACGGACGCGACCTCGCCCCGTGTCGCCAAGGTCACCGGTCTCGGACACGGCGTCGATGAGAACCGTCGTCTCAGCTCGGATGCCGTCGAGCGCACGCTTCTCGTTTCGCGGATTTTGTCCGGACCTGTGAGGGCCTCGGCGTCGAACGCATGCGAGCGGTGGCCACCTCGGCCACCCGGGATGCGGAGAACAGGGAAGACTTCCTCGATAGCGCGGAGATGGTGCTCGGGGTTCGACCGAAGGTCATCTCGGGGCAGCAGGAAGCGGAACTCGCGTACCTGGGTGCCACCGCGGGCCGCGAGGGGGACTCCGTGGTCGTGGACATAGGGGGCGGCAGCACTGAGTTCGTGACCCGCGCTGGCTCGGTCGAGGCGATCTCCATCGATATCGGATCGGTACGGCTCACCGATCGGCTCCTTCCGGACCGGCCTGCGGACTACGCCGGCATCGAGGCAGCGTCCGCGCATGTCGAAGGTCTCTTCGGGTCGGTATCTCGCGCGGGGAGTTCCGTGGTCATCGGAGTCGCCGGCACGTGGACGTCGCTGGCGGCGATCGAACAGGCCAGAGTGGGCAGTGTCCACGACTTTGTCCTTCGGCGCCTGTCCGCCGATCGTCTCGTCGCACGGCTGGCATCCCTCACCATTGATCAGACTGCCGCGCTCGCAGGACTCGATCCTGCGCGTGCCCCCGTGATCCTCGGGGGAGCGGTCATTGCCCGGGAGGCCATGCGAGCACTCGACACCGATGAGGTGGTGGTGAGCGAGCGGGATCTGCTCGATGGCATCGTGTCCGGTCTGTGACTGGGATACTCGGGGAGACGATCCCGCCCGGGTGGCGAAATCGGTAGACGCTGGGGGCTTAAACCCCCCTGTCCGAGAGGACGTGTGGGTTCAAATCCCACCCCGGGCACGTAAATCGATCTCCGCCGTCTTGCTTCGTTCGCCTCGTGCTCGGCATCGGTACCCCCGATCCGTGTGCTGATTGGCAACTTCGGGCGGAAGAAAATGTTTGCAAGCTATTCGACACAGCGAAACACATGTGTCAAAGTGTGAAACGAGCGGCGACCGTTCGGTCGTCCTCGGTGATGGACTTTAGGTCTGTCTGGAACAGGAGGGAAGCAACGATGACGCATGAATCCAGGGCTACGCGATGGCGCTGGCTCGCGCTGCTGACGGCACTCATGCTCGTGGTCGCCGCCTGTGGCGGCGATGGCGCGGATGACGAGACATCCACGACAGCCGGAGCCGACGGGGACACCACGACGACTGCAGCAGACGGTGCCGATGATGGAGACGATGGCGCTACCGGGCGCACCGACGTCCAGATCCAGGTTCTGGGTGAACCGAACTCGCTCGACCCGGGACTGATCAACGCCGCACCACTCCACCAGATGTTCCTCTACAACGTGTACGAGCCGCTCGTTGAGTTGGGCTCAGACGGTTCGGCGATTCCGCTCCTCGCGGAGTCCTGGGACGTGAGCGAGGACGGGACGGTGTACACGTTCACCCTGCGGGACGGTATGACATTCCATGACGGCTCCGCTCTCGACTCCGAGGATGTCGTGGCCACCTACACCCGCCACACGGAGAGCGACTCCTATCCCCACCAGGGATTCGACCAGGTCACCGCCATCGAGGCACCCGACGCTCTCACGGTGCAGATCACCCTCGACGCGCCGAGCTGGAATTGGCTGGAGCTCATGGGGGGAATGACTGGCGTCGTACTGCCAGCCGAAGTCGATGAGGATGCGCGAGCCAACGATCCGATCGGCTCAGGCCCATTCGAGTTCGTGTCCTGGACGCCCGACGTCAACATCACGATGGAGCGCTACGACGGGTATTGGGGAGATGCTGCCCCGATGGAAACGGTGATTTGGCGTTTCATCGCCGACCAGAATGCCGCCGTCAATGCCCTGGTCTCCGGAGAGATCGACGGTGTCTCGGTGGTGCAGGTCACGGAGCGTCTCGCGGAGCTCGAAGCGAACGCCGACATCCGGGTGTACGAAGAGCCCGGCGGTCCGATGTTCGTACTCGCCCTCAATCATGCCGAGGCGCCGCTGGACGACTTGCTCGTCCGTCAGGCGATCGATCACGCGATCGATTCGCAGGCGTTCATCGACCTCACCGAGGCGGGGTACGGAGTGCCCACTTCATTCTGGCTCCCCAGCGAGCACCCGGCTTGGGATGATCACGACCCCTACCCCTACGACCCTGACCGAGCGCGTGAGCTACTCGCAGAAGCCGGATACCCGGACGGTCTCGACATCACCATCACGACCATTCGTAACAATCCCAGCGAGCGGCATGGTGAGCTAGCCCTGTCCATGCTCACTGAAGTGGGCTTCAACGTGACGAACGTGCCGTTGGATCTCACCGAGTGGGTCAGCACCGTCTTCCGGAGTGACTCAGAGCCGGACTTCCAGACCAATCCAATCGGTCTCAACCTGGCCGTGCCATTTGGCATCTACCGGTTCACGTGTGACGCGCCCGGCAATTACCTGCAGTACTGCAACGAGGACGTGGATGCACTGCTCGACGAGGCGGACGCTGCGCCGACGATTGAAAAACGCAACGGCCTGTTGAACGAAGCCGCCACGATTCTTGCTGACGACGTGGTCAACGTCGTCCTGTTCGAGCGAGTTCGCCCCTGGGCGTTCTCGTCGGACCTGGAGGGCCTAAAGCCATTCCGCTCCCAGAATGAGATCGACATCCGTCGTCTCGCCTGGAGCAACGGCGGCTGATTGGTGACGCTCGAGAATCGAGATGCTGCTCCCGGGTCGGCGCGGTCACCGCCCCCCCCCCCCCCCCCCCCCGGGAGCGCCTTCGTCGTAAGCAGGTGACATGAACTTCGCGCGGTCGGCGCTCTGGCGCATCTCCACCTTTGCGGGTGGCTTGTTCGTCGCCTCGCTCATCGTGTTCTCCCTGTTCACGGTGGTCGGCGGAGACGCCGCCGCCGCGATCCTCGGTCAAGAGGCAACTCCCGAGACCCTTGCTGCCCTCCGGTCCGAGATGGGACTCGACCGTCCGGTGCACGAGCAGTACCTGGACTGGATTGCCGGATTTGTTCGGGGCGACCTGGGTGAGTCGTTCATCAGCCGCCGGAGTATTGCCGGGGAGATCCTGCAACGGGTCGAGGTCACAGTGCCGTTGGCGTTTGGAGCGATGTCGCTGGTACTCCTCATCGCCCTCCCGATGGGCTACCTGGCCGCGGTTCGAAATCGAACGACTCTCGGCGCAGTGATCTCGCTGGGCTCACAGATCGGAATCTCGTTCCCTGCATTCTGGCTCGGCTTGCTGTTCGCGATCTTGTTCGGGATCCAACTTGGCTGGCTCCCCGTAGGTGGATTTCCCGGTTGGTCCGAGGACTTCTGGGGTTCGATTCGCTCCCTAATCCTCCCTGCCCTCTCTTTGGCGCTGATCTCAGGCTCCGTCCTGACCCGCTACGTGCGCACGTCCGTGCTCGAGGTCATGAATGAGCCCTATGTGCAGGTGATGGCCCGGGCCAAGGGTCTCAACACTCGCCAGGCGCTCATTCGTCACGGTGCCCGCAACGCCGTCATCCCCGTGCTCACCGTCGCCGGGATCCAGTTCGGCACGCTGCTCGGTGGGACGATCGTCATCGAGAACGTCTTCTTTCTCCCCGGTCTGGGCCGGCTGCTTCTCACCAGCGTCGAACTGCGCGACATCCAAATCGTCCAGTCCGTGGCGGTGATCCTGGCAGGCATGGTGCTCACCCTGAACCTGATCACCGATCTGCTCTACATGGCCGTCGATCCCCGGATGAGGACGCGATCGTGACGGCACAACCCGATGTGAGACAGAACAAGAGTCGGGTCCGCATCATCCTTCGCGCCGTCCGGTCCGACTGGCGACTTGCACTCGGTGTGACCGGGCTCGGATTCATCGTGCTCGTGGCGGTCGTGTCCCGCTTCTGGACGCCTCACGACCCGGCGATCGTGGTGGCTTCGGATCGCTTGCTTCCCATCAGCCTCACCCATCCCCTCGGAACCGATCATCTTGGCCGAGACATCGTCAGCCAGCTGATGGTGGGAGCCTGGAACTCGATTCAGGTGGGTATCTTTGGAACCGGCTCCGCCTTGGTGGTGGGTGTTGTCGTCGGGGGAGCTGCCGCCATGATGGGTGGACGGCGCGAGGACCTCCTGATGCGGTTGGTCGATGTCCTCATCGCCTTCCCGGCCATCCTTGCCGCCATGATGCTTGCCGGGAAGCTGGGAGCGGGCAATGCCACGGCGGTGATCGCCGTTGCCATCGCGCTGGCACCAGTGGTTTCGCGCATCACGCGGAGCGCGGCACGGCAGGTGTTGACCCGGGACTTCATCACCGCGGCCCGTGCGTACGGCCGCGGCCCGGTTCGCATCTACCTGCGGCATGTGATACCCAACATTGGGCCGATTCTCATCGTGCAGGCCACGGTGCTGTTCGCAGTTGCGTTTCTCGCCGAGGCGGCCCTTTCGTTCCTGGGGCTCGGAGCCCAGCCTCCGATCCCGTCGTGGGGGCGGATGCTGCGCGACGCCCAGTCGTACTTCCAGGTCTATCCCAGCCTGGCGATCTGGCCGGGTGTGTGCATCATGTTCACCGTCCTGTCGCTCAACTTCATCGGGGACGGTCTCCGCGATGCACTGAGTCCGGAACGGGTGGACGAATGACGGAACCGCTCCTGCAGGTCGAGGGTTTGTCCGTCCACCTTCCATCAGGCGTCGAGGTGGTGTCGGATGTCACCCTGACGATCGATCGCAAGGTCAGGATGGGATTGGTGGGTGAGTCAGGGTCGGGCAAGACGCTGACCGCTATGTCCGTGATGGGTCTTCTTCCTTCCGGGCTGACAGCGAGCGGATCCGTGAGGCTCGGCGGCCAAGAGATTCTCGGGCGTCCCGAGTCGGACGCCGTGAAGTGGCGGGGGAGCAGGGTGGCTTTCATTCCGCAGGACGCCATGGCCAGCCTCAACCCCGTATGGACCGTAGGTCGGCAGATCGCCGAGCCGATGAAGATCCATGGTGTCGGGGTGAGGGCCGACCGGCGGGACAGGGTGCTGGAGCTCTTGGACCGAGTGAAGATCAACGACCCCACCCGGGTGGCGAGGTCATATCCCCACCAACTTTCGGGTGGCCAACGGCAGCGGGTCGTGATCGCCGCCGCACTGGCCGCCGATCCAGAACTCGTCATCGCCGACGAGCCAACCTCAGCACTCGATGCCACAGTGAGGACTGACGTCATGAACCTGATGCGGGAGCTGTCGGCCTCGTTCGGGGTGGCGATGCTGGTCATCACGCATGATCTTCCTGTGGTCGCGCACCTTTGTGATCGCGTGGCGGTGATGTACGGAGGTCGAATCGTCGAGTCGGGGCCGGTGAACACGGTGCTGGACAACCCGATGCACCAGTACACGGGAGCCCTCCTCCCGTCCGCACCGCAGTCGCATCTTCGCTCGGAAACCAGGGGCGAGCCGTTGCCCGTGATTCCGGGCACAGTTCCGCCGGCAGGACAGTTCCCCCACGGATGTCCCTTCCGGGACCGATGTTTGGCGGCCGACGACCAGTGCCGGGAGATGCCACCGATGGTGGAACGGCACGGCCGGTCGTATGCGTGCTGGCATCCGCTGGAGGTGGCCTCGTGAGTCAGAACATGCCGGTGCTCGAGGTCGAAGATGTGGAAAAGCTCTACCGGATCCGGCGTGCCGGGCGGGTGATCCGAGAGGTGCCCGCACTAAGCGGCGTGAGCTTCGGTGTACCGCGTGGCAAGGTCTTGGGCGTGGTGGGCGAATCCGGCTCGGGAAAGTCGACCCTGACCCGCATGCTGCTGGCGCTGGAAGCACCGACCGAGGGTTCGGTCCGGTTCGAAGGAAGGGATCTCGCCCAGTTCGGGAAGGAAGATCTTCGGGCCTTCCGTCGTCGAGTACAGGTCGTGTTCCAAGATCCAACCAGTTCTCTTGACCCCCGTATGACCGCGGGACAGTCCCTGCTGGAACCGCTTCGCAGCTTGGGCGTGGAAGGTGACCTGGACGCGATCGCTGAGGATGCGCTTCGCTCTGTGGGACTCCCCGAAGGGAGCCGTGATCGGCTTCCGAGGACATTTTCTGGAGGTCAGCGCCAGCGCATTGCCATCGCGCGCGCCCTCGCCCCACAGCCCCAGGTCCTGATCGCCGATGAACCCGTGAGTGCGCTCGACGTGTCGGTGCAGGCGCAGGTTCTCAATCTGCTGATGAAGCTGAAGGCGGAGCGTGACCTGACCTTGATCATGGTTTCTCACGATCTGGCCGTCGTGTACCACGTGGCAGACGACGTGATCGTGATGAAAGACGGTGAGATCGTTGAGCAGGGCCCTGTCGAGGCTGTATTCCGGTCACCCCAGCATCCGTACACGCAAAGCCTGCTCGACTCGATCCTGACACTGGGGTGATGCACATGACCGATTCTCAACCGAACATCGTTTTCTTGTTCCCCGACCAACTGCGTGCGGATTTCGTAGGCTCGTACGGGGGTGAATGCGTTCCCACACCACACATGGACCGACTCGCTGACGAGGGCGTGCGTTATGCCGATGCGATGTCGGCATCACCTCTTTGCGTCCCTGCTCGCACTGCGCTCTTGACCGGCATGAACGCGATGCGCAATGGGGTCATGGGAAACTTTCACGGGCTGCGCATGGACTACCGGGAGGTAGGACTGCGCACCTGGCCGGAGTTGCTCGGGGACGCCGGCTATGTGACTGCCGCCATCGGCAAGATGCACTTCTACCCTTGGGATGCGAGGCTCGGATTCCAACGTCGGGTGATCGCCGAGGACAAGCGCTGGCTGCAGATCCACGACGACTACCACCACTTCCTCGCCCGCCAGGGCCTCCGAAGGCTCCACGGTCGCGAGCACGCCGGCTACGACGAGCACCAAGGCGCGGTCACCAGTCCGCTACCGCTCGAGTGCTCGCCGGATCACTTCGTCGCGGCGGAGGCAGTTCGCTTCATCGACGAGACCGCCGGGTCGCCTTTCGCGATGATGGTCGGATTCCCGGGCCCGCACTGCCCGTACGATCCGGTCGAAGAGTCGCTTGCCCGGGTCGACGCCGACCGTATTCCGGATCCGATCCCGCCGGCGGAACCCGACTCACCGCTTCGTCGCCAGAACGTCGACGGGAACAAGCGGGACTGGAATGGCGTCGACTACGGGGACCACACGGTCGCGGCGCAGCGAAAGCTTCGCCATCACTACGCCGCCCTGATCGCCCAGCTCGACGACGTGATCGGCCGGATCATGGACGCCCTGGAGCGCAACGGTCTGCTGGAGAACACCGTGATCGTCCTCGCCTCCGACCACGGTGACTACCTGGGAGACCACGGAATGGTGGGCAAGCAGGGCTTCCACGAATCTACGGTCCGGATTCCCCTGGTCGTGCGACCGCCCGGCGGCTCCGGCCCCGATGTCCGGCCCGAGAAGGTCGAGTTGCGAGACGTCACCGCGACCATCCTGGCGTACGCCGGGATACCTCTCCCGCCGCAGATGGATGCGGTGCCCCTCCCCGGGCTGGGCCACGCCACCGAAGAGCGCGACGTGTTGTTCGGGTCGCTGGGAACGGGCTGGATGCTCTATGACGGCCGGTACAAGGTCCACAAGTACCGCACGGGGGAGGTCACGCTCTTCGACCTATCCGAGGACCCGCGTGAGCAGCGTGATCTGTCCGAGGATTCCGATCATCTCGACGTACTCGTGCGCCTCGACGCCAAGCTCACCGAGGTGATCATGGACAATCTGGATGCGGCGTTCGCAGACCGGGCAGTTCGAGGTGATGGGCCGTTGTATCTGGACCGCCGGTTCGGTCGGGAGGGGTGGCATCGGACGTTCCCCGAACAGCCGGCGGGGTCCGAAGCGTGATCGGTGACCCGTTCGAGGGGCTTCGGGCCTATGTCGGTGATATCCACAACCACTGCGGGATTAGCTATGGGCATGGCAGCATCGAAGACGCCTTTGGCAATGCCCGGATGCAACTCGACTTCGCCAGCGTGACGGGTCATGGTCATTTCCACGATATTCCTGCGGAGCTTCCACCCGATGATTACCACCGGGTGGGGTTCGAGCGGCTGCGTCGCATGTGGCCGCACGTCCAGGAGGTGACCGAGTCGTTTCACGAACCGGGCAGTTTCGTCACTTTCCTCTCGTTCGAGTGGCACTCGATGACCCATGGTGACTATTGCGTGTATTTCAATGGCAGCCAGGGCGAGATCATTCGTGCCGACGGTCTCCTGGCGCTGCGAGAAGAGCTGCGGCGTTTGAGAGGCGATGGCCACGATGTGATGGCCATTCCTCATCACATCGGGTACCCGAGAGGGAGACGCGGCCTCAACTGGGAAGATTTCACATCGGAGTTCTCGCCCGTGGTCGAGATGGTCTCCATGCACGGTTGCGGTGAGAACGACGAGGCTCCGCTTCCGTACCTGCATGTCATGGGGCCTCGAGACGTCGGCAGCATGCTGATCGAGGGTTATCGCCGGGGTCTGCGTTTTGGGGTGATCGGTTCCAGCGATCATCACAGCGCCCATCCGGGCAGTCACGGCCACGGTCGTGCCGTGGTGTGGGCCGACGAGCTGACCCGCCAGAAGATCTGGGACGGTATCCAGTCGCAACGCACCTACGCCATCACGGGAGACAGGATTGAGCTTCGATTCTCCATCGGTGGCAGCCCGATGGGCTCGGTCCTCCCCGTCGACACCGACAGGGTCCTCGATATCGACGTGCGGGGGGCGGGGGCGATCGATTTCGTGGACGTCGTCAAGGATGGGGAGCGGGTTTACCGATGGGTGCCGGTCGCCCCGGTGCGAACGTCGTCGGTATTCGACGGAGTTGTGCCTGTCTCGGTCGGGTGGGGGCACCGGAACGTGGCTTTCGACTGGGATGTGGAGCTCGCCGTGGAAGGTGGAGAACTCACTT
This sequence comes from Acidimicrobiia bacterium, assembly GCA_040880725.1. Lineage (GTDB taxonomy): Bacteria > Actinomycetota > Acidimicrobiia > Spongiisociales > ZC4RG35 > DATHWB01. The sequence continues at coordinate 98,532 of JBBDHV010000029.1, forward strand.
CGGTGGAGCCGCGCTTCCGAGGCGACGAGGTGCTCGACCCGCTGCGGGCCGACTCCGAGACCTATCGGGTGAGCCACTGGGAACGGTCCGGTGACAATCGGGTGGCCTTCCGGACGACGACCGCCGGAAACCCAACCACCACCACCGACGGCACCCAGGGTGTTGCCCTGTGGATCCGCGGAGACGATCGGACCCGGATCGTGGGGCGGTTCAATGACGACGTCATCGATCTGGCCATCGGGCAGCTGCGTTCCGGTGGCCATGCCCGGCCGGTGTCCGGTCTGTTGCGTGGCGCATACCGGATCGGGCGTGCCACCGATCGGTCAGAGAACGACGCCCGGTTCACCTGGACGGATGACACTGCCGATCCGATTCGTCCCAACTCCTATTACGTTCGGGTTCGCCAGGCAAACGATCAGTGGGCGTGGAGCTCACCCATTTGGGTGGGGGACCCATCTGAGGAATTCGTCCGCCCCGTCTGAGCACCCAATCAGATCGTGGCAGGCCCGAAAGCTCCCGACTTTGCCGAGTTCGTCGAGGCGTGCTGCGTCATATCCCAGGATGACGCGCATCACATCGTCGCGGTGTTCGCCCGGGATGGGGCGCGTAGGTGATCGGAGCGGGGGGTCCCGACTCTGACCGGTGGGTGGAACCGCTGGACTGCACCGTCCCGTGTGTCATCGACGGTGCGCCGAACCCGGCGTGGCGCGAACCCCGGTAGTTTCGGATCATGTCTCGGGCGGCCATCGACATCGGCACCAACTCGATGCGGCTCCTCGTGGTCGATGACGACGGACGCGACCTTGCTCGTGTCGCCCAGGTCACCGGCCTCGGACACGGCGTCGATGAGAACCGTCGTCTCAGCTCGGATGCCGTCGAGCGCACCCTTCTCGTTTTTGGCGAGTTCGGCCAGACCTGTGCGCGACTGGGAGTCGACCGCTTGCGCGCCGTCGCCACATCTGCCACCCGGGACGCCGAGAACAGGGAGGAGTTTCTCGATCGGGCGGAGGCGGCGCTCGGCACCCGTCCGGAAGTGATCTCGGGTGACCAGGAGGCAGAACTCGCCTATCGGGGTGCCACGGCCGGTCGGGAAGGCGCTTCCGTGGTCGTCGACATCGGCGGCGGCAGCACCGAGTTCGTGACTGGCGGCAGGTCGGTTCGGGCGCTCTCCATCGACATCGGGTCGGTCCGCCTCACCGATCGGCTGCTTCCCGACCGTCCCACCGACTTCGCCGCACTGGAGGAGGCATCCGCACATGTCGAGGAGCTCTTTCGCCCGGTGCGCCCTGCGGCCGACCGAGTCGTCATCGGAGTGGCCGGCACTTGGACGTCACTGGCCGCAATCGAGATGGGAGGCGAGGGCCGTGTGCACGACTCGGTCATTCGTCGGCTGACGGCAGATCGCCTGGTCGCACGGCTCGCATCCCTCACCGTCGAGCAGACCGCCGCGCTCGCAGGATTCGATCCCGCCCGTGCGCCGGTGATTCTCGGGGGAGCGGTCATCGCACGGGAGGCCATGCGGGCACTCGACACCGATGAGGTGGTGGTGAGCGAGCGGGATCTGCTCGATGGCATCGTGTCCGGTCTGTGACTGGGATACTCGGGGAGACGATCCCGCCCGGGTGGCGAAATCGGTAGACGCTGGGGGCTTAAACCCCCCTGTCCGAGAGGACGTGTGGGTTCAAATCCCACCCCGGGCACATAACTACCCTCCATAGATGTGAACCATCATCAGCTTGGCAGGGGTCTGGCGCCCCACTGGGGAGTGGTGGAGAGAATGGTGCGTCGCGAACCGCGCTGGAACTTAGATCTCACTGCGTGAGCTTCCCGGTGGTGTCAAGTGCAAGTTCTGGCCCGTCGATGCACTGAAGATGTCTTTGACGCGTGGTTCTACTTGGTCGGCGGAGCTCCGAGGTTTGGGACTCTCAGGATCGGCACAGTTACAGCGGGCAGTCCGAGTCGGGCGGAGATCGAGTGAACGAACTCACGCCAGTAGGGCCAAGCGTTGTAAGTGGAGTTGAACTCTGCGAAAGCACGCAGGTCAGCCGAATCCAGCAGAACCCGGTCGGGATGTTCGCCGGTGGGTGGCTGACTCAGCGAGTAGCTGAGCACGAAACTTGCAACGACATCGAGCGCTTCCTCATCTTCACGATTGTCATTGGCGTCCTCTTCTACGTGGTGGAAGTGGAACATTGCAAGCACTTGGAAACCTTCGGTGACATCGACTGACTCATCCGCGTCCTCTTCGATAGGTCCGCCCGAACTAAACGGAAGCATCTGCCAGGAGGAGTGGTAGTCGCCAAGGTCGAAGTCTTCGGCTGCTATTCCGACAGCCGCGCATTGCGCGAGACGCACGTCGTCGAGTGAAACAATCCGCGCGACGTTCCCAATTCGTTCTCGCGGCCATTCATGTATCGGGCTACGAGACTGCGACAACCTGTCCGTCCTGTGTTGCATGAGGCTCATGATGTGTGGTGAGGTGGGGGCGACTTCGGTTCGACGCACGATGCAGCCACTGGGCCATGGACACGACAGTGGCGTCGTCGCGATGATGATCGCGGAACTCAGCAGTGATGTTGGGACGGAACGAACGTGCGCTGGTGTCAACGTCCGTAGTGACGCCCCGGAGAACCTCATCAAGATTCTGATCGCTGTCGCGCGTGCTCGCCGTTTCGATGTCGAGCCGAATTCGAAAGGACAACGCCGCCGCAACTTCTGCGAGTGTTCTCAGGGTCATGTTGCGCTGTCCGCTCAGGATCTGTGAGACGTGTCCTTTCGACTTGCCAAGGGCTCTTGCCAGATCGGTGCGACTGACTCCTGTTCGCTCCATTTCGGCGAGGATCACTTCCGATGCCTCCAAGACCAGTCGTTCGGCTTCGAACTCGGTCGAAGGGGTGTCGAATGCACGTCGGAGTAGTTCGACGTTGCTCATGTCATTCATTCATGTCTCTCATCACTTCACGCGCCCGGGCGAGATCGCTCGGACGATGCTTGTCACGCTTCTTGGTTACGCCATCGAGGAGCAACACGGTGCGCCTTTGTCCCTGAGAACTGCCGTAACACCAGAAGAGCCTTTCTTGGTAGGACTTGAACTCGAACAAGCCTTTTCCGAGCGTCTTGACTTTCTCGGGGTTCCGGATGTTCTGGGGGCCGACTTCTCCTGCCCTGTCCAACAGGGCGCGCAGCTTGTCGAACTCTCGCGGGGTCTTCTGTTGGAGAGCAACCAGATAGTCAGCGGCAGGCATACGCCCGTCGCTGCCGGTTGCGAGGAGAATGAGCGCGGACCGGCCATCTACTAGTACCTCTGGTATCGCATGACTCACAGTTTACATACATCTTAACTTGCGCGTCCACCCATTCTGGTCGGTCGATGAGACGAGAAGCCGTCCTGTGGTCTCGCTTCGGTCGAGCAGACACCGAAACTGATAGTCGGGAACCGAGACCCACGGTCCTCCACAAGGCGCAGCTGACGTCACCAGACCGCTTGCCAGCTGTAGTCGTCCGGGCACGCACGCGATGATCTGGTCACATCGATGGGCGATGTCTCCGAACCAGAACGCTCAACTGTCAGTCGACGCGAGATCTCCGAAGGCTCCGGACGCTGCGAGCTCGTCGATCCGTGCCTCGTCGTAGCCGAGGATGTCGCGCATCACATCATCGCGGTGTTCGCCTCGGAATGGGGCGCGTAGGTGATCTTCCCGGGGGGTCCCGACTCTGACCGGTCCTGCCACCTGACGGACGGTACCGAAGCGGGGATGATCCGACTCGATCACGAGGCCGCGGGCCGCCACCTGCGGATCGGCGAGCGCGGCAGGTACATCGAGCACCGGTCCGGTGGGGACGCCCGCTAGTTCGAGAGCGGCGACCCATTCCTTTGCGGACCGAGCTGTGAACTCGGTGTCGAGGATCGCGATCAGCTCGTCCCTGTTGCGGAGCCGGGCGCTGAAGTCGATGAAGCGCTCATCGGCTGCCAGTTCGGGACGACCGATGACTTCGGCGAGGCGGATCCAGAACTTCTCCTTGGCACACGCCACCACGAACCACTCGTCGTCCCCACCCTGGAAGAGCTGAAACGGAACCAGGCTGGGATGGCCGGATCGGGCCACCCGGGAGGGCTCCCAGTCGCGATTCAGGTGCCAGGTGGCGGGATAGGAGAGCATCGACAGCGCGACATCGTGCAGGCTGATGTCACAGTCGGTGCCCACACCGTCACGCCGCGCGGCATGGACTGCAGAGACGAGCGCAAGTGCACCGACCATCCCGCCGCTGAAATCGACCAGGGAGAGTCCGCTTTTCGTCGGAGGTCCGTCTGGTTCACCGGTCAGTGACATCCATCCTGCGAGACCCTGGAGGATGTAGTCGTACCCGGGCTGATTCGCCCGGGGTCCCTCGTTGCCGAACCCGCTTATCGAGACGCACACGATCCTGGGGTTGAGGTGTGCGAGATCGGAATGCCGGAGTCCCAGCTTGGCCGGGACGTCGCCTCGGAGATTGGAGTAGACGGCGTCGCAGACTCGCACGAGTTCTTCGAAGACGCCCCGCCCTGCAGGGCTGGACAGGTCGAGCTCGATCGACCGCTTGTTGCGGTTGAAGGTTTCGAAGAAGAGCGAGTCGTCGCCTTCGGCGAACGGAGGGACGTGCCGCCCGACGTCTCCTCCGGAGCGGGGGTCTTCGATCTTGATCACGTCGGCCCCGAGATCGGCGAGTTGGACGGATCCGAACGGTCCTGCTCCGTACTGCTCGATGGCGAGGATGCGGATGTCCGCCAACGGCAGCATCAGCGCCTGTCCCCGGGCTCGAAACCCCCCGGTGTGGTCGGAGTGACCGGACAGGGCCGCGGGTTGCTGTCGAGTGTCTCACGGGCGGTGCGAACAGAAGCTCTTCCGAGGTCTCGGCGTCGTTCGCAGGGGGTCGGTGTGGCGAGGTGTGGGCGGGAATCAGCCCTGGTACGTTGGGGATACATCAGACATTTAGGCTAGCCCGCCGTGCGGGTCGAAAACTGAGGGAGAGCGGAATGAAAATCGTGTCACTGGGCGTCGGAACCCCCACCCCGACGGTGCACAACTGGGGTTCGTCGTTCGTCGTCGAAACCGGTGACGAGACCCTGATGTTCGACTGTGGACCCGCCGCCACCGATCGCCTGGTCCGGAGCGGGCGGATGCCCACCGACATCAACAATCTCTTCCTGACACATCTGCACTTCGACCACGTGGTGGACATGCCCGCCCTGTTGCTCAGCCGTTGGGACCAAGGTGGTCACTATCTCCCGCCGATCGAGATCGTCGGACCGACGTCCACCGACGGCTTCGTCGAGGATCTGATCGGCCGGCAAGGTGCCTTTCGGCTCGACATCGAGGCGCGCATCGGGTTCCCCGGGAGCCAGCGGGTCTTCATCAACCGAGGCGGCGAGCTTCCCCGGCCCTGGCCCACCTATGAGAACCGTGTGATCGTGGCTGGGGACATCGTCGAGAACAGCCGGTGGCGGGTGACCTCCGGTCATGCCCAGCATGTCCAGCCCTATCTCGACTCGCTCGCGTACCGACTCGAGACCGACGAAGGCTCGGTCGTCTTCACCGGAGACACGGGACCGTGCGAGGAAGTGATCGACCTCGCCCGGGGTGCCGACGTCCTGTATTCGATGTGCTGGGACCTCCAGGGAGAGATGAGCCGACTGCACGAGGACAACGGTCAGACCGGGCCGCTCACCGCCGGCGAGATGGCCGCTGCGGCCGGGGTCAAGACCCTGGTGTTGGTGCACCACGGTCCGAACCTCGACAGCGACGAGAATCAACAGCGGGCCGTCGCGGAGGCTGCGGGCCCGTTCGAGGGTGAAGTCGTGTTCGCCCACGAGGGGCATGTACTGGACATCGGCTGAGCGGGCCGACGAGACTCGGACACATGATGGACCCATCGTCGGAGAGGGAGCGCTCGGCGGCTGATCACGCCCGTCTGCTCCTTCCCCCGGCTGCCGTCATCGTCGGCCTGGTCGTCGGGTTCGTCTCTTCGCTGCTGTTCGGGGCGTTCGCAACCTGGCCGTATTTTCCGGCCATTCCCGGATGGGAGCAGTATCCCGAGCCGATCGAACTGACCTGGGAGAAGCTGACGGTCAACGGCCTGCTCGCCTTCGTCGTACTGGTGGGAGTGGGCGCGGCGGTGGTTCTCGTGGGTCGTCTCATCTCACGCCCATCCGTCGTGGCGGCAGCTCGGGTGATGATCTCCTCCGTCGGTGCGTGGGTCATCGTCTACGGATGGCGCCTCACCGGCCGCGATGTGATCGGCACCGAGTTCAACGGTGGCAACGGCTGGATCTGGACGGTTGTCGTGCTCGGACTGGTGCTCTTCTGGAGTGGGGCGTTGGCAGGCGGAGTGGATCTCGGGATTCGGTCTGTGATCGGCGAGTTGGCCGGTCGGTCTCTTCGCCCGCCGAGACTCGCACCACTGACCGCCCGTTCGCTCATGGTGGCAGGCGTGCTGGTCTGGATGTGGGCGGGGCCGTGGAGGACGGCAGACCGGGTGCAACTGTCAGTGATTGCGACTGTGCTCTGCGCGGGAGCCTTCGTTGGAGGTCGGTCGACGCTCAGGCGCAGGCCGGAGCGTCCGAATCCCAGCGATTGAACTTCTCTGCCTCGGCGGCCGATAACCGCTCCCGTGTGTCTTCCCACATGCGGGCCCAGACTGCCGCATCGCGGAGCTCGCTGGTCGGATCCGATCGACTGCGAGCCACGAATCCCGGGAATGCACTGCGACCCGTCGCCTGACCTGTCGGGTGGTACCGGAGGTCGAAACTCCAGCGGATCTCGTCGCTGACATTCGGCAACGACGCGTGTGCGGTACGACGGTGCAGGAACAAGACGTCACCGGGTTCGAGCGGGACTGCCACCGCGCCGTCCCGGGACAACACCGAGGACGGGATCTCGAGCCCTGCCGGACCGCCCGGACAGTGGACGAGGACGCCTCCACGATGGCTTCCCGGGATCACCTGCAGGCACCCGTGGCGAACCGTCGCAGTCGTGAGGGGGATCCACACGGTGAGGATGTCCGACTCGTCGGCATCCGGTGTGACGACCCCGTTGTCCTGGTGCCACGAAGTGGCGTGCAGGGCGTGTTGTCCGGCGGCGAGGTCCGGTGACACGAGACCCTCGGGGGGTTTGATCCGCACGTGCTGGACCGGATTGGATTCGATCTCCGGACCGATGACCGACTCCACCGCATCGAGCAGGGACGAATTCGTCAACAACGCGAACACTCCCGGGCCGGTCCACATCGGCGTGGTCGGCTCGATACCGGTCTGGGGGAGGGAGAAGTCGAAGTACTGGGAATGGGCGCGGCCGGTGGCGGCCACGATCCGCATGAAGCGTTCGGCGAACGGCTGACCGGCCAAGGGGTCCTCGATCGCTCCGTCCCTCACCAGATCCGACGCGAGCCGATCCAACACACCGCGGTATTCCTCGGAGACCGGCGCGAGATCCCGCCCAGGATCCAGTAGTCCGTGCACCGGCACATACCCGTAGGTGTGCAGGTGGTCGAGTTGTGCGGAGTCGAGTGACATGTGGATTCAGTCGAGTGATGCCAGGCACACGACGAGGTCGCCGGCGATCACCGGCGAGCGTCGCTTGAGGGCCATCACGTGACCATCGTCGGAGGCAACCAGTTCCTCGAGGACGGTACCCGCGACATCGATGACATGGCCCAGTCGCCGGCCGGGCGCGACCTGGTCGCCGCGCGCCACGTCGGCGAGGAAGACACCCGTATGAGTGACAGAGACCATGTCGCGGTCGAGGTTGCCGCCCCCCGTCACGCGGACCTGAGGTTCGGTGCGGCGTGGCGGAGTCTCTGCGGTCCATGCAAGTTCCGCCAGGACACGAAGCACACCCTCGACGTAGGCGTCAACGGTGGCCTGGTTCGTCGGGCCGCCGCCGGGTGACTCGCAGTAGATGGCGTGCTCGACGACGCTGACAGTCCTTCCCTCGGAGCGGTGCGGATGGCGCCACACGAAGTCTGCTCCGAAGGCGATCGCGGCCCGCTCATCGACGGTCTGCTCATTGGGCTGCTGGCCCCGGTACCCGGCGAGAAACGGCATGTCGTACTGCTGTCCGCTGGTGTGCAGGTCGATGAGGAAGTCGGCTCCGTCGAGAACCTCGGTGAAGAGGTGATGAGCGAGCCGGGCGGTGGGGGTGCCGTCGGGGTCTCCAGGAAAGACCCGCGCGAGATTCCCGCCGTCGAGCGGAGACGTGCGGCTGTCGGCTGCGAAGGCCGCTTCATGGCACACCGCCACGATGTCGATGATTCCGCGTACTGGAGTTGGCGGCGATGCTGCGAGCCGGCCCGCGGCGAGTGCACCTTCGGTTTCATCGCCGTGAACGCCCCCCAGGACCACGAATCGGGGGCCGGGAATCCCACTGTCGACACGGTGGATGTCGAATCCTCCGGCCGGTCCGGCGTCGACGCGTCGCACCGTCACATCCGCTCCTGCAATCGGTGGAACGCTGCCTCGACGCGATCGGCGGGTACGCGGAGCGTGCTGTTGCCCTCTGCGAGCCTGGCGACGGCAGTCGAGTCCTTGTGGCCCGCCCCGGACAGCACGGCGACGACATCTGCTCCGGAATCGAGACGACCGCGGGCAACGTCGGCGAGGACACCCGCGAGGGCAGTCGCTCCCGCAGGCTCGACGAACACGCCCTCTTCTCGTGCGAGGAGGCGCTGGGTGTCCCACACTCGCTCGTCGGTGACCTCTATGACATGGCCACCGGTGGCTTCGACGGCATCGATGGCACCGAAATCGAACAGCACCGGCACCTGCAAACCGGAGATCGTGGTGCGCACACGATCGGGAAGTGGGGTGCGGTCTCCGGCGAGGGCCCGGGACAGGGTGGGGCACCCCGCCGGTTGGGCTCCGACGAGCCGGGGCGGCGTCACACCCAGTCGCTCATACCCGCGCCAAATGGATCCGAGCAGGCCACCGCCGCCGACCGGGACGTACACCACGTCGGCGTTCGGGTGCTGTTCGGCGAGTTCGAAGGCGATGGTCTCGGCACCGCGCATCGCTTCCGGCAGATACCGGGCGCCGGTGAGGAACGGCAGCCAGCCCGCGTCCTCCGCCATACGGGCGATGGTGGGAGCGACCGAGTCGGTGGCCGCTCCGTCCTCTCCCATGCGTTCGACCAGGTGCGTGGTCGCTCCGTGGGCGAGAATCTGCTGGAGCTTGCCATCGACGATGCCCGAGAGGGTGAAGAGCACCACAGGGAAGCCGGCGCGGGCACCGTACGCGGCGATGGCGGCTCCGCCGTTCCCCGATGACGTGCCCACCGCGCCCTTCAGGCCACCTTCTCGAATCAGCGCGGCGGCCACGGTGCCGATCCGATCCTTGAAACTCCCCGTCGGGTTCTGGTACTCGGCCTTCAAACGCACCGAGCCCACAGCCAGGCTGGTGATCGTCGGTCCCGTCCCTTCGATGAGCGGGGTGTCGCCTTCACCGAGGGAGACGACGGCCGATGCGTCCGTCACCGGAAGGAGCGATGAGTGGCGCCAGAGGCCCCGTGTTGGGAAGCCGGTCATTGCTGGGCGATTCTAGCTCGGATGAAAGTCCCAATTCACCATGTGAAACCGTCGTTACAATGCCGACCATGGTTTCGCACGAGAAAGTCCCGTCTGACATGGCTCGATCCGAAGGTCCTACGTCCGGTTTGAAAGGACTTCCCTTCGACCTGGAGGTCGGGACGGGCTGGAACCTGTTCGACGCAGCCATCGGGTTTCCCGTCGCCGTGCTGCACGAGTCGGCGATCCGTCACAACAGCGCCACGATGGCGGCGTTCTGCGCACGACACGGCGTTTCGCATGCCCCGCATGGCAAGACGACCATGGCGCCGGCGATCTTTCGGATCCAACTCGGGGACGGGTGCTGGGGAATCACGGCCGCCACTGTCTGGCAAGCGGCGAAGATGCGCGAGGCGGGCGTCCCGCGGGTGATCATCGCCAACGAGGTCGTCGTCCCCGCCGAGATCGAATGGCTCGGACAGGCAGTCGCCGAGGGGTTCGATGTGATGTGTTACGTGGACTCACTCGACGGTGTGCGCCTGCTCGACGAAGTGCTTGCCGCGAACCCCGACCATCCCCGTCTCGCGGTGTTGCTCGAAGTCGGTGTGCGGGGTGGGCGTACCGGAGTCCGGTCACTTGACGAGGCGCTTTCGGTTGCGCGAGCGGCCGCGGAATCTCCCCGACTGATCCTCACCGGTGTCTCCGGATTCGAAGGGATCCTCGGAGCCGAAGGTGATCGAACGGACCGCGAGGTCGTCGTGGACTTCCTCGACTCGATCGTGGATGCCGCCCACGCCGTGCACGCCGAGGACCTCTTCGAGCCCGCTCCCGAGGTGATCGTGACGGCCGGTGGCAGTGCCTATTTCGATTACGTACTCGAGCGATTCGAGCGTGTCGACCTGGGTGACACCCCGACTCGCATCGTGCTCCGAACAGGGGGATACATCAGCCACGACGACGTCGGCTACAACCGGAAGTCGCCCATGGGCGCCACACCGCGAGTCGAGGAGGGTTCAGCCCTGCAGGCATCGATCGAGATCTGGGCCGCAGTCCTTTCCCGACCCGAACCGACGCGGGCGCTGGTGGGTCTCGGCAAGCGAGACGCGGCATCGGACGGGCGCCTGCCGGTCGCCAAGAAAGTTCGGAGGCGAGGCTCGACGACAGTGGAGTCGATCGAGCCGAACGAGGTCTCGGTGATCAACGACCAACACGCCTATCTGGATCTCGACCCCGAGGATCCGCTCGCGGTGGGGGATCTCGTCGGGTTCGGCATCGGGCATCCGTGCACCACGTTCGACAAGTGGCGTGTGATGCTGATGGTCGATGACGACTATCGCGTCACCGAACTGGCCCACACGATCTTCTGACCGTGCGGGCCGGCGAGGTCTCACCGCACGGCGATGATGGCTTCGACCTCGACGGGTGTGCCGAGGGGGAGCTCCGCCATTCCCACCGCCGACCGAGCGTGGGTTCCGGCGTCGCCCAGGATGTCTCGGAACAGCTGTGATGCACCGTTGGCCACACCGCTCTGGTCACGAAAACCCGGAGCGCTGGCGACGAACACCGTCAGCTTGACGATCTGTTCGATCTCCGCGAGGGATCCGAGGAGCTCCTGGGTCCTGCCGAGGAGGTTGATGGCGCATTGTCGAGCACACGCCTTGCCGGTCTCGACGTCGACGTCGTCGCCGAGGCGGCCGGTGGCCATCAGTTCGGAGCCGCGGAACGCCACCTGACCGGACATGAACAGCAGCTGGCCATGCCGGATGACCGGCCGCACGGTGGATTCCGGCGCGGGGACCGGGCTGAGGACGGGTTCGAGGGCGGCGAATGCCGCGTCGCGATCGTGGTTGGTCATCGGTTACTCCCATCGGGGGTGTTGGCGTCGTATCGGGTGTCTGCTTCGAAGGGGAACATCGGTCGTCGGCGTTCGTGATACTCGAGTGACGAGAGATCGGCGCTGGTGCATCCCGCGGTGTTCAGCCAGATCATTTCTGCTGCGATCGGCTCGAATGCCCCGCGTGGCGAATGCACACCCTTGGCAACGATGATCGGCTGGGTGTGAGGGTTGATGCCGACACTGATCAACTGCTGCAGGCTTGGGTTGCCCAGAGGGCGGCTGTTGAGCATGAGCGTGTGGCCGTCTTCGGTCTCCACCACGGCCCGCAGGCCGACGTTGAAGAAGCGAAAGCCACCGTGGGTGGCGCCGGGGTCTTCGAACTTGCCGCTGTCGAGGACGCGCACGACCCCGCGAATCGATACGGGGGATCCGTGGAGATCGTCGGTTTTGCCTCCGACCTCGAGTTCCACCGTCGCGCCAACTCCGGCCGTCATGCATGCCGCAACCGCATCGGGATCGCACAGGGACTGGAAGAGCCCCCCCACGCCCAACCGCTGAGCGGCGGCGAGCACATGGGTGGAATCTCCCGGACTGCCGCCGCCGACGTTGTCGCCCACGTCGAGGAGCACCACGGGGTGGTTGGTTGCCTTCGAGGCTCCCAGGAGCGCTTCGTCGATGTCGGTGCCGTCGCCGGTCATCTCTTCGCGCATGTCCCAGGCGGCAGATGCGATCTTCTTGGAGATGTCGGAGGCGAGGGCTTCGTCTCCGTCGGTGATGGTGATGAATGCCATGCCCATCTCGGCGACATCCGCGTACGGGAACCCCTCGGCCACGCTCACGTCCAGCACCCCGGGTCGTTTGGCCTGCTCGGCTGCGAACTCCAAGAGCTCGCGCATCGGCGAATCGCTGGTGCCCTGGCGAAGGATGTTGATCACGAGGGGAGGCATCTCCAATGCCTTCACCGGCTGGATCTCGCCCCGCACCGTGCGAATGACGAGGTCGGCGGCTTTCCTCGCCCGCGGTCGCGGGTCGAGGTGGGGGTTGGTCATGTAGGTGTTGATGATCGTGGCGTTGTCCACCATCTCGGGCGAGATGTTGGCGTGCATGTCGAGGGTCACCCCGATCGGTACGTCAGGCCCGACGAGTTCTCGAACCCGGCGCAGGATCTCGCCGTCGGCGTCGCGGTGTCCGACGGAGACGGCCGCGCCATGCAGCGACAGCAGCACCGCGTCCCACGGGCCGTGGGTACCCAGGTCATCCAGGAGACGTCCCACCATCGTCTCGAAGGCGTCTTCGGTGATCGCATTCATCGGCGTGAGGCGGTAGAAGATGAGGGGAACAATCTCGACGTCGGGGTCGGCATCACCCGCTTCGAGGTAGCCGCCGAGCGTGGCTTGCGAGGTGGCGAAGTCCCTGACGAGATCCTCGCCTTCGACGGGCCCGGCCGCCAGCCACTTGTCGAGGCCGGCCGGGACCGGTGAATAGGTGTTGGACTCATGGCTGAGTCCGAGGGTTGCTATGCGCATGGGCGCCCTTTCATATCGGAAACCTGACGGGAGTGCCGGCGCTCACCAGATCGACCACCCGCCGTCGACGACGAGGTTGTGGCCGGTGATGAAGCGCCCCGCATCAGAGGCGAGAAGTACCACGGCGCCCTTCATGTCGTCGGGCACACCCCTCACGCCGAGGGCGTTGCCATCGACGAGCCGGCGCACGAACTCCGGGTCGGCGTCGGGCTTGGGCACATGGCCGGGGCTGATGCAGTTCACCCGGACGCCCGACCGACCGAATTCCGCGGCGAGATTTCGGGTCAGTCCGATGATCGCCGCCTTCGACGTCTGATAGGCGAGGCTCGACCGCTTCTTCTTCCCGAGTCCTTCGTAGAGGCGGGGGTCTGCGGCGAGCGAGCCGTGAACCGAGGACACGGTGATGATCGAACCTGAGTGGCGAGGAAGCATGTACCGGGCGGCGGCGTTGGCGGTGGTGACGGTCCCGAGCAGGTGGGATTCCCACGTGGCGCGGACAGCATCCAGATCGGTGTCGGGCGGGAACGAGCCCTCGTCATTGGCGCCTGCGTTGCACACCGCGATGTCGATCGGTCCGGCGTCGGAGGCGATCTCGGAGAGGACGGCCTGCACGCGTTCGGGATCGGTGATGTCCATCTGCACCGCCTGGCACCAACCTCCGCCGGCGCGGATGGCGGCGGCGGTCTCCTCGATCAGGGCGGTTCGCCTTCCGGCGACGAAAGTCTTCGCACCGTGAGCTGCGAGACCTTCGGCCATCGCACGCCCCAGATGGGTGCCGCCTCCCGTCACGAGCGCAACACGGTCGGTCAGGTCGAACATCGAGGCGTTCGTCATTGTCGCCTTCCTTTCGGTGGGTAGGGGCCTTCGTATCCGAGCGTTCGTGAGGCCCGCTCGGCGGCCTGGACCACATGTCCGGAGATGGCTTTCTCCTCCTCGGCGAAGCGACCGGCCGGGAGCGACGTGCCGTACGCGCCGTGGGGTTGGGCATCGGCGCCGAGGATGACCGCACCGATGCAGGACACGCCGGCTGTGAACTCCTCACGGTCGATGCCGTAGCCGCGCAGGCGTGTGGCATCGAGCTCGGCGAGCAGGCCATCCCAGGACGTGATCGTATTCGGGGTCAATGCCGCGAAGGTACGCGTCTCGAAGAATCCGTCGACGGACGCCGGCGGGACATGCGCGAGGTAGGCCTTTGCCGAGGCCCGGATGTGAGGATGTCCGCTGTATCCGACGGTCAGGCTGCCCACACGGAGCATGTTGGTTCCTTCAAGGAGCCCCACGATCGGGAGGTCGGCGTTGTGGCGCAGCGTGATGTAGACGGTCTCGCCCAGAGCCTGATGCAGGTCATGCAAGATGTCGAGAAGCTGCGGGGACGGAGCGACGGCGCTGTCGTACCGGTCGGACAGGTAACCAACCCGCGTCCCGAGCACGTATCTTCCGCCGGGAAGCCGGTGAACGTATCCGGCGTGTTGCAGCGTGCGGAGTATCTGGTAGCACGTGCCGAGGTTGATCTCGAGGTCGGCGACGAGCGACTTGGCGGTCGCCCGACCACGTTCGGTGGCGACTCTCTCCAGGACCTGTATTCCCCGATTCAGCGTGAGAAGCAGACCGGAGGGGCGGTCTGGCTCCTGGATTGCTCCTGCGTCGGAGCCGGGCATGTGGACTCACTTCTCGATTGGCGGCGATCACCACGACGGCGTGTCAGGACTCCCACCATCGGGGAAGGTGGGCGCCTCTCACTATCCTAAACAGCCTCGGTTATCCCGAACATGCTCGACGAGTGCCTCCTTCGCGCACTGATAGTCGGAAGCGCTTTGGAAATACCGACACGAGGACCATGATGGGCAGCAGGTAGGTCAGGGAGATCCGCGTGGGCGCGTCGTGCTGCGCGTTCACCCTGTGATCTCGTCTCAGAAAGGTACGTTGACATGGTCGATCGCTCGCAACTCGAGCCGGCGGATTTCGAGTTCGTCGTATTGGCAGACACCCATTACGTCCTGCCCGAAAAGTCCAATTCCGGCGAGTTCGAGACACGGCGCTATCAGACGGCTCGCATCGGCCAGGCGATGGATCTCGCTCGTCACCTCGACCCGACGTTCGTGCTCCACCTGGGAGATCTCGTTCAGGAGTTTCCCGGCACTTCCGACTTCCCCGAGTCCCTCCGGCAAGCCAAGGATCAGCTCGATGCTGCCGGCATCACGATTCATCACGCGGCCGGCAATCACGACGTCGGAGACAAGCCGGATCCGACCACCGCCGCGCCATGGACGACCAACGAATTTCTCGACTATTACCACGAGCACATCGCTCCCTCGTGGTTCGACTTTGTCGAAGGTGACGTGCATTTCATCGTGCTCAACACGTCCATCATGAACAACACCGCGCTGGACGCGGAGGCCGAGCAGTGGCAGTGGTTGGAGGCGACGTTGGAGGCGCACCCCGGAATGCGCACCGTGGTCGGCTATCACATCCCGGCGTACGTGATGGATCCTGCGGAGCCGTCGCTCGGGCACTACGACAACGTCGCCGAGCCGGCCCGGTCGCGCCTACTCGAGTTGTTCGACCGACACGGGGTCCACTTCGTGTTCCAGGGCCACAGTCATTTTGCGTTCGTCAACCAGTCCCCCGGGACGCGCCTCTACGTGCTGCCCTCGACGTCCACGACCCGACCCGGATTCTGTGAGTTGTTCTCGAGCGCGGCGCCACCCGCCCAGGGTCACAACGACGCCGACAAGCTGGGGTTGTTCCTCGTGCGGGTCTACCGCGATGACATGCGCATCAACTTCCTCCGCACCCAGGGCCCCGCGGCGACGGTTCCGCCCCCCGGTGGGAGCCGGGAGATCCTGCTGACCGGAACGCCGCGCGAACTCGCGACCTCCCAACTCGGTGTCACGCTGCGGCATCCCCTTGCGAACTACGCCGACGTTCCGATCACGTTCCCGTCGACCGTGCGCCAGCCGGTGCGCAACGACTACCCCTTGCTCGGACTGGTGGAGCTGGGAGCGAAGTCGGTCCGCATTCCCGGGAGCGAGCTCGACGACGATCGGCTCCGTCCCCGGCACGAGATCCTCCATGCGGAGGGTATGGCAACGGTGGCGACGTTCCTGTGGGAGCCGGCGCCGGACCTCGTTGATCGGATATCGGCAGTGGCGTCGGCCGTGGGCGGAGTCGAGATCCAGGTGCCGGGAGACGGCGAGCCCGCAGACGACGTGTTGGCGTCGTTCGCCGCCCTGTCGGTGGCGGCGGGTGCGCCGCTGTCGCTGTGCCAGGTCACTCTTGCGCAGATCAAGGGTGTGCAGATGCACCGGCGCCAGAGGTTCGGCTACAAGCCGGCAGCGCTGCGGTCACTCGACGCACGGCTCACGACCGCGGGCTCGCCTGTCGATCGGGCCGTGTGTCACATTGACGAGCGCGACGAGTTGTGGGAACTCGTCGAGGTGCTGGGCACGGGGCTCGACACCATCCGACATGTCGATGTGCTCGTCGAGGTCGGGTTGCAGGGCCTTGCGGCCGACTCGTGGCTCGCCGCGGAAGCTCTGGTGGCACTCGCACCATTCGAAGGTATCCGGGTCTTCGTCGACACGCTCGTAGAACTCGACCGCACGATGGACATGCGGGGCGGACTCCTGACTCGCATGTGCAACCCCCGCCCCTCGTTTCGGGTGCTGCAGACCCTCAACACCGTGGTGCATGGTCGGGTGGTGGCCGGAGACGTCACCGACGTCCGTCGCACGAGATTCGGCGTGGCGGCGAAGACGGGCAACGGCGAGGCACTGCTGTTGGTCGTACCCGGTATCGATCCGGACGGACGCGTCGACCTCGACGAGGCCCTGCGGACGATCGGATCGTCGCCCGATGCGCCGGTCGTCCGGTATGAACTGGCCACGGGATGGGTGTGGTGTGGCCCCGCATCGGGGTCGGTGTTCGCCCCGTCTGATCCAACCGCTCCGTACGTCATCCAGTCCGCCCCCTGACGCCTGCGGCGTCGTCGCGAACCCTGGGTTCCTGACCACACTGGCGGTAGTCCTGGGCCCGCAGTTCGACCTCGGCGGGCCCTGCTGGGCGGAGAGATTGCAGAATAGTTGCAATTGAGTCGGGTTATTGGCAGAGACGGGCGGCATCTGGCATGCTGCGGCGTGGCTGGCGGGCAACACCCGGTCGCCACCTCGCCGGACGCACCTGACGGAGGTCTCGATTCGATGCTGATGAGAATGAACCAGGCCATTGCCGCAGGTCTGCGTGACGAGATGCGGGCGGACCCCTCCGTCGTGGTCTGGGGCGAAGACGTGGCCGAAGCCGAAGGTGTCTTCAAGGCCACCGTCGGCCTCCACGAGGAGTTCGGGGATCGGGTGCGGGACACTCCGATTTCTGAGATGGGCTTCCTCGGTGCCGCGGTCGGAGCCGCGGCCACGGGCTTGCGGCCGGTGGTGGAGATCATGTTCATCGAGTTTCTCGGCGTCGCCCTCGACCAACTCGTTACCGAGGCGGCGTTCTACCGCTACCTCTCGGGTGGCGAAGTCAGCGTCCCCCTCGTCGTGCGGGGATCCGTCGGCGGTGGCCTCGGCTTCGGGGCGCAGCATTCGCAGACCTTGGAGCGGTGGCTGATCGGAAGCCCTGGCATCACCGTGGCGATGCCATCCGGTGCACGCACGGCCTACGGACTGATTCGGGCGGCGACTCGGGACGACGACCCCGTCGTCGTGCTCGAACCGCGAGCCCTGTACGCCGAGCGCGAAGACTTCGACCCGTCCGACGACCACATCATCCCGCTCGGAACCGGCGAACTCGTCCAGCACGGTGACGATGTCACGCTGGTCGCGATGGGGAACACCGTGAGTGTCGCGAAGCATGCTGCGCGTGAGGCGGCATGGACCGCCGACGTCATCGACCTGCTGACGATCCAGCCGTGGGACCGCAACCTCGTGTTCGAATCGGTCGCCCGGACGGGCCGCCTCGTGGTCGTCGAAGAGAGTCCGTGGTCGGGAGGGTGGGGGACCGACATCGTCTCCGCCGTCGCCGGAGAGTTGCTGGACGAACTCCGAGCCCCGGTTGTGCGTGTCACCACTCCGGACGTCCCGGTGCCGTTCGCTCCGGACCTCGAGGCTCGCTATCTGCCGACGTCGGACGAGGTCGTGGCCCAAGTCGACGCACTATTGGCTTCGGGGCGATCCATTGGCCCCTGGTGGACCAGGGAGGGAGCGACCAGATGAGTGTCGAATTGGAACGTCGGGCCGCGCTGGCTGATCGAGTTGGCAGATTGGAGCGGATGCTCGAAATCCGTCGAACCGAAGAGTCCATCCAGGCGATGTTCGCCGAGGGCCTCGTCAAAGGGACCACCCACACCTGCCAAGGACAGGAAGCGGTCGCGGTGGCGGTGGCTGCTGCCACCACACAGGCAGACGTCGTCACGTGCACCTATCGCGGCCACGGACACGCTTTGGCGCTTGGAATGACGCCGACGAGCGTGATCGGCGAGGTGCTCGGCAAGACGGTGGGATCGATCGGCGGTGTCGGTGGATCGATGCATCTGTCGGATCTCACGATCGGACTTCTCCCCACCTTCGCCATCGTGGGCGCGGGAATCCCCGTCGCCGTCGGCGCCGCCATCGGAAGACGGGCGACTGGCACCGACGCCATCGGCGTCGCCACCTTCGGCGACGGCGCCACCAACATCGGGGCGTTCCACGAAGCCCTCAACCTCGCCAAGGTGTGGGATGTGCCCGTGGTCTTCCTCTGCGAGAACAACCTGTACGGCGAGTACAGCCGCATCGATCGGACGACACCGTTCGAGGATCTGTATCGCCGCGGGGCCGCCTACGACATTCCGTCCCGGGCGGTCGACGGCCAGGATGTCGACACGCTCGTCGACGAACTCTCCGTCGAGTTCGAGGCGGCACGGGCCGAGTCGAGTCCACGCTTCGTCGAGGTGAAGACCTACCGATTCGTGGGACACTCCCGAAGCGACACCGCGCCCTATCGTCGAAGCGGTGAACTCGACGAGTGGCTCGATCGCGACCCGATCCAGATTCTCGGGGATCGGCTCGTCGCAGAAGGTGTGTTGTCCGAAGAAGCCCGGGCGGCACTCGAGAGCGACGTCGCGGAGCGAATCGACCGTGCCACCGACGACGTCAAAGCAGCCGAAGCCCCCGGTATCGAGGCGATGTTCGCCCATGTTCGTGCAGGATCCTCCATCTGATGGCCGGCACGCGGGTCAAGCTTCCGGATCTCGGGGACTCGGTGGAAACCGCTGTCGTCGTCGAGTGGCACGTGGCGGCGGGTGATCGGGTGGAGAC
Organism: Acidimicrobiia bacterium; assembly: GCA_040880725.1. Lineage (GTDB taxonomy): Bacteria > Actinomycetota > Acidimicrobiia > Spongiisociales > ZC4RG35 > DATHWB01. The sequence goes on from JBBDHV010000029.1 coordinate 117,722, forward strand.
CGAGCAGGTCCTGGTGACTGTCGAGACCGACAAGGTCGACACGGACGTCCCTTCGCCGCTGGCGGGCACGGTCGTCGAGTTGCTGGCCGAACCGGGCAGGGAGTTGCGCCCGGGAGATCCGATGTGCGTCATCGAAACATGACCGACGTCGTCATCATCACCGGGGCGGCGAGTGGGATCGGGCCCAGCGTGGCCCGCGTCGTGCTGGAGCGACAGTCCGGGACCCGGGTGGTCCTGGTCGATCGCGACGTCGACACCCTTCAACACACCAGCGCGGGTATCGGTGATCGGGCGGCCGCCCATCCATGCGACGTGTCCGACCCTGATGCCGTGTCCACGATGGTGCCGGCTGCGGTCGGCGATGACCGGCTGGTGGGACTGGTGAACTGCGCGGGCAGTCATCTCGATCGTCCGAGCATCGACCTCAGTCCGGCCGAATGGCATGCCGTACTCGGGGTGCATCTCGATGCGACGTTCTACATGTGTCAGGCTGCGGCCCGGTTGATGGTCGGCGGCGGGGGAGGGGCCATCGTCAACTTTTCCTCGGTCGCCCAGTCGTTCGGCTGGCCCCGCCGCCTCCCGTACTCGGTGGCAAAAGCGGCAGTCGGTGCCCTCACCCGTACCCTCGCCGTCGAATGGGCAGAACACGGGATCCGAGTCAATGCGGTCGCCCCCGGCTATGTGAACACGCCGAGTATCGCCATCGCCATCGAACAGGGAATCTTCGAACCGGAATCCCGACGGATGGGTCACGCGTTGCAGCGGTTTGCCGAGCCCACCGAATTGGCGGAGGCGGTCGAATTCCTGCTGTCGGAACGAGCGTCGTTCATCACCGGGGAGGTCGTGAACGTCGACGGTGGGTTCTCGATCACGAAATGAGGAGTGATCAGACATGAGCAGGTATGTCGTCAACGATCTCGACGAACTCGTCGAAGGCGCCCTGGCGGTGCTCGATTCGGGTGTCGCCACCGATGCGTTCCCGCTGGTCGACGGTCGAGTGGTCGCGGTGCAGGCATCGCCGGACCTCGAATCCTCCGCCGACATGGCGTGGGGGATCTCCGCGATTCCAAGCGGGTTCTCGGTACCGGAGCACACGCACCGAGCTGAGGAGTTCGCGATGATCGTTCGAGGCTCCGGCACGATCGTCATCGAAGACGAGGAGATCCCGGTGTCGGAGGGGTCTGTTGTGGTGACTCCACCGCATCTTCGTCATCGCACGACCGCCGGTCCGGATGCTCCGATGGTCGTGTACTGGGTCTACGGACCGGCGGGCTCGGAAGCTCGCTGGCTCGACAAGAGCTGAGCTTGCAATTAAACCTTGGCTGAGGGTTGAGAGGTCTGGGAGAGGCGGATCTCG